>CAZWZF010000135.1:0-1525 GCA_964638715.1 uncultured bacterium | reverse complement strand
CATTATTTTATCAAGTAACTATCATAACTCCCCTCCTTGACAAGGAGGGGGTAGGAGGTGGTTGGGTTGATTATATATTTAGTATGGTTTTGCAAGAGCCTCCATAATTCGTAATTATTAATTTGTAATTCATTCCACAGGTATCAAAAACGCGCAAAGCCCCATATCGGCATCATCTGCTGCGTTGCAGTATGGGTTTATTCCCTGGCCGTAGCCGACAAGGTCGCCGGATCTTAGCGGCAGGTTGGTGCGTAGGATGATGGCGGTGGGGTCTTCCCGGTCGCGGTATATGCGGTAGACATAGTTATCCGGTATTGTTTCGCCATTTGCATCGTATATGCTGAAGCCGGCGATGTGATCGGTGGGGTTCCAGCCGCCGGTTACGCCGGTGAAGGTGATGCGGCTTTCTGCTCTATCCAGGAATTTCGGGTTTTTCGGCATACTTACTATTTTTGCTATTCGCGGGCCGGTGGATAACGGCGCATTTTCTGTCAGTGCCAGAGCTTGCCGTGCCATACGGTGGCCAAGGCGAATCAGGTCGGGAGCGCTTATGTGGATGCAGTCTTCCAGCGTTAAATCAACTGTTGGGGTTACCGTTACCCGCGCAATGCGGTCTGGAACATCATATTGTTGATGACGAACGATATTCCAGGCGGATTCTTTTACTGAACTGAGGACAACATTGCCTATCTGCACTGTCAGAACCGGTAAATCCGGCTTATTCAAGTCAGCGCGAAGGCGTTCTACCCAATTTATGAATCGGTCGGCGTAGGTTATCGCGGTGGGAGTATCCCAGGCGTCAGACTCGCCCTGGTACCACAAAACGCCGCGCAGGTTGCCGCCGGCCATTACAATGCGCTGGAGCATGGCGCCGTACAGGCTGTCTCCGCCTTTATCTTTCAAATCAGGACTCCACTGGTCCAGCGAGGTGCCGCCATGGGCAGCAGATATAAGGCCAATGGGCCGTCCCAGTTCATTTGCCATTACTTTGCCAAACGCAATGCCAATGGTTGATCCCCAGTGACGCTTCGCGTCTTCCGCAGCCATTTCAGCGTCTGATATTCCGCGCTGCTCTTCTGTCTGGCCGCCGCGCATCAACGCCTGGTGAATAGGAGTGCAGCTTTCCCACAAACGATGCAGCGGTTCCTCGGCAATTTCCCATTTCCCCGCGCTGGTGAAGTTCCACACCCGCTCATCCGGCGGCAAAGCCCCCGCCAACTCGCCAACACCCTGCATATTTGACTGTCCGGCTAACACCCAGACATCTATATTTCCCGGTCTGCTTAACATGATATACCTCTTTTATTTGCTATTTCATTCGATTAGCAAATTTTACGTTTTTCAGGGGTCAAGTGTCAAACGATTGTAGTAACTTTTTCTAATATTTATTTTTAACCACGAAATACACAAAAAGCATGAAATTGATTATAAAAATAGGCTCATGCAAAACCATACTAAATATATAATCACCCCAACCACCCCCTACCCCCTCCTTGTCAAGGAGGGGAGTTATGATAGTTACTTG
>CAZWZF010000134.1:0-1702 GCA_964638715.1 uncultured bacterium | reverse complement strand
CTGATGAATCCGTTATTTACAAATGGCTAATTCCTTATGGGATGACTGTGATTTAATATCTGTAATATAGTATCATATTCCTTTTTTTGTAATTTAATACCATATTCCTTTTCTAACTCTTTGATTCGTTCATCTTTTGATTTTTTAATTATAGTGCCATCATTTATATTGATATCAAAGTAGTTATCTGATTCACCCATAAATCGCAGGATATCATAATGTTTACTTAATGATAGTTCCATTTTCCCATAATAAATACTATCTACATTTTTAATTTGTGAAATAAGACGTTTTTTCAAATCACGAACTCTAATTTCATTAATGCTTCCATCTTGTAGTATGTAATAAATTTTAGAACCATCATTATTAAATACTGGGTTTATTACAAATCTACTAATTCCTGCGTAAGTATCTCCATAAACTTCACTCTTTACATTAAATTTAGTTATACTTCTGGCAATTTTTGTATTTATATTAAGCAACTGTAAACTGCAAAGATTATGACTATGATCACCTGATTTATCATTATTATCAATTACTTTTTTTTCATTCACAAGAAGTAATACTTGTTTGCCGTCAGGAGTAATACCATAAACATGTTCTAAAGAATATTTATTCGGTAAAAACAATTTATTAGTAAAATCTATTTTCTTACCACTTAATATATCTACAACAGATAATTTATTTTTGTACTGATACGCGAACTTCATACCATTTGCAGACATATAAGCAATGGCACCAACTTCATTTGGAAATACACCACTGTTTTTTTCAAACCATAGCAGACGTTTTTTCTCTTTGCCATTTTTATTCATAACACACAATGCATCCATCTCTGTACTGCTTACATCGATATACGCTATTTTTTCTTCAATAATATTTCGATTAATCACATTGACTCCACTACTTAACGAAACTTTATTGTCTGTTTTATAATGATAAAAAAATAATGTCGTTATAATTACACTTATTAACAACCCAACAAAAAAAATCAATTTTATTATATTGAACTTCTTTTTATTAATTTTATTAGGTGAATCAATTAATCCTTTTAACCCATCAACAAATTGTAGACTATTAAAAAAACGCTTGTCACTTAATTTATTCAAACCATTCAGAAGAGTGGCACATACATAATCAGGTAATGAATTGTTGATAGAGTGCGGATTCGGCACAGTCTCATTCAAATGCTTCTGAATCTGTGCCCAGGGGTCATCTCTTTCTGTCTTAAATGGCGTCTGACCAGTAAGCATTTCATAGGCCACCACCGCCAGTGAATATTGGTCACTTCGTCCATCCACTACTTCTCCACGAATTTGTTCTGGCGACATGTATTCCGGGGTGCCCAACATGCCGCGGGTGGTACGGGTTCCTTCCGCTGCCTTGGCGATGCCGAAGTCTACTACGTAGGCATTGCCGGCTTTATTCAGCAAGATATTTTCCGGTTTAATATCACGGTGAACAATTCCCTTGCTATTGGCGTAATCAAGTGCTGAGGCTACTTGTTCAAGAATCGGTAATGCTTCCTCAAGCGTTAATCGACCTTTTTCTTTCAGCAATTCACGCAGGCTTTTCCCGTCAATATATTGCATGACATAATAGTTTGTGCCAGCATCATCGCCTACATCATAAACGCGAGCAATATTTGGATGTTCCAACTGCGAGGCGTGCTGGATCTCGCTGTTAAACCGGCGCATCAACT
>CAZWZF010000133.1:0-1746 GCA_964638715.1 uncultured bacterium | reverse complement strand
ATTGTAATACATTGGATTATGCCGGAACATCGCGTACAATGGAACGGTTTATTAAATATATGGATCAAACTAAATTTGATATTCATGTTATGTATAATACGACCAATGAGAATAACAGATTGCAAGAATTTATTGATATGTTATTACACAGTGCAACTCCCGAACATTTAGAAATGTTATTAAAAGAGAGAGATAAAAATGTTAAATTATTAAATGGCAAGAATTAATCAAAAGTTATTAGATAGATATAATAATCAGATTAATTTAATTAAAGAAACCGCTAAGAAAGAGAATTCATTTGATAAAGGTGAGAGATTAAATAGAAAAGAAGAAGCATTAAAAGATTTTCAAACCTTTGTAAATACTTATTTTAGTCATAGATGTTTAGATAGGAATGGTAACTTCTGTGAGTTAGCACCATTTCATATACAAGGAGTTAATAATATTCAAACCGATAATAGATATTTTTGTTTTGAATTTCCAAGAGGGCACGCAAAATCTACCGTTTTTAGTTTATTTTTACCTATCTATCAGGTATTAAAAGGTTTAACTAAAAATCTTTTATTAGTAAGTAAGAATAAAGATAATGCAACAGATTTATTAATAGATATACAAGCAGAATTTGAAGAGAATGAATTACTAATAAATGATTTTGGTGATTTTAAATTAGAAGGATCTTGGATGAAAAGTAAATTTTCAATCCAACAAGGAGCACATTTTAATGCAATAGGGATGGGTCAATCTCCACGTGGAACAAAATGGAATGGTTTAAGAGTCGATACTATC
The DNA here is from genome assembly GCA_964638715.1 of uncultured bacterium. Taxonomy (GTDB): domain Bacteria; phylum Armatimonadota; class Hebobacteria; order CAIYQO01; family CAIYQO01; genus JBAXQQ01. The sequence goes on along the minus strand of CAZWZF010000133.1, from coordinate 960 downwards.
ATATGTGATGATATAGATGATCCAGAGTTAGATCGTTCACCTAAACGTCTTAGAATGGCTTTTAATTGGTTAAAAGAAGATTTAAGTCAAACTGTTTCTATTGATAAACCATTTAAAATAATTTTATTAGGTAATAGATTTGCACCTGATATGTTATTGACAAGATTTTTAGAATTAGGAAATGTATCACATATAAAAGTATGTGCAATAGATGAGAATGGTAATCCATCTTGGTCAAGTAGATTTACAATAGAAGATTTTGAAAGAATTCGAACTGAAATTGGATCTAACTCTTTTAATAGAGAGTATCAACATATACCAGTAGTAGAAGGAAGCATATTCAGAGAAGAATGGATCCAATATAAAGAAGAAGAAAATTATAAGGATTATGAAATAATAGTAACTTATTTTGATCCATCATATAGTAAGACAGGTGATTATAAATCAATAGTTACCGTAGGTTATAAGGATAGGGAATATCATATATTGGATATCTTTTTAAGGAAGACTGAAATGTTAAGTAGTGTATATTATTTATTTAAAATATTTAATAAATATGAATCAGTAAAGGCCAATCATATGTTATTTATGGAGAGTAATTTTGCACAGGGAGAAATATTTAAAATACTTATTGAAAAGGTTGAAATAGAAATGGATATGAATTTACCAATCTATTATGATGATTCACAGAAGGGTAATAAGATAGCACGTATAGAAACATTAACACCATATTTTGAAATGAATAATATATATTTCAATGAAAGGTCAAGAAGTTTAAGTGATTTTAAATTAGCAGTAGAACAATTATTAGGTTTTAGTCCGGAGGCTGAGAATGATGATTTTCCTGATGCCTTACATAGTGCTATTAGTAATATATCAAGTAGAATTAGTTTATATAAGACTGAATATACAAGTGGAAATTGGAATAATGAAGATAGATTGTGGTAATATATATATAGG
>CAZWZF010000132.1:0-1770 GCA_964638715.1 uncultured bacterium | reverse complement strand
CTTACACCGACAAGAATTACCAAGCTTCGCTTGGCGCACACATGTTAATAGCATATAATATGAAAATGATATTTAGCTGCAGCGCAGCTACACCGATTACCTTTTCCAATTTATTTGGGTTAGGTTATGCGTAAAACGTTTTTAATGTTAACGGTGTCATGTTAAATGATGTGGAGTATAAAATGACCCGGGAATCTAAATCAATAGCAAATAAGGGTGTAACCATTCGCGATATTGCTGCCCAGCAAGAACACGTCACTCGCCCCGCTGTCGATCTCTGCATTGAAAAAGTCCTCGCTGGCGGCCTCGCCTTGGCCCTATAGGATCTACCCCGGTCCGGCCATCCCGTGCAGATCACCGATGATGCCAAAAGGCCTGGGTCATCCAATTCGCCTGTACCAAACCGACTGCGTACGGGTATGCCGCCGAAATGTAGACGTTCAGCCAGTTTACCCCGCACGTTCAGAAATACGCCTTCTTCACCTCGAAAAATACGACCGTCGAATCACAGGTAGAATTACTGTTGCGATTGATGCGCAGATGAAATACATCACCAGGCGCGGCGGTGACGGTGACGCTGTCCGTCACCGGTGCCATCGTATAATCGCGCGGCTCGGTCCAGGTTTTCAGTGGGGTGGCCACGTCATTTTTCATCAATTTTATAATGACACCGTCCGCGGTGTCCCCGGTAAAGGCCGGCCAGGGTTGGCCATCCACAAACTTAAAATTAAAGATCACTTTGCCGGTGTCAGTGTCCGGGTAGAAGAAGCTTAACACCACGTCTTTGCTCGGTCCCGGATGCATCGCCCCGCTGCCGATGATTTCGGGCAGGTTCCATACCGTGTCGTCATTATCGCGCCAGCCGGATTGCGGCGTGCCGCTCAGCGACATCTTCCGCAATATGTTCATGCCGGTCGAGGTGTTCGTCGTTCCGCTGGGTATGTCGCTGTAACGCCAAAGGCCCAGGTAGGGATTCACGGTTTCCGACCACTCATCCGGGTAGGCATGCCGCCAGCATTTCGTCAGCATCGCACTCGTGGCCATGCCGACATGACCGTCGACGAAACTGGCAATCATTTTACCGGAATGCCGGGGATCGAACTGGGTTTCATTGACGAAGACGTTGGGAGCGCTGGCGGAGAGCGAGGTGCCATCCGCGGTGAGGAAGGTGGCCGCGTGATCGGGGATGGCGCCCAGCGACTGTCCAGCCTGGTTGCCGTTGAAGTCGTATCCGTTCGTCAGCGTTTTGCCGGCCGTCGGGCAGATGAGAATGTTGGGGTCGATGTTGAGATCGCGCCAGATGGTGGATGAACTTGGCAGTGTCTCTTCATGGTCTTGTGCATACATTTGCACAGATGCAGCGATCTGTCTTTGATTGCTGGTACAGGTAGTCTGTCGCGCCTTCTCCCGTGCCCGTGCAAATACCGGGAACAGAATTGCAGCAAGGATGGCAATAATGGCAATCACGACCAGTAATTCGATGAGCGTGAAACCTTTTTTATTGGTTTTCATGGTGTTGCTCCTTTTGGGAATAGGTTTAGGAAATGTTTCCTTTGGAAATAATACTTTTAAAAACGTTTCCATATTATTATATTATACTATAGCATAAATTTTTAAAGATATCAACGTATTTTTAACAAATAACTTAAGATAAACTGGTGTAAATGTGACATTATTTTTTTTATTGCATTTATGATAATTGACTATTATTCAGTTAAATCCGAACAAAACAAGTCATGATTTTATTGACATATTTTTTAAAGTGTCGCA
>CAZWZF010000131.1:0-1906 GCA_964638715.1 uncultured bacterium | reverse complement strand
CACCCGCTTCACCCACGCCTTTATCGGCGGCGATTGCGTCGATGTAAAACTTGACATTCCGGGACGCGGCCCTATCCGGTTGCTGACCGCGCCGTTGAATGGGAAAAACACCGTGATTTATTCCCAGGCAAAAATAATACAACAAGCACACCCGGTGACATACATGGTAGGCAACAACGCGGCAAATGCCACTAACCTTGATTTAGTGACAATCCTCGAGTCCGCCACCGCGCTGTCAAAAACCAACGCAAACGGTTACAGCGTACTGCTGCGAGTGCCATTGGCAGATATCGGCCTTAACCCCGCTGACACAAAAACCATCAAAGGCATTGTCGGCGTAATCTACTCCGACCCGCTGGGTACCAACCGGGTAGCGCGAATGTACTGGTTCGACAAAGCGACCGACCTGGTTTCCGATGTGCCAACCGAAGCGCGGTTAAGCCCGGAAAAATGGGGAACCATTCGCATAGCGCCATAGAAAAACATATGTAGAGGCTCTTGCAAAACCTATTTTTCTAAATTATGGATTGCGCTATAAAAGCCCCTCCCCTCAATCCCCTCCCCGGTTGGAGAGGGGAAGAACGACTTTCAGGGACTGACACCGAGTGGTGAAGCCGCGAGAGTGTCTGTCCCATCGAGTATATTTAAATAAAACCATCATTTTCATAAAATCTCAAAAAAATAATTGATTTCTCATTCTGTTACTGATATCATTTATTAAATAAAAGGGGTGATTTATATGAAAAATTTTCCATGGTTAAAGATGAGCATTTTAATTGGTGTTATGACAATGGCAACGTGTGTTATCTCCGCAAAACCTACGAAAAAAGTCACTGCCGCACCGATAAAGCCAGTCGCGGTTGTAAAACCAGTGCCGATTGGTTCTGATTTATCCAAACTGTTCGTAGACGCGCTTGCAATGGTGGGTACCGCGCCGCAGGATAAAATGGAATTGCTGGTAAAACCAGGCGACATGATTGCATTTATGGGTGACGGCATCACCTTTGAAGGTGGTTACATACGAGCAGCCCAATATATTCTTGCCACTAATTACCCCAACACCAAGGCGGTATTCAAAAATGCCGGCGGCGGTAATGGCACCGCAGAAAATATGGAACCACGATTTGAGAAAGATGTGAACCTGGCTGAAAAACCCGCCTTTGTTTTCATTAACGCCGGACTTAATGAAATGTTAAAGCGTCTGAAAGAACCGCAGCAGCAGTCGGCAGTTGATGATTATAAGGCAAATATCGTGAAAATGGTTGACAAAGCCCAGGCTGCCGGAAGCCAGGTAGTATTGCTAACCCCAACCATTTACCAGGAAGACGCGACTGCCGAAGGAAATAAACGCCTCGAACTGTATGCCGCGGCTATGAAAGATATAGCCAAAGACAAGAAGTGCAAAGTTGTTGACCTGCACACCATGTTCATAAGTGCCCTGGCAAAAAAACCAGCATCACTGAAAATCACTACTGACGGCATCCACATGAACTTCTATGGCGATACCATCATGGCGATAGGCGTTCTCCGCGCACTTGGAGTAACAGATACAACAATCGCAAAAACAAACGCAATCGGCGTATTCCAGGTGAAAAATTTTGGCCCGTTGGCAAAATTTGCCGCCGAATTGGAAGTACCGCCTGCACGTTTCTTTAAACCAAGCCTGGTTAGCCTTTTGTCATTATAAGAGGCAGATTATTAAATAAAAGTCCGGCAGCAATAGTTGCTGCCGGATTTTGTTTATTAATATGGTGTTAGAATTTAAAGAATTTGGTGCCGGTGAAGGGAGTCGAACCCCCACGAGGTTGCCCTCGGTAGATTTTGAGTCTACTGCGTCTGCCATTCCGCCACACCGGCATTTGTAGCGGGAATATTGTACCAGTCTGGAATGTGGTAGTCAAGTTTT
>CAZWZF010000130.1:0-2142 GCA_964638715.1 uncultured bacterium | reverse complement strand
CAACCAATGATAATTTAATAATTGCTGTATTATCTGATGATGGTGTAACAGTGACTATTGATGGTCAAGATACTCCAAAGTTTGATTGTTTTGATCATGGTCAGGCTCTCCCCGATTTAGATAATTCATTAAAAGTTGTTGATGGTTCATGGAAAAGTGGTGAAACACATTCCATTGAAATCAAATATTCAAACACTTGTTACTTATCAGCAAATGGTGATATTGATGGTTTAACGGTGTTTTTCTGTGGTGGTGCTACTATTAGTGATTCTGATTTGGTAAATTTGATTTTTAATGATAAAAATCCTGTTTATTCATTTACAGGTAATCAAAGACTTGTTAAAGCAACTGTTACAGTAACTAATACTGGAAATGTTGTTGGAACTGCAAAAGTAACAGGTCCTGGTTTAAATACTCCTTTAGAAATCACAATGCCAGTTTCAAATACTTTGAAATATACGAAAGAAATAGATATAACGTTACCCGCAGGAGTGAGTAATAATGAATATGTTGTAGAGGTGGAACGTCTTGTAAATCAAATAAGTAAAAAAACTACAAGTAAAGATATTGCAACTGTTTTTAAGATAGAGATTACAGGAAGTGATAAGACAAGGTTTATACCTTTATCTGATGACCCATTAATTAATAGCATTACTTTTAATTATTCAATTACACCATTAGTTGGAGATTATTCAATTTCTCAATTATTAATGAAAGTATGGGATACCAATAATTTATTAGTATTTAATAAAGATAAAGTGGGTGATGATACTTTACTATTACCAGGAAATCATCAAATAGTTTATTATGGTGAAGATAACCAAACAGATGATGATTTTATTAATCCTGATAACGATACTCATTCTTTAAAGTTATTTGGGTATGGATATTCTGAATCTGAATCGTTTGCTTCGAACTCATATGAATTTTGGGCAGATCCTGATATAAAAAGTGTATACATAGTTAATGGAATTGGTACAAATATTCCTTCTAATACAAATTTACAAGTTTTAGATTTTGATGATGTTGTAAATGAATATGTTGTTATAAAAGCAAGATATAGAAAGACTGATAATTATAGTTATTATTGTGGTTATTTAGATGATAACGGTATGCCAAGTAAAGTTAAAATAGATAATATAATTTATGATGTTAAAAAGTGGAATCCAAATATCAAAGGTTGGTCAAGTATTCAGTTTGACTGGCGAGAGGTTTTCCCTATGACAGATCATGTATATGTTTATAGTGTAGATGTACACCCTACTTATATGGAAAAAATCATATCTTCAACTACTACAGACTGGAAGAGAAGTTTTTCTTGTCAGAGTTTAACAAATGTAACAAGAATAAAAGTGGCTATTCATTATAGATGGATTAATAATGGTAATTATCTAAATGAATTATCAACACCCGGGCGAAGTTCAATTGATGATAATGGTATATTGAGTTCTGTTCGAAGATTAGTTTTTAAAATGCCATGGTCTTCAAATAATATTTCAAATAAAAATTTCTTACAAATGGTAGGTACAAATCATGGCTGTGCAACTATTTTGGGCGGTAACGACTATCAAGCAGATAATTGGATCGGTATGGATTGTGCTGATCTACCTATTAGTGGTTGGAGAAAAACTGATTCAGGTAAAAATGAAAAATATAGTTATGCTCAAGGTTTATATTTAAAAGCAGTTGATGGTACATATACTTTAATTCATAAAGATGTACCAGGTAATAATATCGATAAAACAAATATGGAATCAGGTGATATATTACTCATTAAATTTCATGGTACAACCGAATATGAACATACTGTTATATATAGAGGTGGTGGTACTTCTAATATAGTTTCAACAGATGATCAAGAATTTTCTGCACATTTCGTTGAAGAAAAATATATTGATGCTAAAAAATGTAGTGCATCTTATCTTCATTTTAATGACACTGTAACTGTTTTTAGACTAAAATAATATTTGGAGATAGATTATGAAATTATTTATAAGATTATCATTTTACATATTATTTGTATGTTTATGTTCTGATAAGATATTTTCAATTCAAGAAAAAGAGGTATCGAATTTAACATTTGATATAAATAGTCTTGATAAAGAAAAAGAAATAAAAATATCTCCTAAAATTATAATAAAA
>CAZWZF010000129.1:0-2364 GCA_964638715.1 uncultured bacterium | reverse complement strand
TTGGGATGAACATGATAGTAAAAGCAGTAGGAGGAGCTAACCGACTACCCCGTATAAATAATTGAATTATACATTGGCTCTTGTAAAGTCTTGTGACAACATGGTGTGACAGACACCTTCCTGGCTTCGCCACTCGGTGTCAGTCACTGAAAGTCGTTCTTCCCCTCTCCAGCCGGGGAGGGGATTGAGGGGAGGGGCTTTTAATAGGTTTTGCAAAAACATCTATTTCATTTTATTTTTCATTCTTTCTGTCTTCCTGATACTGTTCCCAGGCGATTTTTTGTAATAATGCCGCCTGTTCTTTATCGGTGGCGTTGCAGGTGGCGATTTCCTGCTCTGCCGGGTTGCTGTCTGTCAGTGCCGCGTATATCACACAAGAGTTGAAATAGCACCCGAGAGCGTTAGGATGTGCGCGGTCTGTGAAATGAAAATCGAGGGTTGGGTCTTTATCCCAGGCTTTCAGCCATGCCATTCCGGCACCGGCAACACGGCATTTATTGTTTTTTGCAAATGAAATGGCATCCTGATACATCTTAACCTGCTGGTCGCGTTTTTTATCGACATCTCCGGTAGAAAAAATCATTGTTTTCCCGCCGGATTTTTTTATTATTTCATCAAATTTGCCAGCATATTCGTTGAACTTGGCAGTACTGGTGATTCCAAAACTGTATACGATATCGTTTATCACCACATAATCCCAACCGCCAGCGGCAATTTTCTTTTGTGCCAGTCCATTTTTCCAATATCCTTCCAGTCCGGTACCACCTACCACTACCTCGTCAGTGAGAATAATCGGCAGTTTTTTATTATTCGATGAGCGGGATATTTCTTCCACCATCTCCGGAATATCGCGTACGCAATTAACCTGGCTGTTGCCGACAAACAGCACGCGAATCGATTTGCGGTCTGCTGGTATACCCATTGTAGATACTACCGGTGCTATAGGTTTGCCGCCATCAGCGGTTGGATTGCGCAGTATAGCGTCAAAATCAGTGGGAACGGCAGCATCAGTGATAATTTCGCCGGTGTCGATGTTAAAACGCAGGAATAATTCAGTTTTATGCTGGCGTTTTACAAAAACTTCATTTTTTGAAACGCAAAGACCCAGCACGCGTTCGGGGTCAATTGGTTTATGGTCATCCATCTTGAGCGGAATTTTCTTCAGCAATTTGCCATCCGCATCATAACTGGTGATGAACTCTTCATTTAATGGACCTATAGTATATAATATGCCTTTTTCATCCAAATCAAAACCACCATAACCGTATGACAGATTCATACAGGTTCCCGCTGATTTAATTTCCCATTTCATCTTTAGGGTAAATTGAAATTCCGGTGAATCCATGGAGAAACAGCGAAGATTTTGCCAGTCAACAACATATAAAGATTTTGTCTGTTCACAAACCCGGAAACGGGTAAGATAGCCAAACCGCTTGTCCTGGTATTCTTCGTGGGGGATTTGATATACGGCGCAGCGAATTCCGTCAGGATGAAAACGAATCACCTGATCGCGCCCCTGATCCAATACATAAAAATCACCGCTGAGACCGACAGCGATTTCTGCCGGTGAGGTGAAATTATAATCGCCAATGCGGGTATAACGGCTGAGAGTATTAAAATCTGCGTCAAAAAGGGTCACATCTTTTGAGAAATGCGCATGGGCAGCAGCAATAATTCCCTGCGCGTTGGCAGTCGCATTTTGCAAGGCGTGACCGCCAATATCAAGCACCGGCTGCGTGCCATCTCGATTGCAATGTAGTATATATGTATCGCTGGCAAAATAAAGCTGATCATCCTGCCCGATATTCATCCTGGCGTGAAGATTATCATACTTTATCGGCGCAGCAGGTTCAGCAGCCATTATTGCCGCAACCATTGGTATAACAGTTAGGATGCAAAAAAATAATTCAAAGTATTTCATAAGTGGTCCTTTTTAGTGGATAGTTTTCAGTTTTCAGATGGGGTTACTTCGATAAGTTCAGTGACCGAAAAATAGGCGACAAAAGTAAACTCCCCTCCTTGCCAAGGAGGGGCGGGGGGTGGTTTTCGACTATATGCAATTCTCAATTTAAAAGTCATGACTTTTTTGTTCGGATTTGATTGGTGACTGACTAACCACCAATCGTCCAGAAATGAACATTTTGCAATCCGACTGATTGCAGCCAATCATCTACTTTTTCCAGATTTGTGTCGTGATAATGGCTGTGTTGCGAATGATGGTCGGACCCGATAGATAATGTTACACCAGAAGCGTGCAGTTTTGCGATATATTCTGCATATTGCTGTTTAAATCTTTCTGGATATTGTTTATACGGGGTAGTCGGTTAGCTCCTCCTGTGCTACAATTACCCCATGACATCTTCT
>CAZWZF010000128.1:0-2437 GCA_964638715.1 uncultured bacterium | reverse complement strand
CCATTATACCAATCATCAGTTTCATTAAACATATTTTACTATTGATCTTACAGGAGGTGGAAATTAATCCACCACCAATAAGATATTATTTTTTATACAGATAGAACAAATCCTAATGTTATTATTATCTCTCTTGCTACTCCTATTGGAACTAACGCAACTGTAATATAAAGAATTCCAGATGATAAAACATTTTGATTAGGGTTAATAGTTACCTTATAACCACTTAATTCTTCTGCTGATAACATTTGACTTAAACTATTAGTTGCAGCATTTTCAATTGCCTTTATAGTTGTAATATCTACTTTACCACTTGTAGGATCAATTTTTATAGGACTATTTACATAAGGTAATACATCTTTTCTAATACCCCTACGTGCTTTATCAAATACTCTATTATTTTCAATATAAGCATAATCACTAGTTTCTACAACTGCTGTTGGAGAATCATTCCAATATGTTCCAGTTAATCCTACAAACTTTCTTAAAAAGATATAACCTTTATTTTGAATATTTGTAAGAGCTGTTGTTGTTTGACTTGATACATAAATTCCATTTCCAAATGTAGGATTATCATATTCACTTGTTCCTTCATTTTTTATGTTAAATTTATTAACCCAACCAATATTTTCACTAACTTTTGCTAATGATATGGTTCCTAAGGCTGCTCCAAGTGCTGGAACTGAAACCCCATAAGTATTATATAAAGATAAACCTGTTGCTGAACCATCTTGTCCAATAACCATACTTACTTTTGATGCACTTAATGCCCTTAAATTTGATAGACTTGAAAGTCCTACTGATTTAGTGTTTCCACCAAATATTATAGAACAAGGCATTTCTAATACTTCTAAGGCTGCTGCTATCGTTTGTAAAGCACCAATATCATTACTATATGTTAATCCTGAACCATTATAACAAAGAACACCAATCTGTTTCAACTTACCACCAGAATAAATCTGTAAATCTTGAACTTCACTATAAGTTGTTGTTCCAGTTGAATATGTATATCCACTTGAATATGTTAAACCACTGTTAAAACTTAAATATAATGTTGCACTATTATTTAATCTGAAAAATTCTTTTATTTGATAATATTCTATTGGATATGCTGCCTCAGTTACTCCTAAGTTTACTGCCTCTATGTCGCTATAAATAATTTGTTTATTGCTTGCGGTGAATCCTACTGGTATATTAGTGCTATTAACATAAAATACTAAACCACTCCAATTATCTTCATTAGGGCTTGTTAAACCTAACCCACCTTGGGCCTTTATAAAACTAATTCCGTTCATTTATATTTATTAATTTTTATATAAAAACTAGGGTATTTCTACCCTAGTCATATTTTTATTATGCTCCTTCATAGATTGCTACAACACCATAGTTGTCATAACGTACTCTACTTGATCCGTGACGAACTGCACAAGAAACTACATCACTTAAATATAATGGATCATTTGCTCTTTCAAATAATTGAATACCTGAATTACCAATTGAACCTTTACATTGTGATACGAAATCTGGATGCCATATAATACTGAAATCACTTAAAATTGCAGATGATGTAGCAGTTGTTACTTCTGAAAATGTTGCTGAACTTGTATTGTAAGCCACATTATAAGTACCTCTCATATAAACGTCAGCACCTAAAAGGGTTCCAACTTTACCATCTTCTAAAATTGTTCCCAATTGTATAAAAGCATAGTTATATTTTGTCATATTCATTAAATCACCATATCCCTGTGCTGAAACTAACATTTTACGTCCGTTTCTTGGAACATTTTGCTGATCTAATATTTTATGTGCACCTACTACATCTTCAAATGCTAATGAAGATCTATTACCAGTTTGATATGAATTACCACCTGATCTAGTTGCACCAGTTCCTTTTACTAATGAAGTTGATGGTAAACCATTAACCCAAGTAAAGATAGTTTTATTAGCGATTTTATCTTCAATATTGTTTGTCATTTGATATACAAGTGATTTTACTTTATCATAAGATAATTCGTGCATTTCTGTAAAGTTTACAAATAATGGAACATTAGCATATGTATGTAAATTATATGTTAAATCGTTATCTGTTCTTTGTTCAGCTGTTAATGGAAATACTGTTGGATCAGTTACTACTGCTGTTGTGAAAGCACCAGCATTAGGAATATGAACAGTTTTACCAAATATAGCACCCTGTGCGGTATGATCAACTGATTGATTATAAAAATTGTTCTCTGGGTAAATGATTTCTTCAATCGTTTTTAACCAAAGTTCTTTATTGAGACTCATTTGTTTTATTTTATTTTTTTATATACTTAGAGTGTATATTTACTCTTTACTATTTATTATTTCTTCATTGGTGCCTTCAAAAATAGTTCATTATATCTAATAGGATCATTTTCTTTCATTCTATTTAATCCTGCCATATCTTTATCAGCCC
>CAZWZF010000127.1:0-2485 GCA_964638715.1 uncultured bacterium | reverse complement strand
TCCCCTCTCCAACCGGGGAGGGGATTGAGGGGAAGGGATTGAGGGGAGGGGCTTTTAAGGTGCCAATTTATAAGTTAGAAAAAAAGGTTTTGCAATTGCCTGTAGGCTTCGCCATTTTATATAATCTTGTAAATCATGTAAATCATGTCAAAATAAATAAAGTATTGAAGAATATCATCATGGAGTCAAATAAATGAATAAAAATTCACCCGTTTTAAACTGGGGAATTATCAGCACTGGTTTGATAGCTGACAGGTTCGTGAAAGGCGCGATGAAGAGTGCCGCTAATAAAGTGCTGGCAGTTGCCAGCCGCGCACAGCAATCGGCAGATAAGTTTTCGGTTGAACACGACATACCACAGGCGTATGGAAGTTATGAAGCGATGCTGGCAGACCCTGATGTGCAGGCGGTATACATTGGCACACCGCATCCCATGCACGCGGAATGGGCTATTAAAGCTGCAAATGCCGGCAAACATATCCTGGTGGAAAAGCCAATCGGATTGAATATTCATGAAGCCATGGCGATGGGGGATACTGCCCGGCGAAATGACGTTTTTTTGATGGAAGCATTCATGTGCCGTTGTCATCCGCAGATGAAAAAATTGGCAGAACTGGTACAGAGCGGAGTAATTGGCGATGTGCGAATGATTCATGCTGAGTTCAGTTATTTTACCGACGCGCCGGATGACAGCCGCTTTTTCTCTCACGCTCTTGGCGGCGGCGGTATTCTTGACGTAGGCTGTTACCCGGCATCATTTGCGCGTTTCATTGCCGGTACAGCCATGGGCAAACCTTTCGCAAATCCGGTGGAACTGAAGGCTTGCGGCGTGCTGGGCAATACCGGAGTGGATGCCTGGGCCGGTGCCGTCGCAAAGTTTGAAAATGGCATTATTGCGCAAATGACCACCGGTCTGAAGGTTCCAGGGGGCAGCCGTGCCCGTATTGTTGGCAGTGAAGGCTGGATTGATGTACCGGAACCGTGGCTGCCGGGATTCTATTATTCGCCAGCCGTCATAAAAATAACCAAAGATTACGGTCGTACTTTTGAAGAAATTGTAATTGATTGCGATAAGGATATTTACACCCTTGAGGCAGAGGTAGTATCCGACAATATCGCCAATCGGCAGTCTCCCACCATGTCATGGGAAGACAGTGTGGGGAATATGGAAACGCTGGACCGTTGGCGCGCTGAATTAGGGTTTGTTTATGATCAGGAAAAACCGGAGAATTACCTGCATACCATCACGAATGAATCGCTGGTGGTGCGTGAAGACAATCGTATGCGATATGGCGCTATCCCCGGTCTGGCAAAACAGGTGTCGCGCTTAATCATTGGCGCCGATCATAATAACACTATGCCGCACACCGCCATCAAATATGACGAATATTTCGCGTCCGGCGGCAATGTTTTCGATACTTCCTATGCTTATGGCGTTCCCAATGGCGCTTGCGAGCGCAATCTGGGGCAATGGGTGAAAAATCGCGGCATTCGTGAACAGGTTGTCATCATTGAAAAAGGCGGGAATGCACCGAACGATAATCCTGCGGGTATTATCAGTGAGATGGATGGTGGGCTTGAGCGGTTGCAGATGGATTATGTGGATATTTACATGATGCATCGCGATAATCCTGCTGTTCCGGTTGGTGAACTGGTTGACGCGATGAATATCCTGAAAGATACCAGCAAATGCACCATCTTCGGCGTATCCAACTGGTCGCTGCCGCGTCTGCAGGAAGCGAAGGTTTATTGCAAACGTAACGGAAAATCTTTCTTTTCGGTACTCAGCAACCAGTTCAGCCTGGCTGAAATGTATGACACGCCGTGGCCGGGTTATCTCTGTTATTCTGCCAACACCCCGGAATTCCGTAAATGGCTGTGGGAAGAACAGATACCGCTGCTGCCCTGGTCCAGCCAGGCGCGCGGCTTTTTCACCGACCGCGCCGGACGGGAAATATATGGCAGCGATGAAATGCAGCGCTGCTGGTACAGCGACGCCAATTTCTCCCGTCGCGACCGCGCTTTCCAATTGGCAGAAAAACTTGGGGTAGAACCCATCAACATTGCCCTTGCCTACGTGTTGAACCAGCCATTCCCCACTTTCCCCCTGGTAGGTCCCATGCGCTATCGCGAGTTATGGAGCTGTTTGTCTGCGCTGGAAATTAACCTGACCGAAGAGCAGATAGGGTGGTTGGAAAAGGGTTAAACGTATAACAGAAGCTTGCCGGGGACAGACACGAATCCCGCATATCAGTAATCGTATGTTGCGATGTCATCGCGGGATTCGACTCAGTCCCCTACCTCTGCCAATCTTTTTCGTAAAACCGGATACTGAATTAAAAACTGGTCTAAATTAAGCAAAAGTTTCATAAAAAAGTGCGGTTGTGTAAGGGGACTGGGGCTTTTATTCGGAAAGTTCAGACCTGTTTAATGTTAAAGTGGCAGGCCGAATAATTGCCTTGTCAGAAACTGGTTTATCGCTAAG
>CAZWZF010000126.1:0-3266 GCA_964638715.1 uncultured bacterium | reverse complement strand
GTCCCTGCGCCGTACATGCTTTACTCCCCGGCCACCAACATGGTGCCCTTGATGGAATCCATGCAGGGCAACCGAGCCCTCATGTCGGCAAAAATGCAGACCCAGGCGCTGTGCCTAAAGGACCGTGAGGTTCCCTGGGTCCAGGTTGCGAGCCAGGCCCCCGGTGCAGCTACCATGGAGGAGCTGTTCGGCCACATGGCCGTACCGGTCTCCCCCATCGCCGGCAAGATCGCCCGCATCGACAAGGACTACATCTACGTTCGGCCGCACCAGAAGAAGCATGCGGCTGACACCTACTCCTACAGCCACAAGCACCACAAGGAGAAGCAGGACACCGACGAGATCGCCCCCGGCATCTCGACGCTGTCAAAGTACCCAGACGGGAAGGACACCGGCATCACGGAGTCATACCGCCCCTGGAAGTGGAACCCCTCCAGCGTAGCAGAGGCCAAGGACGCAGCTGGCAAGCGCGTAGGGTACGCAGTCATGACCCGGCGAGTCCCAGGAGCTGCTCCCCTGAGTCTGGGCAAGGCTGGCGACCCCGATTTCCTGTACCCCGAGATGGTCTGGGTTGACCCCGAGCACCGTCGGAGTGGCGTCGGGTCTGCGCTCTACGACCTCATCGAGAAGGACGTCGGCCTAAAGTCAGTCCACGCCAAACACCAATCCCCTGACGCCGCCGCGCTGTGGAAGAAGCGGGACATGGTGAAGACTGCCGACGCCCTCAAGCTCCCTGACCCCCTCAAGCTCCCGGACCCGCTCAAGGCTCCCAAGGTAATCGGGGCAGCGCCGGTACTAGGCATCAAGCACAAGGACGGGTCGTTCGGCACGACTTCCCTCTCGGCCCACACGTCCCTAGACAAAACCCTGGCGCAGCTGCGGAAGACGGCCGAGTCGGAGAAAGACGCCCGCCACGCCGTCGAGCGCCTGGAGCAGCGGACTACGCTGCACCCGTCCGTGATTGCCAACCTCGACAACGTCGCCGAGAGCCTGACGGCTGACGGCCTGACCGACACCGACTACCACATGGCGCTGCCGTTCAACCAGGGCACGGCCATCTTCAAGAAGGTCAACGACGGCCAGGGCCCTAAGCTCGTACTGGCAACCATCCTAGGCCCCGGCATGAAGCCCGGTCACGGGGAAGAACTCCCCAAGACTCACTACGAGCGCATGTTCAAGGGGGCGGAAGAAGCCTTCTTCAAGGTAGCCGCCGAAGAAGAAGGCCTCGTCAAGATCCCGTACATGAGCAACTACCCCCTCGGCACCAAGAGCTTTCTGGATAACCAGCTCGAGGTCAAAGAGGGCGACGAGGTTACTCAGGGCCAGCGGATGGGCGAGTCGAACTACACGCGTAAAGGCGTGATGGCGCTGGGCAAGAACTTACGTACCGGCCTGATGGCCTACCACGGGCTGAACTCCAACGACGCGGTTGTCATCTCGGAGAGTGCTGCCAAGAAGCTGACGTCGGTCCATCTTTACCGTGAAAAAATCGACATCGACGACCTGCTCATCGGGAAAGAGAAGCACCGGTCGCAGTTTGGTAACCAGTACACCCGGGCCCAGTACGACAACCTGGACGAGGACGGTTGCGCCAAGAAGGGCGTCACCCTGCACCACGGAGACATCGTCTTTGCGGTGATGTCCCAGTCGCAGCTTAGTGCTGAAAGCCAGCTCCTGGGGCGCCTCCACAAGAGCCTGGTGAAGCCGTATAGAAACGCCACCCACACATGGGAGCACGACTTCCCCGGCGTAGTGGAAGACGTCTTCAAGACCGGAAAGAGCTGGGCCGTCACCGCCAAGACCGAAGAGTCCATGGTCATCGGGGACAAGCTGTCCGGTCGCCACGGCAACAAGGGCGTGGTGTCTACCATCCTGCCCGACGACCAGATGGTGCAGGACGCCAAGGGCCGCCCGCTCGACATCCTTTACACGTCGCTGGGCATCATCTCCCGCATCAACCCATCGCAGACCATCGAGATGGCGGTCGCCAAGGCCGCAGAGCACGACGGCAAGCCCATCGCGGCCCAGCAGTTCAGCGGGAAGAACAACGTCGAGTGGGCTCGAGGACTGCTCAAAGAACGCGGACTCTCCGACAAGGAGACGGTCTTCGACCCGAGGACAGGTAAGAACGTCAAGGGCATCATGGTAGGGCCGCAGTACTTCTTCAAGCTGATGAAGCAGACGGCCACGAACTACAGCGCCCGCGGCATTGACGGCTACGACGTCAACGAGCAGCCCTCCAAGGGAGGCACTGACGGAGCCAAGGGGCTAGGCCGCATGGAGTTCGCAGGCCTGATCGCCCACGGCGCACGTGACTTACTCAAAGAAAACTCGCTGCTCCGGTCCCAGAAGAACGACGAGTTCTGGAAGCGTACCCAGCTGGGCCTCCCCCCGCTCCCGCCCAAGTCGTCGTTCGCCTACGACAAGTTCAACGCCATGCTGCACGGGGCAGGCATCAAGGTAGACAAGACTGGTAGCCGCATCACGCTGGGCGCACTCACCGACGAGAACGTCTCAGAGATGTCTGCCGGTCAGGTCCAGAACCCGCTGTTCCTCCGCGCCAAGGACCTCAAGCCAGAAGAAGGCGGGCTGTTCGACGCCGTGCTTACCGGCGGCCCCAACGGCAAGAAGTGGACGCACATCGACCTGCACGAGCCTGTCGTAAACCCCGTCTTCGAGGACGCTGCTCGTCGCCTACTGGGGATGACCGGCACGAAGTTCCGACAGACCGTTGCCGAGAAGGGTGCGAGGCACATCCAGAAGCAGCTGGAGGCCATCGACCTGGACGCCAAGAGATCTGACCTCAAGTCCCAGACCAAGACCCTGCGGGGCGCGGCACTGGACTCTGCGGTCAAGCAGATCAAGTACATCGACGCCCTCAAGAAGCAGGACCTCAACGCGGGCGAGGCGTTCGTACTCTCCAAGATCCCGGTCATCCCGCCCATGATGCGCCCCGTGGTCCCAAGCCCGCGCGGAGACGTCCTAGTTAACGACGCCAATTATCTGTACCGCGACCTGATGCTGGCAAACGACAAGCTCAAGTCGGCCAAGGAAGTGCTGCAGACCCCAGAGGCCATCTCCCGTGGGCGTACGCACCTGCACGACGCGACCGCCGCACTGTTCGGGCTGGCCGAGCCTGTGTCTCCGCAGAACGCATCACGCGGGGTCAAGGGGTTCCTGACCAACATCGCTGGCTCCGGTAGCCCGAAGCACGGCTTCTTCCAGGGCAAGTTGATCAAGCGGCAGCTGGACCTGTCCGGCCGGTC
>CAZWZF010000125.1:0-3448 GCA_964638715.1 uncultured bacterium | reverse complement strand
CATGTCTGCGCGGAAATAACATGCTCACCAACAGCAAGATGCAAATCATAACTCTCAAATCGCCAATGCCGCTTCTCTGACCGCTCCGACCCTTTCCCGGCAAACTCGCCATCGATAAACAACTTGTACCGATTATCAGCACTGACATGTATGCGAATATCCGCTTCTTTTTCAATGCTGAATTTCAATGAAAATAACGCCACGGATGGTTGATTAAACACCCGTCCAGGATAGTCAATCCATGAAGCCTGCCAATTACCACGATAACCCGGTTTATACCCGGCATCAATAAATGGTTCATTATCAAGAATTACATGATTTACATTAGCACTTTTTATAAACATGGAGATACCTGCTTTTTACTAAATAGAATAAGCCGGTTGAAGAATACAAAAGATGTGGGATGAAGTCAAATATTAAATCCAAGGATTGCGATAAATAATTAGCTGGTTCTATCCAAAAATCAGCATCATCTCTCGACTGAGCTTTGCGGCTATTGCGGAGGTGGCACCGGTGGGGTCGAGGGGCGGGGCTATTTCGTTTATATCCATGCATACCACATTCATGCCGGCAAGGGACATAAGCAAATTGTGAAGTTCGCGATAGGTACACCCGCCGGCTTCCGGTGTACCGGTACCAGGGGCTTGTGACGAGTCGAGGACGTCGAGGTCGAGGGATATGTATACCGGGTGGGAATGGAGTTCGTCACGGACGTCACGCGGGATATCCAGACCCATGGTGAAGTGGCGGGATTTTGCGCGGCCTATTTGGAACTCTTCGCGTGTTCCACTGCGAATTCCCAATTGCACCAGTTTATCAAATCCGTATTCAGTACCGACGTGAAATGCCCAACTGGCATGGGAGAGCTTTTCTCCCAGGTATTCTTCGCGCAGGTCGGCATGGGCGTCAAAATGCAATATCATAGCATTTGGGTATTTTTTGCAGACAGCGCGGGAAATTGGCAATGCGATGGAGTGTTCGCCGCCGATAAAAAATGGGATCGTGTTTGAATCAAGCAGTTCTGACGCGGCGACTTCGATTGAATCAAGTGCTTCTTCCTGACTGAGTGTATCGAAATTTAAATCGCCAAGGTCGCCAACGAAGAGGTCGGTTAGGTCCTTATCAAGTTCAGGGCTGTAAGTTTCCAGATTTTCTGATGCCCAGCGGAGACCAGAAGGTCCTTCCGCCGTTCCGGGGCGGAAGGAACCAGTTCTGTCTAATGGTGCGCCAATCAGCGTGATGCGCCCTATTTGTCCGGCTTTACTCTCCAGATATGGGTATGGGGAGGGAGGCTGGCGCATTGCTGTCTTTCTCCTGTAGCGCGTTACCCATGAAATTAGGCAATGCAAAAGCGGCTTTGTGAATAGCTGGTGTATACCAACCGGTAGGATGTCCATTGCGCTGCAATCGCGCCGCAATTTCGTTCACGTCAACATTTGATGGGTCAATGGTATTTGATGCCGCGGTGAAACTCCACAACACACCGGGATACAGCGGAATGCTGCAAATGTAGGTGTGTACTATTGGAAATACCCGTTTCATCAGGTTGGCAGCTTCAACAAGTTCATCCATCATCACCAGCGGCGAACCGGACTGAGTAACAATGATGCCGTTATCGCCGATTGCGCGGGCAGCGTCGCGATAAAACGCTTCGCCGAACAACTCAACCGCCGGACCCACCGGGTCGGTGGAATCAACCATGATAACGTCAAAATGTTCTTTAGTTTCGCGCAGGTATTTAACCCCATCGTCAATGAGCAATTCGCCGTTGGGATTTTCAAAAGCGTCGCCAGCGATTGACGGGGTCAGTTCGCGGCTAACCCGCACAACATCGCCATCAATCTCTACCATGGTAGCTTTGACACCGGGATATTCCAGCACACGCCGCAATGCACCACCGTCTCCACCACCGATAATAAGCGCGCGGCGCGGGTCAGGATGAGCCATCATTGGCACATGTACCAGCATTTCGTGGTAAATATATTCATCAACTACTGATGTCTGGCAGGCGTCATCAAGAACCAGCATCCTGCCGAAGGGAACCGTATCCAGCACTTGAACGTGTTGAAAATCGGATTGCCCGTCATAAAGAACTGATTTTACCTGTACATTTTGTTGCCAGCCGCGACGAAAAGGTTCAGCAAACGCTTGCATAAACTTCCTCTCGTTCCGGGGTTTCTTCTAATTCTTCACCAATCATAATGCCGCGATTCATTTCCATCACTTGTACTCGTTCTGGCTTGAAATGTCTTTTCAACACTGGCACAGCCTTGGCAGGATCGGTATGCATACCACAGGTGAATACATCAACTGCAGCATATCCGTGTTCAGGCCAAGTATGAATCATAAAGTGTGATTCCGATAAAATGGCTACTCCAGTCACACCTTGCGGCGTGAATGGGTACACCCGTAAATCAAGGAGCGTTGCCCCGCAAGCTTCTATAGTTTCTGTAATCGCGCGCTCAATGGTTTCGATGGAATTAATGGAGTCGCTATTACAACCCCAGAGTTCCAAAATCAGGTGACGACCAATTCTCTGCAAATCTCTACCTCCACCAGAGCAATACAGCGGCTATTGCACAGCCGATGCGCTCTACTTTATGTTCAGACGAGAATATTAGGAGCTCGTCCAACTCCATGCCGCGCTGGGCAAAACCTTCACGAACCATGCGTCCAACTGTATCTTCTACAGCGGCGCGCGATCCGCCGGTATTCTCAAAAATCATTCCGTGTCCATTTTTGCGAAGTCCTATCCCTACTGCCGCGGCAACAACGTCGCCGGGAGTATCGCTCATCTTAACGGTATATACCATCGGTGCCAAAGCACCTTCTTCTATATCACTCGGACGCTCGGTAAGCAATGTTATATTTGCAGGTACAACCGAACTCAATTTAATCAAGTTCAAGTTGCCAATCCCTGCATCTAACAATGCATTATCAAAGGCATTTAGCTCAGTTATTCCCTCAGCGTGCCCTGATGTCGGCCATATTAAATTTGGCGTGCTCCAACGCATATCTTCGTTTTCTCCCTCAATTGTCATATTTCAGACAAGCGAAAGCACCACCCCAAGGTGGCCCCGGCCCTCTCCGAGCCAGTGGCGGCATTCTCAGCCAACCCCAGATAATGGTGCTTTTAAATAAACCGTTCCGTACTAAGACTGCCCCTGCAGCCTCAACCGGCAAAATATTGGTTATCCCAATGTGTGTCTTACAACGATTAAAGATTTTACGCACTTTGTATCGAATTTGCAATAGTTTTTAAGCCCCTGTGAAAAAAAAGTGCGTTTTTTTTGAAAAATCGATAATAAAACCTTAAATTTCCTTATTACCAAGTATCTCTAAATAGCATTTTATGCTTTTCATTACTTCCAAAGAAACAAAAGTAATGAAATCTTTTTCACAGTCATCCCATAAGGAATTAGCCATTTGTAAATAACGGATTCATCAG
>CAZWZF010000124.1:0-3493 GCA_964638715.1 uncultured bacterium | reverse complement strand
TATTTTAATCTTTAAACCATCATATATAAGCCCCTTCTCCTTCGGGGAAGGGGTTGGGGAAGGGGCTAAGTGAAAGTATTTTTAATAAAAAAAGACCACAAAGAGCATATAATAATTTTTGTGCTCTTTGTGGTCTTTGTGGTTAAATTAAAATAGTTAAAGAAATTATTCTAAAATTCTTACCTTAACCATTTTTCTACCCCAACGTATGCATTCGCCGCGGGTGGGGAAACAGACGTCGATGATGCGTCCCTTGATTGCTCCGCCGGTGTCGGCAGCTATGGCATAACCATATCCATCAACATATACGCGGGTTCCCAGCGGTATAAATCTCGGGTCAACGGCGATTACTCCGCGACCGGCTCTCATTCCTGTAGCGGTATATCCATCAGCGTATTTGCCGCAGCTTCCCGGACCCGGGTCGTAAGCGGTTGCTTCGCATAGCAGAATCTCGCCAGCGGAACGTGATGCCAATTTGCCGCGTGATATTAATGTTGGAGTAGGATTTTTGATTACCCGTTCGCTGGATATCCAGCGGGTGGTTTCTTTGCCATCGCTTTTCCATACCACGATAGTTCGTTCTTTTATTCCGGGTATACCTTGTCGGACAGTTTGACAACTGCTGGCGGTACGCGGGATATAGCGTGTGCGGGTAGGTGGTTCAATATTAACCTGGTCCTTGACGACTAAGCAGGTAATACGGGTAATGGATATATCCATCCCATCTTTTACCGCAGTATCACCGGCAGGCGTAAGTCGGTCATTATCACCAAGCATGATATTTTCCTGGTGAAGGACCGTCTGAACCGTTGGCTTTATGGTGACTACCTCGCGTCGTTGTCCATCAGAGTTGATGAACACGTGCATCGGTGTAATTAATGTCGCTGGCTGTGTGCGCTCGGTGTCTTGTGCGGTTACAACAGCCGGGGTTATCATTGCTACTAAACCGGCGATAATAAATCCCATTGTTCTGTTTATCTGCTTCTTTGCAGATTCGTTTTCGTTTTGCGGCTTCCCTTGGAAGCGCGAACCTCTCTGGCTCATCGCAAACCTCCTTCGATCAGTTGCCTGACCTGGTGCTGGTGCGTGTAACGCTGAGCGGGCTGCGTTTCTATCGATGACCGTAGCTGTAAATAAAACTGTAATGATACGATAACCGTATTGCAGACCTACAACGCAGTCGGTGAGATTAAAAATCCCCCGTGACGGTATTGTCGGGAATAGCTTACCTGTGGATAACTTTGCCTGTCAAACGGAATTTGACGAATTTTCGGGGTAAAAAAGTGGTAAAAACCGGGGTAGACACTACATGTGGCCAGTAAAACTAAAATTGACCGCTACGAATTGTGTTAAAAAAAAGTTTGAAAAAAAATCACTTTTTTTTCAAACTGTGGAAAACAACGTTAATTCTCCGCCGAAAATATCAAATCATGTATTAATTGCTCTTCCAGGTTCAAGTGCTCATCGAATGTTCTTGCCATCATTTTTAATGATGCAATCAGTTCTTTCATTCTTGCGTTTGTGCCATTCTCTATGGTGAAATTGTCAGTTATCAATGATAAGTGATTTAACGCGTTGCTTACATGATTATGCTCAAACTCCATCAGCAATATCGCCTGACGCAAACCATCGTTAATGACTTCATAATCAGTGTGGGTGATGAATGGAAATACTTCGATTTCTTCTTTGTTTAAATGTTTTACTAATGCAATGTCGAATCCCTGTAAAAATAGCAGCAGTTCCGCCAGGTAATTGCATGAGTTGGAATCCTTTTCAATAACTTTCTCGGTTGATTTTATTAATCGCGGCAATTCTGTGCGTAGATAAAGGTGATGGTGGGTAATTATATAATTAATAGTATCGTTGATGGAATTACCGTTGTTTAATGTTGGGATAGTATATTCAGGTATTCCCCTAACGATAGCATTGGTGATGATTTCAACTAATAATTCGATGTTGATGTTTTTATTTTCAGCAATTTCCGCGACAGTAATCGAACTGTCGGTATCCATCTGAAAGGTGTCAATAATTGGTATAATCCATGGATAATTATCTGCGAGGTCGATTATTCTGCTGTCTAAAATAAATGTATACGGGTTCATCGCAGATATAATAATACTTTTTGAAAGAAAATAATCAATTTATGACTGTAACTGGCAAAAAAATTAAATTCCTTCACATCGCTGCCGGTGCCGGCAACATGTATTGCGGTGCCTGTGCCCGCGATATGACAATGGTGCGCGGGTTGCTGGCGAATAACATCGATGCGCAAATAATTCCGCTGTATACCCCGTTGCGTTATGAGTATGATGAGGGATTAGAGATACTGCCGGTTAAAATGGGTGGGATAAATCTGTACCTGCAGCAAATATCTCCGATATTTGGCAAGCTGCCGCAATGGCTGAAGAATGTGCTGGATAAACCGAAATTGCTGGCATGGGCGGCTGGATTTTCTGTAAAAACCGACGCTGCGTCTCTGGGAGATATGACTTTGTCGATGCTTGCGGGAAAAGATGGCAAACAACGCGATGCCCTGCAGGAATTGATTGCATATATAAAGGAATTAAAACCGGATATTGTCAGCATTACCAATAGCATGTTGTCCGGGATTGCCCCGGTAATAAAGGAAACCTTCAATCTGCCGATTATTTGCAGTCTGCAGGGAGAAGATGACTTCATTACGAAAATGGGTGATAAATATTTAGAGCCTGCCAGAAAGCTGTTATCGAAAAACGCGGAATCAATTGATCTTTTCATATCTCCAACCGGTGAATACGCGGATAAAATGTCGGAATTCCTGCGCATCAACAGAGAGAAAATTACCGTAGTACATCCATCCGTCGATACCGGGCTTTATCAGCAAAAAACTACGCAAAATGAGAAGTTTACCATTGGTTATTTATCAGTTATTACTTATGGCAAAGGCTTAGATATTTTACTCGATGCTGTTGAGTATATTAATAAGGATATCAAGGTAATAATTACTGGTAAAATAACCGAAGATAATTATTATAAAAAAGAGATTTACCCAAGGTTGGAAAAACTCGGTAATCGCGATATAGAATGGCATGGCGAGGCAACTCCGGCAAAAAAACTCAATATTTTGAGTCGCTTATCCTTATTTATAGTGCCGGGCAGAATAACAGAATCCCGCGCGATAGCCGCACTGGAAGCAATGAGCAGTGGAATCCCGGTAATCGCACCCAACCAGGGAATATTCACCACATTAGCAGAGCAATCCGCCGATGTAATATTGTATGAACCCGGCAACGTGGATGAATTAGCAGCAAAGATAAATGAAATATATGCCGACCCCGCCAAATTGCCGGCATTATCCACCCAGGCTGCCAGCCTGATTCGCGAAGAGTATTCTATACAGGTGAATGGCGAAAGGTTGGGGGAGATTGTGAAGAAATTGGTTTTAAGTCACATCGATTAATGTAACTATTCAGACTCGTCAGTTTTAACCAATGCAAAAAAATAAAAAATATTT
>CAZWZF010000123.1:0-3587 GCA_964638715.1 uncultured bacterium | reverse complement strand
TTGGGATGAACATGATAGTAAAAGCAGTAGGAGGAGCTAACCGACTACCCCGTTTCTTATTTTTATTAATTCAAATAGAACAGAAGCGGTGTGGATGTTTTCCACCACTATAAATAATAAATGGCTGCGGCGTGAACGCCGCTTGAATGCGTCAAAACCTATTGCTCCACTGGTAACATTGCTTAACAGCATGGATATTCCTTTTGATATGCTGGATGATGACGGTGATATTTCTATAACAAAAATGAACGATCACCTGGCTAAAACCGGTATATTTGCTGAAAAAATGAGCAAGAAATTTTATGATGTTTTGGCGAAAAAACGCAAAGGTTTTGAATTATTTCTTGCCTGGGTTGATAGCGAAAAAAACAAGGATTGGTACGTTACCGCGCTGCTTAACCGGCTGATGTTCATCTATTTCATCCAACACCGGGGAATAATGAAAGGTGAAACGGCATATCTTCGCAACCGGTTAAATGATTGTATTGGGCATGATTTTAATTTTTATCGTGATTTCTTTCTACCATTATGTTTCTTTGGTTTTGCCAAACCATGGAAAGAACGCATACAAAGAGGTAATCATTTTGATGGTATACCATATCTGAATGGTGGATTATTCATGCCTCATCAGGTGGAGATTGACCATGGCATCACTCCAGAAGCAGTAGAAACTGGCACATTGCCGCCGGAAATTACTATTCCCAATGAGCAATTCAAGATATGGTTTGATTTCTTTGATGAGTTCCGTTGGACACTGGATGAAGAAAAAGTAGAAAATGAAGGTCAAATAAACCCGGATGTTCTCGGATTTATCTTTGAGAAATATATTAATCAGAAACAGATGGGGGCATATTATACTAAGGAAGATATCACCGGCTATATTTGTCGCAACACAATAATTCCACGCCTGTTTGATATGCTTGCTGCCACAGGAAGCAAAGGTGCAAAAGCGGTAAATCCACTCCCAATCGGACCACACCCCAACCTTTTGAATGATGGCAAGGGAATTAGTGGTGGTGAAGGAATTGAAAGGTATATTTATCCTGCGGTTAAAACCCAGGAGCACCTGCCAACAGAGACTGACCGCGAATATCTGGCGCGCCAACAGCGGTTTGATAATATACTCAATGACTTTGAAGATGGCAAGATAACAACCATTAACGATTTTATCACCTATAATTTAGATATAGAAAAGTTGGCGATGGACTTTATCGCCAATATTCAGGATGCCGAGGTGTTGCGCGACTTTTACTTTAATGGCTTGCGGAAAATTACCGTTCTTGACCCTACCTGCGGTTCCGGCGCCTTCCTATTTGCCGGGTTGAAAATTCTTTATCCGCTATATGCCGCCTGTGTGAAAAAGATGGAGGATTTCCACACTCGAGAATCTAAAGATGAAACCATTGCCATCACCTGGAAAGGTGAGTTTGCATTTGCCAATGATGTAGACCAGCAGTTAACCTTTATTGATACCCCGGAGAATGATAAAAAGGCGATAGTGAAACAACTTGGTAATGAATTAACCAGTATCAAAGACCATGACAATGTTGAGTATTTCATTCACAAACGCATAATTGTCGACAATCTTTTTGGCGTCGATATCATGGCAGAGGCTGTGGAAATCTGTAAACTGCGCCTTTTCCTCAAGTTGATAGCACATGCCGAACCGGATACCAGCAGAGAAAACCTTGGTATTGAACCATTGCCGGATGTTGACTTTAATATCTTGTGTGGGAATACATTGGTTGGGTTTGCCACCCATGATGAAGCAAGAGAAGCTGTTATGGGTAAAGCACAATTATCAATTAAATATGATGATGATCCAATGGATATTATTGATAAAAAAGCACAGGTTGTAGAAGAAAAAGCATCAGAATTTCGACTAATACAAACTGGAAATAATACTCATGCTACAATAAAACAAAAGAATGCATTAAAAGAAGCACTAAAAAATCTTGAAAATGAATTGAATGGATATTTAGCACGACAATATGGAATTGTATTACAAGAATCACCTAAATATAGAGATTGGTTAAAAAATTGTCTGCCATTCCATTGGTATGTTGATTTTTATAAGATTATGAAATCTGGTGGATTTGATGTAATTGTTGGGAATCCACCGTATGTTGAATATACAAAAGTAAAAAAAGATTATACAATTAAAAATTATAAAACCGAAAATTGTGGGAACCTTTATGCTTATATTTTAGAAAGAAATAAGAGTTTACTTCAATCAGACGGTAAATCTGGAATGATTATCCCTCATTCTTCAATTTGTACTGATAGAATGTCAGAAGTTCAAGAATTATTATTGACTAATAGTATATGGGTATCTACATATTGCATTCGTCCTGCAAAACTTTTCACTGGTGTAGATCAACGATTAGCAATCTATTTATCTGGTAGAAATAAAAATATATTTACTACGAAATATCATCATTGGAATGAGGAATTTAGACCATACTTACTATCAAATATAGAATATTCTGATATAACTGGTATAAAATATCCATGTTCAATTCCCAAAGTTTCTAATTTGTTAGAAACTACAATTTGGAAGAAAATTAATAAAAAATCAAAGTTATCAAATTTTAATGTTGGTTCTCAAATTACATATTTTCATAATGCACCAAGATATTGGATTCGTGCTATGAATTTCAAACCATACTTTTGGAATGAACGTGACGGTGAACAATTATCTACACAGGTAAAATCTATCTATATGGAAAATTATGAAAATAGTAATATTGTAACTGCATTACTAAATAGTTCATTGTTTTTCTGGTGGTTTATAATTCTGTCAGATTGTCGACATCTAAATAATCGCGAAATAGAAAACTTTCCTCTTGATCCGAACTCTTTTACTGATGATGAAAAGTTGGCATTAACTTCATTAGTCAGCCAATTAATGGAAAGTTATCAAGGAAATTCAAAACGTAAAGAATGCCAATATGCCAGCACTGGTAAGGTTATATATGATGAGTATTATCCCAGATTTTCCAAACCCATAATCGACGAAATCGATCGTGTATTAGCTAAGCATTATGGTTTTACTGATGAAGAGTTAGATTTTATTATCAATTATGATATCAAGTATAGAATGGGTCGGGATGCTGAGGAAGAGGGATGAGTGAAGGTGGTGGGTTAAGCCGGGCTCCCGCCCAGTTCCAAACGGTGACTTAATTTTAAACTTTGGCTGTGATTTTAACAGTTATTTGAATACAATATAGTTTTTAAAAGAGATGAGAAAGCTAACTAATAGCAGTCACCGTTTGGAACTGAGCGAGAGCCCGGCTGGACTAATCAGAATAAAACAGGTATATAGAAATTAGAACTCTATTTTCTGAAAGTGAAAATATGAATGATTTTACTTTGAATAGCCGGGCTCTCGCCCTGTTCCAAACGGTGACTGGACTTTAAAACTTTGACTGTAATTTTAACAGAAATATTAAACACAATATCAGTTTAAAGAGATGAGAAAGCTAACCAATAAAAGTCACCGTTTGGAACTGGGCGAGAGCCCGGCTATTCTGGACATCTCCCCTACCTTACGCCCTGCTGTCTGCGGAGAAATATTCTACGGTTTT
>CAZWZF010000122.1:0-3839 GCA_964638715.1 uncultured bacterium | reverse complement strand
TTCGGATTACAAAAAAATCATCTATAATAGATGGGGTTTACCGAATACTTACAAATATTTAAAACTCTTTTTATCTTATAAATCGATTTTTTGACAGGATTAACAGGATTATATTTTTTGCGAAGCAAAACAAATATCCTACCCATCCTGCTCATCGATGTTAATTAAATTCGTAATTCGTAATTCGTAATTCGTAATTCGTAATTCATAGTTCTATCTTATATCGGCATTTCTGATGGTCGCCGAGGGTATACAGGTCGTGTGTTTTTGGCACATCCACTATTTCTACCAATTCCGCCCCGGCTAATTCGCAGGCGCGGCGCGATGGATAATTATCCGGGTTGCAGGTTATCCATAGCGGGTTAATTTCATGTTTGCGTGCCAGGTCCAATAGCAATTTGCAACTGCGGGCGGCGTAATGATGGCCGCGAAAATCAGGATAAACGTGATAACCGATGTGACCGACATACTGCACTACATCCCAGGAAGATACTACCCGCAGCGATATCTTTCCCATCATCGCATTGGTATTGTAATTAACCATCATGAATTGGTACGACGGCACGTAACCGCGTTCATAATCGCCTTCAGAATATTCAGTTACCAGCAACTGCAATTCATCATCCAATAGTAAACCCGGATGATAAAATTTCACCTTGATGCCGAAATATTTAACTCGCTTAACGATTCCACCAATCATAAATTATTAAGAATTCACTTTCAATAAAACAGCAGTTGTATCAGCTTATGCCCTTCATCAACCACCAGATCCGGGTCTTCATTTGCCTTTATTTCACTTATTCTTTCTGCGTCACCTTCGAATACGCCATTGCCGGATATTAAAAATGGCACCGGATTGCCGACATGGGTGCGCAATTTTACCGGAGTATAATGGTCGGGTAATATCAATATGCGCGCTGGTCCCATCTCTTTTGATTTTCGCCAAATCGGACCGACTATTTCAGAGTCAACCAGTTCGATTGAGCGTACTTTTCCTTCCAGGTCGCCCTGATGGCCGCATTCATCCGGCGCTTCAATATGCACCATCACAAAATCGTCGGTTTCCAGCGCTTTCTTGGCGGCTTCCGCCTTGCCTGTCCAGTTAGTATCAATGGTGCCGGTTGCGCCTTCAACAGTGGGAGCCTTCAAACCAGCCAGTCTGGCTATTCCACGCAGCAAATCTACTGCGGATATCACAGTTCCGGTAACGCCATGTGCCAATGGGAACGAACTCAATGCCGGTGCATACCCCTGCCCCCACAGCCAAATCATATTTGCAGGATTTTTGCCGGCATCTACCCGGCGTTTATTTATTTCATGTCCAGACAGCAATTCGTGGGAATCCCATATCATCTGGCGCAATTTTTCTTCATTATCACCCACTGGCAGGTATTTCTCAACCGGCTGTCCCATTACATTATGTGGTGGTGTGGTACTTACATCAACCGACCCGCCTGCCCATATCATCAGGTGCCGATAACTCACACCCGGGTAAAATTTAATTTCGCGGGTATTCAGCTTATCGGCAATCATCCGCATCAATATTTCAGCATCGCTGGTCTTTATTTCACCGGCGCTGTAGTCGGCAATGTTGCCATCGGTGGTGGTTATTAAATTACAGCGAAATGCCACATCGCGCGGGCCAAGGTCAATCCCCTGGTTTGCCGCTTCCAATGGCGCGCGTCCGGTGTAATATTTCGCTGGGTCATACCCCATAATAGACAAAGCCGCGACATCGCTGCCCGGCGGCATGCCGTCTGGTATGGTCTTCACCGAACCGACACATCCTGCCTGCGCCAATGCATCCATATTCGGAGTCTTCGCCGCCTGCATCGGCGACAATCCCCCCAACTCATCCAACTGGTCATCTGCCATGCCGTCAGGCACAATCAATATATATTTCATGTTAAAATAAACCTTTTCATTTTGCCGCATGAGTTTACCACAGAATGGCAAAGATATCTATGATTTGATAGTAAATTTTACCACAAGGAACACAAAGAATTTACAAAGAGCACAAAGAGCACAAAGAAAATTATTGGAACTAATGCAAGATAAAGAACATCATGAAAGATGATCTGTAATATCGTCAGGTACTTTCGTTGCTTTAAATCTATTATAAAAGTAGATTATCAGAAAAATTAATAAAGAAGGAACTAATGAAATTGAGAACATTAGAAATAATTTGTAAAATAACTTATCTAAAATAATTGAAAATACCTTCCCTGTCCCATAATCCATAACTAAACTATAATAAAATATTATAGCAAAAAATAAATTGATAACCGGCAAAAAATAAAGAATAACTGGTTTTCTAATAACAAGACCAAAAGTTATAAAAATCACATTACAAATATAAAAAATAATGTAAAACAATATAAGATGTTCTTTGTAATTACTATACGTAGCATCAAACCATTGAGGCTTAATTTCTAAAAATAAATTTTGTATTACTAAAGGCAACAAAAATATTAAAAATACCAATAGTATATTCAATTTCACTTTTTCTGACACTTGTATCATGATTATTTATCTCTGTTTCTGTGAATTACCAGAATCTTTTTTCTTGTTTTGGTGGCTCTTGTTCATTTAATGGTATACGAATTGAACGTTTATTTTTATAGATATAGTAAATTGTAAATGGAATAAATGATAACGCAAAACAAAACAGAAGTTTTGCACCATCTCTATAAAAAGCATCGAGTATCCACATATCCTGCGCCCAAATATAATTTATTCTAAATATTGCGGCATGAATAAGGTAAATAACTGGCAATATAAATGCCATTCGATATTTCATCATCATTAAAGTTGTTAAATAGATCAAAATACTATTGATGAGAACATATCCAAGATAAAAGTTATCATATATGGTATTGATATATATTAATGCCAAACAAATATTTAAAATAGGCAATAAAACACTGAAAAACTTAAACTTTCTGACAATTAAACATGTTGTGTAAATTAAAATACCAGTAATGAAAAACACAACAATATAGGTGAGATATTCGTCAATGTTATTGTCAAAACTATCTCCGAGTATTTGAGGAAATACAATATAGATAAATAACTGAGTAATTATAGAAGTTGCCAGCACATTAATTATCCTGACAAGACTATCTTTAAATTTTTCTGATATTTTCACGTGGATAATGCTATACAAAATAAATGTTATGATAAAAACAGCACCAAAGATGCATAAAATAGGCAAGATTTTATCTTTATCACTTTCATACATATTATCTATTTGCTCGTGATAAATACCTGATATAACATACAGCAATAGTACATTAAGAATAACAGTTATCTTTAAAACCATAAAAGTTTTAAAGATTTTAGCCTTATTCTCTTCTGATATTTTTATCAAATTTTATCCTTATTAATAATACACTACTTCTTCTCAACAACCCCACTCTTTCCCCGTACCTGACCGAACAGCCAGTTTGCCAGATCGGGTTCTTTGTAGGCGTTTCCCCAACGGTAGTGGTTTACTCCCGGGTATTCGGTGTAGCGCGGGGTGCCACCGGCTTTTAAATCAGTAACAGCCTGTGCAGATACTTTTTTAGCATAAAAGCAGGAAACAATCGCCATAATTAAAACGATTACTAATGAGGACTTAATAAACATAAAACTCTCCAACTGATGAAAGATTAATTCTTTGACATGATTTACAGGATTTACATGATTAAATTTATCCTGCTTATCCTGCCAATCCATGTTAATTTTTCTGATAAAGATATTAAACATCATTTCATTGCTTATCGCAACTATACTATTAATCGGTAACTACTCAGTTTCGTCAGACTAATTTATAAAAAAAGACTTTTGTGCAATTA
>CAZWZF010000121.1:0-3861 GCA_964638715.1 uncultured bacterium | reverse complement strand
AAGGCATTAATGAGCAAACTTGGAATAGATATCACGTAATTATGCGGGGTTAGGGATTAATTCACAGCCTTTACTTATGGTAAGGTTCTCCTTGATGTCAAATTTATATTAATCCAAAGAGTCAATACTGGTTTTGCGCTCGATATCCACCCCGAAACTAAATCCGTCAGCATTAACCTCCTCATTGCGCCTATAAAACAAATAGGAGCAAAAAGTACGGACTATGTGACCAGTCATGGAGTAGGATTTATCATCCCCCATTTGTCTTCATTATGACAGCAACCTATCTGGCAAATCACTTCGAGCGCCTGCCCGAACTCATCACCAGCCAACAGGACACCGTCTTACCTTGACTGAAGCGATGCAAGCAGTCAACGGTATTCCTATACTTCTCACCAGTATAAGCTTCTCGCACGTGTGGGGGAAAAGAACTTGGTTTGACGCATACATTGTTATGGTGTTAATCGATTGAAGGAGATAATAGCATAATGTCGAAAAATAATAATAAAGCTACCGACATTAGAGTTATGTAGCGTATTTTATAGGAGACATTTTTATGGGTCTATTCATATTTATCCTGATAACAGTGATGTTCTCATATTCTTTATTTAAAATGGTTGAAAAAAATGGTATGTCAAATAATATTATGTTGGCATTCTTCATAATGATTCTATTACCTTGGATAATATATTTTGTTGTTAAAGCTATTAAAAAAGCTGGTGAAATAAATAAACAACAGCAAGCAATAAATAAAACTCGTGAAATAGAAGCAGAAAGACTCCGAAAAACTGAGGAACAAAAACAGAAACAAATCATCGATCAACAAAACAGACAAATCCAGGAAGAGAAGCGACGGAAAGATGATGAAATCAGACGAATAGAGATGGATGAGCAAAAACGCGCTTCTGCTTTAATTCGACAACAAAAAGAGGATAAGCGAAAGGAATATATTACATCACTTTTAACGTCCGGTGATATTATTCCAACGCCAGATCATGAGATGGTGACATGTAGTAATAATCATCACTACAAATATGCTGATTTTAACATCGTAAAACGTCATATCAGTACTTATACATATATTTCTCAAGAGAAGATCACCAACAGATTAGGTGATATAACAGGTTACCAGGATGTTCCTATAACAGAGTCAGAGGAAGAAATAGAATCACAAAAAGGTTGTAAACTATGCGAGTCTACAGTGTATTCGTTTGATAATGCCAATATCAATAATTACAATGAGTGCTATTGTGGATATTGGTACAATAAGAACAGATATAATAGTTGTCCAATATGTTCAAAAAAATGGTAACTTACTATTTGAACTGTTTATATATTTTATCATGATAGCCTAAAACGCTAAGTGCCCATTTCGTCCTGCTGCATATTGCGCAAGAGCACCAGTCATGCTCAGAAACTAACTCGAATCCCCTGATGGTTCTCTGTTTTGTGCTCGATTTCCACAACTTCGTTCTCGACTGCCTTTTATATTAGACAGGTTATTTATGGTAAAGTTCACCCAAGCACATCCTGAAAAGCAGACGTTGACAGGTATCTGTCACCGCCATCAGGGAATATTGTTACGATCAGCTTTTCTGCGTTCTCCGGTCGTTTTGCCAGTTGTACCGCAGCCCATGCAGCAGCACCTGATGATATACCTACAAACAGACCTTCTTCACGGCAAAGTCTTATGGTGGTGGAAATCGCTAACTCAGATGGTACAGGAATTACTTCATCGAGTAATTTCACATCAAGCACTTCCGGAATAAATCCTGCGCCTATTCCCTGGATAGGATGGACACCGCGTTTGCCGATGGATAATATCGGGGACGCTGCCGGTTCAACCGCAACAATCTTTACTCCTGGTTTCATTTCTTTCAGGAACTGCCCTGCTCCGGTAATTGTTCCGCCGGTGCCGACGCCTGCTACCAGAAAATCTACCTGTCCTTCAGTTGCCTGCCATATTTCCGGTCCGGTAGTCATGCGGTGAATGGCGGGATTTGCCGGGTTGGAAAATTGCTGCAGCAGCAGGTAGCGCGAATCATTTTTCGCCATTTCTATCGCTTTATCAACCGCACCGGTCATGCCGTCAGCCGCCGGAGTTAATTCCAGACTTGCGCCTAATAACAATAATATCTGTCGGCGTTCAACACTCATCGATTCCGGCATTACGAGGGTCAATTTTAATCCGCGGGCAGCCGCCACCCAGGCAAGGGCAATGCCAGTGTTGCCGCTGGTTGGCTCCAGCAAGATAGTGTTGGAATTTATTTGACCGGCGCGCTCCGCGGCTTCAATCATGGCAATGCCGATGCGATCTTTTACGCTGCTTGCCGGGTTATACATCTCTAATTTCGCTAATACCAACCCCGGTGCGCCATCTGTCACGCGGTTCAATTTCACTAACGGTGTATGACCGATTAATTTAGTAGCATCTTGAGCATATTGCATAACATTTCCTCCCAATGAGACTTCAATTGTTTTGTTAAATTATTTTCACCTTAGATATTATACATCAAAACTGGCGATGCTTCTTTATCGCGTTGGCGTTCTACCATTTTTGAAAGAGAGATATTGGCAAATACATCTGACAGTGCTTTACTGCCCTCTGCCCATAATTCGTTAAGGGCGCAAGTTTCCGGCTTGCCGCAACATCCGGTTCCCACCGGGCACTCCGCCAGGTTCAACGGACCTTCCAAAACCTCGATAATTTCCAACAGGGTAATTTCTCCCGGTGATCGTGCCAGCAGATATCCGCCATGTGCTCCGCGAGTAGCTGTCAGCAGTCCAGCCTTGCGCATAAGTACCATTAACTGTTCCAAATACGTGGGGGGTAATCCTTGTATTTCAGCAATGTCTTTTGTCATCATCGGGCCTTTATTCTGGTTCATCGCGATTGCCAGCATAGCCCGCACACCGTATGTAGCACGAGTAGAAAGTTTCATAAATTATCTCCTGAACTCAAAGGCGGTGTATTACCACCTCAATTAACCGGTTTAGTCAACAATGATGATACCTTAGAGAAATGTGAATGTCAAGAGCGAAGTTGAACTGTTATAAAAGATTCCTGCCATTTTCAATTTTTATTTAAACTGGTATTCTATAATAGTTTTCTAATTTTTCACCAGGTAAATTAAAATGATTACAACTGATTGGCATATACACTCGCGCAATTCCTGCGACTGTCATGGTGGTGTTATCAAGACTGCCATGGCGGAATTAACCGCAGATATCAAGGCTCATGGCATTCGTGATTTCGGCATTACCGACCATATTCACACGCCGGTAAACCTGCCGGATTTATATGCTTCCCGTGCTGAGTTTGACGCGCTGCCGACTGATCATCATCGGCATTTTGGCGTTGAGGTTAGCGTAGTATCCGCATGGGAAATCGGGGAGATTGCGACTGGTAATCACGATGCGCCGGTATATGGGTTGCGTTCTGGCGGTCATCCCGGCTGCAAACTGGCAATTGGGCTATCCGAGGAAGAAGAGAAGATACTCGAAATTGAATATTTGGTAGGTGGTACTCATTGGCCGATGTATGTGCCGCTTGAACGCGAGGCTGTAATTCGCGATTATCATCGCCAGAATATGTACCTGGCAACTCATCCAATGATTACCGTCGTCGCGCACCCATGGTGGTGGATGGGGCATTGGCAGGATGATGATGGCATGTACCGCACCGGACCATGGTTTGATGATTTTAGCTGCATACCGCAAAGCATCCACAACGAATTCGCCGCTGCCGCACTCCAATATGCTAAAGTGGTGGAGATAAACTTGAACGCGATTGTGCTTAATAAACAATACGGGGTAGTCGGTTAGCTCCTCCTACTGCTTTTACTATCATGTTCATCCCAA
>CAZWZF010000120.1:0-3971 GCA_964638715.1 uncultured bacterium | reverse complement strand
ATATTCTATACAGAAAACTTGTTTATTTTCAATTCGGTTCATCTGTGGTCAGTGGGATTTTTATTCACATCGATAGACAGGATATTTTCTTCGTAAAATTATATCCTGCCTATCCTGTATATCCATGTTAATTATGGTTTTTTGGGATTGTTTTTCTGCCACCATTTTAGCCAGTCGTTTCTTCCTGCCATATTTTTTTCGCCGGTTAACGCGAATAGCGCGTTTTCTATATTAGCTTCTATGCTGTAAACCACCACTGTGCTGTATGATTTTTTAAATTCATTTATTAGTGGTTCTATTGCGGATTTATCGCCAATTTTACCAAGGGCTATTACAGCCTGCTGGCGGATGAACTCATGGTCGCGGACATTATCTTTCAAGATGTTGATAAGCGCTGGCACTGCCGCTTTCGCTTTCAAGTTCCCCAATACTTTTATTACGGTTTCCTGATTGGGATCTGCCGCAACAGCAACTTCGACAGGTTTCAACAGTAAGTTTATAACATCCACATTTTCCGTATTGGTTGCCCCCAAGGCGCGGTATACATATGGCATAGACTGGTTGTTTTTCCCCTGCATAATTTCCAGCAGTTTAGGCATTGCAGGTTCACCAATATGACCCAACACATCTGCCGCAAGCGGACGGAGTGCTGCATTGGTTGCGTCACCTGGTTTAACCAACCAGGTTGCCATACGGTCAATTATTGCTGGAGAATTTAATCCTTTTCGCTGACTTAAGGCGGCAAGGGCACTTTTTCGCACCAATGGACTTGGGTCATCTAACATTACTAATAGCGCGGTCAAACTTTCAGGTGTCTCCAATTTGCCTAATAAGGTGGCGGTATAATAACGCACCGCTTCATCACCTTCGTTTTTCTTTAATACAGCATCTAACCCCTGGCGTCGAATATCTGCTTCGCGGTACAGCAATTGTACCAGTGAGTTTTCTGCTGCCGGGTACCATGCCGGAAATAACAATATATCTCCCCCCTGCACATTCCGCAGATATGCATCCCAATTATCCTCAATTAACTGGGTATTAACCGCCGTCACCCCAAAGGCGGATGACCAACGGTCGCGCACTGACGGGTCGGTACCTAATTGCCGCAGGTTGGGTGAACTATAAGGCGCGCTAAAGCGAAAATAATCTGTATTAGACCATTCTGGTATTATTAGACAATCAGGATGTTTCTCGTTTAACATCTGTATCATCGCCACCGGCATTGTCCATGGCACATTGCTGGCGGGTGGCAATTTGGTGTCAAAACCTTCACCAAATACATTTGAATCCAAATAAAATATCGTCACTCCCCAACGTTTCTTCGCGTATGCTATCTTATCCGACATCATTTCCACCGGGTCTTTCACATCGCGATGCCAGAATCGTGGGGTTTGCCCTTCGCGGAAATATACTTCTGTCGGTCGTATGGTTACACCTATTTTTATGCCGGCATCAGTGAACTTTTTCAGAAACTCATCTGCCAGTTTATCCATTTCCGGCGCGGTTTGTGGCAACATGCGCGGGTCGCCAATATAGGACAACGGATGCCAGAATTCTTCACCTTCCAAATCCCATACTATTACCCCCTGTGCACCCACCGCTTTTAGATTTTTAACACATGCGTCACCGTAGGCATTTAACGCTTCCGCAAACGCTTTTAACCCTTCCGGGGTGGTGACATCATTTTTATCTGCTTTAGCAAAATTAAAACCACGCGGGTTCGTCTTCCAACCGGTATTTGAATGGCAGTAAAAGATAGTACCGATGGGCCGGCGATCGGACCATTTTAACACCATCGGTTTTGATTTTATGACCATACTGTTATATTCCGGCGCAATATCCGCGATGCTGCTATTTTCTTTACCAAAAGCCAAAGAAAAATGAAACGAAACTTTGCCCTGCGGCAATATCTGTAAACCTGGCGAATTGAAATATTTTTCATTATCCACAACCGGGTGTTTAGCTATCCGCGCTTCCGGCAGGTTTAATGTTATCGGGATTAACTGTTTGCCATCCTTTGGGGCATCATATGGCCAGGTGGAATAATTTGCGCCATTCGTCAAATCATAATTCAGTAATGTCACAATACCATAACCATCATTCAGACGCGTCCCCTGCAGGTTCTGGCGCATACGCGGAACCAGCAACCGAACAGGGAAATAGTTAATGCTGCTGATGGTTTTCCGGGTGCTATTTGATATTACTACATTAAAATAAATTTGGGTGTCAGAAAATGTATAAGTAGTTTCTATTATTCCCCAGTCGAACTCCTGCGTTAAAGTTTTCTTTTCGATATCAAATGACTGTTTTTTCGGTTTTGGTTCCCAAATCTGTTCTGTTTTACCGTCATCAGTGGGGAAACGAACGAACTGTACGGTTGGCATTACTTTATTTGCGTCAAGTAATTCCACATCGCCATGAATAACAGATGATAAACCTTTGTCATTAAAGGTTACTTTTAAATCAGCGGTTTTTTCCTGACAATTGCCGGCAACAAAAAAGATAATTAATGCTGATAAAAATATAACCAGCAAGTAAACTTTTTTCATACTAACCTCCATAAACTTTATCTACTGCTTTACGAGCCAACTTTACCCAGTCAGCAATGCGTTGTGGTTGCTGTTTAATATTGTGCAGGTCTTTCATTAATATTTCCACCACACATCCGTTAGCGCGGGTTATCCGTAAGTGACTTACCAATTCAGCAGTTATTTCATCTTCATCAATATCAGTGACAGACAATGCCGTCGGATTAGGTTTCATTGAAAAGATAAAATCGCCACCTAATTTTTCCGCTGCTTTTTTAATATCACACCATGGTGAAATTGAAACCCGTCGCAACCGCGGTATTTTTCGCAGTAAATGGATATGGTCATGTACCGGTTCGCAGCAACCATAATGGTTTAATCCAAAACGGGCAAGGGACGGCAACATATATGGGAAAAAGAACTCGTCCAATACATCCGGCGAGAAACCGACCAAATCCTGACATTCAGCAAAACCCCAGATATCCCGACATCTGACACTGCCTGGTTTATACCCGGCAACCGGCAGTTCGTCGGTGTATCCTAATCCACCGGTGCCTATCCAGTCGCCTTCATGATTTGTTGACAGACAACCACTTGCTTCTAACTCTACCAAACTTTTGTCTACCGACCTGCCGAGAAAAGACAAAAAATCATGTACCCATTCCGGTCGGTCATAAATATCAAGCATCAACTGGTCATATCCGCGCAAACTCACCGCGTGCTGTGCAAAACCACCGGTTACCCACATCCACCCATGCAACCGCACCGGTAACAAATCACCGAAAATTTCAGTCGCTGTCTTCAGATGCTGGTATGTCTTTTCTTTATCAATTTGATATCCATCACATTTAAGATGTTTTAAATCGTCAGGGTCGCGCAACGGTGGTTCATGGTGTAAATTGCCGCTGAATTGCGCAGACAACAGCGTATTATCATGATTAGCATGCAGGTAATAACTTTTTTCCGATGTCCAAAGGTTGTCGTTATTTTCAATTTCTTGCCTGTTTTCTATTTTAAAACCGGTGAATCCACCTACCCAACCGATATTAAAATATGGTTCCGTTACATAATCATCATTAATTATTTCATGTTGGTATATCATCATCCGTAATCGTTTTTCCCATCCCCGGATTAATGGATGGCGGGACACAACTGTTGATTCCGGAATACAATCAAGCCATGCACCTTCCGGAATAGCCAGCACCATTGGATTAGTGCTGCGCAATGTATTATGTTCTATCCAATTTCCACGCTTTACTGCTTGCACTGGCTCTGCGGCAATATCACGCACTCTGGCCGCCAACCGCCGTAAAGTATCTTTTTCAACAGCATTAATATCAATGGTTAAATCCAATAAAATATCCTCGTTTAATGGGTAGAATGGAGAGTATAAATCACAGTCATCCCATAAGGAATTAGCCATTTGTAAATAACGGATTCATC
>CAZWZF010000119.1:0-4536 GCA_964638715.1 uncultured bacterium | reverse complement strand
AAGATGTCATGGGGTAATTGTAGCACAGGAGGAGCTAACCGACTACCCCGTTTATTTATTTTATCACAAAGAAGTATCAATTTTCAAAACATACCAATTTTACTATTTAAAACATGCAATACTTGGTAAAATTACCGGCAGATTTAAGGAGTTATAATGATGAATAGCGTTAACTGGCTGAATCCATACGAATCAGCGTCTGGCGAATGGCGAAAAGGCAATTTGCACACCCATACAACCCGCAGCGATGGCGGGTTGAATCCCGCTGATACTGTTAAGATGTATATTGATAATGGTTTCGCGTTTGTATCCCTTACCGACCATCGCGCTTTGCCGGAAATGGTTGATTACAGCAACGATTCAATTAAAGTGTTACCAGGTATTGAGATAGATATTGATGGAGGCAGACATTTTTGCGTGGTGCACACCGACCCATCCGCAATTATCTATGACCCGGCGATGACCCAGCAGGAGTTGATTGACGCGAATATTGCCGCCGGTGCGCTGGTGACTATCAATCACCCGGATTGGCAAATCCGCGAGCATTACACCATTGATGAGTTGTATGCACTGCGGAATTATTCCGGCATTGAAATATACAATTTCGTTATTGAGTTTTTAGAGGGTTCAGGGTTATCCACCGCAAAATGGGACCGCCTGCTTACTAATAACCATCGCGTTCTCGGCTTTGCTAACCATGACCTGCACCAGCCAGGTCACATGGCACATTGGGGCAACATGGTGCTTACCCCCGACAATAAGCCGCAAACCATATTTATCGCATTGCAAAGCGGTCAGTTTTATTGTTATAACGGTGTGAAAATAAACAAGGTAGGTAGAAATGGCGACACCGTGTTTGTTGAGACAGAAAACGCCAGCCTCATCCGTTTCGTCGGTCAAGGTGGGGTAATCCTGAAAAAAGTAAAAGCAGACAGCGCAGAATTAACTTTCCAAACTGACGACAACTACCGCTACATCCGCATAGAATGCCTGGGAGTAGGAGAAGAAATTTCATATACCCAGCCGTTCTTTAGGGAATTGACAATTGACAATTGACAATTTTACATCGATTTATAGGATTAATATGATTTAATTTTATCCCCACCATCCTATTAATCGATGTAAAATAAAATATAGCAGCCTTCCTATGTATTCTTTCTCTCCCACCTTAGCAGGTGAATTTACGATAAATATGGTATAATATCAGCACGGAGAAATATATGTTTAATTTAGCGAAAATTTTTGGACTGTTAAATTACCTGCCGATGTTGATGCAGTTAGTGCAGTCTGTTGTTGATTTGAAAGGGCAGAAACCACCGGAAAGTAGTGAAGCTGATGAAGCATTACTCGTCTTAATACGCAATATGGATGATAGGTTGAATAAAGTTGAAAGTGAAAACGAGGCACTGCGCAATCGGGTGAAAAATCTGGAAGGTGTATTATCTAACATGCAAGTTTATTTATACACCGCCATCGGGGTTGCCGTTCTTGGGCTGATAATTGCCATTATCGCGGTGAGTAAATAAATTATGCCTACATTAGTTCAATTTGGCGCGGGTAATATCGGCCGCTCTTTTATTGCCCAGTTATTTAACGCTGCCGGCTATAAAGTAATCTTCATTGATGTTAATCCTGATTTGCTGAAGCTGTTAAACGAGCGCGGATGTTACAAAGTTAACATCGTTGGCGACCGCGATGAAGTGTTTATCGTCAGCAATATCTCCGCCATTGACGGTCGGGATATCGCCGCCGTTGCCGCAGCTATCGCCGACGCGGATATCGCGTCTACTGCGGTCGGTTCCGGCGCGTTGCCTTACATTATGCCCGCACTTGCCGCCGGACTGCAAAAGAGATTCACGGAGAATAAAGGCGCACTTGATATCATATTGGCGGAAAACCTTCGTGGTGCCGCAGGAATCGTGGACAATTATTTGAATAAACTGCTCCCTGCCGATTTCCCACTTGAAAATATGGCAGGACTGGTGGAAACCAGCATCGGCAAAATGGTGCCGCTGATGACGCCGGAACATCTGGCGGAAGATCCGCTTCAGCTATTCGCGGAGCCATACAATAACCTGATTGTTGATGAGAAAGCATTTTTGAATCCCATTCCCGCCGTCCCCGGCATATCAGCAAAGAAAAATATGCCGGCGTATGTGGATAGAAAACTGTTCATTCATAATCTCAGCCATGCTGCCGCCGCGTATTTGGGGTATCTGAAAAACAAGGATTACACCTTCATCTGGCAGGCAATTTCCGACCAGCAAATTAAAGAAAAAGTTTATCAAGTAATGGTGCAATCTGCAGATGCGCTGATTGCGGAGTATCCCGACGAGTTCAACACAGAAGTGCTGAATAAGCACATCAATGACTTGCTGCACCGATACCTTAATAAAAAACTGGGTGATACTATTTTCCGCGTCGGCCGCGACCTTCCCCGCAAGCTGTCCCACGACGACCGCATCATCGGCCCAATGGTGCTATGCGAAAAGCATAGTCTGCCCATGAACGAAATAGCCGATATCGCCGTCGCCGCCATGAAGTTCCACGCGGTAGATGACAACGGGAGAACCGCGCCAACAGACGATGCATTTCATGAAAAACTGGCAAAAGAAGGCATCGAAGGAATCCTAAAATATATCAGCGGTTTGGATATAAACGGAAGCATCGCGCAGGAGATTTTGAAAAGAGCTTAATAATTACCATATCATTCCTAATTAAAACTCCCCTCCTTGATAAGGAGGGGTGTCCGAAGGACGGGGTGGTTGCGACTAAAACCAAACCACCCCCTACCCCCTCCTTGCCAAGGAGGGGAGTTTTTATATCTCTTTTCGTGTATTTTCAACAATAAAAGAGGTTCATCATGCGTATTTTTCTTGCTATTTTCCATATTTGTCTTGGGTTATCTGCGGTTGCTCAGCAGCCTGTAGATCCTTATACGTTGGATGCTTTAATGAAGCGAATTCCGCCATTAACTTACAATTCCCAGGGACGCCTGCCGTTGATTACCTGGGAACCATTCATTACATCTGCAAAAGACATCAGCTTTTCAAAATTCGTACCGTTATCAGAAGATAATTACAAGACTCTTAATCAGCGTGGACTTGCCCAGGCAATACCAATGCGCGCGGAATATATCCCCATCGCTGCCGCCATGCAAAAAGCCGGGATGCCGGTAGTGCTGATGGAGGGAAATGGCGGCGATGTTCCCGGTTCGCTGGCACCTGACAGCCTGCATAAATTGCCGAAAGATTTTAAATTTAAAGACTCTCTGCACCCATGCCCGTTGCTGTTGGCTGGCTGGCATTTGCAAGCGATGAAAACACGTGGGGTCTTGCAGCAATTCAAGGATGCCGGAATCAATATTGCTGCCGCCTGGCTGGACTGGGAAAATGAACCGTGGTGGACGCAGAATGAATGGGAACAGTCGCGAAATTGCGAGCGATGCAAAGAGTTATTCCCGCCGGGGATTTTAGATA
Source organism: uncultured bacterium (assembly GCA_964638715.1). GTDB lineage: Bacteria > Armatimonadota > Hebobacteria > CAIYQO01 > CAIYQO01 > JBAXQQ01. The sequence goes on along the minus strand of CAZWZF010000119.1, from coordinate 1,057 downwards.
GCTACCCTTCATATCGTGATTTCATCGTGCGGTTTCGTCAACAGCTATACAGCGCTTACCTTGCCGCGCCGATCCGCGAGTTTTATCCCCAATGCGTCATTACCAATTGGGCAGTGGTACATTCCAGTCCGGAACTGCTCACTTTGCATTATTGGGGACGTTTCCGTTTCCCGTCCATGAATGCCGGACTATTTAACGCCACAAATCCAGTCGCTTACGGCAATGATATCGAATACTCGTTACTCTGGGACAAGGTTTGGAAAAAACCGAAAGAAACACCGCTTAACCAGGAAAATATGGATAAATTATACACCTATGTGATGTTGTCGCAGATCTCTGAAGATGCTGCCAACGCGCAAGAAATGGCGCCAGAGACTTTATGCGTTCCCTGGGTATGCCGTTATTGCCCGGATATGGAAGACCCGAAAGTACCGATTTTATCGCGGGTACGCTACCGGGAAATTTTGCGCCATATCTGGCTGCGCGGTGCCGATAGCCTGCAGATATTCAACGCCTACCGCCCAAAATACCTTGAGATTCGCGCCGAAGAAGTCGAGGATGCAGTGGCAAGTTATAATGAAGTGCTGCCATACCGCAATTTGCTGGATAAAGGCACCATAATGAACACCAGTGTGCCGGGAGTAGAAGAAGCTGGCGCAATATGGTCCGGAATGCGCACTAATGACGAAGCAGTAATTCGGGCATTTTCGTCCGGGACAAAAACAGTAACGCTGTACATATCAGTATGGAAAAATACCAAAAAAATTCATCTGAAAGCGCCACCCGAGGGAGCCACCTATCACGTAAAAATAAACGGTAAAAAGATAATAGTGGTTAAAGCGAATTAAGTTACACAGTTTCACAGAGAAGACACCTAAATTAAAAATTAAAAATTGATAATTAAAAATTGTCTGTAAGTTTTATTATTTATATACTCATTGATTTAAGTAAATAAGTATATAAATAATTTCCATCGAATACTCACCATTTTTAATTTTTAAACCCTAACCCCGCAACATTAAGTGATATACACAAATAATATCCATTTCTTCCCGCC
>CAZWZF010000118.1:0-5158 GCA_964638715.1 uncultured bacterium | reverse complement strand
TTATAGACGGCAGAGTCTTTATCGCCACCACCCGCCGCATCTGCGCATCCTCGGCACGGTAAACCACACCCATCCCACCGCGACCAATCTCGGTTTCAAGAGTATAGCGACTATTTAATGTTCTGTTTTCTGACATTGTTTAATTCTTCGCATTTATCCTATAATTGCATCACAAATCACACATGTTAAACAATGATTCAAAGTTATAATAAAACCACTTAGAAAGAAATGGTAAAATTAAAACTCACTTATTATTTGTATCTGAACTTATAACAAGACTTTCGCTTTTCATGAAAATCGTAAGGACAATCCCAATGTGGTTGCCATACTTTTCTGCTAACAAATGAATGTTCTGTTTAATTATCTTTTTCTCTAAATGTAAACTTTGTTACATCATGATTTTCATACGCAGTACCTGTTACCCCAACCATACCTACCCAAGCTTTTTCTCCATCTAATGGAATGCGGTCATGAAGTAGTAATGGAGTAGTAATAACTGGTACAGTTGGATTATCAAGATAAACTCGCAGTAAACCAGGTTTATAACTAATCTTAACCTTGTGCAAATTACCATCGGAAAATGAAGGTAATTTTATTGTTGCAGCGATTACACTGTCAACATTATCAATAGATTTATTATTATTTACAACCATTACCGCAATATAATCAACACCTGGTCCTAACCCATGAAAAGTATTAAAACTTATTACGAAGCTACTTTCAGCATAATCACTATACCATCCTCGCCTATCATCTCTTGGTTTATTAGTATTATTTTGAATTACAAATATTGGACCATCACCACCACCATTCTCTCCTCCTCTTTGAGTCAATTGAACCTCAAAAGATATCTCAAATCCTTTACGAACAGGTAACTTTGCTGATGACCAGGCACTACCACATTTCCATTCCTCGCTTGGTGTTAATCGTAAAGTATTACCAATAAACTTTGCGTCGCCAGAAGGAATAAGTTGGACTGCTTTTTTCACTTCACCTTCAGAAAACCAGATCGGTGCAGAAAAAATATAACTCCCATCTTTTTGTTTAATCCTTAAATAAACGCAACGTTCGCCTCGTTCAGTCGGTGTAATAGCCTGAATCTTCACCCATGGAATCACTAAGGGATTGTCTTTAGAGTATTTGATTTCATTAGTCTCAGCCGTTACAATGGAGTAAATAGGGTCTACATTAGTCGGTGAAATTATATCAGCACTTACAATCGACTTTAGCATTTTATTATTTTGACCCAATATTTCAAAAGCAATACCTTTGCCGGGTTGAATTACAACTCCTCGTTTTCCCATCCAGTACCATGAGTCATCAAGTTCTGGTCTTGCACAGAACTTGAGTGCAAAGTAACGATCTTGTGTTGCATATAGTCGACGCGCACGTAAAGCATCCATTAATTCATCCCGAGTCATACCTGTTGTGTAAATACTAATTTGGTTTTTCAATGCTTTTTCATCGAGTTTGGAATGATTATCAACCCCAAAACTTGGCGCAACATGCCAACCATTTACCAGGGCACTATTAAAATATTCTTGATTTTTTTCGACATCAGGATTAGACTCATTTCCAATTTCTGCCAGGCAAAATATCTTATCTAATTCAGCATCCCAACCTGCGAAATCATTGAAATTAGTTCCTGTCCAGATGTGGTCAAACTGCGCAACAGGTATATCACCATAACCATCAGCCATTGAAGTTTCATCTAATACAAAAGATTGGCAGGACTTTTTTAACCACTCATAAATTGATGCTTTTGCACCATTCCGTGTTTTTGGTCCATTTTTTGCTACCAGTATGGTATTTGTGCCAAATATTGTTATATGCTCAGCAGTTTTTTCATCTTCTGGTGTTGCACAATAAGACCACTCAAACCCTCTCAATGCAAGTGGATAGTCTTTCTGGTTACGTTCGCTTTCTTCACAGAGCCAACCAGAAAGTGTCCAATCTGCTTTAGTTATCCCAGTATCCTGGTCACTCATCCCAATTATATCGTAACCAAGTTTTTTTGCTGACTTTAATGTTTTCTGTGGTGATTCTAAATTTGTATATGTTAGTATTCCTTCACTTACATCACTTTTGATATTTAAATTTGCATTACATAACAGATAGTTGTCTTCATCAGGTAAAATTTTCTGTATGAGCCTTGGTTCAATAAAATTACCAGAATCTCCGACTAATTGCATACGGTTTAATGTTAATGTTTTATGTCCTCTTAATAATGCAGTTATAAGATTCGGCTTATCCCCTGTTTGCATTGTAGCTGACCAGATCGTTTTCCCGTCAACATCAACGCTTAATATCGCTTTACCAGGAAACTCCGCCCAAATTGCGGCATATGTGATAAACCGATCATATCCGGTAATGTCAAATGTTGCTTTACTATTTCCCATAGGCATTGGAGATCCTGCCCATTTTGCTTGTATGCCATTAGAAAGTTTTATATCGTCTTCAAAATATTTCCATTGACCATCAATAACTTTAACAATCTTTGAATCTAAACGTATGCTTTGCTCAAAACGCTGATCTATATCTTGAGCAAAAATGTTTATAGTGAACATCATCAAGCAAAATGCTAAATAGGTAATACGAGCAAGTAGTGTTTTCATTTCTTTTTCCCTTTTTAAATTGTTTGTGTTCTTTTATAAGATGTATGGTCTGCATTCTTTACAAAATTTTCTCTACATTATTTTATACGTATCAAATCATTTATTTGGTACTTTAAAATAATCATGCACTTCACTATAACCGCTTTTTCTTAGTGATTCCATCTCAACTGTATAGTCAATACTGTGAATGGGTTGACCTGCTGAGATAAATTTATTGCCATTCCATTTATATTGTTGGTATGATCCTCCCATATCAAATGTTGCTATAGATATAGGCTGGCTTTTAGATGTTTTGTTTATCATTATTTGAATGTTAGAATCTTCTATAGGATTTAAGTTGGTATATTTTCCTTGATTAAATCTAAAAAAAATTAATAATTTAAATTGGACAGATGAACCTATATAATTTTCTGCAGAAAAAAAACAGCACAGTTCTGGTTTCCCATCTCCAGTAACATCAGAAGATGTGAATATTTCAGGAAAATAACCATGATTATGCATTTCCAGATTATGCATTTCCAGACTCTTACCATTAAAAGCTGATTCCCATACGGATTTTCCATTTTTTGTAATCCATATTATTGGTTGTTTGCGTAAGGATGTTCCACAATAAGCAACTTCTTGACTGCCATCTCCGTCAAAGTCAGCAGAAATATTTGAATCAATTTCATATCCTGATGGTGGTTTTACTAATGTTTTTTGTGAATCAGATATCTTCTGACCTAATTGCTGTTGTGAAACAACCCATACAGGTGAGATACCTCGTCCAAGATCAATAGTTTTATCAGTTTTAAGATCACAAACATATACATGATAATAACCAGTTTCAGTTAACTTACAATAAGATATTTTACTTTCATCAGGACTCAATACCGGACAGCGAATACGATCCTTTGTCTTAAGTATTTGTCGTGTCACATTTCCACTGGAACTTATCATGTTAAGCAAATAATATTCATTTCCTGAAGGAAAACCGGTCATATACGGATTTTCTGTATAAACGATATTATTACCATTATAATTTATGTATTCAATATAACTGTCATCAGTATCAGAAAGCGATATAACTTTCAAAGGGTTACTCCCATCAATACCGACCTTTATAATTTGATTACCGTCAGAATAAATTATAGTTTTCTCATCTTCACTAAACTGTGGTTGTGGTCCATATAATCCAGCAGTACCAATTACTGCAATACTTTTTTTAGATACATTATATATACACATTTTATTTTTATCATCACAAAGAGCAACATAATTACCTGATTTACTTAAAGCAGGCCAAACAAAAACTTCACCTCCTTGATTCCAAACAATTGATCCTGGATATTTAGAATTCACATTAGGATATAAATAATCACCTTTATTCATATATCTAATATCTACCACTGAACCATCAGATAAGTTCTTAATTAATCCATTATAGAGAACTTTATTAGCATTAGTACTATATGCATCTCCAAGTTGGTCGTCACGATTATTGACTTTATCATTTATTAAAGAACCATCCTGAATAGTAGCAATGTGGTTATTAAATATTATAGTTTTTACATCCGTAGAAATAAGAGGTATCATAGTTCTTCCACCCTCATCAAAATCAATACGGTCGAGTTTTCCCAACCAGCAAATTCGATTTTTATTTTCACCATCAATACTTGATGAAATCAATGACGATAATCTCTGGCTATAATCAACATATACTAATTGTGTAATTGGCTCTCTATTAATTGCAGATTCAGGTTTTATATTTGACTTATAAGTTTTTGAATTATGCCAAATCATCCAAAAAACGATAAAAATACCTACTATAGCAGGTATCAATAGCCATTTTAAAAATGAATACTTGCGTTTTGAAGTAATATCAGACGCATCTGCAACATTAATTTCATCTCGCAACCCACTTATAAAATCTACACATTTTTCAAAACGCTGCACTGATGATTTGTTCAAAGATTTAAATAATGAGTTTGCAGCATTACCTGATAGAATAATTCCAAATTGACGTGGATCAACAACATTCTCATTCAAATGCTTCTGAATCTGTGCCCATGGGTCATCCCCTTCTGTCTTAAACGGCGTCTGCCCGGTCAGCATTTCATAAGCAACTACTGCCAATGAATACTGATCCGATCGTCCATCCACCACTTCTCCCCGAATTTGTTCTGGTGACATATATTCCGGGGTGCCAAGCATACCGCGGGTCGTGCGGGTACCTTCTGCTGCCTTGGCGATGCCGAAGTCTACTACGTATGCGTTGCCGGTTTTATTCAGTAAGATATTTTCCGGTTTTATATCACGATGGACGATTCCCTGGCTATTTGCATAATCAAGTGCTGAGGCTACTTGTTCAAGAATGGGCAATGCTTCTTCCAGCGTTAATCGTCCTTTTTCTTTAAGCAATTCACGCAAACTCTTCCCGGCGATATATTGCATGACGTAATAATTTGTGCCGGCATCCTCACCAACATCATACACACGAGCAATATTCGGATGTTCCAACTGCGAGGCGTGCTGGATCTCGCTGTTAAACCGGCGCATCAACT
>CAZWZF010000117.1:0-5158 GCA_964638715.1 uncultured bacterium | reverse complement strand
TATTTTAATCTTTAAACCATCATATATAAGCCCCTTCTCCTTCGGGGAAGGGGTTTGGGGATGGGGCTTAGCGAAAGTTATAATATTAACATGTCACCCCGCTGGGGCTGGATAAAACCATAGCCGAAAACCGAAAACTATAAACTATCTTATTGATTAACCCTGACAGAAGTGTTAACATCTACCAAAGCAATTACATTATGAAACAATCAAAAAATGAGCATATTATTGGCACGGTTTATCTTGTTGGTGCCGGTCCCGGCGACCCGGGATTGTTGACAATCGCGGGTGCGCAAGCACTTTCGCGTGCGGATACTGTTGTTTTTGACCGGTTGGCGAATCCTGACCTGCTGAAATTAGCGCCGCAAACGGCGGAATTAATCGACGTCGGCAAGTCTCCATCTCTGCATAAGTATACCCAGAATGAGATTAATAGTACACTGGTTAATCTCGCTTTGCTGGGGAAAACGGTGTGCCGTTTAAAGGGGGGAGACCCGTTCGTTTTTGGTCGCGGCGGTGAAGAAGCCACTGTATTGAGAGAAAACAACATCCCATTTGTTGTTATTCCGGGCGTAACATCCGCAATAGCGGTGCCGGCCTACGCTGGCATACCGGTTACAGACCGGCGATTCGCCAGGTCATTTGCAGTTGTCACCGGACATGACAGCGCAAATGATGACAGTGTTGTGAAATACGAAACTCCCAACGCTGATACTATTGTTTACCTGATGGGATTGGCAAATTTGCCGTTGATTGTGGAAGAGCTTATTGCCAACGGCCGCAATTCTGCAACGCCGATTGCCGTAATACAGGAAGGCACTACGCTGCGGCAGCGAGTTGTTACCGGGACATTGGCAACAATTGTTGAAAAGATACAAAGCGCAGGATTGCATTCACCGGTTGCGATTGTAGTAGGTGAAGTAGTATCTCTCAATAAATCCATAGACTGGTTCACCCGGCAGCCGTTATTTGGCAAGCGCATCCTTGTCACCCGGGCGCAGCATCAGGCGGATTCGCTGGCAATGCTGTTGACTGTAGCCGGTGCCGAACCGGTGATTTTTCCGCTGATAACGATGAAATTATTGCCTGTCCCGGATAATCTGGTATCACGGCTGCAACAGGCCGACTGGATTGTATTCACTTCAGCGAATGGTATCACCAGCCTGATACAGCATCTGCAGAAAATTAGCTGCGACTTGCGGGCAATGGGTATGGCAAAAATTGCTGCGGTTGGACAGGGAACAGCACAAAGCCTGCAAAATTTTAACTTGCATGTTGATTTCATACCGCAGCAGTCTGATGCTGCTTCACTTGCGCTTGAACTTCCTAATCCGCAAAAACAGGTCGCAATCATATCACCGCTTAGACAAAATGATTCCATACAATCAATTCTGCATGAACGCGGGGCGCAGGTTGATATAATTCCTGTTTACGAAACAGCGCCAACACATCATATTGAATTGCCTGATTTAGCGACGATTGATATTGTCACCTTTACCAGTCCATCAACGGTACATGCTTTTCGCAGTCTTGCGATGGGCAACATTGGTAAATATACAATAGCATGTATGGGAGCATCCACCGCATCTGCCGCGAGAGAATCTGGCCTGCCAGTGCACATCGAATCACCAGAGACGACTATGCCCGACTTTGTTGAAGCGCTCAAACAATATTATGTAAAGGATTTAACGCTTGATGAATAATTTTTATCGCGGACGCCGTCTGCGCCAATCGCCTGCTATCCGTCGGTTAGTGCGGGAAACGCGCTTGTCGGTTGATTCTTTTGTTTACCCTCTGTTTGTTGTACCAGGAACGGGGATAAAAGAAGCGATTCTATCGATGCCGGGGCAATATCGCTGGTCGGTGGATTGCGTGGTGGATGAATGCCGCCGCGCTGCCGATTTAGGAATTCCTGCGGTGCTGTTGTTTGGCATCCCCGAAGTAAAAGATGCCGTTGGGTCGGAAGCGTCATCACCGGATGGCACAGTGCAGCGCGCATGTGCGGCTATCAAAAAAGCATTACCGGAGTTGTGTATTATTACCGACGTTTGCCTGTGTGAATATACTGACCACGGGCATTGCGGCCTGCCGGATGAAAATCAATATATTCAGAATGACGCCACGCTCGAACGATTAGCGCAAACGGCGATTTCTCATGTGCGGGCAGGCGCCGATATTATCGCTCCGTCAGACATGATGGATGGCCGCGTGCAATATATTCGTCAGGCATTGGATGGCGCGGGATATATCGACACTCCCATCATGAGTTATTCTGCCAAATACGCTTCAGCATTTTACGGTCCGTTTCGCGATGCCGCCGGGTCAACCCCGCAATTTGGTGACCGCCGCACCTACCAGATGGACCCCGCCAATCGCCGCGAAGCACTCCGCGAAGTTCTTGCCGATATCAGTGAAGGCGCCGATATCGTCATGGTAAAACCGGCACTGCCATATCTCGACATTATCCGCGACGTTCGCGAAAGTTGCAATTTACCAATAGCCGCCTACCAGGTAAGCGGCGAATACAGCATGATAAAAGCCGCCGCAGAAAAAGGCTGGATAGACGAACCCCGCGCAGTAATAGAAACCCTCACCAGTATAAAACGCGCCGGAGCAGATATAATAATTTCGTATTATGCGTTGGATGTTGCGGGGTGGATGGGTGAAGGGTGAAGATAGAAGAGTGAAGAGAAGAGTGAAATTTTATAAATGATTTTTAGGGAGATGAAAAATGCGTTTATCAGTAATTGTTTTTTTTATAATAACATTGGCAACGTCATTATTCGGTGAAAATGAATTACTGCCAGCACTTGTTTCTGGTGGACAGCCTATTGTACCATTGCAAATTATCACTCAATTAGGTGGTGAAAGGTTTTATTCACCAGAAACACCTCCTCCTCCTGGTGTTGATGGTTATAAATACAATGAAGGTGGTATATTTTTTGGAAATAAAACATGCTGTCTATTTTATTTGTTAAATAAAAATATAGCAGAAATAAATGGAAAGAACCATTATTATAAATATAAAACTTCATTAAATCCTTCATTCAGATTATTAAATGAAGTTGGAATAATTTATGTATCACTTGACCTAATTAAATTAATTTTTGAGATTAAAGTTCCTTTTAATGCTCATTCACGTTCATTAACTTTTGTTAATCCTGCTACAAAAAAAGAATTTATTTTACCCATTACTGCAGATATGTCATACACCGGTAAACCTGAAGTTGATGAATTGCAGGTAGCTTCAGCACTGGGAGACTTTGATAGTGTAAGGCATATCATATCATCACATCCAGAACTGATGAATATATCAGCAAATTGGGATGGTCAAACAGCTTTATGCCGGGCTGTCGATGGAAACCATGAGCAAATTGTCCGCTATATGATATCTCATGGTGCCGACGTTAATGGTAACCATAAATCGAATACACCATTGGTTTTAGCTGCAAAAAACGGAAATATACCTATTGCTCGCATGCTTATACACCATGGAGCATGGTTGGGAATTGGGGAAGGGAATGCCATGCAAAATGCAGTCATATCCGGACAACTTCCCATGTTAAAATTTCTCTACAATGTTGAACATAAGAAATCCTACATAAAAACAAAACTTGCAGATATGATTAGATTGGCTGTTCGTTATGAATTTACAGATATTACGGAATATCTATTTTCATGTGGAACTTCAATAAACTTAGAAAATTACTTGTTTGATCCTCCTAAAACTTCGATAAATTTTGAAGAATCTAACCATCAATCGCAATATTATTGCTATCAATCGCCATATTATTGGACTCAATCGCCATATTATGATGTTATTAAATATGGTCATTCAAAGATTTTTAAGGTTTTACTTCGACATACACCAAAGACATTTTTATATAGAAATGGTCCAGATATGCTGATGACAATTGAAAAAGAAGGAATGGTGATTCCAGTACCAGATGATACAAAAGAAATAATGATAACTGTGATGTTAAATGCAGGTGTATCACCAAATATACTTGATGATAATGTACTTGATGATAATGGCACAACAATACTTATACAAGCTATATATAATGGCGATGTTCCTGTTGTTCGTGCCTTGCTTAATCATAAGGCATTGCCAGATTTGCCAATAGCTAATGGTCTAACACCATTATATATTGCTGTTTATCAGAAAAATTACAAAATAGCTGAATTACTCCTTCGTTATGGAGCGTCTGTTGATAAAACAATAACAGTTCCACAGCAATTCAAAGCAACAACAGCAATTGAATTAGCAAAAGAACTGAATGATTACCGCATGGTATCATTATTGGAACGGTATAGAAAGAAATGATTCCATATTCAACAGCATCACTCTCATTCTTATACACATTTATAAATATCATTTTAGTAAAAAATGTTGGCAGACGAGGTAGGGGAACTGTCCTCAGTTCCCGCGATGAACCGGAATAATGATATAAAAAAGCGTTGCAGCGACAGAATTTTTGCATGGTGTTGTGATTGCTAACCATATTTTGTCGTCACAACCTGTTCTTTTTCATATAAAAGACGCTGTCGCGGGAGCTGGGGACAGCTCCCCTACCTTTCCTCCTTTCATGTATTCATCCACATCCAATCGTGAATGACTCCTTTATATGGCCAATCATCTGGATTAGTGACATAACCTTTACGAATTGGATTATATAACATATATTGCCATTTTTCAGTAAATTCTTTTTCATTTCTTATTCGATGATCAAATTGATCATCCATAAATTTCCAATTCTTATTTTGATGAGATAATGAAAAAAGACGTTTCCAATATTTATTCCATTGTTCTAACGATCTATCAATATTTCCTCTTGTTACAAAAAAATGAATATGGTCAGGCATTATAACATAAGGATCAACTAACCATCCTGGAGTTTCCAACCATATTTTTTTTTAAAAATCATGATTAGTTTCTGTTGTTAACCATGGATATCTGTGCTCAGTGGAAATAGTTACAAAAACAACAGTTGTCTGATAAGGTTTATCATGCACCCCATGTGGCAGTATTTTTCTAATCGGTCGCATCTCAAGTTATCCTTTCTATTTTAATGATATATTTTATCAGTTTTAGATAACTAATTGTAAGTATTCGGTAAACCCCATCTATTATAGATGATTTTTTTGTAATCCGAAT
>CAZWZF010000116.1:0-5260 GCA_964638715.1 uncultured bacterium | reverse complement strand
TTCAGTTTCATAGAAGGTCACAAAAGCTAACCTTTATCCGTGCTGTACCCGAAAGGTAAGTGTATCAGTTATGTTTGCCTCGATGTTATTGATAAATCAATCGACAACGATATGCTTGTTTACCTCTATTGCTGGGGTGGAAAGGGTCGAACAGCTACTGTAGTCGGTTGCTGGCTGGCACAGTATACCAAATGGCGACGATGTATTATCCTGTGCCAAAATGACCTCATGGCAGATTAGCCATCGCCAGAAAATAGAAATCAGTGTAATATGGTACGAAATTGGCAGGAAGGGGAGTAAATAAATTATGAAGACTATTTATTTAGTATCTTGCGTTAAAGGCAAGAAAGAAGGATACCACCAGGCAAAAGAGCTGTATGATTCAGACAGGTTTCGCACAGCGCGTGCTTTAGTCGAAACAACTGGTGAATCCTGGTATATCCTTTCAGCAAAATACGGCTTGGTAGCTCCAGAACAGGAGATAGCCAAATATGACAAAACACTTAATAATAAAAAGGATATGCCGATTGATGAACGACGTCGTTGGAGTGATCAAGTATTTAAAAGTCTACAATTGATACTTGAACCTGGTGACAAAGTAATAATTTTAGCTGGTCAACTTTATCACGAGTTTTTAGTCGACCGACTACAGAAGATGGGTGTAACAGTAGAAATCCCCATGAAGGGGATGCGACAGGGAGAACAACTACAGTGGATGAAAAAGAAGTTATCATTATGAGTCGTATTGAAGATGTAAAAACTTTTTACCGGCATTTGGATAGTCTTCGGGATATCTGCGGTGGATATCGAACACTTGCTGATTGTCATGGAAAAATGTCATGGCCGCAACGTGGTGTCTACTTCTTCTTCGAGCCTGGTGAGGAACGTACTGAGTCAGGTTCTGGATTGCGAGTTGTGCGCATAGGGACACATGCTGTATCTACTCGCTCAAGTACAACGCTTTGGCATCGTCTTTCACAACATCGGGGAGTAATGAATACAGGTGGTGGAAATCATCGAGGGTCAATATTTCGTCAGCATGTTGGATGTGCGCTTGCTGCACGCGACTCCTCGCTAACTTGTGAAACATGGTTGGATGACAAGGTTTCAGCGGAAATCAGACGGCAGGAATTATTCCTCGAAAGTCAAGTCAGCGAGTTTATTCGTACTATGCCGTTTCTTTGGATTAATGTTGAAGATGCACCGTCAAAAACAAGTAATCGCGGTTATTTGGAGCGGAATACTATTGCTCTTCTGAGTAATTACGGACTCATAGAACAATATCGCATTGATGCACCATCATCAAATTGGTTAGGACAATGGAGCCAGAAAGAAGATATACGCTCATCGGGATTATGGAATGTCAACCATATAAAAGAAAAGTATGAACCATCATTTCTTCCGCTGCTGGAACAGTATATTCAGTGAAGATTTAACAGATAGTTTGCCGGGTACAGACACGAATCCCGGATATCAGTAATCGTTTGTTAGTACGTAGTCGCGGGATTCGAGTCAGTCCCCTACTTCTGTCAATAACTTTAAAGAACTACATATAATGTACTGATATTAGCAGGAATTTGCTGGTTTCAAACGAAATTTCTTAGTACTATGTTATTGTTGGAGGTCAACATGTTTCGTTTGTTAACAATTATTTCCTTATCTGTTGCGTTATTGCTATCGGGTGTTTGCGCTGGGCCGGAATTGATGTTGTGGGTAAAAGCGGAGGACTTGAATAATCTGGACGACCAGACAGAGATAACCAGTTGGCCGGATGCGAGCGGTAAATTTAACAATATGAAAGTTGTTACCGGGTTAAAGCCGACTTTTGTTACTGAAGGAACGGCAGGCAAACCGGCGGTGGTATTTTCCGGCAATTGCAGCGGTAAAGACAAAGCACCACAAAAAATGGCAATGCCCCTTACCGGCGAATGGCGCGGTATCACGGTTTTTGTGGTGGGGAATAATTTGGGTCAGTCCAACTGGTTCGCTACCCATGGCGGACAGGGAGAATTACGGTTATTTGGCGCAATCCAGCATTGCGGCAGCAATGCAACGGTTTCCGGTTTTGGAGCAATGTCAAAAAAGACCGGATCGCAACTGGCTGAAATAGCATGTGGTATTGATGAGACCGGTGCATGTACCCTGACGAATTATATCAACGGTACTCAAACGGGAACTATGAGCAGTCCGACCCCTAATTATGGTGTTGTTTGTGATAATCCATACATCGGTGGATATGAAGACTGGATGTCGTACCAGGGTGAGATAAATGAAGTTATCGTCTACAAAGGCGTGCTGGACGATAAAGCGCGCAAGGAAACAGAAGATTACCTGCTGGCGAAATACGAACTGACTAAATCGACAGAAAAGACTCCGAAAGCACCTTTTGGCTATGCCGCAGCACCCAAGGAACCAACACCACCACCGGCAGTGAAAAGCAAACCTGTCTTAACCGGATTGCAAATGTGGGCTTGTGCTGACGATATTGAAGGGAAAGAAAAGAGCCAGGTGGATAGTTGGCCGACACTGACTGGTGAAAAGAAACCTATTGTGGCAATGAAAAATTGTGCCCCGACTTTGATTAAAGACAGCATTAATGGCCACACGGTGGTACGTTTTCGCGAGGAGTTTTCAAGTAAAAAACGCACATCATTCAGTGCTGTCGAATTGCCGTTTTATGCTTCCTTGCCGGAAACCACCATGGTTTTTGTCGGGCGCAATCTTGGCTGTATCGGCCTGATTGATACTGCACCAAACACTATCAATACATTGCGTCATATTGGTTCATTGCAAATGCCGCTTGGTTCAAAACTTGGCGGCGTTCCATTTCATTCGCTTGGCGGTAGTGAAACTGCTCTTGGCATAATTACTGTTGGAAAGCTGCCAAAAGAAGGTCAGTATTTGTCTACCTATGCCTTTGGATATCCGCAACTGCATATTGAAGACCCAACCAATGTGAAAGAAGTGTTGTTTCAAAAGCCGGTAATAGGCGTCATTAATCGTGGAGAATCTGGTTTCAATGGCGATTTGGCGGAGGTATTGATTTACGACCATGCGCTGACTGATGAGGAACGTTACCAAACCGCGAAATACCTGGCAGAGAAATACGCGTTTCCGTTGAAAAGTCCAAAACAGGTGGCGTCCGAACCGAAACCGCGTTCAAACTGGTCGCTGAGTTATACCCAATTGCCGCGCACCTGCAGTTGGTTGGGAAATACCGAGAATGGAATAGGGCAGTGGAAAGGCATCCAGCATGGAATTTTCACCATCTGTGTAATGCCCGACGGTACTGTCGGCGCGATCTCTGTTTGGGATGAAGCCCACAAAGAAATAGGATTTTATAAGGATGGCAAGTCGATTACCGGCACTGGCGGCGGCGGCGGCGCGCTGGTCAGCGATGGCAAGTATCTATATGCCGGTGTGTCCGGGATGGGTAATAAAAAAGTTGGCGTTCGCCGGTTGAATATGGACCTGAAAGAAGAACCCTGGACAGCGCTTGGCGACGCTAAATGGCTATATTTCGATACCCCGGAGATTTGGCAGGAAACCTGCGGGCTTGCGGTAAGCAACGGCGAATTATTTGTTACCGCGGATAAAACCGACAATGTTTTTGTGTTTGATGCCGCTACCGGCGCGAAAAAGCGAGAGTTGGCAATAAAATCTCCCGGCAGGATAACAACCGATAAAGATGGCAATTTGTGGGTGGGCACGCCTGATGGCGCGGTGCAGTATGATCCGCAAGGCAAAGCAACTGGCAAAAAAGTTCCCGGCGTAGTGGTTGGCGCTTTGGCAATTGACCCGCAAGGCCGGTTGCTGATTGCTGAACGAGGCGACCGCCAGCAGGTAATTATTTATGACGTCAACGGCACGCAGCCGAAAGAAGTATCAACGATAGGAAAACGCGGCGGTATATTGGCGGCAAAAGGCGTGATGTCCGACGATTGCCTGCTTGACCCTAACGGTGTTGGCGTCGATGCTGCTGGTAATATCTATGTTTATTCATCTTACCGCATTCTCAGTTATACCCCGCAAGGCGTATTCCGCTGGAAAGTTGAGTGCAACGTATTCTGCCAGGTGGCAGATTTTGACCCTGCCGCCGATGGCAATGATGTCTACTATCGTAATTTCCATTATCGCGCGGTGCCAGATGCGAAGCCGGGAAAAGACTGGTCATGGATTGGCTATACTGCCGATAATAAACGCTTCCCCGAGGCAAGCGAAGGTGGGCCGCATACTATAATTCGCCGCTGGAACAATACCCTTTACCGTGTCACCATGGGCGGGCAAATCAGTTTCACCCGCAAGGAGCCAAATACTGAGATATTTATTCCTTGTTCCGCGGTGGTTATGAATGAAGGGAGCAGCGGCTATAAACGTCTGAAAGACGCTCCAGAAAAAGGACGCTACATCTGGACCGACCAGAACGGCAACGGGTTGGCTGAGAAAGATGAGATTGCCATTCCGCCAGCAAATGCTCCGCATAGCGAGTGGTCGAGTTTTAATTATGTTGACAGCAAAGGCGACCTGTGGGAACCGCAGGGACGAAAGGGAATGCGCACCATTCCGCTGAAAGGTTTTACTGACAAAGGCGTACCAATATATGATTGGGCAGGTGAAAAGATAATCCCGCGTCCAGCAGAGTTTATCGAAGTGCGTCGGGTGATGTACTACCCGGAATCAGACACCATGTACCTGGGCGGCTACACCTGGGATTGCCAGCAGTGGCCGGGCGAGATGTGGATTGACACCGGCCGTGAAGTAATCCGCTACGATGATTGGAGCAAGCCAACCCGCAAGGCGACCGGTCATGTGCCGTTTATCCCGGTGAATGTATCTTCATACGATATGCTGCCATCCCGCGACTTGCTGTTCTATTGCCATGTGGATAGCTCCACCATCTTTATCGTAAATACAAAAACCGGCAAGACCCTCGGCATCATCGAACCCGACCCGGATGTGGTAGGCACAGATATCGGCTGGATAGACATGCCTGGTGGCGGAATCCATGTGTTTGAACGCAAAAATGGCGAAATAGTGGTAATGGAAGAAGAGTCGTACAAAGAACGCCAGATAGTATATCGACTGCCAAAAGGCTTTGAAAATTACGTGCCGCCGAAATAATTTTTGACATGATTAACATGATGAACATGATTAATTAATGGCAATGTTAAGAAGTATTTGCAATATCTGATAGTCAGTTCCTGGCAGATGTACTTCCCCTCTCCAACCGGGGAGGGGATTGAGGGGAAGGGATTGAGGG
>CAZWZF010000115.1:0-5567 GCA_964638715.1 uncultured bacterium | reverse complement strand
AATTTATTAAAACTCTTTGTGTTCTTTGTGCTCCTTTGCGGTGAATAATTGCCCACTACATTAATTTACAAATAACTGGTTTTATTTTAACGTTCTTTGGGCTTAAGGTACTAAACCCCTTACTCCAACGTCTCAAACCGCATCCCATCAATATAAATCGGTCCGTTGCCAACGAATATTGGCCATACCCGCACTATCCATCCGCTGTACCCGCCGCCGCCGCAATCGCTTCGCTTGATGGTTGCCTGCGTCCATTCGCCAATAACCAGGGTCGAGTTCATCGAGGCTATCTGCGGTTTTGCATCATATACAACCGGTCCTGTCCATTGGCCAGTGCCTAATAAAATCCCTTTTGCGTGTTGGGTGTCTCCGGTAAAACTCATGGTAAATCGTACCGGGGTGACGAATTCGGGGATGTAGTACCAGAATTTGAATACAGTATTGTCGGAGTTCCAATCAAGGCCAAGATTGCCCGGTTCCCATTGCTGATTGCCAGTGCCGGACAGCTTCAACGCGCTGACGCCGGTAATGGGTACCGTTCCCGGTATGCTGCCGCCGCTGGTGGCACCCCAGGGGCCGTTATAATAAGATACATCATTGGTGTTAAATGTGCCATCGTCATCCCATAT
Source organism: uncultured bacterium (assembly GCA_964638715.1). Classification (GTDB taxonomy): domain Bacteria; phylum Armatimonadota; class Hebobacteria; order CAIYQO01; family CAIYQO01; genus JBAXQQ01. The sequence continues at coordinate 4,938 of CAZWZF010000115.1, read as the reverse complement.
CACATTAGTTACGCGGCCGCCTTGAGTGTAATATGGCAATTGCTGCAGGACGCCATAAATAGCCGCGGCGCTGGTGATATTGCCGTTTGCCGTTAACTGGCATGATATGCGGTCGGCGAAATCCAGTACGTAAAGGTCGGTTTTGCCGGCAAGATTTTTCTCAATATATCCAACTGCATCGCGGTTGGGGGTGAAAAATGGCTGTGAAGGTTCACCCGGTGTCGCGCAAAGAATCGCCTGTTCGCTGCCATCGATATTCATCACATATAACTGCGGACGGTCGCCGCGGGATGATATGAATGCCACCTTGTCGCCAGTCGGATTAAGAGCGGGTTCAGTGCCTTCCAGCGTAGTAAGCTGTTTTTCCTCGTTCCCGTTCTCGGTGATGCTAACTCTGTACAGATTCCATACGCCGTCGCGTTTTGACTGGTATACTATCAAACTGCCATCAGCATTTATCGCCGGATGCCGGTTTTCGTTGTTGTCAGCTACTATCTTCACCCGACCGCCGCCGTCATGGCGCATCGTCCAAATCTCATACGCGCCGCCCACCTGGTTCACGTAAACTATCGTTTTGCCATCCGCGCTATACGAGGCATCGCATTTGTCGCCGTCAGACTTGGACAGTTTTATCTGTTCCTGGGTGCTTACTGTATAGCGGTATATGCCGGGGTTTGAATATGACAGGTTTTTGAAGGTTTGAAATAGTATCTTTTTACCATCCGGGCTGAATACCGGCTTGTAACTGCCTTCAACCGTAAGTTTTTTCGGGGTGTCGGACAAATTGGTAAGGTATAACGCGCTGGATTTGATATCCGGGTTGTCGGTGTATACAAATTGCGCGGGAGCAAAAACCGGAGGATACATACGGGTGACGGGGATATTCTCGATAGGCAGGCTGGGGGACGACCATTGCAATTGCAAGGCGCCGGCACCGGCAGGCTGGGTAGTTTGGATAATTATCGGCGTCAGTTTGTCAGCCTTCAGCGCTAACGTTCCCGTTCTCACTGCCCCGGCTTTTGGCGTCCAGTCATCAATAAGCCGCTGGTTATCAACAATCAGCAACACCCCACCAGAGGTAGTGACAGTAAAAGTATAATTTTCAGTAAACCCCGGCAGCAAATAACCGCGATAAATAGCGGAAAACGGCCCGGCCTTAAACTCAGGAATAACCGCAACATCTTCTTTCCACGCTATGCTTGCCCCAACATTATATTTCACCACCCGCGTTCCCGCCATATCCGGCAGCGAGCAATACAACCCCCGCAACCCGCCGCCCGCCGCCAACATGCCAGCACCGGCAATGGAGACGAAAAGAGACAATATTAAAAGCAAATATACACCGCGCATTATGCTACCTCAGCAATATAGATGTTTTGACACAGAAGTTGAGGAATTGTAGTTTGGAGTGGGAATTTTATTGTCAATTGTTTGAGTTATCAAAAATATCCGGCAGATGGTAGGGGAGCTGTCCCCAGCTCCCGCGACAGTGTCTTTTTAATAAAGATGAATCGGATGTAACGACAGAATAAGGTTAAAAAACACAACACCACGCAAAAAATCTGTCGCTATTTCGCTTTGTTTCATCATTATTCCGGTTCATCGCGGGAATTGGGGACAATTCCCCTACCTCGTCATCCAACATTTTCATAAAATGATAAACGTGTATAAGAGTAAGGCTTACACCCCGGGTTACTCATTATGTCGCCATTCCGTGGCTATGAAAAATTGATGTTGTATTTTTCTTTCAGCGTTTTCAAAAAAGCAGTCACCGTTTGGAACGGGACGCGAGTCCGGCTCGATTTCCTACAATCTATCATTTCACCACTTGCCAATCAGGAGATTGGCGTTCCCAAGGAGATAGATTTGATGTGAATGGAGCCGGACTGGCGTCCCTTTCCAAACGGTGACTGTATATTATTAACCTGTTTTGTCAGTTTTCAACCCAATTCGGAATGCCGGGGACGGCATTCCCTACAATCAATCTTTTTAAATTCCTGAATATTCTTCCAATTTTCTCCCCAAATTGTATTGATATTCCTGTTAAATAACGATATTATAGGTTTAATACGTTTGGAAAGGGAGAGTTTATGTTTAGTAAATCGACGGTTTACCTGTTTTTGCTGGCTGTCATACTGCTGATGGCATCATGCCAGGCTGCCCCGCCTTTTATCTGGGTTGAGGGTGAATTGCCGACGGCGAAGAGTGATATTGTGGATAATTCGGGATTTAACAGCATCAATCCGTACGCTTTATCCGGCGGAGCATGGCTTTCCAGCTTTACCGAAGTTCCCGGCAAGGTTAGCGGAACTGCTGACTATACCGTTGATATCAATACGGCAGGAACCTATAAGTTTTGGCTGCGCGGGGTTGGCGGTACCGGCATGGAATACAAACTGGATGATGGTAATGTTACCGTTGTAAATACCGGCAAAGGGATAAATAAATGCAATTCCGCTGCCAGCGGAACCTGGGCATGGCCGCCGCAATTGGAATGGTTTAACCTGGGAACAGTTGATTTAACCGTTGGCAAACATAAGATTTCAATCATCATTGGCGGGACAAAAAAAGATGGCAAACAGGCATTCGGTTCTATCGATTGTTTCGTATTAACCACTGAAGATTTCACCCCCAATGGCAAATATAAACCGACAGATGACGCACCAAAACCGTTTTATGATATTAAGCCGGGAACCGGTTGGGATTTCACCCCGGCAAAAGATACTCTTGATGCCAAGTCGATGCTTGACCTGCGCTACCTAAACGAGAAAGAAGCCGGCGAACATGGTTACATCGCCAAGAGCAAAGACGGCAACTCATTCGTTACCACGATCGATGGCAAACCTATCAGATTCTGGGGTGGTTCCGAGTACAACCAGCGCAACATGACGCTGGAACAGTTGAAAGTTCACGCGCAATTCCTTGCCAAACGCGGCGTGAATATCGTCCGCACTCACATGGCGCTGGAACCAAAAGGTGAGAACTCCAAGGTAACCGATGTTGATGAGAAAGAGCTGGACGAGACATTCAAACTGGTTACCGCTATGAAATCAGCCGGCATCTACACCATTATTTCTCCATATTGGGGAAGTGCTTGCCGAGTAAAGAAGAGCTGGGGAACCCTTGGCACCCCGGGAAGCAGCGGCACCGGCCTGTTATTCATCGACCCGGTTATGCAGACCGGCTACAAGGCATGGATAAAAGAGTTGTATACCCGTCCCAACCCATATAGCGGCATTAAATTGGCGGATGACCCGGCGGTGGCTATCATTCAAATTCAAAATGAAGACAGCCTGCTCTTCTGGACATTCGGTTCCCTCAGCAAAGAAGCCATGACCCATTTCCGCACTCTATTTGCTGATTACCTGAAAACAAAATATGGTACGCTGGAGAAAACCCGCGAAGCATGGAAAAATTATTCTCCTGCCGCTAATGAATTTTGGATTCAGCATGAATGGGACAAAGGCCTGCCCGGTTTATCCCACCCATGGGACTTCACCCGCGATGGTATGGTAAAGAAAGGCCCATGGCCGGGATTCCTTGAATACACCTCTGACCTGTTAGAGTTTACCACCCGTCTGATGTATAACTTTAATACCGATATCGCGAATTACCTGCACAAAGACCTGGGATGCAAACAACTGATTAACGCTGGCAACTGGAAAGGCGTCGACCCGTCAACTGAGCAGGATGTCGAGTACTGGTCATATACCGCTACCGACGTCATTGGCCGCAATTTCTACGCGAGTGGTGTGCATGTTGGTCCGAACGATGGCTGGCAGATTTTAAATGGTCATATCTATTCAAACCTGTCATGTATTAAAGAACCAACCGCATTGCCTATCAGCTTGAAACAGCCGGTGGGATATCCATTCATCGTGCCGGAAACCCTGTGGGTAACCCCATCGCTTTACCAGTCGGAATGTGCGCCGTTAGTTGCCGCGCAAACCGCGTTAACCGGGCTTGATATAGCGTTTTGGTTTGCCGATGGCGTGCCGGAATGGGATGCCAGTCCGCAAGGCATGTGGACCTATGCAACTCCGATGACATTGGGACAATTCCCTGCTTCCGCGTTAATGTTTCGCCAGGCTTACGTCGCGGAAGGCAAACCTGCCGTGGTTGAACAGCGCAGCATGAAAAACCTGTGGGAACGCAAAACCCAGATTATTTCTGAGGAAAGCAGTTATGACCCGAACCGCGATAAAGAAAATATCCCGCTGACATCCAGCGTGAAAACAGTTGTTGATCCGCTGGCGTTCCTGGTCGGATCTGTTCAGGTGAAATTTGACGGCGACCCGGCAAAATCAACCGTGGTGGATTTGAAGAAATATATCGACCGCGACAATAAAATTGTTCATAGCATCACCGGCGAGTTAACCACCAATTACGGCAAAGGCATTTACCTGATTAATGCGCCAAAAGCACAGGGTGCACTCGGATTCCTGGGTGGAAATGGCGTACAAAAACTGAAAGACGTCACTATTGAATGCATAAACAAGTATGCTTCTATAGTGGCAGTATCTTTAGACGGAAAAAATATCAAGGATTCTGACAAAGTTCTGCTGCAAGCCGGCACCATCTCGCGCCCAACCGATTGGATGTCAGTTGAAGACTCAATCTATCAAAACAAACAGAAAGTAGATTGTTTCAAAATCATCAGCACCGGTAAAACGCCAATCCAGGTAGAAAATACCGAAGCGACAGTAACCGTGGCAAACAAAGGTTTAACCACCGCCACCATACTGGATGTGAATGGAATGCCGGTAGGCGACCCGACCACACTAACCGTGAAAAACGGCGAAGTCAGCGTAACAATGCCGAAAAACGCTTTGTACGTAGTGCTGACAGGCGGTAAATAAGGAAAGTTACACAGAGTTTCTAAATTAAACCCTAACCCCGCATAATTACGTGATATCTATTCCAAGTTTGCTCATTAAT
>CAZWZF010000114.1:0-5739 GCA_964638715.1 uncultured bacterium | reverse complement strand
TAAAATATGAACCATCTCTGACTTTTTCTATATGTTTTTAATAAATGTGTATAAGAGTGAGGGCGTTGCCGTGGGCTATGAAATTAATGTTATTAGGAATTAATCAATGGCATAAAATAATAAAATTGAGATATATAGAATAGTATGCCTGCGGTCCAATACAAAAGCCTAATTGTTGATTAGAAACTACAACAGCAATTTTTAATTCGTAATTTTTAATTTTTAATTCTACTCAAACCCCCACTCGGTATCTGACGACCATTGATTTCTTCCTGCCGGGGTGTAATCGAGTGGTGCTATGCCGGCGATGCTGTGGTCTTTTGACCAGGAGTATTGCTTACCGCCTGCCTCGGTGCTTCCGGCCCAGGCGAGGGGAAATTTATCGTTGGTGTCGCGAACTCGGACGTTCAGACGGATGCGGTCGCCGCTTTTATGCGGTAGCGTTTTCAATTCGCTCCATGGCAGCGCGGCTTCCAGCGTATATCCCTGCGCGTTTCTGATAGCGCGTACCTGTGCGCCGGGAACGCGGCAATGCTGTGCCAGCCAGGCGTAGTCCATCGGCAGCGGGTGCGCGTAATAGAAATCTGGAGTGCGCAGGCGCAACACTTCCGCACCGCCATCCTGAGTGGGGTAAAATACGTAGGTGTATAGACATGGTAATGCAGCACCGAAACGGTACAACGGACTGGATGGCGGGAAAACTTCGTATTTCTGCACCCATTGCTTGCGATTGATGGTACCGAGTGACAACTCTACCAGGTCGCCGTCGCGCTCTGGCCACGGCCCCATCTGATTATAGACGTAATTAGCCGGGAAATTTTGCATAGTATGCAGATTTTTACCAGTGAGCAGCGACGGGAACATGTGTGGGGTCAGGTCTTTCACCCGCGCCTGAATGTATAAATACTTGTCATCCGCCATAAAGGCAATTTCGCTGCTGCCAGCATCCACAGTTTTCGACCATTCACTATCCGGCAGCCATGGCGTCAGTGCTGGCGGCGTCTTTTCGCGGTTCGGTAAAATATATGCAGGCACAGCTTTCAGTTTTTGCCAGTCCGCATTGTCGCCATCCACCGTTGGGGTGCCGCGGGTGATGGTTGCAACAGAAATTAATTCTTCCAGGGTTGCCGATGACTGGTTGGCTGCTGCCACTACTTTCACCGGGTATATATTCCCACTCACCAGACTTGCCGATTTCACCGGGAATAACAATGTTGTTTCACCCGGTTTTAGTATTATTTGCTGAACTGCTTTTTCAAATACCAGTTTCTCCGACGTTACCGTCACTGTGGCTGCCAATTTACGCGGATAAGTATTTCGCAAAGTTACTCGCAATACCGGGTGATTTTCTACCCGGCATGGCAAGTCGTGAATGATTATTTCTACAGGTCGCAAGCCTTTACATTCCGCAGTTTTTAATCTATTTGCAAATGCAGACGAAGAACCCATATATTCAATGTAGCGAACTTCAGCATCCACCGGCAGCACTATGCTGCCATTTATACGTTCCACCGCCAGCGGATTTCCCAACAGGTCGTAGACACGATACTCATTTTTTGGGTCAGCCAGCGACATGGTTATTCGGTCATTTGCAAATTGTCCGCGAAATTCCAGATTCGCCGTTTCGCGAGAGATTGCCAGCGTGGAAACAATGGCGGCAACCTGGCGATTCTTGCCGGTGAACATTAATACAAACGGCGGACGTTCGGGATGGATAATTTCCTTAAAGTTAAGGCCTTCCAGCATGCTGCGGGTTGCCGCCAGGGTCGCCAATTCGGGAGTAGGATTACCGGCGCTGTCGAATAACATACTGTCATTCCACAGGCTGATTTTGCGGGAACCCAGTGCTAGGTTATACATGATGCGGCGGACGCTGGCAGCATCGCCTTCCCAGCTAAGCCAGGTTTCAGTTTCCCATACTTCTTTTTTATAATACCGCGCCATCGCGTAGGCGGTGCTGGTGCGGGGATGCTCGTAATGGGTAGAAATTACATCAATGTCATCCTGGCGATTAGCGGTAAAAATCTTCCAATCGGTATCGTGAGAGCTGTCAGCAGCGACGATTTTGATGGTGCGGTCGGCGGCATTGCGTGCGGATACCAGGTGCGATAATTGTAGACGGTAATGTTCTCCGGTGGATTTCCAGCCGGATATTCCGCCGCCTTCCCATGGTTCGTTCCACAGGTTCATGGCGCGGTTAACGACTGTGTATCGGGTCATATATTCGCGCCATGCAGCTTCCCAGTCATCAATAGATTCCCGTCCCGGTGAACCGTCAAGTTTAATGGTGTAATTTTTATAAGGCACATCAATAAAATCGCCTTTTGGCTGCATCCATCCCGGCGAACCACCCATCAGGGTCATGACATTCATCTTTTCCTGACGGCAGGCGTTAAACAGCTTATCCATGTCATCCCAATTATATTTTCCTTTTGCCTGCGCAAAACTGCCGCATCCCAACTCGACCCGTACCCAGTCAACACCGGCACGTTTGTAATCGCGCAGCTTTTCCGGGGTAATTCTGGTATTTGTTGAGGCAAGAAACAAGCCTTCCGGGTTATATTTTGACGTATCGCGACGCGGAACCACAGCAACAGAACCAAGGTAGCGCACCAGCATTTTTCCGTTATCTTTAATTATTAAAGTCGCGCCGATGACGCCATGATTTGAAGTTGGGAATGTAATATCGATATTCTGAGCATCTACAGGTTGCCGATCGATATTTTCAACCGGAACCACCCGGATATCAGGCCCCCATTCACCAGAATCACCGGCATCCGCCAGCCGAAGTTGTTGAAAAACAACCTCACTGGCATATTTTACCCCGGTCAATTGCGCATGCGATATTTCGTCGGGAAAATATACACGGCTATTATCAACAAACTTTAATTTGCTTTCTTCACCATTAATGCCAGGCAATATACGAAGTTCCTGTATATTTCCATGACCTGGCGTTGCAATATCCAAAGCATGTTCGCCAGCAGTTAAGTTCAATGGCAACAGGTAAGTCAACGATTTCGCTATCCCATCACCTTCTACAAGAAAATACGGCATATAACCGTCATTCCAACCACCGCCAGTCTCGCTGGATGGTGGTGCCGACCGCAACTGCTTGCCATCTACCGTTACAGTATAAGAGATGGTTTCAATTCCAAGCTGCCAGGGAATATCAGCCGTCATCTGCAAGTAATAAATCCCTGCCGCCGCGACCGTTAATTTGCAATTGACCGCACCACCATTAACGCCGCCATTGCCATTTTCACCGAGTGGCAGCGTTAACCAATTGGCAGAAAGAATTACGTTAATTGGAGCAGAAGCTGAAACTATATAAGACAGAAGAAAAATAATTGTCAGCAACATATATAAACGATATCTAAACAGCATTTTTCCTCTCCACATTTTTATTTCAGAATACAGATTGTGAGTGGCGTTGTCAAAGATTACCAAATGAAAAGGGCAGGATAAAATCCTGCCCTTGGAGATACAAATATTAGATTTTATTTATCAACATACAATGGGCAGCCAACCGCGCCGGGTTGTGGAATATTTACCCAACCTGAACCAGGAGGTGCCCATTGGAAACTATAGTTGGCACCGCCAGCACCTTCTACAAACCATGCTTCAAATGGGTAATCAGTATTAGCCATTAAATAAATTGAACCATTTCCTTTTGCCGAAACCTGCTTGCGAATGGCCGGATATGCAGATACATCAGTAATAAATATTACGCCTACATCATCGCCATCAGAATGAAATTGATAAGTTCCTGATGTTGTTACATTTAATGTGCAGGTGAATTTTATACAAAAGTTATCTTGTTGAAGAACTACACCAAGTGAATTCTTCGGTCCGCCAAGGTTGTTGCGATTGCCATTTGCAGGTGGGGTGGCATCGTTATAATTAAAAGATGTTAATGGACAATCTGCCGGCACAAACATTTTTGATGCATTTGCTAAAGCAGTATTCGTTGGAAAATAACTGTCTGACCCGCAAAGATCTACATAATATCCACTTTTCAGCGAGTTGCCGACACCGCTGGGGGCGACTTTGGTTACACCAACATGACCGTCAAGATAGCTCATGACAAACTTGCTGGTATGGCGATAATCAAGGTCATTTGGCTTAACATATAAATTTCGATACCCGCCATAAGTGGATGTTATATTTCCATCGGCAGTGGTAAATATATCCGACGGTGAAGGCCAGGTACCAATTCCTGTTTCGCTGAGATAAGAATTGTAAACATACCCGTTAGGTGTGCTGCTTCCAAGTGTGGGACAAACCAGCACTTCAGGGTCAATACTTACAGTTTGCCAGACATTTAATGACGACGGCATAATTTCATCGTGGTCCTGGGCATACATCATCATGGTTGCGGTAATCTGGCGCTGATTGCTGGTGCAGGTGGTCTGCCGGGCTTTTTCACGAGCGCGGGCAAATACCGGGAACAATATGGCGGCTAAAATGGCAATAATGGCAATTACAACTAATAATTCAATCAGTGTAAAACCATGTTTTTTATTATACAGTTTCATAATTTACCTCCTTTATAATCAATTAAACCAGAAACAACTGGTCGGTATTACATTTCCTGCCCAACCACCGGCTGGCGAGGTGCAGTTACAGCTGCCATAAAAAGTACCGCCGCCTTCACAGCCGCGCTGCTCGTAACCGTAAAAGATACCCGCTTTTAAGGTGATAGAGCCGGAACCCTCTGCGAATACCATGGTGGTTTTTGGCGGTATTGCGGTTGGGTCGGTAATAAATACACAACTGACATCGTCTGCACTGCCGGTGAAATTGTAAACGCCATCAACCGGAGGAAGGAAGAAACCGGTCCAGGTAATAGTGAACTGATCAATTGGCCCACCCGGAAATGCTCCCCCGTTATTATCAGGGGTTCCGCCATAAGAATCTTGTTTTAAGTTAGAATATTTTGTCCAGGCATTTGCCATTTCGAATATTGGAGCACCGGAGGGATATCCGCCACCGCCAACAGCGTTATATACTCTCACCATCAGTCCGGGTTTAAACCCTGCCACACCAGCAGCGCCGGCACTGGTATCTAATGTACCAGCATGACCATCAAGAAAACTCATTAAACATTTGCCGGAATGACGGGTATCCCAGTCGGTTGGCCCATACCAAACATTCGGCTTGGCGGTCGTGGTATTGAATATTGATTTGGCAAAACCATCTGCGGTGACAAATTGCTTATCCGGTGCAGAGAAAATACCGCTGCTTTGACCGGCAACACCACTGCAATAAACATAACCGTTAGGAACATTTTTCCCCAACGACGGGCAAACAAGCACCCCGGGATCAACTTTTATGTCACTCCACACGGTATCTTCCGCCGGCATCATCTCCTTATGGTCCTGAGAATACATTGCCAGGGCTAACGCCAACTGGCGCTGGTTGCTGGTACAGGTGGTTTGACGTGCTTTTTCACGGGCACGTGCAAATACAGGGAACAAAATGGCAGCTAAAATTGCGATAATGGCAATTACGACTAACAGCTCGATTAGCGTAAAGCCACGCTGCTGACTTGTTTTTTTCATGATTTTCACCTCACAAATAGAGTCTCTAAAAGGCAACAAGTTTTCACCTGATTAAATTTACCTTTTAGATATTACCTTACATTTTAGACCCTGATATATGTAAAGTCAATAGATTTTGTAAATAGTAACTACTCAGTTTCGTCAGACTAATTTATAAAAAAAGACTTTTGTGCAATTA
>CAZWZF010000113.1:0-5767 GCA_964638715.1 uncultured bacterium | reverse complement strand
TTGTTTTAAACTCCCCTCCTTGACAAGGAGGGGTGGCCGAAGGTCGGGGTGGTTTGATTACCAGCAAATGTTGTAGAATAAAACCACCCTTTCCTTTAATAAAAAATGGAAATAATTAATATGACAACCCCATACAAAGAAAAATATCGGCCGCAATTTCATTTCACTGCCCGGGAAAATTGGTTGAATGATCCTAATGGGCTGGTGTTTTATCGCGGCGAATACCACCTGTTTTTTCAGCATAACCCGACTGGTATTGAGTGGGGTAATATGACATGGGGGCATGCGGTCAGCGATGATATGCTGAATTGGCGGCAGTTGGACAATGCGCTGCTGCCGGATTCATTGGGTACGATGTTTTCGGGGAGTGCCGTAATTGACCACCATAACACCGCAGGTTTTGGTGCCGGTGCGTTGGTGCTTATCTATACTGCTGCCGGCGGAACTTCTGATGAATCAAATGGGCAGCCATTTACCCAGTGCCTGGCCTACAGCAATGACGGACGAAACTTTACCAAGTATGCCGGTAACCCGGTGCTGGGCAATATAGCTGATGGCAATCGCGACCCCAAGGTTATCTGGCATGAACCGACTAAAAATTGGATTATGACGCTTTATCTTACCGGCAGCGATTTCGCGTTTTATACTTCGCCAAACCTGAAGGATTGGACGCATTTACAGACGATAACGGTGCCAGGTTGCGACGAATGCCCGGATTTCTTCCCATTGACTGTCGATGGCGACCCCGCACAAGTGAAATGGGTCTGGACGGCGGCAAATGCCCGTTACCTGGCGGGTGATTTTGACGGACAACTATTTACCCCGGATGAATCGGAAGCCAGACCGCTGGCAGGCGATAATTACTACGCGGTGCAAACCTTCAGCGAAATGCCTGATGGCCGCCGCGTACAGATGGCCTGGCTGAACGGATTGGAATATCCCGACGAAATGCCTTTTAACCAGCAAATGGGAATCCCGGTAGAACTGACACTGCGCACCGCTGTAAATGGCTTGCGTTTATGTGCCGCGCCGATACGTGAACTGGAAAAACTTCGCATTTCAGCATACGCACATGATACAGCAGAAATCACACCTGAAGCACCCTTTAATATCTCATTGCAAGACTTTAATGCTGCAGGATACGATGCAGATATCGAAATTATTGTTGGAAATGCCAAACAGGTAGAAATTCTATTATGCGGTATCCCGATACTATGGGACAGCACGGCACAAATGCTTAATGAAAAAATGCCATTGCCAGTAATAGAAGGGAAAATCGGATTCCGCGCATTGATAGACCGCGCGTCCATTGAAATATTTGCCAGCAACGGGGAATCAATACTGGTAGTAAAGGGATTACCCCAGATAGATGCGCCCGGGTTGTCTATTTTGGTTCGGGATGAATCTATTATCCTGTCGCGATTAGAAATTTTTGGGTTAAGCAGTGTCTGGTAGTCTGCAAATTTAACAGGATGGGCAAGATATGTATTTTGTCTATCCTGCTCATTAATTTATCAGTTTCCAGAAATCGATTGCAGTCGTTCGAAGTCGGTTGAAAATAATTTCCAATTTCCAATTTCCACTCTTCTTTCATCATTTGCTCTTTACTTTTTTCTTCAGGGTGCTTATCTTTCTATAGACTTCTATAACGTTGCTGTTGACGCGTATTTGGCGGATTACCTCTGCTATGTGATTGCAGCCGGTGGTGTCTATCTGCATGGTTAATGACGCGATGGATTGGCGGGAATTGGACGTGGTGCGGGCTGTTCTGATATTTACTTTCAGGCCGGCAAGGATGCTGGTGATTTGCGCTATCAGTCCGATTACGTCGCGGGCGGCAATGATAATTTCCGCCTGGAAAATTCCCTGTCCGGTATCTTCCCAATCCAACACAGTCAGCCGCGGTGCTTCTTCTGGATCTTCGCTGTAGCCAATTGCGTTTGGACAATCGATGCGGTGAATGGTTATGCCCCTGCCGCGGGTGACGTAGCCGACAATGGCGTCGCCGGGAATCGGCTGGCAGCAGCGGGATAAGCGAAAGAGAATTCCATCGATACCGGTGCTGGGCACATGTACCGGCAGAATATCCTGAGTCGGTATCTCGCCTTCGGTGAGGATAATTTCACCGTTAGTTCGGCGATGAGTGACGTCGCGCAGTCGGTTAATGACACCTTCGGCGGTTAACTCGCCATATCCCACCCGTACATACAATTCGTCAATATCGTGAATAGTGATTTTATCTATCAGGGTGTTTAGTTTTTCCGGCTTCAGTACATCTTCAGTCTTCAATCCCTGGCGGCGGCAGGCGGCTTCCAGTGCCATGCGGCCGCGCTGAATATGCTCTTCGCGATGTTCTTTACGCAGGAACTGTTTTATTTTGCTGCGGGCGCGGCTGGTGACGGCAAAATCCAGCCAGTCCTGGTTTGGTATCTGGTTTGAGCGGGTGATAATCTCTACCACGTCGCCATTTTTAAATTTATAATCCAGGGTAACCATCTTGCCGTTAACCCGTGCCCCGCTGCAGCGCATGCCCAAATTTGTATGAATTCGATAGGCAAAATCGACAGGGGTAGAGCCGGTAGGCAGGTCAATTACATCGCGGTTGGGGGTGAATACAAATACTTCGTCTTTGAACAGTTCAACTTTAAGCGATTCCAGCCAGTCAACATTGTCCTTGGCATCCGCGTGCTGTTTCAGCAGGTCGCGAACCCAGGCGATTTTGTCATCAAGGTTGGCGTTATGAGTGCCGCCTTCCTTGTAATGCCAGTGGGCGGCAACGCCAACCTCGGCGGTGCGGTGCATTTCCCGGGTGCGAATCTGCACTTCCATCGGGTGGTTGTGCGGCCCCATCACTTTGGTATGCAGCGACTGGTAGCCATTGGGCTTGGGCATGTTGATATAGTCCGAAAACATCCCCGGCAGTTGCGTCCACAGGCTATGCACTATACCCAGCACAGAATAACAATCTTTTTCCGAATCCAGAATTACACGTATCGCCTCTAAATCCAGAATATGGTCAAAATCAACACCCTGGAACTTCATTTTACTGTAAATAGAATAGAAATGTTTCGGCCTGCCGACGATTTCACCCTTGATGCCGTCTTCTTTCAATTTTTCTTCTAAAATTGAAATTGCAGTAGTAATAACCAGTTCGCGTTCGACGCGAGTGCGGGTAATGCGGGATTTTATGTCGTTGTATGCTTCCGGGTCCATCACGCGCAGAGAGATATCTTCCAGTTCCCATTTCAGCATCCAGATACCCAGACGATGGGCGATAGGAGCAAAAATACGCAGGGTTTCGTCAGCAATCCGGTGCTGGTCTTCTTCCTTCAGGTATTTTATGGTGCGCATATTATGAAAACGGTCGGCTAATTTAATAAGTATGATACGGACATCGCTGGCGGTAGCAAGCAGCATGCGGCGCAGGTTTTCTGCCTGCTGTTCCAGGCGGTTATGGAAATGAATCATGCCCACCTTGGTAACGCCATCAACCAGGTTGGCTATCTCGCTGCCAAATTCTGCGGCGATAAATTCCTTGGTTACTGATACCGGGGGCATATCAGGATTTCTGCGCAATTTGCCATCTTCAATAGCATCATGCAGCAAACCGGCGATAATAGTCGGCTCATCCATTTCCAACTCTGCCAGCACATACGCAACTTCAACCGGGTGAAAAATATAAGGGTCGCCGGATTTGCGAGGCTGACCGTCATGCACCTCGCAGGCAAACTCAAATGCTTTTTTAAATAACTCTTTATTATATCCCGGGGCGTATTTGGCAATCTGATTAGTCACCGCTTCAAAACGATGATGCAAACTTCCTTCTAATTTTGGTATACCCCGACTTAGCATCTATTACCCCGTGAAGCAATATTATACCGCATTACAGCCGTCATTTAAACACCCCGACGGTGAGGCAACTGAGAATTAATAATTACGAATTACGAACTTTAAAATTGTCAACTGTCAACTGATTTTCCCTTCCTCTATCATCACCCAAATATTCTCTTCCGGGGTTTCGCGGCCTACCTGGTCGCCGGTGCCGAGGATTACGCGGGGATTGACTTTGAATGCTGCCAATATTTCGCGGACTTCGCGGCGGACGTCTGCCGTGGTGCCGCGGATAAGGGTGTCTACGGTATGGACGTTGCCATTCATGGTAGTTTTTCCGCGCAGCAGTTTTTCTATTGTTTGCAGTTCAGCCAGTCCGTTTACATCGCCGCCGGGGGGACGCTCGAATGGGCAGACGCAATCGATTCCCATCTCGGCAAAATCGGCGACGGTTTCCATGCATTTTCCGTGAAAATGTATGTGCAGAAGTTTGCCGTGGCGATGCACTTCGTCCGTCACCGCCTGTATAATCGGCTTGTCCCAGCGCCGCCACATATCCGGGCCAATCAGCGAGTTGCAACTCCATGAACAGCCGATAGCCAGACTTTCCAGTGGCGTTTTTTCGCAAATTATCCCTGCCATACGGACTACGCGTTCCAAATATTTCGCCTGCAATCGCTCAAGGATGGGGGTAAAATCCGGGTCGAGGAAGTCGAAAATAGCCGTTTCAAAGCCGCCTTCGCGTGAACCGGCGAAAAAGTCAAAAAACGGCACTCCCACCCAGGCTTCCAACAGGTATGCATCGCCGACTTCTTCCCAGGCGCGGGTCAAACCGCTGCAATCCATATCATCGGGATTGCCGCCAAGTGCGGCAAATTCCCACGCCGGCAAGTCGCGTCCCAAATCTTTTATCTGCCGCTCCATTGCCCAACTTGGCTCTTCGCGGCTGTATTGCTGGCTGCTGGTTAATTCACCGAAAGGCGTAGTGGTTGTCCACTGCACTTGCAAGGTGTCATCATCCAGCCAGGTTTCCTGTTTTTTTCCGGTTATATCGCCATTCGGCACACCGCAAAATGCCGCTCCCCACCCCTCGCAGCCAAACTTTTCAAAGGTGGTTTTCAGCGCCAGGTGAAACGGCACGCTGCGCTCGAACTCTATCATATCCACCCCCAGCACTTTCGCCGGGTAGTAATACCAGAATTCAGGCGCGATAGCGACGCGGTCGCTGAACACGCCGCGGTAGGCATTTAACATACGTTGTTTACCGGTGTATGTTGTCATATTAGTTCCTTATAATTAGAATAACGTTAAAACAAACTATATGGAGGCTTTTGCAAAACCACTGAAAGAGGAACGAAAGACCTTTCTATAATGTTAATTCATCAAAATATCATCATATTCCTTTCTAATTTGCAATATAATTTGTTTCCACAGATTGAAGATGCTATTGCAGCCGCCTTAACTGATGAGCATTATAAAGCAATTAAAGTTCTTGAAATTATTAAAGTGGAAGATTATGCAAAATCAGGAAGCTTTATCAAAAATACCTTTCTCATCATACAATATCGATAAAGCTATCATTGGTGCTGATAGATGCAATCGTTATAAGTCACGTACTTCTGTTTAACGTTTTAATAATCGTTTGAAAAATAATCCAGCAATTCAAATGATAAGAATGCGCGGTCAAAAAAAGTTCAAGCATTATTAATGAGTGCAACTTTAACAAGGATTTTAAAAAAAGTTATAAAATACTACCCATTTATTTTAAAAATACCTTTTAACGCATCTAATTAAATGGGTAGTTATTAAAAATAAGATTGAAAATTTAAGGGGTTTTGCAAAAGCCTCTTAAGATTTGTTGAAAAACCTTAAACGAATGGGGTTATTGAACGATTCAATCGAGCTATCAAAGAGCAGGTAATCTTGGGTCACGTCT
>CAZWZF010000112.1:0-5814 GCA_964638715.1 uncultured bacterium | reverse complement strand
GTTCTAAACCCACCCTTATACTAACTTCACCACCCACCATAAGAATATCGTTGCAGTCTTTTCATCGTAGCCTGGTCTGGTGTGAATGGTATCGGCGGTGCGACTGGTATTGGCAATTTTAATAATTCAGCAAACGGAGTTTCGGCTACTTTCAGGTTGTATGCCTGTACCATTAACGATTCAAGATTGACTGTGTCAACGATATTATAAGCGAGAAGAGTTTCCAGGGCTGCCTGGTTATTTTTCCTTTTATAGTCGTTCCAAAGGACAACTGCGAAGAAGCCGTCTACTTCGGCAAGGTCGCCGCGGTTGAAACCCATTTTGCGTTCAATCTGCTTTAAACCACCACTGTACCCAAGACTTGATAACACATAGCGCAAGTCAATATGCGGCGTTGGTAGTTGCATGCCGAAATATGATTCGATAAAGGGGACATCAAAACATTTGCCGTTGAATGTGACCAACAAATCGTATTCGAGAATGTCCCACTTAAATAGATGCAAGTTGTCGCCATGCACATAATGGCGTATTTTCTTACCATCATAAAGAGCAATGGTGGTGATGTGGTCACCCGGCCTTTCCAAACCAGTCGTTTCAATGTCAAGGTAAGCGATGCGGTCGCGAAAGTGTGGAAATAAACGCCAGTGCTGGTTGGATGACAGTCGTTCCGAAAAAAACGCTGCATCTTGCCTATTTAACCGGTCGATAGATTCATCGGTATGTTGTGTGATCATAGCGGCACGCCGTGAAGGCAGTCCTGGATGCCCAGCCACATGACTCCAGTGATGGATACCCGCCGACCACAACCCCTGTTCCGACTTTGCTCCGATGCCGGGAATATGACAAAATGTTTGTTCTAACATGCTAATTTTCCTTGTGAAGTCTAATGCTGAATTTTAATATTCGCTAAATCTTCATGTTAACCTTGTACAGATAACAGACTTGTATTGTCTGTTATTAATCACTTTTTCTTAACACCATTCACAAGGCGCAAACCATTCAGCGTCACTATAATTGACGAACCCATATCTGCCACAACTGCCATCCAAAGAGTAAGCCATCCCGGGAATATCAATAAAAGCGCGATAATTTTTATTATTAAGGAAAATGCGATATTTTCTTTGATTATTTTCAACGCTTTTCTGCTTAATTTTATTAAGTATGCCAGTTTTGATAAATCATCTGACATTAAAACTATATCAGCAGTTTCCAGCGCAGTATCCGTTCCGGCGCTTCCCATAGCGATTCCAATATTCGCGGTAGCCAATGCTGGTGCGTCATTAATTCCATCGCCAACCATAGCGACACTGCCATACCTGGAGCGTAAATCTTTCACTGCAGTAACTTTCTGTTCTGGCATTAAATTTGCTTGATATTCATCAACACCTATTTGTTTTGATAATGCTTGAGCTGTTTCAACATTATCACCGGTCAGCATAACTGTTTTAACGATGCCTACTTTGTGCAATTGGGTTATCATTTCAGCACTCTCAGGACGGACTTTATCTATTGCTGCGATAATCCCATAAATTACAGTTTTTGTGCCCACTATCATTAATGTTTTTCCTTCAGATTGCAGGCGGTGCATATCATTGCGGATTTCCTTTAAACTAATCCCATTTTTTTCAAACAATGTAGATGACCCTACATAGATAGTATTTTTATCGATTGTTGCAGATGCTCCCTGCCCTGGCAATGCGACAAAATTATTGATAGCGGACAATATAATATTGCTATGTTGCGCCTGGCGAATAATGGCGTCAGCTAATGGATGAGATGCCCTTTGTTCTACAGATGCTGCCATTCGCAAAACGGTATCTGCGTCAATATCACCAATCGGCATGATATCAGTTACATCCGGTCTTCCTTGTGTCAAAGTGCCAGTTTTATCAAATGCGATTACAGACAAGTTCCCTGCTTGTTCCAGAAATGCGCCTCCTTTAATGAGTATTCCATGCCATGCAGCATTTCCAATGGCAGATACAATAGCTACCGGGGTTGATATTACCAAGGCACACGGGCAGGAAACTACTAACATCGCTAATGAACGGTACAGCCAGGGTGTCCAAGGCTGTTGCAGTATAAGCGGCGGTATTATTGCAATAATTACAGCAATTATCAGCACGATAGGTGTATAGTATCTTGCGAAATTATCAACAAATGTTTGTGAAGGTGCTTTTTGTGCCTGTGCTTCCTCTACCAGATGAATGATATGAGAAAGCGACGAATCATTTGACAGTTTCTTCACCAATATCTCAAGCGCACCCAGAGTATTCAATGTACCTGCATATACATAATCGCCTGCTTGCTTTTCAACCGGTACAGATTCACCGGTTATAGCCGACTGGTCAACAGCAGATGCACCTGTTAATACCTGACCATCGGCAGGAATTTTATAACCAGATTTTACTATTACTACATCATCAAGAATCAGTTTGTCGACAGGTATGGTTATCTCTATATTATTTCTACGTACCAATGCGTCTGCAGGTGACAAATCCATTAATCGTCGTATTGAATGCCGCGTTTTTTCCAGGGTGTATGATTCAAGAAGATTGCTTAACGAGAATAAAAAAGCTACTGATGCCGCTTCATCCCACTCGTTTATACATACTGCACCAATTACCGCCACCATCATCAGGACATTCATATCCATAATGCGTGCTTTTATGGATGACAAAGCACGCTGCATAGTCCAGAATACACCAATTATAATTGCCATCAGATAGATGGGAATAGATATAAATTCAGAAATATTTAAGCGTGAAATTACCCAGGCAGTTATCAGTAATATGCCGGAGATAGCAGTTGTCACTCCGCGTAAATGTGTGCGGAGAAAAGAAAGTTTTTTAGATATGGCAGGTGTTGTGATATTATCTGGAATCGCACCATAACCAGCTTTTTCAACTATATTTATGATATCGTTAATGGCTATCTGATGTGCTGCTGTCAGCTTGGCAGCACCAAAATTCACTATTGCGGATTTTACACCAGGAGATACCGCTACTATGCGTTCCAATTTAGCCGCACAGTCAGCGCAATCCAAACCTGTCAAACGAAAGGTGGTAGTTATATAATCAGTATTATTTTTTTCTTCATTAATACCATAACCCGCGGATTTTATCTCACGAATTATTATCTCTAATGGTACAGTATGTTCAACAGTTACTTTCGCTGCTGTCAAATTTACAACTGCCGCAGATACCCCGGATAGATTACGCAACCTTACAGCTAACTTATCAGCACAATCTGCACATGTCATTCCTGTTATTCGTAATTGCGACTTTGTGATAATTTGATTCATACTATCACTTCTTTCCAATATTAATGTTATCTAATCAATCATTTCCCTTTTTTATACAACTTCAACCACCACCGTTTTATTTGCATCCTGCGAACCGCCGACCATAATTTTAAATTCTCCGGGGTACCTGGTTAGTTTGCCGGTGCGGTCGGGCAAGGCGAAGGCTTTTGGTGATAAAGTTAACTCTACAGTTCTGGTTTCACCCGATTTTAGATGTATGCGTTCAAATGCCTGCAATGTATATGCCGGACGCGAGAAGGGGGCTTGTTCCTGACGAACATAAACCTGTATTACTTCATCTCCGGCGATTTTGCCGATGTTTTTTATGGTTACTGACAGGTTGATGCCGGTTTTTGGAGTGATTTTATCGGAGCTGGATATTTTGCAATCCAGATATTCAAATTTAGTGTAGCTCATGCCGTCGCCAAACCGCCACAGTGCTTTGCCATCGCTTTCCAGGTAGCTGTTCCAGCCGACTTCCTGGTGGTGGTAATATACCGGCAAGGTTCCCACTTCAGTTGGTGCGGTCATCGCCAGTCGACCGCCGGGGTTGTAGGCTCCGATTATCGCTTCGGCGATGGCGGTGCCGCCTTCCATTCCCGGGTAACCGGCATCAATAATTGCGGCGGCGTGTTCCTTCAGCCATGGCAATGCCATTGGCCGTCCCTTGATTAATACCGCGATTATCGGCACACCGGCGGCATGGATTGCTTCCAGCATTTCCTGTTGCGCACCGCGCAGGCCAAGGGTGCAGCGGTCGACCCCTTCGCCGGAATCCATCTCGAAATCGCCGGCATTGCTTATATCCACCGCGCCGGTGACGCTGAAACAGGCGTTGAAATCACGTGCGCTTGACCCGCCGATGACGGCTATGCAGATACCGGCTGTTTGCGCTGTCGCTACTGCCGCGAAAATGCCGGAAGTATCAGAGTTGTTGATGCCGCATCCGCGTGCATAAGTAATTTCGCAGTCGGACAGCATTTCGCGCAGTGCCGACAGTGGTGTGCTGGCGATTCCTTCTGGCTGTGGCGCGGTGTAGTCGCCTAACTGGTTGTACATGGCGTCTGCATTAGGGCCGATTACCGCCAGCTTTTTGATATTTGCGGGTAATGGCAATATTGAGTTATCGTTTTTAAGCAGCACCAGTCCGGCGCGGGCGGCTTCCAGTGCGGCTTCCCGGTGGGATGGCGAACAGACTATTTTCTCCGGCAATTCTTCGTCGATATATGGATTTTCAAACAGTCCAAGTTGGAACTTCATCTCTAATATTCTGCCGACTGCGCGGTCAAGGTCGGACATTTCCAGACGTCCGGAGGTTACTTCTTCGGTTAAATATTCCGCGGCGATATCCCACAACGATAAATCAGTTCCGCAACGCACTGCTTCTGCGAATGCCGCCGGACCGGTGGGGGTGGCGCGGTAGGTATTGTACAGGTTTTCTGCCGCGTGGCCGTCTCCCACCACTATTCCCTTGAAACCAAGTTCATCGCGCAGCACCTCGGTCATCAGTCGGTAACTGCCAATCACCGGTTCGCCGTCTACAGCATTATAACTCGCCATCAGACTGCCTGCCCCGGCATTAATGGCAGCGGCAAATGGCGGCAGGTAGACCGATTGCAATTCCCGCGGGCCAAAATGCGCCGCGCTGCCATTGCGTCCGCCCTGGGTTGCGCCATACCCGATGTAATGTTTCAGGGTACATCGAACGCGTCCCATTCCACCGTCATCCTGTACTCCATGCACTATGGCGGCGGCCAGTATTCCGGCATGGAAAGGGTCTTCGCCAAAAGATTCTTCGCAACGGCTCCAACGCGGTTCCAGTGCCAGGTCGCAAATCGGGCCGTAACTCAAATGACCGCCGCGGGATGCGACTTCACTGCCGATTATCGCTCCAACCTTGCGAATCAATACCGAGTCCCAACTTTGACCCAGGCTGATGCCGCACGGGAATATGGTTGCGCCAATTGCCTGGTGACCGTGGGGTGCTTCCTCAGACAGCAGCATGGGGATGCCCAACCGGGTTCTCTCTACTGCCAGTCGTTGTGCCATGTTCGATGCTATTGCACTATGTCGTGGGTGTAAACCCTTTTCCAGCGTAACCTGCGTCCACGGATCGGCGCGATGCAAGCCATATAGCGCGCCAATTCCCTGCTCAACAATCTTCTTTTCCCACTCAGGAGTTATGCTGATATTCTCGCCATTTCGCGTATAAGACTGCCACCCGCCTTCCGGCTGCAGCAATTGCCCGGTCTTTTCCTCAACAGTCATGCGGGAAAGCAGGTCAGCCACCCGTTCATTAACAGGCAGCGCAGGATTGCGGTATGGCAATGTGTTCATTAAAAGATCCTTTGCGTTGGTAGTATGGCGGTATTTTAGCATTTATTGGGAAATCATAGAATGAAAATTAACATGGATGGACAGGATATATTTAGATACGCAGCCAAGCGGGAGAATACTTTCGGGTACAGCACGGATAAAGGTTAGCTTTTGTGACCTTCTATGAAACTGAA
>CAZWZF010000111.1:0-6112 GCA_964638715.1 uncultured bacterium | reverse complement strand
TTTTGCGCACACCTTAATTGGAAGCTTAGCGATAAACCAGTTTCTGACAAGGCAAGAATACTGTGTTTCTACTTGAATGTGAATTTATTGGTAATCACAGTATTCAAGCCAGTCCCCTTCATTGATAATTTATCAATATTACTTTGAAATTATCTCATTTTATTAAAGAATAAATTTTGTCTGACAAAACTGAGTAGTTACTAAAATAAATTACCGGAGACTATACTATCTGAAATATGGTAAAATGGTTAAGTTGTTATTTGATTTTCAAAACGGAGATTTCTATGTTGAGACGTTTATTATATCTAATTCTTGTGCTAACGGTATTATTCGTTTACCGTTTATTTGCCGATACTCCATCAGGTACAGGCACTGGATTTGTCGTTAATCCCAACGGATATTTACTTACTTGTGCGCACGTTGTGAAAGGTTCGGGGAAAATTACCGTCACCCTGGGTGATAAAACATTAGAAGCGGCAGTGTTGCGTGTTGATGAAACCCATGATATAGCATTAATACAAATTGACGCAAAGGGTCTAACGCCACTGACTTTGGGGGATTCCAATGCGGTAGAGGTAGGCCAGGAAGCGCGTGCATTTGGGTTTCCATTATCTGATTTATTAGGTGAAGATATAAAGGTAACCCGTGGCTCTGTTTCTGGTGTCTCTATGCGCGACGCCCAAAAAATAATTCAGTTTGACGCGGCGGTTAATCCCGGCAACAGCGGCGGACCGCTGGTAAACGAGAAAGGCGAAGCAATCGGGATAATAAATGCAAAAATTAAAGATTCATTGGCAGCAGCGGTGGGTTTCGCCGTGCCGGTGAATTATGCGAAGGTATTATTAGAAAAAGAAAACGTGTCATATTATTATTATAAAACAGGAAATGCAGTTAAAATGGATGGACCAACACTTGTTAAAAACGTGTCGCCATCAATAGCGTTAATTAATATATGGGAGAAACTGCCGCCTGTTATTAAAAACCCCAAAGACGGCGCGGAAATGGTGTTGGTGCCTGCCGGAGATTTTCTTATGGGAAGCATTGACGATGAAGAGTTTGCTGCCGGTGACGAAAAACCACAACATAAAGTTAATTTGGATTCATACTATATTTATAAAACAGAAGTAACCGTGGCACAATTCCGCAAATTTTGTAACGCTACTGGACGGAAGAATATGCCACCAAAGCCAGAATGGGGATGGATAGATAATCAACCAATAGTAAATGTTAACTGGTATGATGCAAAGGCCTATGCAGATTGGGCAGGATTGATGTTGCCTACTGAAGCGCAATGGGAGAAAGCGGCGCGAGGTATAGATGGACGTATCTATCCGTGGGGAAACGACTGGGATGAAACAAAATGTGCGAATTATTCAAATTGTAGTGGTGGAAATGACATAAAAAAGGGTGTTCACCCAGTAGGATCTTTCTCGACAGGGGCAAGTCCATATGGCGCGTTAGACATGGCAGGTAATGTATTGGAGTGGTGCGGGGATTGGTATGATGAAAATTATTATAATGACACTGCAATAAAAAATCCTGTAGGTCCGGGAAATGGTAAGTTTCGCGTAGTAAGAGGCGGTTCGTGGTTCAATAATGGTTTAGGTGTCGTCCTCTATCGATGCGCGTTTCGCTTCTGCTTCGATAAACCAAACATTTACCGTAACACTATTGGGTTCCGTTGCGCGATATTGGTTGATACTATTAAAATGACAAATGAAATAGAAACTCCCTCACCAGTTATTCCACCAAAAGATTTATCTATAGATTTGCCAAAACAGAAAATAAACCCAAAAGATGGTGCAGAGATGGTACTGGTGCCTGCTGGAGAATTCCTGATGGGAAGCAAGGATGATGATAAGGAAGCAAGTGATAGTGAAAAACCACAACATAAAGTATACCTTGATTCTTATTATATTTATAAAACTGAAGTGACGGTAGCACAGTTCCGCAAGTTTTGTCACGCTACTGGACGAAAAAGTATGCCGCTAAAACCGAAATGGGGATGGATAGATAACCATCCGGTTGTTAATATCAGTTGGTATAGTGCTAAAGCTTATGCTGACTGGGCGGGTGTAAAACTACCAACCGAGGCACAATGGGAGAAGGCGGCGCGAGGAACCAATGGCAGAATATACCCATGGGGTAATGATTGGGATGCGGCGAAATGTGTGAATTTTACTAATTCAAAGGGTAGTACGAAACCTGTTGGCAGCATATCGACTGGGGCCAGTCCGTATGGGTGTCTGGATATGACAGGTAATGTTTGGGAGTGGTGTAATGATTGGTACAGCGGTGATTATTATAAAAACGCACCAGAAAAAAATCCTATAGGTCCAGAAACCGGTGAGAGTCGCGTGCTGCGGGGTCGTTATTGGTACAGCTATGACCCCTATTACGACTACGACTACTATCGCGCCGCGTATCGTGACAACAATCCCCCAGATAACTACAGCCCGGGCTTCAGCGACGGCGTTTATGGTTTCCGTTGCGCCTCGCCAGGACCGTAATTTTTCCTTCATCTTTTACACTAAAAAATGGACGGGTTCTAAACCTGCCCCCAAAATCTTGTTAAAGTTATTCCTTTATAACTAATTTAGCCCGCCTCATATAATCATCCAGAGTACCTAAAATATCAACAATTTGTGCAATCTTATATTGCTCTTTAGTTACAATTCCTGATGTTCGGGTAGTTGGTATTGGTAAAATAGCATGACATCCGTCAACAGCTACTAATCTATATTCTTTAATGAGAGATGTACCATAATAAACCCTGTAAATATCATCCTGTCCCTTAGTGAAAAAACCTTTACACGCCCATTCCTCGCAAAATTCTTGATCAGGACCTTCTGATCTAACATTTTCAATTCGTAGATGTAAATCACCTTTATAGACGTATATTCCTTTCCAGTCATCGTACAGCCAGTCTTCTTTTGTACATTTCGCGAAAATCGCCTGCAATTCATTATAGCCAACTTGTTTTGTTTCGTTACTCTTTAATCCTTCAGTTTCAATAACAGGAGTTGCTGTCTTTACCATAGCATTTATTTTTTCAGTAATTGTATCTTCTAATTTAGAAAAATCACTTTTAGATTTTGTCTTGTAAGTAATTACATGCCGATGTTGTATATCGAATGGGAACTTACCATCTTCTCTTTCATCAGAACAAACCATTATAACATCCTTGTTACATGCAAAGGCATAACCTAATTCATACCAAACATTTGGATTATTTGTAGTAATTTCTGCAAAACAAATCGAACTTTCTCTTATTTCTTTTTCAATTTTATCAATTAAAATTCTAGTACTTAAGTCTTTATCTATACGATATGCTTCGAAACCAGCGTTTCTAATTGCTGGTTCAAAGGTTTCTGTAAAACGTCTATCAAATTTATCATTATCAAAAGGTTGAATTACAAAACATTTTCTCATTGAAAAATCTCCTTGAAATTGAACTGCCCCCATTTATTGGAGACTTCGTTAGTATAATATAATTAAGGTATCCAGTGCAACGAAAGAATTATAGTTGTGAATTAAGTCCAAAGTTTTTAAGTTGGAAGAAAGCGGAGATTTAAGTGTAGCTCAGGTATTACCTAAGTATCAGAAAAGCACTTCGGCAATGATATTCCGGGATTTAATAAATAATGGTTATGATGGCAGTTATGATAGTGTCAGACGATTTGTGCAAAAAAATCGTAGTGAATCTTCAAAAAAGCAGTCAAAAACTTAATTTATCCTTAAATTTCACTCATTTTTACCAGTTTTTACCATTCCTCTTTAACCCATTGCCTCGGGTTACCTTCAAAGATTAAAGAGGAATAGCGATTTTTCACAAAATCTACCCAAAATTTAATTTCTATTTTGCCCGCTTCCAATACACGACTTTTTTGATGACCTTGTTCACAATCCCGACCGAAAATAATGATTTTTTTCTAATTTTCTAATTATTTTATACGTTTTTTCGAGAGTAAAAATAATGAAGAAATTACTTTATAAATTTAATTACTTGGATATATACAAAAAAAAGAAAATCCCAAATTGATGAGATTTTCTTCTTTAATAATGGTAGCGGGGGAGGGATTTGAACCCCCGACCTTCGGGTTATGAGCCCGACGAGCTTCCAGGCTGCTCCACCCCGCAGTGACAAATGAATTATGACGGGTTATCTGATTATTGTCAAGGGTGATAGTGGAGTATATTGAAAAAATGATGAAATTAGTGTTTGAAATCAAGAAAACTGCAACAAATGACCAGTTGTTTGTTAATTAATGAAATAAAATAGTATTCACCGCAAAGGAACGCAGAGAACGCAAAAGAAGATAATAATAAAAATTCTTTTGTGTTTTATGTGTTCTTTCGCGGTGAATAAAAATTGGTCGTGATTTAGTTTGCGGCACTTTTATTATTCATTAATGTCGCACTATTTGGCGAGTACCAGTTGAATTGATTTTTGCCGCGTTCTTTCGCTATATACATTGCTTCGTCGGCATGGCGAATCAATTCGTCGGCGCTGTTGAAGTTGCCGGTGGTTACGGTGATGCCGATACTCACCGAAGTCTTTATGGTGTGCTCCTCAATAATTAATGGTTTTGCTATTTCGTTAAGTATGCGTTCCGCGCAGTTTTCCGCAGAATGTTCTTCCGTCATTTCTGTCAGCATAATTACAAATTCGTCGCCGCCGATGCGGGCAACCATGTCTGTCTCGCGCATGCATTTATGCAGTTTTTTAGCGGTGTCGTGAAGGACTATATCGCCAATCTTGTGCCCCAGGGTGTCGTTTATATTCTTAAACCCATCCAGGTCGATGAAGAGGATGGCAATTTTTTTATTGGTGCGCTGGATACGCGCCAATTCCGCGTTTAGCCGGTCGTAGAAAAGCATGCGGTTGGGCAGATTGGTGACTACATCGTAAAACGCCAATTGGTGCAGTCTTTCTTCCATCTCTTTTTTTGTAGTAATATCGCGCATGGTGAGTATCCATCCACGCAGAATATTATTATGCAGCATCTTTGAAACATGAATGTCGTACCAGAAGTCGCCAATGATGATGCTGTTATTAATAACTTCATTATCAATAACAGTAAAGTCGGGCAATTCCGGTATTATCGTCTTTATATCGCTGCCATATAACGCTTTAGAATCAATCTGCAATATTTGTCTTCCGGCGGGATTAATCTCCATAACGTGCTTTTTTTCATTCAATACAATGATGCCATCCATAATATGATCAAATATGGTATGCACCGCCACCGGGGCAAGATCGACAAGACGATACTTGGTTAGCGCGTAACTGAGCAAAATGCCCATAATAGAAAATGATACCGGGGTAAGGTCAAAATATTTAAGCATTCCTATGCGAAAGATATAGATTAAGTTGAAAATCAGCGGGATAAGAGCGGTAAATGCCAGCAATTGCAACTGTTTTCTGGTGATAGATTTGCTGAGGGTAGCGGAGAAAAAGCATACAAAAATAGAGGCCGCCATCATCAGCCAGCTATAGATTAAAAAGACATAAAATGCCGGGCCATATTTATCAACAGCCAGAATCTTTAATCCGTGGGTGAAATTGAGATGCATTTTAACGTGCATCAGGGAGTGATAGTCATTTGTCCAGACTAACAGCAGCGCAATTGCCGGGATTATGAACAGCATCCATTTGCGGTTTTGGAATATCGGTATGCGCAATCCAAGATATTTCATAATGAATATGAACCAGAGAGTGCACATCATAGAACTGCCGAGATACTCCAT
This sequence comes from uncultured bacterium, assembly GCA_964638715.1. GTDB lineage: Bacteria > Armatimonadota > Hebobacteria > CAIYQO01 > CAIYQO01 > JBAXQQ01. The sequence continues at coordinate 361 of CAZWZF010000111.1, read as the reverse complement.
CTTAGTCCAGAAGTATTTGTCGTTGATGGTGCCGGTTGCTAACTCGAAATATGTTGAAGAACTCCAGATGATATTCATCAGGAGCATTATAATTAATTCGCCTCCACCCGCACTCTGTCGATTTTTCCAAACGATGAAGATACTGAAACAGGCTATTAATATTGATGTTATAAGAGATAAAGTGATAATCTCGTACATAGGTAAAGCGAATTATACAATAATTGGCACAAATATTCCATAATGAAAATACTGAGTTTTTCCCGTATTTTTATAAATATTCGTATAATTATAGAAATTACGCTGGCTGACCGGGTACAGCACGGATAAAGGTTAGCTTTTGTGACCTTCTATGAAACTGAAG
>CAZWZF010000110.1:0-6218 GCA_964638715.1 uncultured bacterium | reverse complement strand
CCATAAAACAATCTGCAGTAGAAACACTGCAATTGACTGTGAATGGCAAACAGATATCCGGCAACATGGTGCCGGCAGTTGCCGCAGGTAAAGTTGTCGATGTCGTATGTCTGGTACCGGAAGTGAAATAAAGATATCACCCGGGAACGCCAATCTCCTGATTGGCGTTCCCTGAGAGTTAAATTCCGGTAAGGAATTAACAATAATGCAAAAATCAGGAAATATTTATCGTGGAAACTGGTATGGCAAGCATTGTTATTTCGGTTTTCATCATGATTTGCATGCCGACCTGACTGATACTGTCATCGGTGCGCGGTGCGAAGATCTGGTGGATATGCTGCGCCTGGCAGGGGTAGAGTTCGTGCAGACGGACAGCAAGGGACATCCAGGTTATACCACCTGGGAAAGCAGGACACCCGATGCCAGTGTTGTACCGGGCATGGTAAAAGATGCGCTTGCGCAATGGCGTGCCGCAACCCGCGAATTGGGTCTGCCGCTGCACGCGCATTACTCCGGGATATGGGATCAGGCGGCTGGTGCCAAACATCCGGAATGGTGCCTGCTTACCGCGGATGGCACACCGGCAGGTGCGCCATATACAATCTCTGGCTGGCCAACAAACCAAACCGCGCTGATGTGTCCGCGCAGCCCGTATCTTGATGAATTAATGATTCCGCAGATGCTGGAAATGATTGACCGTTATGAGGTTGATGGCTTCTGGGTTGATGGCGATATCTGGGCTATGCAGCCTTGTTATTGCCCGCGCTGCCGCCAGGCATATATCGAAGAAACTGGCGAAGTTGAACCACCTACCGAGACAAGCGACCCGCGCTGGGCATATTGGTGGAACTTCACCCGCCGCAGTTTGGAAACCTATCTTACCCGCTATTGCGGTGCCGTGCATGCCCATAAACCAGGTGTATTGGTATGTTCCAACTGGCTGCAAACGCTGCATAATCCCGGCGAACCCACGGTGCCCACCGATTGGATCAGTGCGGACAACACCCCGGTATGGGGTCTTGACGGCAGCCGCTGCCAGGCGCGGTTTGTATCTACCCGCGGCAAACCATGGGATATCATGTTGTGGGATTTCTATGCTTCCCACGGCATAGTGAACCCAACATCGCCATGGGTGACAAAACCAGTACAAATGCTGATGCAGGAAGCTGCGGTAGTGCTGGCATTTGGTGGAAATATACAGGCTTGCGATGCACCCTGGTCGCCATGCGGCCTGCGTACCGGCCAGCATGTCCCCTGGCGCATGGAACGTATTCGGCAAATGGGACGTTTTGTTAAAGCGCGACGGTCGCTTTGCCAGGATTCTGAAACTATCCCGCAAATCGCCGTGTTATTGTCCGAACACCATGCCCGTGCATCTGTTGCTGGGCATAACCTGATGTGGGATGTCGATACCAATGCAGTTGAAGGAGCGGTACTCAGTTTGCTTGAAAATCAGTATGGTGTTGATATTTTAGATGAATGGGCACTGTTGCCGCGTTTAGCCGACTTTCCGGTGGTGGTTGTCCCTGAACAGCATAAGATGTCCGATGAAATGGTTGGCGCGTTGAAGAAATATGTTACTGATGGCGGTAAACTGCTGCTTACCGGTACAGCAATATTTGACCGGTTTGGCGAGGATTTTCTGGGTGTAACCACCGGTACGCTGACATCGGAATCCACCTATCATCTGCCTGCTGCTGATGGTGCAACCGCGCTATATAGTTCTACATGGCGATTGGTAGAGACAACAAGGGCAAGTGCGCTATTCAAATTGGGAACGACTCCGCTGCTGGATGAATATCTGCTGCCAAACCCGGGAGCCGCCATTGCAAGGTATGGCAAGGGACGAGTATTATATGTGCCTGCCGACCTGTTCCGCGACTTCGCGCATAATCGCTACCCGCTTACCCGCGCCCTGGTGGGCAGTCTGGTGCGGCGATTGGCAGGGAAACTTGCAATTTCAGTGAATGCCCCAACTTGCATTGATGTCGCACTGCGCCGCAAAGGAAGCCGAACGCTGATTCACCTGGTAAATCGCGCATCCGGCCTGCCCAATGTCCCCAATAACGGTGCCATCGATGAAATTCCCCCGGTTGGCCCAATCACCATCACTATTCGACGTGCCAAACCACCGCGAAGCGTCCGCCAATCCTTTGAATCGGCAGAATTGCAGTGGTCCCACACCCCGGCACAAAGCGGCAAGTTGAAAATCACCCTTTCCCGAGTGCATATTCATACTGCGATTGTTGTCAGCGGATAAGGGAGAATTAAGTATGAATTATGAATTGATTGGTTTGTGGTATGCGAAACCACCCCGTCCTTCGGCTACCCCTCCTTGGCAAGGAGGGGAGTTTAAATTGAAGGTTTTGACATGATTTCAGGGACTGACACCGAGTGGTGAAGCCACGAAGGTGTCTGTACCATCGTGGTGTCGCAGGTTTTTGCAAAGAACTCATTAATTCTAAATTCGTAATTACCTATAGCAAAGCGCCTTTATCTGTTCAGCCGCATATTTGAAGTTTTCCCATTTGGCGTCGGGTGGAATCAGGTGGTCGAAGCCGGGGATATAGCGGCCACGGGAAATCATGGTGGCACATTTCTCTATTTCTTTATCTACTGCTGCTTTGTCTGCTGCCAGCGCGCGTTTATCCAACCCGCACATTATGCCGAGGGTGGGGTATTTGTCGCGGAAATAGATGATGTCGTTGCTGGCCTGTGTTTCAAATGGGAAGAACATATTTATCCCGTGGTTCATCATAATCGGCACTAATTCGCTGCAATCACCATCAGTATCAACAGATACTATCCGTACTCCGTTTGCCTGCGCAAAATCTGCTATTCTGTCATATTGCGGCATCATGAACTCTTCTACCATTGCCGGGGATAACAGCGACCCCTGGCAACCGGACATATCTTCCCAAATATGGATATGGTCGATTTGTACTTCACGCGCGACCTGTTCCCAGTTGTTGATCCACAGGGTGGTTATGGTTTCCATCATATCGCGCACCATTTCCGGTTCGGTGTAAAATGCCATCAGCAGTTCTTCCGACCCCATGAAGTCGCGGGGAGTGCCAAAGACGCCATACGGGAAACTTCCTACTTGCACAGCTTCGCCGGTCTCACGAATTCTGGCACGGAATGCGTCCCAATCCTCAAATATTCGTCCGGGGGTATTCGGATTCAACCGTTTTTCTTTTATTTCTTCCCAATCCTCTGGCTCTTTTACCGGGTGTTCAATAAATAACGGCATAGAATGCAGGTCCTTGAAATTACGCTTAACAATGCCATACCAGTCGCGGGCAGTAATGAAATCCTCAGTTTCTTCGATTAATTCATATTCAAAACCTGGGAAAAAACCGGCGTGAATCTGTGGGGAAGCAAAACTCATATCGTAACCGAAATATTTGTTTAAATCAAGGTCGTCAATGCCACTCTCACGCACAAAATTACCCATCGCGTCACCCCATGGCCACCAGCCAAGGTTCACCCCAAATGGCACCCGGTCAATCTCTTCACCCAATAAACAACGGATGAATCGCTCTCCACATGGCAACTGCTGCATAATAAATACCTCTCATAATCAATTAATGCAATCATACAACTATCAACTCCCCCCGCGTCAAGGATTTTATCAAGAAATTTATGTATGGAATTGACATGAAGAAAATTAATTTATTGAACAAGAGTTACGAGTGGGTGAAATCGGTTGTATAATAACCAGCCAACCCCAAAAAGGAATACTAAAAGTAAAAACATCGCCAAGTAAAATGCTGATTGTCCATCATCTTTTTTATACATTGTTAAAGCTCCTTACTTTTGGAAATTAATTTACATTTGTTAACTCAACCTGCATTTCATCACGCACGCGTGCTAAATTGACATCAGGTAATTCTTCGCCGGACATTGCAGCTGTTGCCACAGCAATTCCCGCGGCATTTCCCAGTTGCATCATGGTACGCGACAACCGGCATGATGCAGCGGCGATGTGGGAGAATGACGCGCCGCGGCAGGGAACGATAAGGTTTGTGTATTCCTGCGGCAGCAGACATTCGTAGGATATCCCATAAGGTTCATTGAGTTCGCGGCATAGATGGTCTTCACCGTGAACGTCAAGTGCGTGGTCTGCCAGTCCTATCCAGCGGGATTTATCTATTGTACCGGAATATCCCTGCCTGACATCGTTTTCTGTCAACACTTTTCTTCCAATCAATCGCGGACCTTCCCGCACCCCGGTTAATGGAAATATCTCTTTGATTTTATACTGGTCAAATCCTTTTTCGCGCTGCAGCCAATGCCATAACTGGTATAGCCGTTGTTCGCACACGCGTCTTCCTTCTTTCTCACCCAAGCTATAATATTCCCATCCTTCCATCAACGGCAAGGTATTCAGGTTCAGGTCGCCATTGGGGTATTCGGTAATCGAGCATGTTCCAGTTCGCGCTTCATTTGGGACGCCAGCAGGCAGCGGCTCTACACTCGGGTTATTAACAGGTGTGACGCGAAAAGAAACGGTAACACCATTCAATCGGTCATGGTGGTGTATTGGCGCGGAAGGTTCATTATATAGCGAAATTGGTTCGGCACCCAGGTAAGTTTTGCATTCAAGAGCTTTGCAGAGAATTATCTGTCCGGTGGCATCGGCAAAATAACTTGCGGCGATCCTTTGTTCATTACCGGCTAAATCTTTAATAATTACTGCTGTTACACGACTGCCTGTATTCGCTGCTGCCACACACCTTGTATGAAGTAAGATATTCACCTTTCCGGTTGCAGCCAGCAAGTCAGCCATCGCCGTCGCCATTAATTTTGGCTCAAATGTAACGCGAAACCAGCGGTTTGCGCCGATTCCTGCCCGGCGGGTAGAATCTGCGTATGTTAGTGTAGAGTCAATTCGCGATAATCCCCATGGCTGGTCGCCAGTCCAATATTTCACTGTTCGGCTGATACCGATAGCCTGGGGGATTTTTGAAAGACGCTCATATAATTCAAATGCCATTACCGGTCCACCCACGCCGGGTTCCCAGGTGTTGACTCCGCCAATAGTACTGGTGCCGCCAAGCATTGATTCCTGTTCAACTATCAGCACCCGCAAACCGCGTCTTGCGGCAGCCAAAGCCGCACCAAACCCGCCGCTGCCGCCGCCGATGATGATTAAATCATAATCCACATCTTTATTCATAATAAAACTTTCGTTTAAAACAGCAAAATTCCTATCAATTATTATTTTAATATTTATATAAAATAAGAAAAAATATTATTTACTTTTTTAAATTTCCGCTCTATACTTATTAAAATAAATTGCATTGATATGCATTATCACGATTTATTTAAGGTGATTTACATGAAAAGAATTTGTGCATGGTGTAAAAAAGAATTAAGTGCACCTGATGATGAAAATGATTTAAAAGTTTCTCATGGCATCTGCGAGGATTGCGAAAACAACCTTGATTTTCAAATGGGCGTACCGTTAAAGGTATATCTTAGCGCGTTAAAATTGCCGGTAATGGTAGTAACGAAAGATGTCAAGGCTGTATTTGCAAATAATGCGGCATTAAATATTATTGGTAAAGAAATGGATGAAATTTATGGAGAATTAGGTGGAAACGTGTTTGAATGTGCTTACTCCCGCCTCCCCGGCGGTTGCGGCAGAACAATTCATTGCTCCGGCTGCGCCATACGAAATACGGTAAATGAAACAGTAAGAACTAAAAAACCAATGGTAAATGTGCCAGCATCATTAAATTGCGACGATATAGACAAACCACGAGAGATAGAGATGCTAATATCAACAGAAATGACCGGCAATATCGTGCTGTTATGGATAGATAAGATTGAAGTTAAGAAAAAGTAGGACAATTAGGAATTACGAATTACGAATTATGCAGTTTCTTGCTAAACCATGCTAAATATATAATCAACCAAACCACCCCCTGCCCCCTCCTTGGCAAGGAGGGGAGTTGTGATAGTTATTTGATAAAATAATGGCTGCTTTAATAATCAAAACCTTCATTTTAAACTCCCCTCCTTGCCAAGGAGGGGTGGCCGAAGGTCGGGGTGGTTTTCGCCTACCACAAACCTGAATCCTAAACATTTGATAAAATAAGTTTTGCAAAAGCCTGTACAATCTTCTCTTTCATTGAAAAGATTTTACTCTACATACTTTGTAAGTATTCGGTAAACCCCATCTATTATAGATGATTTTTTTGTAATCCGAA
>CAZWZF010000109.1:0-6559 GCA_964638715.1 uncultured bacterium | reverse complement strand
ACACGTTTAATGACTGCGATATCTTCACCACCACTATTACGGACTATAAGGTATAAGTTGCGGTTGCCGCCCGGGTTTAATTTAACATACCCGCTGAAGGTCCACCCGCGCAGGTTAACATAGTTTGGCAATGCCTCTTGCAACCACACCGTGGTACCGCCGCCATATTGTTCTACATCAATACATGGTGCAGTGGGTTTGCCGTCATCCGGATCCCAGCCGGCAGTGTATGCGCCGGGAGCAGAAGCTCCCCAGGTACCAGGAGCATATTTCCAATAAGGCAGTGGAGACACTTGATCAATAGCCGGACTGCGCGTCCATACCGGCGACATGGTCGGGTATGCAGTGGGAAACGCACCAGTCGGAGGCATTACATCATCTGTCATCAAATCTACATTTGCCTCGGTAATTGAGCGCATAACTTTATCTACGTTCACATGGCCATCAACAAAGGAGAATACCGCCTGACCGGAATGGCGTTTGTCCACATCGTTGTCGACATCCAGCATGTTTGTAGTGCCGTTATTAGTGTCAGCTGTCAGGTATCTTCCGGCCGGGTCGTCAATAGTACCTATTGCGGCACCCGCATTTTTGGAATAGTAGCCATACCCGTTAGGCATTTTCCTGCCTTCAGTAGGACATACCAGAACGGCGCGATCAAGAGCAATATCTGTCCAGATGGTAGTGCCGGGCAAGGTTTCGTCATGGTCCTGTGCCCACATTTGTACTGATGCCGCTATTTGTTTCTGGTTGCTGACGCAGGTTGTTTGCCGGGCTTTTTCACGCGCACGTGCAAAAACCGGGAACAGAATTGAGGCGAGAATAGCAATGATAGCAATTACGACCAGCAACTCAATGAGGGTAAAACCCCGATATGTAATTCGAGATGACATATTAGACCTCCTTTATAATTTATCAGTCATAAATTGAACCGATGACTGTATACCGGTTTAATTATATATCTGTTAAATATTATACCCGCTATATCAACTGTGTCAACAGTTTTTCGAGGAAATACCCAATAATATGATTACAAAATATGAAGATTGTTATTTAGATATTTCAGCATATACAAAAATGCTGATACCTGTTGAAAAAAACAAGGGATTTTAACTCGTTCCTCTCACTGGCATCAGCATTTATAAATCAGGATTTAATTAATAAAGGACTTTCGCTTATTCGTTTTCTAAACTCGTTTGAAGTCGTCAGCACGACCGAAATCGAAATGTTTATTTTTAGAGGCTTTTGCAAATCCCGATGGTACAGACACCATCCTGGCTTCGCCACTCGGTGTCAGTCCCTGAGAGTTGTTCCAATTTTTAATTTTTAATTTTTAATTTTGCATTTTTAATTAATTTGCCATTTGCCATTTGCCATTTATCGAAAACTCTTCTCTCTTCTTCTCGTTTTCTGGTAAAATTACAATACAGATATGGAATAAACTTAAAATGTCTTTATTTTGTGGAGTTAATATGAAAAACCGGGAATTTGCTGTTAATCAGCGTTTTATATATCTTTTCTTCATTTTTACGCTGGCTTTTGCCAGGATGGCATTTGCCGCTACTCTTATCAACAATATCTCCGCGTATACAGATAAGCTATCAACCGCGACATCGCTTACCAGGTCTATTGTCTCTGTACCCAGGGTAGAGATATTGCCGGACGGGTCTTTGCGGTCGGCGGTCGGGCCATTATATGCAATCAGCGGCGGGGCAGCCGGTACGCCGCCGGCTTATGGCGAATGGTGGCGCGGCTGCGGCCCAACTTCCTGCGGCATGTTGATGGGTTACTGGGATACCCGCGGTTTTGACAGTCTAATGCCTGTTGACGCGTCTATAGAAAATAATGCGGTTAAAAGTGTCATCGCCAGCCAGCAGCATTATGATGATTACTGCCTGCCTTTAGACGATATTGCCCATAGCCCGGTCGTTCTCGCTGATAAATCGACAACTGGCGGCGCGCATGCAAACAATTGTATCGCCGACTATTTGCGTACTTCATGGTCAGTAGACAACCTTATGTATGGCTGGACTGCTTTTTACACCTCGACAACTGCAAAAAAAGGCATTGGATATGGCATAAGGACATATACCAGAACGATGAACCCGACATACGACGCAATAGTGACCCCGAAACAATGGGGGTCAAATATCAGCCAGGGGTGGACCGAGTTTGTCGCGGAGATTGACGCCGGTTACCCGGTATTGATACTGGTAGATACTAATGGCGACAACAACACCGACCATATTGTACCGGCATTCGGGTACGACACTATTGGCGGAGTTCATAAATTTGCCTGCTACAACACCTGGGACACCACTATCCACTGGTATGATTTTGTGCCGATGTCGCCGGGAGTTACCTGGGGAATCGGCTTTGCAGAGTTGTATCATCCGAAAATAAAGAAAGTAATTCGGGTATCAACAACCGGCAATGACGCAAATGATGGCTCATCCTGGGGCAGTGCCATGCGCAGTGTAAAAGCGGCTGTCGGCACGGCAACTATCAGCGATGAAATATGGGTGGCGGAAGGAACCTATACCGGCGTAAATGACAGCATCAGCATAAATAATGATATTCATCTTTACGGCGGGTTTGCCGGTACTGAAGCATCAAGTACCGAAAGAAATCCCAGCCTGAGAACAACCATTCTTAGCTATGAAAAGGGAATTACTTTTGCATCTGCAGTTACTAATGAATGCATCCTTGATGGCTTTACCATTAAAACCGGCAATAGCTGGAATGCCGCTTATTGTGTAGTTGGTTCCGCGCCAATCATCTCCAACAACAAGTTTGACAGCGGGTCGGCAGCGGTTTATTCAGAGGGATATCCTGGTCCTGACGTTACAAATAATGTAATAATCGGCACTGCCCAATACGGCATTTACGGTGTCGGTAACCTGATTGCAAATAACATTATTTCTGTCCCGGCTGGCAATGGACTTAATGGCGGAGCAGCTAAAATAATAAATAACACCATCACGGGCTGCGGGATTGGTGTTTATACCGTAACACCGACGAGTTTAATCGCAAACAATATCATTTCTTTCAATAGTGTAGGCCTTTGGAAATCCAGCGATTGTGCGGCAACCTTATCAAAGAATTGTGTTTACAACAACTCGACGAATTACAATGTCAGCGTTACCCCGGGTGCCAGTGATATTCATGTTGACCCACTGCTGGTAAATCGTGCCGGTGGCGATTATCATTTGCAATCCGGCTCTCCGTGCCGGGATGCGGGTGATGACAGTGCTGTCACTGCCGGTTGGCGCGATATTTATGGCGGCAATCGACTCAGCGGCGACCATGTTGATATTGGTGCTGATGAACTCGATGTTAATCATGCGCCAATTGCCAATGCGCAAAACCTGTCGATGAATAAAAATGCGACAAAATCAATTGCATTAACCGGATCAGATGTTGATGGCGACTTGCTGTTATATACAGTTGCAACATCTCCTGCTCACGGCGCAATAACTGGATCTGCCCCTGCCATTACCTATACCCCGACAACCGGATATACCGGCACCGATAGTTTTACCTTTAAAGTTAATGACGGCAAAGTTGATAGTGCCCCGGCAACAGTGAGCATAACAATAACGGAAGCTCTTTCAAAAGTTGTCTTGACGACTAATTTAGCATCACCACGAATAATCGGTACTACGATAATCCTAACCGCCACGCCAACCGGCGGCGCTACGGTACAATATAAGTTTCTTGATGGTGTTGTTATACTGCGAGATTTCGCACCCGGAAATGCCTATTCATGGCTTATTCCGGGTGATGCTGCCGGAGTGCATGCCATTAGCGTTGTTGCCCGCGACATTGACGCCAGCAACCCGGATGCGACAGTTACCAGCAGCAAGTCATATACCGTGGCACCGGCACTATCAGCAATTACCATGAGCTGCTCACCGGTAAATGCAGTGTTGATTGGCAATACAGTGACTTTAATGGCAACCGCCACCGGTGGCGCCAATATGCAATATCAATTTATGTCTGGCGCGTCATTAATGCGCAGTTTCAGCAGTGCCAGAACGTTAACATTTATTCCAGCAGTTGAAAAAATCTATAACTTCACCGTTATCGCACGTGATTTAAACGGAATTGACCCTAACGCCACCATGACATCAGCAGTAGTAATTCTCGCGGCAAAACCAGCGCTTTCAGCTGTAACATTAATCTCAACACCTTTAAATGCATCACTGGTTGGCAATTTGGTTACCCTTACTGCTGCTACTACTGGCGGGGCCAATGTTCAGTACCAATTCATGACCGGTGCCACATTAATACGCAGTTTCAACAGCAGCAATACCTATACTTTTACACCATTAGCTGTAAAAAATTACAGTTTCACAGTAATCGCCCGCGATTTAGCCGGGGTCGACCCGAATGCGACGGTGACTTCAGCCGTAATAACTCTCGCCATCAAACCAGCACTTTCCGCTGTCACGGCAGTAACTACTCCGTTAAATGTGGTCGCCACAAACACCACGGTGACAATCACCGCTACACCTGCCGGCGGCGCAAATGTCCAATACAAATTTATGGCAGGTGCGTCTTTGCTGCGCAGTTTCAACAGCAGCAATACATTTTCATTCACACCGGCAGTCGTTAAGACTTACAGTCTAACGGTTATCGCGCGCGACTTAGACGGAGCCGACCCCAATGCAACGGTGACATCGCCGGCAGCGACACTTGCTATTAAGGCACCACTTTCTGCGGTATCATTAACTACATCACCGTTAAATACAGTGACAGTTGGTGTGCCGGTAACCTTAACCGCAACCGCAACCGGCGGCGCAAATGTTCAGTATAAATTCATGGCGGGTGCCTCGTTAATGCGCAGTTTTGCCAGCAGCAATACCTACACATTCACGCCGGCAGCAGCGAAAACATACAGCTTTACCGTAATCGCCTGCGACCTGAACAGCGCCGACCCAAATCTGACTTATACTTCTACGCCGGTAACTTTTGTGGTGACAACACCGTAAATTAATTGAGAATTATGGGAGGAATGGGAGGAATGCAATGCATGGGACTGGGTTAAATCCGGTAAATTTAATCCAGGTAATATCTTTAATGGCAGCCCGGATTTTTGCATGTCCCCGGTCGATTGAAATTATCATCCCTTATACTCCCATTCTTCCTTCAATAACAAAATTCCCTAATTTCTCATTAACTGCTGTTGAAAACTGTTATTATGGGGTATAATTTTGTATATATTCTGGGAGTAGTACCCGATAAGGAGACAGTATGTTAAAGAAACTCTTCATTTCATTGGCTTCCCTTGCCGTTTTCTCGATGGCTTTCGCGCAGGATGTGACTCTGCCGAAGGAAGTTTATGCCAGCCCGGGGCCGCATGTAGTGGTAAACGGTAACTATTTGAAAGCACAACTGGTAAGCCGCAACGGTTCGCTGCTGCTGCCGATGCGCACCGTTTTTGAAGCCCTTGAAGCCAAAATAGCTTGGGATGGCGCGACGCAGAAAATTACTGCTACTCGCGGCACAGTTGTTGTTACCCTGTGGCTGAATAAAGCTGTCGGCATGATTAACGACAAACAGGTTATCCTGTCCACACCACCGTCATCGATCAATAATATGACTTACGTCCCGCTGAGATTCCCGGCAGAGGCGTTTGGCGGCGAAATCAAATGGTATGATAAACTGCAGACCGCGGCCATCACTATTGCGCCTGTTGCAGCCGCAACAGTCCCAGTCGCTGCACCAATAACCGTAACCGGCACCCTGGTCGATAAAATGAGCACCCCGGTAATGGCATTACTGGTAAAAACCGCTGCCGATGCGGAACCGAAACTGGTACAAATAACCAAGGCCGCCACCTTCACCCGAACGCTGTCAATCGACCCGCAGGTTAAAACCGCTAAATTTGATGATTTACAGGCTGGCGACCAGATAGTAGTAACCCTTGATAAGAGCAATAATGGAATCCAGGTAGCCGCGGTATTTTCAACTTTAACCGACAAATTAGCTGGTTTGGCAAATAAAAAATTGCTGATGGCTGATGGTAAACTATATTCGTTGAATACAGATGCCATCATTGTTGATACCAATGGCAAAACTATGAAGGATACTGATGTTAAACCTGGCGACACCCTGACATTGAGCCTGGTTCCCAATACCACTAATATCTGGAAAATGGTATTGCCGGCAGCACCGGTTGTTGTAATTCCACCGGTTGTAACGCTACCGACCACAGTCACCAAGGCATTCATCATGACTTTGCCAACAGATAAAGGAACATTCAGCGACACAGTAATCGTAACCGGTGAAGCAACCGCAGGCACCAAGGTAAATATCACAATTAAATATGAAGTCAATAGTATCGTTAAGATAGCTTCTAAATTGTATGAAAGTACTGTAACAACAAATGATAAAGGTGTATGGACTACCGATGCTATTAAAACCACAGTTCCATTTATGAATAGATCTGCAGATATACTTACCATAGTCGTAAACGAATTAGATGTATCTGGTAAAATTGTGAAGACAATTACTAATACGGTTACATATAAAAAATAAATTAATATTTAAATTT
>CAZWZF010000108.1:0-6577 GCA_964638715.1 uncultured bacterium | reverse complement strand
ACATTATAAATCATCAATTTAACCATTCAATCAAAAAAATGTGTATAAGGGTGAGGGCAACGCCGCTGGGATTTGGTATAATCACAAAGATTACGCTCTGTAAGAGCAGCATTCCTAAAAACGAAGGAATTATGATTAAATTTTCCCAGCGGCGTTGCCGTGGGCTATGGAATTATGACGGAGTTAAACGTCCTCTACCGCTTATCGCAAACAACATCTTCATCAACCAAAATCCGAATGATTGTTTGTTTTTCTACCAGTCTGATATGAACTTCTATGCCAGCGTTTTCGCGGATTTGTTCTGACATTCTGTTTTCGATGGTCATGATTTTTCCGGGACTATCCGCGGATAATTCTGATGTTAATTCGGCTATTATTTCCACTCTTTCCACGCCATTTATTCGCTCTATTACGATCTGGAACAACGGCTTTGCGCCTTGCACATTGGTTAGAATAGCGGCTATTTGCTGGGGGTAAAATCTCTTGCCTTGAGCTATCACCAGGCCATCATTACGGTTTTTCACCCGGTTCATGCGGGCAAAGGTGCGGCCGCAACTGCATACATCGCGAGTCAAAGTGGTTATATCGCGGGTTCGGTAACGGATTAACGGCAGTGCCTCGCGGGTAAGAGTCGTTAATACCAGTTCACCTTCAGTACCATCTGGTAGCACTTTTCCGGTTTGAGGGTCTATCACTTCAGCGATAAAATGGTCTTCTGCTATATGTAATCCGCATTTGCAATCGCACTCGCCGGCAATGCCCGGACCGCCAAATTCACTAACCGAATAATGATCAAGTGCTACAATACCCAAAGATTCTTCAATAAACTTTCTATTTTCCTCGCTCCACGGTTCGCGGCCGAAAATACCCACCCGCAATGACAGCCGTCTGCGATCCATGCCACGTTTGCTAACTACCTCGGCCAATTGCAATGCATCGCTGGCAGTGCCGCAAACAACGGTGGTTTTAAAGTCCTGCATTACTGCCAACTGGTCATTTGCACCTTCAACAGAAATGGGGATTACTGCCGCACCGATTTTCTCAGCACCGCTGTGAAAACCAAGACTGCTATTTAAACCACTGCCACTGAAGAATATCTGCACTACATCGTCACGATTCACACCTGCCGCTGCCAGGTATCGCGACACCAGTTCTACCCAGTGGCGCATATCATTCTGGGTATATGCGCACACCGCCGGACTGCCCGCTGTCCAGGTGCTGTTTTGCAGGCGTACAACCTCACGCAGTGGAACCGCCAGCATGTCATAGGGATAACCCGCACAGATATCCGCACGGCTGGTGAAAGAAAGATTTACCAATTCATCCAATGCCTGCATATCTTCCGGTACAAATCCGCTGGCGTCGAATTGTTTTCGATAAAATGAAACATTGCGGTAGGCGCGAAAAAGTGCCGACTGCAGCCTTTCCAATTGCAATTGCGCCAGTTCATCACGGCTTATCATCTCTATATTCATAATCACTCCCACACCTCGCGGTAACCCTTGCCCAGATAGGCGCGTTGTACTTCTTTGTTTTCCATCAGTTCTTCCGCGGTACCATCCATTATGATACTGCCTGTCTCCAATACATACCCGCGGTCTGCTATGCGCAGTGCCATACGGGCGTTCTGCTCAACCAGCAGCACTGTCAGTCCGGTATCGCGAAAAGAACGTATACACGAGAAAATCTCTTGCATTACCCGCGGTGCCAAACCCATTGATGGTTCATCCAGCAATAGCAGCCTTGGCCTGCCCATCAATGCCCGCCCAATTGCCAGCATTTGCTGTTCGCCGCCGGATAATGTTCCAGCCCGCTGGCTTCCGCGTTCATTAAGGATAGGAAACATCCCGTATATCTTATCAAGGTCATCTTTTTGATATTTGCGGCGTTTCATGCCCAATGATAACGCGCCTAACAACAGATTGTCCTTAACCGACATATCAGAAAATAACTGGCGGCCTTCGGGAACCTGGCATAACCCCAATCGTACAATACGGTCTGCACCCCAGCGGCGAATCTCGCGATTCTCAAAAGTCACAGTACCTTTGCTGGCAGGGGTAATGCCGGAGATGGTATTTAAAATCGTGGTTTTCCCCGCGCCATTTGCCCCGACTAACGCGACAATCTCGCCCGGGTTAACATGCAGCGATACTCCGCGAAGAGCTACAGTACTGCCGTAACTGGTGGTAACGCTGGATAATTTAAGCATCTTCCACCTCCTCGCCCAGATACGCAGCGATAACCTTGTCATTTTTCTGCACTTGCTGCGGTGTCCCTTCGGCAATCTTTTCGCCGTGATCCAACACTATCACATGTTCGCTGATGTCCATCACTAAATCCATATCATGGTCGACCATGAATATAGTAATGCCATCGCTGCGCAGCGAATATATCAGTTTTACCAAATCTTTTTTCTCGCGAGTGGACAAACCGGATGCCGCTTCGTCCAGCAGCAGCAATTTAGGTTCTACCGCAATTGCGCGGGCAATTTCCAACAGCCTTTGTTTTCCAAACGGCAGGTCACCTGCCGGTTCATCCGCCATATCACCAAGCCCCACACGGTTTAGAAATTCATGGGCATCTGCTTCAATCTTTAACTCTTCCCGGCGCAAATGCCATAACCGCGTTGCTGCCGCCAACATTCCGCACCGTCCCCGCAGATGCCTGCCAATCATCACGTTTTCCAACGCGCTCATGTTGCTGAACAGTTCGACATTCTGGAATGTGCGCGATACCCCGTAACCGGCAATTTTATGCGGCGGTTTATTGGTTATTTTTCTTTTATTAAAAGTGATTTTGCCAATTGATACCGGCAATGCGCCAGATATCATATTCAGCATGGTGGATTTCCCGGCGCCATTCGGGCCGATAAGCGCGGTAATTGTTCCTTCCTGCACATCAAAAGTAGCGTTATTCACCGCCACCAAGCCATCAAATATCTTGGATACGCCTTCTACCTGCAGCAATGCGCTCATGCCGCACCTCCTGTTTTTTTACGTCGGAACAGACGGACAATACCATCAAATATTGTGCAATAAACCCCGGAAGGCATGAAAATCATCGCCAGCACCAATATTAAACCGTGCATGATAACATCTGAATCTTTCATTATTTTAACTTTGTCGCCAACCTCACGCAACACCTCTACCAATATGGTAATTGCGCCGGCACCCACCGGAGCACCCCAGACTGATGCCATTCCACCGATAACCGTCATCACAACTATCTGTACCGATGTGACAAAGTTGAATGTATTCGGACTGACGAAATTAATACAATGGGCGTAAAGCGAACCGGCAATTGAAGCAAAAACAGCGGACAGCAGGAACACCTGCAATTTGTATCCGGTAATATAAACGCCTAACGATGACGCCGCTGATTCGCTGGTATGCAGTGCCCGCAAAGCGCGTCCCACCCGGCTGTGGACAATATTCCAGGTAATCCACAATATTATCATTGCGACTGCCCAGGTGAAATAAAACCGTGACTGGTCGTCATTTATAACAATATTGCCGACAACTAAAAATGGTATCTTTTCAATGCCGGATGTGCCGCCCAGTGGTTCCCAATTTTTCATCACTATATACATAATCCACCCAAAACCAAGGGTGGCAAGTGCCAGATAATGACCGCGCAAGCGCAAACAGGGAATGCCGATTATCGCAGCGACAATGATTGATATTACTATGCCGGCAAGAGCAGCGACGAAAGGATGCCAGCCGAATTGTGAAGAAGTGAATACCGCAGTTGAATATGCGCCGATGCCGTAGAACGCCGCGTGTCCCAATGAAACCTGACCGGCGTAACCCATCAGCAGATTCAACCCGATTACCAGAATAGTATTGATGGCAACCATCGTTAAAATTCCCAGATGATAGCCATTTTTTACAAATAATGGAACACACCCGATTAGTGTTATAAATAAAAATGCGCCAATAAATCTTTTCGTTCTAATGTCCATATCTATTTTCTCCTCCTTTTCAGCAATGCGGGCAATCCATTAGGACTAATGATCAGCACTATCAACAAAATTACAAATGATATCGCATCTTTATAATTTGACGCGTAATTAGCACCTACCGCCTCTGCCATTCCGAGTATTAAACCCGCGATTACCGAACCGGGGAAATTGCCCAGACCACCAACGATAGCGGCAGCAAATCCTTTCAGACCAAGCAATCCACCCATGTCATATTGCGCATAAATTGGCGCGATAGCTGCTCCGCCCAGCGCGCCAATGGCGGCTGACAATCCGAATGCCAGCATCACCGTTCGCGACACATTCACGCCGACAAGTTTTGCGCCTACTTTATTCATGGCGGTGGCGCGCATTGCCTTGCCCGCCATGGTAAGATTAAAAAACAGCGTTAACAGGATTACTAAAATCAGCATGATTCCAATAATCCATATCTGCTGCTGCTGTAAGAATAATTGCGGGGGAACGCCGTCTATCGGTTTTAAAAACGGCACATTCATTATCACCATTGCGCCATCATTAAACTTGGTAAATTCCTGTACCTTCACCGCGTCTTTTCCCCAAACATGACTTGCTACCCCCTGGATTATCATTGACGCGCCAATAGTGATGATAATCATAGTGGTGGAATTTGCTTTCTTTAACGGCCGCATCATAACCCAGCCCATAATGACACCGATTATTGAAGTTGCCGCTACCGCCAGTATAACCGCCATGTAAATAGGAAGCCCCATTCCGCCGACACTGCCATCAATTGAAGGGGGTGCGCTGAACCAGAATGTGAACATGGCACCAAGCATTATGAACTCGCCTTGCGCCAGGTTTACAATCTCAGTCGCGCTGAAAATAATCGTAAAACCTACCGCAATGAGCGCATAAATGGAGCCTTGCGCTATTCCAAATAATAAATTTTGTAAAAGATCAATAGTTGACATTATATAAATCAATATCGCGGACCGCTGGAATTGTAGTGCCAGCGGTACCGCGAAGTTCCTTCAAACATAGATAAATAATTAAAAATTAAAAATTAATAATTGGAAATGACAAATTACGAATTTCAGGGACTGACACCGAGTGGCGAAGCCGCGAAAGTGTCTGTCCCATCGAGTTTTGCAAAACCCTCGTAATTCGTAATTAATAATTCGTAATTAACTACTATTTCGCCATTTTCCAAGCGCCATTGACGATGGTTACCATTACGAATGCGTCTTCATCCAGGCCGTTATGGTCTGTTGCGCTGAAATAGAATACACCGGAAATACCCACTATGCGGCGGGTCTTTTCAAGTTGCGCGCGTAATTTCTGCGGGTTTGGACCTACTTCTTCAATGGCGTCTACTAATACGGTAATCGCGTCATAAGCATGTCCGCCAAAGGTATCAGCAGTTTTATTATATGCAGCTTTGTATTCGTTTGCATAGGCGGTTAATACTTTCTTCTGCGGGTCGCTTTTCGGCAGGTCTTCGTATACTAATAATTTTCCGGATGGGAAAACTACGCCTTCAGCAGCATCGCCGGCCAGTTCAATAAACTTGCGGTTAGCTACGCCATGGCTGAGGATTAACGGCATTTTCATACCGAGCTGCTTCATGTTTTTTGCTACCATTGCCGGACCGGGGTTAGTACCCCAGCATACTACAGCCTGCGGGTTTTTCGCGCGGATTTTCATCAATTGGCTGGACATGTCGGTGTCTTTATCGCCAAATGTTTCCTGGGCAAGAATGGAAACGCCAGCGCCTGGACACTGTTTGATTAACTGGGCTTTGCCGCTATCGCCGAATGCGTTGCCGACGGTAATGATGGCAATATTCTTGATTTTCTTTGATTTGCAATAAGTTAAAACCTTTGCCACAGCGGATACGTCGCTTTGTGCGGTTTTAAAAATGTAAGGTTTTACCGGGTCAACAATTTTAACACCGGCAGCGCAACTGATTAATGGAATCTTTGCAGCTTCAATGGTTTGGGATACTGCCAATGTGGTGCCGGTCTGGCTTGGTCCGATAATGGCAATTACTTTCTCTGACTCAATCAGTTTTTTAACAGCGCTTACGCTCTGTGCTTCTTCGCTCTGATTGTCTAAAACAACTAACTTGATAGGGTGACCGTTAATGCCGCCGTTGTCGTTAATCTTTTTAACTAACATCAACGCGGTGTCACGCTCTGGAGTTCCCAGTGGAGCAGCCGGTCCGCTGATATCAAATACCGCACCAATAACATACGGCTCTTTACCAGCTACTGCTGCTAAAGCGCAGATACACAGCACTGCTAAAGTAAATAAGATCTTCTTCATATCATCCCCCTGATTAATTACTTACCAAAATAGTAAGTTGCGTTGCGACAAATTATACTTACTTATCATTCATTATGCAAGAGAGAATTGAAAAAAAATTGTAATTGCCGAGGACACCCAATATTTCTAATATTACCGGATTTTGAATTTTTCGAAATTTAACCAGGCTGATTATGAAAAAGAGCGGTTGGATAAGGGGACTGGGTTCACATCCTGAAATTCAGCCTATTTATTATGGTTAGCAGAACCAGGATGTGTTGCCTTGTCAGAAACTGGTTTATCGCTAAGCTTCCAATTAAGGTGTGCGCAAAA
>CAZWZF010000107.1:0-6867 GCA_964638715.1 uncultured bacterium | reverse complement strand
ATGGGTAGTTTTTAAAAATTAGATTAAAAATTTAAGGGGTTTTGCAAAAGCCTCTACAATTTGCAATTTTTACTACGTAACGTGTTTCGTTCTCGCTATCACATGTTCCTGTAAATCTTCGGAAAGCAGTTTGAACATTTGCGAGTATCCGGCTACGCGGACCGGGATGTTGCCGTATTTCTCCGGGTCCTGCTGTGCCTGGCGCAAGCGTTCTGCCGTTACCACATTGAACTGCATTTGCCCGACCCCCATTCTGATGGCGGCGCGGATTATTTGCGACAGGCGTTCTATCCCGTCGGCGCCGTCGACCATCTTTGGGTCGATATCGATTATCGCGGCGGATGCCCCGGCGGCGCGGTGATGCGGCAATTTCGCCAGGGTGTTAATCAGCGCGGTCACTCCCTTTTCATCGCGTCCCTGTTGCGCGGACAGCGAATAGGCGATTGGCTCACTGGCAAAGCGACCATCTGGAGTAGCCCCCAGACATTTGCCGAAATTTATATTCAGCAGGAATGAGAACAAATGAACGAAAAATCTGCCATTTAGCGGCGAACGGAAAGTATCCATCAAATCGATGAAATGGTTCGTCAGCCAGGCGGCGAAATCATCCACCTCGCTGTTGTCATTGCCGTATTTTTCCGCGCTTTTTAAAAGTGTCTGGCGCAATTGTTCACAGCCGTCAAAGTTCGATTTTAATGCGTCCAACAATTCATCTTTATCAATTTTCTCTTGTTCGAAAACCAGTTTTTTCAGTGCCATCAATGAATCTGCAGTGTTGGCAGTGCCAAGAAAACAAACCGAGTGATAGTTGTAAATCGGGCCGCCATCGGTAATGTCGCGTCCGCGTGGGATGCAATCATCAGTGAGCAGTGACCAGCACGGCAGCGGGCCTTTTTCGCGCTGTGCAAGTTCGCCGCGATTGATGTTGTAAACCATGTTGCGGGTGAAAAATTCGAGTTGCTTTTTGAATGCGGTTAAATAATTGTCAAAGGTGACAAAATCCGTTAATATCCCGGTATGCGGCCCTAATTGTTCTCCAGTCCTTGGGTCGCAGCCGTCAAATATTGCCAGTTCCATGCACTTTGCCGCGTTTATCCACCCTGACACCGCGTGAGGATTTGCCTTGCCCGGTATGGTTAATTCAATACAGCCGATGGGGGCATAATCCCGGGCGTCAACCAGTGATATTCCGCGGTCGGCAAGCGCTTTTACAAAGCAGTCATCGTTGAAAAAGAAAGGAATACCGCCGCCGCGAATGACCATCCCGGCGCAATAATCCACAAATTCTTTCGGGGTTTCCGAATTTATCCGAACAGAAAGGTCGCGGACGAAATCAACATTATTCGACGCTTCCAGGATGATGTAGCTCATCTCGTTAACGGCAGAGTTGCCGTGTTCGTCGACACCCCCAAGGGTAATCGCCTGCACCTCGTAATCCAAGTATAGCTTGCATGCCAACTCTTCCATCAACTCCACCGCATCCGCACGGGTGATGCGACCGGCGTCGATATCCACCAGGTAATACGGGTACAAAATTTTGTCCAGCCTGCCGATGCTGTTGGCGTTAATGCTGTCCTCGCCGCAGGTGAGGATATGCGCAAGCCAAAGCGATTGGGTGGCTTCCCGCAGTGTGCGCGCACCTTCTGCCGGCACTCGTTCACAAGCGGCAGCCATTTCCAACTTGCCCATTGACCGCGCTAAATCGGCATATCGTTTGCCCAACGCAATGCCAGCATCACATACCCACAGCGCGGCTTTCCAGAAGTTCTCTTTTTGCGGGAAATCCGGGTCGGTGATGTCTGTGTTTGTTAGCAGTGTTTCTATTTCCCGGCGAATTCCAGCGTAGCCAATCCGCAGCACCTTCGCGTAATCCCGAATAGAATGGTTTTCCATCCACCCATTTGCCAGGTATACATTGTTTTTCTCCCAATCACCCATCCCTTTGCGGTTTTCCGGCGAAATATCACCGATAGCATAAAAACTTTGCGTTCGTTCATCCCATTTATGGCGGTACTTTTCAACCTTTATCGCTTCCTCGGCAGTGATGCCAAATTCATACAAACGATATTCCTGGGCGCGGTTCTTCGGATCGTAAAAGCCAAAATTATGGGCGAGATGTTCACCCGCAAGTGTCCAGTCGTCATAAATACGAATAGTCGCGACATCCACTAATTCACGCAGCATCAACGCGCGAATTTGCACGCTCGATAACCCCCTACCCTTTGTCCGGTACAAGGCAACATCGCGCTCAAACGGGTTAGGGTCAGCAATCCACGAACCCTTGCGTCGCATCACTTCATCGCGCAACCGCGTTATACGATTATTATCAGTCATTATATATTCACCATTGAAGAAATATTATGCTTCGCTATTGGCAATGTCAATAGGTAAATTTGATAAGTTTTTCGTCAAATGCAATACCAAATCATCATCCAGTTTTACTATTTGCCCTTCAGTGACAAAAGTGTTGTTATAGGTAACCGGCCGTGCATCGGGTATATATCCGCGCAAAACATACATACGCTGGGCAGTACAATACCCCGGGTGCAAACCTACGCCGATACCTATTACCGGACTTCGTTCAGCAACGATTGATTCTGCCATATCCATCAATCGCGTAGCTACTCCGCATCGTCGTGAAGCCGGTACAACATTCAAATCCTGTATTTCTGGGATATGGGCAGCGCAAAAAGGCGGGTAATCTGGCGACCAGACTATACGGCAATAACCATTAAGATTTTCGCCGGTGCGGCATAATAATAAAATTTGTTCACCACGCTGTTGAACTTCATAACACCATTGAAAATATCCATCACGTTTTGGCCAGCCAAATGCGGAAAATTGTGTGTTTAACCATTCAACACGATCAGCAGTAAGCATTTCAATAATTTCTTTCATAATGACCTCCCCTAACCCCTCCAAAGGAGGGGAGTTTTAATCGTCACCGGGACGGTGACGCCACGGCAATTTTCACTCCTCACTCCTCACTCCTCACTCTTCTTATTTTCTCTATGTTCTGCCAATGCGCTGGTTTCGTAGCTGAAAATTTGTTTGGTTAGCTCTTTTGGGCTGATATTGACGGGTTTGGTAGTGTCAGTTACTATTACGAATTCAACGTTCAGCGGTTTTTTGCTGGTACGGGTGGGGCTTACCCGATAACGTTTGTATTCCTGCATGAATAGCTGCACTGCTCCGCGTTCGCAATTTATTTCCAGCATATCCTGTACCGTCATCATACCGTCAGTTGAATAGCTGGTGATGATGTTTTTAGCATCGGCGCTGCTGATTAACTGCTGGTATGCGGCAATGGCATCGCCGGATTTATTGTAGGCGCTGCGGCGCAATGTACGCCAATCGGTGCGGATGGCGGATTTGTTGCCACGGGTCAATTCCGCGGGAATCTCCAGTTTGTCCCACAGGGTAACCGAGTTTAAAATATGGTAATTGCTGCCATAGGGGTGCTGGTTGTATGGCGGGTCGATATAGGCGATATCAGCCGAGATACTGACAGCTGCCTGTCCGGCATCACCGCAAATCGCCTGGTTTTGAAGATTGTTATCATAGTATATCGCCGGTGATAATCGCACATCCGACTTGATGCGGTACAGGGCAATCCCGGTGCTGCCGCCCCAACCGCGATGAAAACCTTTGAATACTCCGCTGGTGTTGCTGACATAGCAAGTCGAATATAGTAATGGCGCCAGCAAGGCGGCTTCCTCGTCTGCGTTTATCCGGCCGTTGGCATACCATTTGGCAATTTCATCGCGCATGGAATCTATCCGCATACCATTTTTGCGCATAAAAAACATCCGGTCGGTATCATGATGCGGGTTGTCATCATCCTGTGGGCACAGGTTTTGCGTTATCCAGCCTTCGACGCCGGGCAAACTATTCAGGCGTGAAATAGCATTTTCATAACCGCCGAAAGCCGCAAAGGAGGGAACATGGTTAATGGCGATGGCGCTGCGGTTAATTGGCAGGGTATACGGTTCCCAATCATTGGCAACCACCCGCAGATTTATACGCTTGGCAAACCGCGACACCACACCGCTGCCGGCGAATAAATCTACAAAAGTATCGCCGCGCCTGACACCAGTGGCAATTATCGCTTTGTGAATCAGCGGCAGCAGTTTGCGTTTATTGCCGATATACGGAATCAACTGGTGAAACAAGTAGCTGTCCGTATGCCGTGCCGCATGCCGGCGGCGGTCGTAATATATTTCACTGTCGAGTTCAATCGTCATAATACCACCCTATTGTAAAAATTTTCTGAGATAATGTCCACGGTGTGACGAAATTGAGAATTGAGAATTTTTCGGATAAGGGCAGGGCTTCTCTACATTAATCAAAACAGTTAAAATAGATTATAAAGGAAAAATAATGCCATCTAAAATACAACTCGCTGACCGACCTGTGCCAATTGTGAATATTTTGCCACCCATACCGTTGCCGGTGGAGATTTATCATGCCCGGTTGTGGGCGGCGGCAGTCTGTATACAACGGGCAGGTTATGATGTTCTCGCAATTTACGGCGATCGCGAACATAGCGCCAACATGGCTTACCTTACCGGATTTGACCCGCGATTTGAGGAAGCGCTACTGCTGTTGGGGAGTGACGGACGAACAAAATTGCTGGTGGGCAATGAATGTATGGGTTATACACCAGACCCGGTGCTGAATATAGACGTTGAATTATTCCAGGAATTCAGCCTGTTGGGACAGCCGCGTGGCGAGTCGCGTCCTTTGAAAACTATATTGAGCGAGTTTGGATTGACAGAAGGCGTGCGCGTCGGAGCGGTGGGATGGAAATATTTTGATGGAAAGTTAATACCGGCGGATGCCCTGGATATTCCGGCTTACCTGGCGGAGACGCTGCGGGATATTTGCGGAGCGGGCATGGTGCGCAATGCAACCACGCTATTCATGGATGCCCAGCGCGGATTGCGCATAACCAATGAACCGGCACAGATTGCCCAATATGAACATGCCGCCAGCGTTGCCGCTGCCGGGGTGATGAACGTTATGACCCACCTTGCCAACGGCGTAGCCGAATGTGAATTGGAACGCTATCTGGATTCACGCGGGTTAACGTTGAGTTGCCACCGGATGATAAATGCTGGTGACAAGGTAAAACGCGGCCTTTCCAGCGCGTCAACGAAAGAGTTTAAAACCGGCGAATCTTTTGTTGTCGCTTTTGGGGTGACAGGCGCGCTCACCTGCCGTGCCGGATGCGTAGGGAAGGATGAGGAAGATTTATCGGAAGAACTCCGCGATTTTTACCCGAAATTCGCCAGCAATTACTTTGATGTAATATCTACCTGGTACGAATCCCTGCGTTTGGGTGTCACCGGCGGGGAAGTTTACGATGCCGTAGAAAAAGTGCGCAATAAGAAGCTGTATAACTTTGCAGTAAATCCCGGTCATCAACTGCACCTGGATGAGTGGGTAAATTCGCCATTTTCACTCGATAATCCGGTGACTCTTGAATCCGGCATGGCGCTGCAAATGGATATTATTCCGGTGTCGGCAGGACCGTTCTGTTATATTAATGCAGAGGATGGCATAGTGCTGGCAGACGAGGAATTGCGGACAACACTGGAGAAAGATTACCCGGAAATGTGGGCAAGAATGCAGAATAGGCGTGCAGTGATGCGCGATAACTACGGTATCAATCTGGATGAGAGCGTGTTGCCGTTGAGCGATTTGGCAGGCTGGCTGCCGCCATACGCACTGAATTTGTCACATGTTTTTGTAAAAGGTTAAGGTAAGACATGACCGTAAAAATGATTCATCCGGGCAGATACATGCAATGCCAGAGTTTCGCCATTCTTGGCACAAGCGGCGTGGTGATTGTCGATCCTGGTTCCGGCTATTTTGAAGACGAGGTAATCGCTGGGCTTCGCGAAGCGGGAGCATCACCAGAGGATGTGTGCGCGATACTAATTACCCACTGCCATTCCGACCATGCTTTTGGGACAGACTGCTGGCAAAAAAGAGGTGCGCGCCTGATGGCATCCGCACCCACCGCAAAGGCAATGCGGGAATGTGCGCCGTTGATATGGTGCGAACACACGGAATTAATAACCCCGGTTATAATTGACGATGTGCTCGCTGACGGTCAAATCCTCAATATCGCCGGTCTGCGCATCACCTGCGTCACCACCCCGGGGCATACTCCCGGCTGTATGAGTTATTTACTGGATGATGACGACGGCATTACCGCTTTCACCGGCGATATGCTGATGCCTGGCAGCCAACCCGGTTGGGCAGGCGTAGATTTCTCCGGTGAAGCACTACTCGACAGCCTGCAGCGGTTGCAAAAATACAACATCAGAAAGGTTTATCCCGGTCACGGCGCAATAACCGGCGACATTAATGCCTGGCTGGAAACTGGAATAGAACTGGGTCGCGCAGGAAAATGGCAGTTGAACAGTGTACCGATTTCGTATGAAGTGCCGGGGAAATAGTATTCTACATATCTCAATTCCTAATAATATTAATTCCATAGCCCACGGCAACAACCTCACCCTTATACACATTTATGATTATCATTTCACTTGACTGTTAAATGGGAGGGAAGTTGTACTCAACTTCCCCGAAAGAACCGGAATAATGATGTAAAAAAGCGAAATAGCGACAGATATTTTGCGTGGTGTTGTAATTGCAAACCTTGTTTTGTCGTTATGTCCAATTGTTGTTGTTAAAACAGACACTTTCGCGGGAGTTGAGTACAACTCCCCTCCCATTTACCGTATATTTTTCAATTAAGAAATCTAAAATATGAACCATCTCTGACTTTTTCTATATGTTTTTCACAGTCATCCCATATCACCTGAGAACACATAGTTTTCAGGTGATTTTCTTTTT
>CAZWZF010000106.1:0-7166 GCA_964638715.1 uncultured bacterium | reverse complement strand
TATGTATAATGGTCAATCAACCACAATTGATAAAGAAAAGTTTTCATCTATTCTTATTTCTACATTACATTTGGATCAAATTGATAATTCTATTCAAAAAACTAAATTAATCAGAAGTATTGCAAGTGCAGGACTTTTATGTGAAATTTCTTTGTCTGCATTTTCGAAGATGAATAATTATGTAGCTGAAATTGACACATGGATAATATATCTTTCTCATGTATTTGCCTGTATAGAATGTTATGACCTTGATAGAAGAAAAGTATCATCATCAATTAATTTAGGAATAGACAGAATTTATGATTTACTTGACAATTTAAGTGATGAATTAATAAGTCGTAAACATTATGTCGAAGGGAATGCATTACATGATCCCTGGGTATATCAAATTCGAATGACTAAGTTAATTTCATTAATGAGTATTTATGGCATATGGAGAAGGAACAGAGAAGAATGCAAAAATGATAAAGATATCTTTATCAAGAAATTTATTACTGATAATATGCCTAATATATATTTATGGGGAGAGGCAGCAATACCTCAATTTTTAGCGATATATTGGTACTTAAGGTCTGTTGATGCAACAAAAACGACTGAAGAATTAATTATTAGTTTGATTAATCATGTGACAAAATGCAATGATCCGAGAGAAGAAAATCATAATATTCCATTGTTTTATCCATCTTATGATGAACTTTATGTTCTATTACACCTAACGAATATCGATGGTGAAACTTTAACTAACGAAGAAATAAATACCAATTTCAAAGGTGGTTCATATTCTATTGAAGGATTGGTACATTTACTAGTGAGACTCAATTGGAAACAAGAGATGAAACTTCTTTGGCCAGATGTAACTCGTTTAGCATTTTATTCTTTCAAACCTGATGAGTTATGGCAATTCTATCTATGGCGTAATCAATCAGGGAAAAATATTATATTACTTCCTAAACATAGAAAAGAATGGGAAGAACTTAAAACAGAAGCTATGGAAAATGATGGTAATGACATACCTTGTTTAATTAAAGATAATTACTTCTTTTCATTATTATTCTTTCAAACATATCCTCACCGATTCCGTGCAGATGTTATGAGATGGTTAGATTCCAAATCTGTGGATAGAAGTACTTGGAAATGGTGAAAGGAATAAATTAGTCATAATATTTAATAAAAATTACTTTATGGTACAATATCATTAACAATATATAAATCATGAGAGAACAATGGATTTTATAGCAAAACTAAAGATACATAAAAATATTGATTTGAATGAACAGCAGATTGAAACTGTAATAATTAAGGTTAGACAAATCAATTCCTTTCATCAACCATAAAGCCATCATGTAATCATTATCGAGATTAAAAAAACATTACATAATCAAGCCTATTTTAAAATTTCCCGATAAATCCCATCTAACTTCTCAAACACCATCTCCACCTCGTCAATGGTTGCCGATTGGGGGAGGAATAGGTAGCTTGCTTTTCCCATGGGGCGCATTATCAGGCCGTTTGCCAGGCCGGCGCGGTAGATTTTTTTCAGCAGTTCGGCGTAGTCCGGGTGGATAACATCGAAGGCGGTTACGGTGCCGATGGCGCGGATATTTTTTATTATCGGGATATCGGCGAAGGTTTGCATCTTTTGCAGCAATAGCGGTGTCAACGTGTTCACATTACCCAGCAGGTTGTCGTCTTCGAATAGCTGCAGGCTTGCCAGGGCGACGGCGCAGCCGATGGGGTTGGCGGTGTAGGTGTGGCCGTGAAAGAAGGTTTTCGAGCTGTCTGTTGATAAAAACCCTTCGTATACGGTCTCTGTCGTCATGGTGGCTGCCAACGGCATGGTGCCCCCGGTGAGGCCCTTGGACAGGCACATGAAGTCGGGGGTGATGCCGGCATATTCGCAGGCGAACATTTTGCCAGTGCGGCCAAAGCCGGTGGCAACCTCGTCCAGTATCAGGTGAACATTATATTTCATCGCCAGTTGCGCCACTCCGCGCAAGTACGCCGGCGGGTATATCAGCATACCACCCGCACCCATCAACAGCGGCTCCAAGATTATCGCGGCGGTGACATCGGCGTCATTAATCAGCAATCTTTCCATGCTTGCCACACACGGCGGGTTTTCATCATCGGTATCCCAATGCAATCTGCCAAATGATTTGTTTTTACATGGCAAGGCGCAATCGTCACAATGCGGAGTGGGGGCGGTGATAGCCTGAAACATCAGCGGGTCAAAGGCGCCGCGGAATAACTCGACATTGCTGACACTCATACACCCGATGGTGTCGCCATGGTAACCGGCGTCCAGCGAGATAATGCGGCATTTTCTGGAGTTGCCGGTATTGCGCCAATATTGCACCGACATCTTCAGCGCGACTTCAACAGCGGTAGAACCGTTGTCGGAATAAAATACCCGGTCCAAACCCGGCGGGGTGATACTCACCAGCTTTTCCGCCAGTTCAATCGCGGGGGTGTGGGCAATGGCGCCAAACATGATGTGGTCAAGAGTGCGCATCTGTTTTTCAACCGCCTCGCGAATCGCCGGGTGGCAATGCCCGTGGACGTTGCACCACCAACTGGAGTTACTGTCGTAATAGGCCTTGCCGTCAGCGTCATACAAGTAGCGACCCGCTACCCGGGTAATCAGCAGCGGTGGATTATCGCGCAGATTCAACATTTGCGTGTAAGGATGCCAATTATAAGTAAGGTCTTTTTCCAGCCAGTCTTGCATTAGTCTCTCTTTTTAATTTTTTGACATGATTAACATGATTATCATGATTTGTTTTTGCGAAGCAAAAAATATATCCTGCCCATCGATATAAATTAAATTCGTAATTTTTAATGCTCTTGTAAAGCCAACTAATTATATAATCAACCAAACCACCCCCTACCCCCTCCTTGTCAAGGAGGGGAGTTACGGTAGTAACTTGGTAATATAATGGCTACTTTAATAATCAATACTTTCATATTAAACTCCCCTCCTTGCCAAGGAGGGGTGGCCGAAGGTCGGGGTGGTTTTCGCCTACCACAAACCTGAAACCTAAAAATTAAAAAAAATCATGAAAATCATGTTAATCATGTCAAAAAATCGTTATTCTATTCTGAAATACAGATTTTTCGCTATGGTTTCGATAGCCGCTTTGCCTTCGTTTAAATCTTTCAAGTAAGGCATTTTTCCCAGCACCGGCACATTTGATATTTGGTTTATTATGCGGGGATTATCTTCTACGATGTGGTTATCCAGAATATTCAATTGTTTCTGATTGAAAATAAGTCCCGCTATCGGAATATTGCGGTGGTGCAATGCTTCGATAGTGAGCAGAGCGTGGTTAACGCAACCGATTTTATTTTCAACCACAATAACTACCGGTATCGATAATTCAGCGACAATGTCGATTATCATTTTGCTGCGGGTCAGCGGTACTAATATTCCTCCGGCACCTTCGGCAAATACATAGTCAAACTGGTTGGCCAACTCGTGATATGCGGATTTTATCCGCTCCGGGTCTATAACTCCGCCTTCTGACTCTGCTGCCAAATGCGGCGATGCCGCCAGGGTGAAACAGTATGGATTAACCGATGCCGTTAATTCATTATCTACAGAAATCCCGCTCAGGGAATTATGAACGTCAATATCAGTTGAATTTCCAATACATCCGGTTTGCACCCATTTTTGCGTTATCACCCGGCCATAACGGCTGAATGCACCCGCCAACAGGCCGGCGATTACAGTTTTCCCAACGCCAGTATCAGTACCAGTTACAAATATCCCTTTCATATCACTTTACTCCCCGGTATAAAATTACATTATATGTTACTTTTA
This sequence comes from uncultured bacterium, assembly GCA_964638715.1. GTDB lineage: Bacteria > Armatimonadota > Hebobacteria > CAIYQO01 > CAIYQO01 > JBAXQQ01. Next base: position 3,346 of record CAZWZF010000106.1, on the reverse strand, counting down.
TTCCCCCAAATTCGTCATTATAAATCTTTTCTATCAAATTATATTTCCCTTTTGTCCAAATTGGCGCGTTTACTTTTCTGCCGCGCGTTCCAGTAGCGCGAATTGATAACAATAAATCCCGCAAAGATGCGAATTCAATAGTATAATCCGTGGTCTTGATAATTGAAGCAGAGAATTTACTGGTGATGTTTCTTATTTCATCAATGGTATGAAATTGACTGCTGGTGATTTGTTCTTCTTCGCCAAATACGCTTTTTACCGCAAATGCTAATTCCCGGTAGGTGCTGCCGCCAAAATACGAGAAAGCGGTCACGCCGTAAGGTATCAGTGAATCATACACTTTATTCATCCATCCGGGAAAATCGCGTATCCACTGGAATACCGCGTTGGCTGTTATCAAGTCATAATTTATCAGTGGCATCTTTTCGATATCCCCACGGGTGAAGGTAATATTATTAAATGGCAATAGCCTTTTTGCCGCTTGCAATGCTGTCGCCGATAAATCGACGCAGGTTATTTGGGAAGTTGGGAATTTGTTTACCAGTAATTTGGTATAGTAGCCGGTTCCACTGCCGGGTTCAAGTATTTTTTGCGGTGAAATATCGTTGATGAACTCTATTAATTCATCAGCGGTCTGTTGTTGCGGCACAGCATATTTATCATAGGTTTCCGCATGGTCTGGTTTGGCATCCCATAACGGTGAATTAGTTGATTTTTTCATTTATAATTTCGTAAAACTGGTCGCAGAAAGGCAAAACGTGAGGAACAGCAGGTATGATAGTATATTTTATCCCCTGTTCATTTGCCCATTCGATGCCTTCTGAAGCCGGTGCAATGACATCTGTCTCGCCATGCAGATAAATTATTGGTACTTGCGGCGCGTCTCCAATAGCATTATTCTCCAGATAATCCAATCCCGTCAAGAGATCATCATGATTCATGGAATTTACCAGTTCCTTTTCACGCTGCTTGAAAACCCGGTATTCTGAAAGCATGGTTGGGAAAAATGCCTGTTTGTAAAAGTTTCTCTGGATAATACGCATTTCAGGCAAATTGGTGCAGTGCATTGGCGTTATTGATTCTTTCGGGTATTGCTGGCGAATAGATGCGATAATCATTGATGAAACTTTACCCGGGCATTGGCGGGCAAATTCCAACGCTAAAAACCCACCCAGCGACCATCCAAGGATAATAGTCGGTTCCTGCAGCAGTTCAGCAAGTGAATAGAGATGGTTCGGGGTAATCAGCGATTCAGGATATATCAGGTTGAATGGCAGTTTGTCTTGCTGCAAAAATGAAATATCAGTTGCCCAACCCGGTAAATAAACCAGATTCTTTTCGAATCCTCGGTCATGAAAAACCCATTTATTTGAGTCCATTCATGGCCTCCAGTAAGCGATGCAGTTGTTCATCTGTATGTATAACGCATAGCGAAATACGCAATCGCGCTGAACCATCTGGTACAGTAGGGGGACGTATCGCCAACACCCGCATGCCTGCATCTGCCAGTTTTCCCGATAACTCCAATGCTCGTTCGCTGCTGCCAACGACAATTGGTATGATCTGGCTTTCACCGGCAACCTGCCAGCCTTGCCGACACAGTTCATCGCGAACATCAGCGGATTTTTTCAGCAGATTTTCTCCATCCTGCGGATTGTCGGCAGCAACTTTAAGAGCGGCAATATTTGCGGCTATTATCGCTGGCGGCAATGCGGTAGTATATACAAATCCCCTGGCTGCATTTACCAGGTAATCTTTTGTTGTCTGGTCGCAGGCGAGATACCCGCCGAAAGACCCCAACGCTTTGCTGAAAGTTCCCATGATATATTCGGTGTCAGCAGTTACCCCGTCGGCATCAACAATTCCGCTGCCAAACACTCCGGTAGCATGCGCCTCATCGACGAATAACCGGCAATCATATTGCTGTTTCAGTTTTACTATTTCTTTCAGCGGGGCACGGTCGCCGTCCATGCTGAATATCGATTCGGTGACTATCAGCGCGTCAGGATAATTGCCGCGATATTTATCCAACAATTCCTGCAGATGTGTGATGTCGTTATGGCGGTAGCGGATTAATTTTGCCTGTGACAACTGTGCGCCATCAATAAGACTGGCGTGAATTAATGCATCGGCAAATATCACGTCGTGGCGGCTGACCAGAGCGGGGATTAATGTGGTATTTGCACAGTAGCCGCTGGTGAAACATAGCGCGGCTTCTTTATTTTTATATTTTGCGGTTGCATTTTCCAGTTCGTGATGAATATTCAGGTCGCCGCTCATCAGTCGTGATGCCCCGGCCCCCATGCCGTATTTTTGCAATGCATCGGCAGCAGCAGCGATGATATCCTTATGCTGCGAGTATCCAAGGTAATCGTTTGAAGAAAAATCAATGATTTCGCGACCGGCGTTTTCAACAATGCCGGCTTTTCTTCCCTGCAAAGGATGAAGAGTGCGCAAGGTATGCGCACTCGTTCTATCTGCCAAAAATTTTCGTATTCTGTCTGTCATATATTACGGGCTGAAAGTCTGACCGCCGTCGACGTTAAGTGCCTGACCGGTAAGGTAACTGCTGTTATCACTGGCGAGGAAAACGACAACATTGCAAACATCGTCGTAATTGCACCCGCGTCCCAATGGAACCTGGCCTTCGTAATGCTTACGGACTTCTTCAACTGTCATGCCGCGGTTTTTTGCGTATTGTTCAAACAGGCTGCCTTGCCATAAACTGCCATCCAGCAGGTTGCCGGGACAGATGGCGTTAGCGCGGGCGCCGAATGGAGCCAATTCGAGGGCGACGGATTGAATCAATCCAATCGCGCCAAATTTTGACGCGGCGTAAGCGGAGTTTTTAAATGAGCCTTTTTTACCCGACTTGCTGTTTATGGCAACTATAGCGCCACTATTTTGCTGCATGAAAATGCGGGCAGCATGCTTGCAGCAAATCATATTTCCAATCAGGTTAACTTCAATAACTTTTCGCCATTTATTAACATTGGCATCTTCAATTGCTTCCGCGATTAAAATACCAGCGTTTGGAACCATTATATCCAGAGATCCCCAAATAGAAACGACTTCGTCAACCATGTCGATTACCTGGTCTTCATTTGTAACATCTACTGTGAATGCCATCGCTTCTGGCAAACTATCTGCAACTTTTTGTGCATTTTCGCCATTAAGGTCACAAACACCAACTTTCGCGCCTTCAGCGGCAAGACGACGTGCTATAGCCTCGCCTAACCCCTGACCGGCACCGGTGACAATTGCAACTTTATTATCAAATATACCCATATTTGTTCTCCAGTTTTTTTGACATGATTAACATCTTTATTAGCCCCTCCCCAACCCC
>CAZWZF010000105.1:0-7305 GCA_964638715.1 uncultured bacterium | reverse complement strand
ATAGTTGTTCTTCCCCTCTCCAGCCGGGGAGGGGATTGAGGGGAGGGGCTTTTAAGGTGTCAATCTATACTTTAGAAAGAAGGTTTTTTGATATATTTAATTAAATCTTATGTTTATTTTTCTTCGATAATATTTGTAAATAAAAATATAAATTATTTGACTTTTTACGATAATAGTGCTACTATAAATAGTTAATGGAATTTATATATACTTTGAGTTACGGGAATACCCTAATCTGATATGTGATTCCAGGCAAAAGGAGTACAATGATGAAAAAATTTATCATTATAACTATTCTAACAATTCTGGGTCTATTCAGTCTTGTTCAGCCGGCAACGGCTCAGACTATTCCAAGCACTCGGGGAATGACAGCGTTCACCCTGCAAACAAGGTTTTTATCCATGCCTGGCTACCTTCGGTGGCAGTATTTTGTTGAAAACAATAAATGGATTAGTACTGAAGAGGCTCGTGAATTAGTCGAAAAGTAATATCTGTTACTTTTCGCGTTCAATTTGTTTAATCATAAAAGGTGCGGTATAGGATTTATTAATTATAATTCTTATTTACCGTGCCTTTTGTGGTAAAGTTTGTATTATAAAAAACGGTATAAAGGTGATAGATGTTACGATTTTGGTGGCTTTTTTTATGTTGTATATTGACAACCATATTGTGGGCAACTCCTGTAAGATTAGGATTATCAGCAGATGCCGACCCGGCAGCGGTGGCGGCATGCGCAACCCATGGGGTAAAATTAGTACGAATTCGGGCAGATTGGACTCAACTGCAGCCAAATGCAAAAACATGGTCATTCAACAAATTGGATGCAGCAATTAATGAGGCAACTAACCAAAAAGTAGATGTTGTATTGGTGTTAGGCCCAACCCCGGTATGGGCAATTACCTACCTGACAAATCCCACCCCGGAACAGGCGCAGCGCGCAAAGCCTGACTTGCCTGCATATAATGCATATATAACCACACTTGCCAAACGTTACAAAGAAAAGGTGACATATTACCAGTTATGGGAACGTCCCAGTGCTACAACACTGCTTGCTACTCACAAGTTTGTACAAAAGATGTATTGTACCGGTACCCAGGCGCTGCATAGCGTAAATCCTAAATTGCAGGCAATTGCCGCGGAACCGGGCAATGTTAATATAGGCTGGATAGATGAATACCTATCCCAGGCAAAAGGTTCTGCCTGGCCGGATGTTTTACTGCTTAACCCTACTACCTTCGCACTTGCTCCCGAGACTTTTAACTGGCGCATGCAATCGTTGCGAGCTATGGTATTGCCAAGTAAAGACGCACCCGCACTGTGGGCAGATTTACCGCTTGGCGGTCAGGATTCCGGTCCAAAATCTGTTATCGCGGCAGCATTTTTATTAGACATACCCACGTTATTATTTCACCCGATGCAGGAAGATGCCAATCTGATTGCAGATAAAGATGCTGAAAAGACATTGCATTTGCTGGAACGAGTACAGGGTGCCGAATATGTCGGTTATACAACTTCAGATGCCGGCATAGATATTCCCCTGTTTCGCAATGATATAGCAACCACAGCATTACTGGTAACCACAAAACCGGTAGTATTACCATTAAAAACCTATGCTAATACCTTGGCAGAGGTGGAATTGGTTCCACTGGATGGCGAGGTAAAGAAGGTAAAGGTTCAGGACGATACGACCCTTGATATAAATACCCCATTGGCATTATTGATAGGTGTCGCTCCAGTCACTAAAGGTAAATCTCCCTGCTATACACCACCCAAATTAAATGGCGACACGGTAGGATTTGACCCGACCGGCAAAGACCCCCTTGCTATCAACCCATTACCCGATTTGCCTGGCGGCAAATTTACTGTAACGCAGAATGGCGACAAAATAGTTCTCTCTACCATACGTAATGAACAGCCATGGATTCATTTAAATATCCCGGATGGTTTTCTGTTTTATAATAAAGCCGGATTCCCTGTTGAAGTTACCATAAAGGTTTATGGCATGCGCGAAGCAAATAAAAGCGGTTTCTGCTTTTATTATGATGCTATCGGCGGCATGAATCATTCCCCCTGGCAGTGGATTGATGAAGGAACAGATAAAATATACACCTACACACTTCGAATTGATGACGGGCTTTTTGCAAATCGCGAAGGTTATGATATCCGAATAGAAATGGGCGGCAGCAGAGAAAATATCCGCCTGGCAGATGTATCTATGAAGAAAATTGCTAAATAAAAAAGCCATCGCACTACAAATAAGAGAGCGATGACTTTTTAAAGATTTAATTAATCTTTGAACCTTAATGCGATATTGTTTAAATCAAGCTTTATTGAATCCCAAGCTGTATCCACATCTTTCTTGATAGCACTAACAGCGTCTTCGCTTGCCAATGCAAGCTTGGAAAGTTTTGCCTGAGAATCTGCGATAGCACGTTCGAGTTTATCAACATCTTTCTTGAGTTCAATTTGCACGTCAGCCTTGGCTCCTGATACCTGGGCTTTCAATTTAGCGATTTCCGCTTTCCATTCATCAAGCTGTGCCTGATATTTCTGGCTGTACAACTCTTGTTCGTTCATAGTGTGCTCCTTTTTTGATTACACTTTCTTTATCTTATTTTTAAGATATAAGAACTTGATAATTGGGAAGGCGGATATTCTCTCACCTTCCCAAATTGATTAAATTAGACTACGGTTTAGTTACTGTATTAGTATCTAACGTAACAGCAGCATTCCTTGCCAAAGCTCTCCCATTAAGGGTTGCATCAGTCATTAATGTTACCGATGCTAAAGCCATAATATTTCCTTCAACAGTTGATGTAGTTCCCAGTGTCGCAGAACTGCCAACCTGCCAAAAGATGTTATTGGCATTTGCATTGCCAGCCAGAGTTACTGTGCGGGCATTTCCAACAGTTAATGTCGATGACGGCATCTGGAAAATCCAAACAGCATTCGCATCTCCCTGCGCATCAAGAATAAGATCAACTGACGTAATCGCAAACGAGGAGATACCTGACCGATAAAGGCCTGGTATAAGTGTTCTTCCACCAAGTTCCCCGTCGGCAATAATAATAACATTCTCTGAACGTCCAGCAGCATCATTATAAGCAGCTGTTAAATCATCTTTAGCTGCTACAACAGTCGGGTCCGAAGATGTTAACATTGTTCCAGTAACTACTCCGGGAGGGAATCCATCAACTGCTGCACCAGGACTTAATCCAAGATTACCATTAATTGTGGTAGGTCCGGTATTTGTTACAGTAGAACCCGCAACCCCTACATAATTCTAAGTATTCGTCCCCTCATTCTACCATTTCTTCCTTTTTACACCATAAATGTAAAATTAAGAGATTTCTTTTATTGAATATTTTAAAACTGACGAGTCTGAATAGTTAAAACTCTTGCTTATATTTAATTTATTTTTTTTACATTTTTTGTAAATTTGTGTTATAATAAAGTGTTGGATATCGTACAACAATCCGTCCTCACCAATAGGCGAGGCAGATAGATATGATGAAACGGAAAATTATACTTAAAGTCGAGGTCGTTTCACCGCAACAATCCGTCCTCACCAATAGGCGGGGAAAAGGATATCATGAAAAGAAAAATTATATTTAGAACCGAGGTTGTTTCACCAGAAAAAGTGAAGGTCTATCTGGTTGTATTTGACCCGTGGTTTTCGGTAACCAGCAGATTTTTGGGTCCTGATGATAAAGGCATCCAGAAATGGCTGATTGATAATAAAATTGTTCACCGCGATGCACAATTTATCTTTAAAGATATTACGATGATAGATGACAAAAATGAAGTTGTCGTATTTTTACTTTCCCGTACTTTTTGTAAAAACAAGATTGACAAAGAATATGAGCTGAAGTTGATTGAAAAATTAATTTGGGATTGGGATGTTGAAGAAGTAGTAAAATTTCAGACAATTTTGAAAGATATAGTTGAAATGAAAAAAGCTGGAGGTGTGAATACTGTTGAAGCCAAAAGCAAATATTACGTAATCGACCCCGATGGTATAAAAAGAATCGTCAAAGGCAATAGACTAACCAACATGGCAATGGTAAAAAAGGAATCCGGTTGGAGATTCTCCGGCGGTGATAGCATCCCCGATTCCATAGAAGAAGAAAAACGTCATGAATGGGCACTGGTAGACGTGAAGACTGACGATTAAAAAGGTATAAGGTTTTCAGTTTTCAGTTTTCAGATTCGGTAGTTAGCAATCAAATTCGAACAAAAGATGTTATGATTTTAAGTTAGGAAATTTTAACATAAGTAACCAATTTCTTGTATTAACGCGAAATCATGGTTTCGTTATAACTCCAGAGTCAAAAATTTATAGAAAATGTCAAAAAGATAAAAAATCTCCATTTGCCATTTGCCATTTTAAATTCTCAATTCTATTTCCCCTTGCCTGCTTTCTTCTGCAGCCTTGCAATCGCGTCCAGTGCCTGGCGCGGGGTCATGTCGTCTACGTCTATGTCCATCAATTCATCTACTATCGGATGTTCTTTTACTTCAAACAGCGTCAGTTGCGTGCGCGGGGTTGGCGGAGGTATGGTGACGTGGCGGTCAGCGAGGCCGCGAGCCTTTTCGGTTATTTCATCATTTTCTTCCAGCGATTGCAGCACTTGACCGGCGCGCTGAATTACCTCTGCGGGCAGGCCGGCGAGGCGGGCGACGTGAATCCCATAGCTTCTATCGGTACCGCCGGGAACTATTTTGCGCATAAAGAGGATGGTTCCATTGGTTTCCTTCACCGCGATGCGGAAGTTTTTTATTCGTTTCAGAGTATTTTCCAGTTCATTCAATTGGTGGTAATGGGTAGCGAACAGCGTTTTGCAGCCCAGTTTTGGCGATTCATGGAGATGTTCCGCCACTGCCCAGGCGAGGGAAAGCCCATCAAATGTTGAGGTGCCGCGACCGATTTCATCGAGAATAACCAAACTTTTACGGGTGGCGTTGTTAAGAATATTTGCCGTTTCTGTCATCTCCATCATGAATGTTGATTGCCCGGTGGCAAGGTCGTCACTGGCACCGACGCGGGTGAATATGCGGTCGCAAACACCAATCCGCACTTCGTCAGCGGGAACAAAAGAGCCAATTTGCGCCATCAGGGTGATTAATGCCACCTGCCGAAGCCAGGTGGATTTTCCCGCCATATTCGGACCAGTGAGAATTATCAATTGCTGGCTGTCAGTATTCAGATACGCGTCGTTGGAGATAAAACGTTCACCGGAACTGGTTTGCTCCACCACCGGGTGGCGGCCGCCGGTGATGACTATCTCCTCGGTGTCGTCGACTGTCGGACGCACATAGCGATTGCGCGCTGCCGTCTCGGCAAAACTCGCCAGCACATCGGTCTTGGCGATGACCCGCGCCAACTTTTGTATTCGGTCGGCTTCGCGGGCAGTGGCTTCGCGCAATTGATTCAATATGCTGTATTCCAGGTCTTTTATCTTGTCTTCCGCACCCAGCACCAGCGCCTCGTATTCCTTCAACGCGGGGGTGATGTACCTTTCTGCGTTCGCCAGTGTCTGTTTGCGAATGTAATCTTCAGGTACGCTGTCCAGATTGTTGCGGGTTATCTCGATATAATAGCCAAATACGTTGTTGTAGCCAACCTTGAGAGTCTTTATTCCGCTGCGTTCTTTCTCTTCATTCTCCAGCGCCGCTATCCAGTCTTTGCCTTCCGTTGACGCGCTGCGCAATATATCGAGTTCCTTATTGTAACCTTTGCGCACCATGCCGCCATCGCGAACAGATAATGGCGGGTTGTCGATAATCGCCTCTGCCAGTAATTGCCGCAGATCATCAATGCGGTCGGCGTCCTCGGCAATCTCGCGCAATACCGGCGCACCGGTCTGCAAAATATCAAGAATAGTCGGAACCACGGTAAGGGTATCGCGAAGCTGCGCCAGGTCGCGGGCATTGCCGCTGCCGGCAGAACAACGCGCCAGCAAGCGCTCTACATCATTCACGCTGCGCAGGGTGTCGCGCAGTTTCTCGCGTAATATATCATCTTTCCTGAACGCTTCCACCGCGTCAAGGCGTTTTAAAATTGAATTGATATCCAACAGCGGCGCCAACAGCCATTTCCGCAGCAGGCGCGCGCCCATGGCGGTGCGAGTCTGGTCAAGCAGCCACAGCAGCGAATGAGTGCGTCCCCCATCGCGCAGGGAATTGGTTAATTCAAGATTGCGCCGGGTGGATGAGTCCAGCAGCATGTAATCTTCAATTGAATACGCGGTGAGAGAGCGAATCTGGCTGACGGTATTTTTCTGGGTATCCTGCAGGTATTTCAACAGCAATCCTGCCGCCTCGATGGCTATCGGCATTTCCTCGCAGCCGAACCCGCGCAAGGTGGTGACGCCGAAATGCTTGGTCAGTGTCTCCGACGCGCTGGTCCAGTTGTAACCACCGGAATCCGGTACTGAAATCGTCGCCCCGGTGCGCGCCTTCAACGTTTCAATAAAATCAGCATCCTCGGCAATATTCGCTGGCAGCACGATTTCCGATGGCATCAGCCGCGATGCCTCTTCCATTATCTTTTCGCGGGCATTCTCGGCAGTAACCTCGGTAACGGCAAACTCGCCGGTGCTGCAATCCGCCACCGCCAGTCCGTATCCCTTATTAGTATGAATCGCGATGAGGTAGTTATTGCTGCGTTCGTCCAGCAGGTTGTCTTCTATCAGTGTGCCCGGGGTGATGATGCGGGCAACATCGCGCTTGACCAATCCCTTCGTCAGCTTGGGGTCTTCCATCTGTTCGGCAATAGCCGCCTTGTGCCCCGCCGCCAGTAATCGTCCCAGGTAACGGTCTATCGCGTGATAAGGAACCCCCGCCATTGGCATTTTTTGACCCCGCACCTCGCGCGCAGTCAGCGAAATATCCATCGCCGCCGCCCCGGTGACAGCATCTTCCCCGTACATTTCATAAAAATCGCCGCAACGAAACAGCAATATCACATCTGGATACTGCTTCTTTAAGTCCTGGTATTGCCGAAACATCGGGGTCAAGCCATCTGAAGTCAAATAATGCTCCCTTGTCCATCTCATTTTATGAAATCAAAGAGATTTAGTCAAAGGGGATGTAATTAATTAAAAATTGATAATTAAAGAGGCTCTTGCAAAACCTATTTTTTCAAATGTTTAAGTTGGAGGTTTGTAGTAGGCGAAAACCACCCCGACCTTCGGTCACCCCTCCTTGGCAAGGAGGGGAGTTTAAAACAAAGGTTTTGATTATTAAAACAACCATTATTTTATCAAGTAACTATCATAACTCCCCTCCTTGACAAGGAGGGGG
>CAZWZF010000104.1:0-7663 GCA_964638715.1 uncultured bacterium | reverse complement strand
GTGCAACAATGGTATGGAGTTCTCTACTCGACCACCCCTCTGGGGTTGGATTGTATTTAAATAATGGCTATTTGTTAGTAATTAAATTTCTATTCCAAAAATGTGTATAATAGTGAGAACATCACTTCGGGCTATGGAATTATTTTATAACAGGACTTTCGCTTACCACCTTATAAGCCCCTCCCCAACCCCTCCCCAGCGGGAGCTGTGCTTTATACACATCTTTAATGTGAGAAGATAATGTAGTTATCGACCCCAGCGGGGTCAAATATTTATAGATTAAGATTTAACAAATTATTACGACCCCAGCGTGGGTCGCATATAAACAGGTAGATTGACGGTAGTTATATACGACCCACGCTGGGGTCGATATCATACTATAAAGCCTTTCTATAAATATATGACTCCTCTGGAGTCAAAAATAAAATAGATTTATAAATGTGTATAAAGCACAGCCAGCGGGATCAGGTGATCATTTTAATCTTAAGGGATGGGGCTTAGCGAAAGTCCTGTTATAAATAAAATGAAGAGATTTATCGTATGTGCTCACCATATTATAAAGATTAAATTTAGCAATATATTAATCTCCGTGTATCTCCGTGTCTCCTCTGTGAATCTCTGTGTAATTAAATGCAGATTTATTCCCATTGACACACCCATTCAACCATCTGTATATTTAACCTCGGCACCGTTAAAGTGTATATTTTTTTATTAATGTTATTTTTCCATATTAATAATCAATGAATAAGGGAGCAATTATGCCTGCTGCTTCAAGTAATTTTATAAATATCGGCTTAGCCGCAATTGAAATTAAAACTGATGGTGATCGTTTTACAGGTCTTGGCAAGATCAGTATTGGCGATACCGTGGTTCGTTCCGGTCGGTTGCCGCTGCGGCCATTTACCCAGTCATTTGCCGGGTGGGGATTGGATTATCTGCGATTTATTGGTGTGGAAGAATCATTTGATAATACCCGTATTTGCCTGGAAGCTATCTTTTCGCCTTCCCCTATAAAGATGATGCGCGACCATAGTTTTGACCCGATTCACGAAATTGGCGATTGGGACCAGGTAGAAATCCGCAAAGGCAGAATTGATATCGTCATCACCCTGGCAGCTGATAAATATGGCGATTACAACTTTGATGGCTTTGCGTATCATTATGAATATAACAGCCAGGATGTGCCGATATTTTTCATTTACGATCAGGCGAGTTGGGAAATTGATGGTGACATTGAAGGCGCAACCGTGTATAACCAGTCAGCGTGTTCCAGTCCTGTTGTAACATTTGAAAAGAATACCGCATGGAGTACGGAAGGGATTTTATTTTTTCTGGTAGAGCAGGGGAACCAGAATCCGATAATGACCCATAACCTGCCACGCTGGGCAGACCACCAGTGGTTTGATTTTCAGTTCAAAGGTGATAAAACGCTGCTTGGTGTGTATCCCCGGGTTGACCTGATTCGCAGCTTGATATGCCGCGACGCCGGCAAGGCGGAATTAAAATGTTTTGACAAGCATATCTTTGATGAAGCATTATCATATTCGACGGTACCCAAGTCAATTTTACTGAATACTAATAAGAAAACCGTGGTTGACCATAAGAATTTATGGACAGCAGTATACGATACTACTGCCGATATGGCACGGGCAGAATATGGTATAAAAGAACAGCCGCCGGTGCCATTTGTTGGTCAGCATCATTGGACAAACTACACCATTGAAACCTATTATAAAGATATCGTGCCAGCGTGTGCCGCAGTGGGAATACGCCAGATATTCGCGGAGAATTTCAAACGCTCCGATTCTGCCGAACCGCAAAAATTGTTAAGCGGGAACATGTGCACGTCGCACGAATATGAAATAGCCCCCGAGCATGGCGGGGTAGAGAAGTTCAAGGAATATATTGATCGCTGCCACAAATATAATATCAAAAACTTCATGTGGACCAACACTTATGTATCGTTAAACGCAAAGATGAACCTGCTGCAGCGCGACGAACGCGGATGGTACATGGCAATGGAAGATACTCGCACCAAATATGCCGGTGCGTATACCATGGTATCCAGCAATTTGGATTTGAAAAATCCGGACGTTCGCCGTTATTGGATAGACGCACATAAGAAAATAATTGAAGAAACCGGGCTGGATGGATTTTATATCGACAGCTATTACAACCTGTTTTTCATGCCGGTTAATTTTAAAACCATGCATCCTCAAACCAGTTGGCGCGAATCCATGTGGGTGATGAAAGAGCTGCAGGATGCCGGTGTAGAGTGGATGATTGAGTCATTCGGTCCATTTGGCCAACCCGGTCACGGTCATTCCGACAGTTATGATATTGATAACGCGTTTATTTGTTACCATGTTGGACTTGGCAATAATGCCGTAACGGTGCCGGTGCCGGGAATGGAAACCGATAAAAATACCTGTCATGACCCGGCATTTATATATTACCAGCTTGCCCATAAAGTGCCATGTTCGCTCCCGCTTTTCATAGATGGAAAACGCATTGATGAAGTTTATGGCGAAACTCATCGCCGGGTATTGCGTGAATACCACGAGTTATTGCCGCTGATGCATCGCCGTTACCTGCAGGAAGATGGCCAATCTGTATTATGGCATGATAGTGAAGGGACAACAGCATTAGTGTGGAACTTTACAGAACGTGAAGCCGCAATTCCGGGTGATGTTTTTGATATCACCAGCGGGCAGCAATTGCCAAAAGCAGATGCATATCAACTAAAAGCAATGCACACATATCGCGTAACTGGGATTGCAAATCTTTTTTTTAAAATATAACCTGCATTAAAGGAGAACATATAATGTTCAATAATCTTTCCATTGATATGAAAATCAGTGATTTTTTCAGCTTGATGATCTGTATCGTTTTGCTGATCGTGCCTGTTTTTGCATTTGCGCAAAACGGTACAGTGTGGAAACAAAAAATTGAATCGGCAAAAGCCGGTCAGACTATCAATTTACCAGCAGGCGAATTGGCAATCGGCGATGTGGCAATACCAGCCGGTGTTAAAGTGCGTGGTGCTGGTAACGATAAAACGATTATCAATGCCGCTGCTTTTAAGACAGGTTTCATCATACACGGCAGCAAAGGTACTGAATTATCCGACCTATCGGTGCGCAATTCCCGCGAAACCGGGATATCGGTCAGCAAGGCATCAAAAGTAAATATCAGCAGGTTAAAAGTAATCGGCAATCTTACTGGTTTGTTGCTGGATAATGTTGCACAGGGGAAAATTGAAAACCTGGTGGTGGCAAAAAACCGCACCGGCGCCAGTATGGCGGGGAACAGCAAAACATCAATGGCAAATTGCAGTTTTGTTGATAATTACAGCATAGCATTGACGGTTGCCCATGCAAATAGCGTCGCGGTATTCAATAACTTGTTTGTGAACAGCCCAACGGCAGTTTATTTAACCAGTGATAATAAAGATTTAGCTATGGATTACAACTTTTATCTTGCCAGTTTCATCGGCAAGTATGAAGGTGAAGCCACCCGCACAACCCTGGCAGGATGGCAGAGAATCTCTAAACAAGATGCACATTCTTTGAGTATGTCTATAGAGTTCGCAGATGTAGTTAATGATAATTATCATCCGGTCAGCAAACTGTTTTGGGCACCATCGCTGGCAACCACTTCGGATTGGGGAACTGCTAAATTGCTGGGATTTTCTGCACCAAAGAATGATATTGATGGCAACAAGCGCATCGACGGCGTTGATTTAGGTGCTTGCGAAGTTTCCTTTTCAACTGACCGCAAACCTGATGGATATTTTGATATTAAATCAGCAGATGGCGTGAAGAGCGCAGGTCTATACAACGCTGATGGTATTAATATGGCAATGTTTTTTCAGAATAAGCCATTGTCAAAAGGCAAGCATCCTTTCTGGCTGCCCAGCCGCGATAACCAGAATCGTCCTTTGCCGGCAGGCAAATACGAAGTTCGTGTGGTAGAAAGCCAGTTGAATAATGCTTACCTGGGGTTAGCTGGTAATTTCGGTAAAACAAGCAACAGGCTTGATGGGTGTTCATGGGCGGAAGAGATGTTCGCTTTCGATACGCAGGATCGGCTTTATATTGCACAAAATTCTTTTGAAAATGGCATGGGTGTGCGCGCTTTTGATGCGTCATACACCACACCGCGCTGGATGATGCCAGGTGGCGGCGGCACAGTGGGCATAGCGACTGATGCGACAGATATCTATTACTTGCAAAGGAATGCTGGTTCATATAACTTGCGTAAGATAAACCTGGAAACTGGCGTGATGGGGCAGATTGCGACAGGTACGCCGAATCGGGTATTTAAAGATATTTTTTCTGATAAAGTCTATGGCATGGCGCTGTTGAATGGCAAGTTGTATATTGCGGATGCCGGTAAAGGAAAGATATTTACTTCACCAGCAAGCGACCCGACTTTTACCACATCATTTGACGTGCCGGGTGCATCCAGTGTTACTGCTGATGCTAAAGCAAACCTGTTATGGGTAATAAGTGTAGATGGGAAATTGCTGGCACTGGACCCTGTTACTGGTGCAATTAAGGCTACCTCGGATGTGGTTAAAGGTGTAAAAGATATATCTGCAAACAATAATCGGTTGGCGGTACTTTCACCGGCAACCGGCAAGATATATATATTTGACAGCAGCGACCCTACCAATTTACGACAGTTGCGCACCATTGGTACCGGCGACGGCCCGTATGGCCCGCAAATGCCGGACAGGTTCTGGTTCCAGAATTCTCATACAACTAAGACCCATGTCGCTATCAATAGCAAGGGCGAGGTAGCCGTGGTGGACAGCCTTCGGGTTTCATTCTGGTCGGCTGATGGCAAAATTAAAAAACAGGGACTTGGTTTTTGGGGACAGCACAATTATCTCGCAAGATTTGCTGGTGATTCTGATGTGCGTATTTGGGGTATAACCGGCGAGTATTCCATAAAGATGGATAGCAAGAACAAACGTTGGACACCGGACACAAAATGGCAGATGCCTGATTATACTTTTAATGGCCGTAGTCCACGTAACTTCTTTACCACCGGCGGGAAGAATTTCGGACTTTATGAAATTCTTGTTGGTGACCCGGGAAAATCTGCAGATGGAAAAATAATGATAGCTGGATTTGATAAAAAACAACAAATACAGGCTCATCTTGTAGTACGTTTTGATGTTAAGGATGCTGTACCTGTTAGCATATACTGTTATGATTCGGCGAAAAAGACTCTTGTTGAAATACACGATGATAACAAAGACGGCATTATTGATGCCAAGGATACCGCGAAAGAAATTCGCCTGGCTGATGGTACTGGAGTATCTATTCCGTGGGATCGTTATGGCGGACTACCAGGCGCAAACGGCGACATGGTATTCACCAACTCCGGTCCAAATATGATAGGCAGATTAATTAAAATGACTGGTCTTGACGCTGGTGGGAATTATCCAGTTTACGCCTGGGATAAACAGCAGCCGATTCCTTGCACCTTTGATGGAAAGACTGCAACTTTCATATCACCCTATAATTATAAAACCAATGAACAAGTGAACAGTGCTGTGCAAATAGCCAGTATGAGCGATGGTGGATATGCGTCGTCGATAGGCTTGCGCACATCTGGCGGTACCGGTCTGGCAAATGGTGCTGGCACTGACATTGCTGGTTTTGGCAAAGATGGGCGATTACGCTGGATATTTAAACTCAATACTGTACAGGGTTCTGAAGGAGTTCAATCCATTCCAGAATACAAAATGGTGATGGGTATGACCTCTACACAATGTGATTACATGGTGATGGACGAAGATGGCTTGGGATTAGGCGTGCTGGCAATGCCCAAAGAAGCCTATTGGATGGGTATGTGGTCAGATCACGCACAACAGCAGCAAACCTATGTCGGCAACGATGGCAAGCCGTATTATATTTTAGGCGATTATTCGGTAAATGGTTTCCACTGGTTTGAAATTACCGGCACAGAAAAGACAAAAAAACAGACAATTCCTGTACAGATTGACACACCGGTTGCCACCATTCTCGCTGCATTGCCAGGTCGTGTACAGGAAAAATTGCCGGTACCGCCCACGACGAAAGTTATCGTTCGCCGATTGGAAAAACCGTTGACAATAGATGGCGATATGAAAAAATGGCGCGATGCCGGCATAGCGCCTGCCGCATTAGTAACCCCGGAAACCGGAACTGCCGATATTGTTGGCCCACAGGACTGCAGTGCGATTATCCGCCTTGCATACCAGGGAACCGACCTGTATGTCCAGACTATCGTTTTTGACAACGTGGTGACGTTCCACCAGCCATTGGGGCAAATGTATCAGCAGGACGGCATAGAAATGGGTCTTAATTCCTTCATGGAAGGATTTAAGTTTAACGTTGCCAACACCACTGACCACGGCGCGACAGTATTCAGAAATAAATTCGTCGTTGCATCAATGGACCGTATCTACACCAATGAACAAGTTCCCCGCAATATCAAAATCCTTGATAACGCAAAAGACGTGGAAGAACGCCAATTCATTGAGGCCATTTATGGTGTAGATTTATCAAAGTCAAAAGTGATAGTAACTGAGTTTAAACTGCCATTGACCGCAGCAGTCGGTCTGGACGGTATACCTAATCTGGTAACCGCAGCACCAGGCAAAACCTTCTGGATAGGTTTCTTCATTAACGACAATGATATGCCTGGCGGCGATGTGCAAAAATACCTTGCATGGCCCGCCACTTACGGCACCTTTGCAGTAAAAGAAGCCGGGGCATTGGCAACGTTTGAATAAACAGTAGGGAATGCCGTCCCCGGCATTCCGAGAATAAGTAGAAGTAAAGATACCGCCTGCTGTTTTTAGTGGGTGGTATTTTAATAAATATCAAGGAAATATTATGAAAATTTTGTTGGTGGGGAGTTCTATCTTTCAAGCCTGGTTTAACGTTGCCGAAGCAGTTCCGGAGCATGAATTAGTTAATCGTGCAATTGGCGGTACTATCACTGAGTATTGGCGGGATAATCTGCAGTCGGTGATGGACGAGGAAAATCCTGATGTGGTGATGATGTATTGCGGCAGCAACGATATATGTATGGATGTGCCCGCTGAAGAGATTGTGAATAATATTAAAATTTGCCGGTCAATGATCAGCAATTTCAATCCCGCTATCCGTTTCGCCTATTTCAGCATTATAAAAGCACCTCAGAAAGAAGGCAAATGGGAATTGATAGACCAATTGAGTGAAGATATCAAGATGTTGTTATATGATGGTGATTTGTTTGTGGAATTAAACGAGATTTTTTTTGTAGACAATTCCCCGGTAGACGAATTCTTCGTAGAAGACCGATTGCATCTGACTGATGAAGCCTATGAAAAAATGGTGGTGCTGAGTAAACCGTTATTGAAAGTGTGGTTATAATAATAGGGGAATAGGTGTTAGGTTCTTAGCACTTAGCAACTAAATCCAAATAAAAAAAAGTCATGATTTTGGGTAGATATAACTTTACTGTATCGCTGCTCTGCAGCTTTAATTTCTTGTATTTATCACAATGCTATTAATATTTCGCCGCGCTGCGGCTGGTTTGATGGAAAGAACAGCATTGTTATGTGATATTATTTCCAGCCGCAGAGCGGCGGTCGAGTAGAGAACTCCATACCATTGTTGCA
>CAZWZF010000103.1:0-7789 GCA_964638715.1 uncultured bacterium | reverse complement strand
TACCTGATGAATCCGTTATTTACAAATGGCTAATTCCTTATGGGATGACTGTGATAAATTTTCTAACATTATGAACCTTCAAAGTTAATTATTTTAAATGGCATTCAGTTTTAGTTTTTCCTTGCTCATTACCGAACAAAACTTGCATGACATAATTATATGCCTCAATTTTTTAATATTTGAAACGTTCCAGTTAATAATATTACTCTCAAAGTATTATTGTCAAGAAGGACATAATCACTGAGCAACAACTGAAGAATTGTAAGATATCATTGAAAAGTTATATTTCTATCCAGCAAAAATAAAATAGGTAATCCTGAATCAGCCAGTTTTCCTCTTACCCGCCTTAATAATAAATTGCCATTTGAAAATTCTGGGTTTCGTCAAATCTGGCGTATCAGTTACTTCTTTCATATATCTTATGATTCAATCATGATTTCCACATTTTCAAAATCAATATATTGTAGTAAAATTGTCTATAATAACAATTGTAAACTAAATTATATGCAGCTAAAACATACATACTGGTTTTACAAAGGAACTATGAATGAGTATATCAAAAGATGGTTTAGATAAATCACCATTATCAGATAATAAGCTGACTGATGAAAATGAAAATCATTATTCTGACGAACTATTGAAAAAAGCACATACTGATGCCGACACTGTTCTAAAGGAACTTGGAACGCAATTAGATGGTTTGAGCGAGGTGGAAGCAGCGCTTCGGTTGAAACAGGTCGGACAAAACGAAATTGCACAGGAAAAGCATCAATCGGGCTTTATGCGCTTATTGAATAACCTTAAAAATCCATTAGTATTATTGTTAATGGCACTGGGTGTAATCTCATTTTTGACTGGTGACTTGCGGGCGACATTAGTAATTTTCGTGATTGTAATTCTTGGCGTGGTATTGCGCTACTTTCAGGAGACGCGGGCTGATAACGCGGCCGAGAAACTCCAGGCGATGGTCAGCAACACGGCGACACTGGTGCGAAACGGTAAAGAAGAAGAAATATCACTAAAAATGCTGGTACCAGGCGATATTATACAACTGGCTGCCGGTGACATGGTACCGGCTGATGTACGAGTAATTTTAGCCAAAGACTTGTTTTTAAACCAGGCTGCTCTCACCGGCGAAGCCCTTCCCGTAGAAAAGAAAGCCACCCCGGCATCTGCAGATATTCAAGATATACTTGACCTTCCCAATATCTGTTTTTTAGGTTCCAACGTAGAAAGCGGTTCTGCGACAGCCGTCGTCATCCATACCGGTGCCAGAACTTATTTTGGGTCATTAGCCGACAGTATCGTTGGCGAACGCGAGTTGACCAGTTTCGACAAGGGTATCAACAAATTTACCTGGCTAATGATTCGCTTCATGGCAGTGATGGTTCCAGTGGTTTTCCTTATCAATGGGTTTGTTAAGCATAGCTGGTTAGAGGCATTCCTTTTTGCAATGGCTGTGGCGGTTGGCATGACCCCCGAAATGCTGCCTATGATTGTTACTGTTAACCTGTCTAAAGGTGCCCTGGCGATGTCCCGCAAAAAAGTGATTGTCAAACGGCTGAACTCTATTCAAAACTTTGGAGCAATGGATGTGCTTTGCACTGATAAAACTGGCACTCTTACACAAGGCAAGATTATTTTGGAAAAATACCTTGATGTGTATGGTGAACCAAGCGAAAAGGTGCTGCATTTCGGTTATTTAAACAGTTACCACCATACCGGGTTGAAGAATATGCTCGATGAAGCTGTCCTTGCTCACCAGGAATTGGAAGATCACCTGAAAGCGAAGGAAAAATATACGAAAATCGACGAGATCCCTTTCGATTTTTTGCGGCGGCGTATGTCAGTAATTGTTGAAGATGAAACCGGATTAAATACGCTAATCTGCAAAGGTGCAGTAGAAGAAGTGCTGAATGTAAGCACCAGGGTAGAAGAAAAGGGGGAACTCATCACAGTTCTGCCCGATAAAGATGCCATGCGTCGAAAGCTGGCAGATGATCTGAATAGTCAGGGTTTCCGAGTCATTGCCATAGCTTACAAACAAATGCCGGGTGCCACCGATGAGCCATTATACTCGGTCAAGGATGAGTCGGACCTTATTCTGCTGGGTTTTCTGGCATTCCTTGACCCACCCAAAGATACTGCTACAGAGGCATTGAAACGACTTCACGGTTTACAAGTGGATGTTAAAGTTCTTACCGGCGATAATGAGATTATCACTGCCTACATCTGCAAAGAAGTCGGCATGCCGGTGGAACATCTGTTACTTGGCTCGCAGATTGAGGCGATGAACAATACAGAACTGGCTGAAGCCGTCGGCAATACCAGCGTCTTTGCCAGGTTGGCCCCGGCTCATAAGGAACGCATCATCCATGCACTCCAGAGCAATGGCCACGTGGTTGGATTCATGGGAGATGGCATCAATGATGCACCAGCTTTGAAAGCTGCTGATGTCGGTATATCAGTAAACAGCGCTGTGGATATAGCAAAGGAATCGTCTGATATAATTTTATTGGAAAACAGCCTGTTAGTACTGGAGCAGGGAGTATTGGAAGGACGGCGTGTATTCGGTAATATTATCAAATATATCAAAATGGCAGCCAGTTCGAACTTTGGCAACATGTTCAGTGTTGTGGGTGCCAGCGCTTTCCTGCCTTTTCTGCCTATGCTGCCAATTCAGGTATTAACCAATAACCTTTTGTACGACTTCTCACAGACAACTATCCCAACCGACAAAGTAGATGATGAATGGCTGATTAAGCCACGCGACTGGTCGATTGATAAAATTCAGCGTTTTATACTGTTTATCGGACCAATAAGTTCAATCTTCGATTACCTGACATTTTTCATGATGCTGTATCTTTTCAACTGCTGGAACAAACCTGACTTATTTCATACGGGCTGGTTTGTGGAGTCGCTCTTCACCCAGACGCTCATTATCCATATTATTCGTACTAACAAAATACCATTTATCCAAAGCCGGGCCAGTTGGCCACTGATAGCCACTTCTGTTATTATCGTCGCGGTAGGGGCATGGTTAACAGTTTCGCCGCTGGCAAACACACTCGGTTTTGTCCCACTACCACCGTTGTACTGGCTGTTTTTGACTATCATGCTGATAATCTATGCGGTTATGACACAATTTATAAAAGTCTGGTTTATCCGTAAATTTGGCGAATAAGGTCTTACCTACTTGTACTAATTAATCAGCCAACATAAGCGGATAATACACCGGTGTTGCGGTTGTCTGGCACATTAGTCGACCATCAGGTTGCATTGCCAAACCAGCAGGCAATTCTCCTGTTATTTCTATACCAGCAGGCAATGCAATATGAGCCTGACCGATTGCGCCATTTGCCCGCACTGCCAGAATAACCCGTTTCTCATCAGGACCAAACAAATAAGCGATTGCACCATAAGGTTTAACTTTGTATGGTCGTACCCCGGCTTCAAAAACATCTTTATACTCTCGCCAAATCGGTGAAGAAGGGCTTCCCATTGCGCCGTTCATCAGTTTTTCATCAGAACTTTGTCTTTGACAATAAGTATCCGGACATAAGAAGCGGGAGAAAATGAAATATTCAGCCGGTTGGGTGCTAATTTGCGCATCCCGCGTTTCTGGTGTTTTTGTGCGTATGCCGGAATAACCATATCCGTCGGATACATCCAGCATCAACGCCCGGGTATCGTGATATAGTTCAGCAACTATAATAGAATCCGGTTTTATTTCGCGCATGCGGGAACCGGTATAATCCATTAACGCCAGAAAATCTTGCCCGTAAGTATCGGGGTGAGCATGATTGTGACCGGCGGCATAGCAGTACTGTGGTGGAAAACCGCCACATGCCTGGTCAAAGAAAATACCATCAGCATCCATATCTTTCAGGATATAGTCGATAACCTTATTCCAGTATTCTTTGATACCAGGCGCACCGGGACAGAGCATTAACATGGGATACCCGCTGTTATAAACCGGGAATCCGGCGCCATCACAAATAAGCAATTCAGGTTGTGTTTTAAATACTTTCGTTTCATCACCGATTGCTATCATGTTGGTATACAGGAAGGTACGCGCGCCGCGTTCATGAATATAATCGACCACACGCCGGGTAAGGTCATGCGCTTCCGTATAATCGCCGCACAACGAATCAAACATGAACATGCCGCGAAGTTCCGCCATGTTTTTCCACCAGCCGAACTGAAAGAAAATCGGAGTAAATCCTTCTTCATCACCCATGCGAACCGCTTCATCAACTTCTTTTTTCACATCTTCAAATGTGCGCGGGCGTCCCAAATCGTTGAATATCCAGACACCGGCAACCGCATCAGGTGGAAACCAGGGAGCAATACAATGCGCTTTCCGGGTTTCGGTAAAATTACCGTTAACCCACCAGTCCGGTTGCTGTCGTTTACGGGTAAAGTTATTTTGCAGCCAATCACGATATGGTGCCATTGCGGCTGCCCAATCATCTCCAATTTTGATGAATTGGCGGGGTAATGTGATTGTTTCATTTTGCTTGATTAATACGCGCTCTATGAGAAAACGAATATGGCCTTCTACTCCGGCGGGGATATGACGAAGACGAATGTTTCTTTGTTCAGTATCAAACACTCCTACGGCTACTGTACTTTCTTCACCAGATGCAGCCATCAAACAATAACTTGCCGGACCCGGATAATGATTGTCTAACGGGTGCTTAAATACTTCCAATACCCCGCCAAATGTCGGATCAAATGCCCGCACCTGCTGTTCCTGATCAATATGATAAAACAAATATGGGTAAGCGACACGAACTTCCGCATCAGCTCCTGAATTTGTAAGTGACATATCAATATGCCAGAGTTCCTGACCGGCAGGGGTACATCTTGCTGTCAACCGAACATCACCCGCCTGACCTTCCCAACAAATATTGTCATTATCTATATTAATATGAATGTCAGCGCTGCAGCCTTTAACATTTAAATCAGGCACTTGCAGTCGAAGCGACAGTGCATGTTTAATTTCATGAAGCGAAATAGTTTCTTGCATATATGACTCCTTATGAATAACTGGTTGTATATACTTTTTCATTATACATAATCAATAGGTGAAGATACAATGTTATCCACTTTCAATTTTCAATTTGCCATTTGCAATTTGCCACTTGCAATTTGCAATTCACCTTACAACTTCAGATACCCGGCAGATTTCTCGATAGCCGCAGTTTTTGCATTTATCAGTTTTTACCTGCCGTATCTCGCCTGATTGGATGGATTTTGCCAGTTGGGTTAATTTATCTTCTGCCTGAACTATATATTCATTCCATTTTTCATCAGTCATCATCTCGCCGGAACGGGATAATTCACTTTTTCCGTAGAATTGTTTTACTTTTTCTTTGAATATGCCGACTATTTTTCGTTTATTTACACTTATAAGTTCCATACCGGCAATATCGTAATTAAATACTTTTTCCATCGCCAGCAGGTATACCAGCACCTGAATATTTTCTAATTTTGCTAATACTGGCTTGGTCGGCAATACTGAACTTTTATAATCTATTACTACAAATGACCCGTCATCCAACACATCTACCCGGTCAAGCCTGCCGTTTATTGCTGTTTCACCATTATTTATCAGCAATTGGTTGCCCATTTTATTGCTGAATACCATTTCTGTACCGGTTATACTGCTTTGCCTTTGCGATGACACCCCGTGAAGCCAGGCGAGAAACTTATTCATCCGCCGGGTCATCCGATTTTCCCGTATTTCCCGCTCTGATTTGGGAGAATTATTGTGACGTGGATATCTGCGCAAATTATTCAATAAAATCTGCTCCGCGTCATGCTGCAAATCTTCCAATTTAAATTCATGAAGCCGGACATTTATTCCCGTTCCTCCACCCCTTTGTACTATCAATGTCGACATAATTTCATGCAGGATAGTACCGAGTTCCAGCGGAGATAACTCCTCATTTATTTCACTTATCTGCAAACAATAGCTGGCAAACCATTTAAATGGACAATCACTAAATAACTGCAATCTGCTGGCACTGAGTTCTTTTGTATCTACTGCCAATTGAGCACGAATCTCATCATCTTTTATCATCGCTGGTTTTATGATATTTCGCTGGGCGTATTCTCTCCATGCCGTAACCATTTCAGGGTGATTCAACATGGCATGGTATCCCGCCAGCGCGTCCATAATTTGCGCGTCATCAGCGGTATGAAGGGTTAATATCAAGCTGTTGATGAACTCTTCCGCAGTCTCTGTTTCGTCTATTGCCGGTATTAAATCACGGAACAGCGTGGTGCGTTTTGCATTCCACTGTTTTGGCAGCAGCTTGCGGGTTTCATCCAAAAACGAAGATATCTCCAGCGGCGACCCGTCTATCGAGTTTTGCGGACCAGTTAAATAGAGTTTTTTTCGTGTCGAATACAAAGTATGAATGAACCAGTATTTTTCATCTTCTTCCAATGCTCTTCGTTGCGGCAGGTTCACTTTCAAATCATTTTTCATGTGGTCATCGCGGTTGTGATCGGCAAGAAATATCGATTCGCGCTGGTAATGCGGGAAATGTCCTTCAATTAAATCGCACAGGAAAATATAATCCATTTTCTCGCCGCCCAGGTTATTCACTGAGAAAAAGCGCACGCCATCGTCTCCCGGCGCCACCCGGCGTTTTTTGCTGATTGCCTCGATGAACAGCGAAATGGTTTCGTCGCGGCTGATGCCTTCATGGGCAACGGCTACAGTATCCATCTCCTCTAATACGATATCCATGGTTTTAAATGCTTTTTCGTGGTACGACATTATTTCGCCAGACTCGGTAATGTCATGAATTGTCATTTTATCCGGGTGGGAATTTAGATAAACAGCATATAAATATTTCAGCAATTCACGTATTGCCACCATGGTTTCTGCCATAGTTTTCGCGCGGTGCAGCATCTCATCAAACAGGTATAACGGCTCCAGTGCTTCTTCAAGAGTGGTGCACGTTTTATCATCCGGCCAATTAGCCGATCTCCAGCTTTCTTTGCCGTCAAAAATGGCATATTCGCGGGCAATCAAATCTATCTGGTACAGCGAATCTTCGGTAATCATATATAACTGCGTTCGCAAGGCGGCAAAGATATCCTCGCGTTTCCAGCCATCGCGGCAAACCTTCAGCGCGGATATCAACGCTTTTCCTACCGAGGTGTAAGCTGTTGGGGTATCGCCAGCAGAAATATTTAATCCAAATCGCGCAAAGATGCGGCTGTATTTCTCGCGCAGCCGGTCAGAATTACGTGCTACTACCGCGATATCCATGGCGGATACACCGGCATCGCGCTGCAGACGGATTATCTCGCGCGCTATCATCTCTGCCTCGTGGTTGGGGGTAGCGGCGTGATATATCACCACAGATTCATCAGTGCCTTTGAACTGTTTTTTCTTGTAGTTGTAAAAATTCTTCTGTAAAAAATGCAGCGCGTCATCTTCCGCGCCATCATTGACCTGGACATCGTCGTCATGATAAATCCCGTATTGGCTCAGCATTTCCAGCGACGCAAATACCGGGGTATAAATATTTTTTCTATCAGTTTCGGCGTCAAAGTTTATTATGATGCTGGGTATGCCGCATTCTTTCAGCAATCCAATCATCTCTGCCTGTACCGGGGTCAGCCGCGAAAAACCGTCAAACATTATCAATTTAATTTTGCTGGTTATCTGCTTGTTATCCCGCAGCAGGTTGTTGGCAATCCACATTAATCCTTCATTGTCATAAAAATTATTGTTTATCAGCCATTGCTGGTATTGCTGGTAAAT
>CAZWZF010000102.1:0-8043 GCA_964638715.1 uncultured bacterium | reverse complement strand
GAATATTTCTCAAAAATAAAACTCGTATTATATAAATGTGTATAATAGTGAGGGCGTTGCCGTGGGCTATGGAATTAATTTCTATTATGATTGTGGTGAAATTATTAATTTATTTCTATATGTATGATTGTTTACATAGTTGTCATCATAGTTTGAAATTACTTCATTATT
This sequence comes from uncultured bacterium, assembly GCA_964638715.1. GTDB lineage: Bacteria > Armatimonadota > Hebobacteria > CAIYQO01 > CAIYQO01 > JBAXQQ01. The sequence continues at coordinate 7,872 of CAZWZF010000102.1, read as the reverse complement.
TAATTTTATTCTCAGTAATAATTTTTTGAGCAAACTTTTGCATTTCAGATGGTGTAATTTTATCTTTGTTAATGCTTATTTCTTCTTTTGTGAAATTACCAATTGAGTAACGTTTCATCGTCAATATTGCATTTTGGTCTTTTGTTTGCATCAGATATTTGGCAAATATTTTAACCCAATGCCATTCACCTGTTGAAAATTTACTATTAATCATTGGCAACAATTCTAAATCAACAGTATTATGTGGTCCGATATTATTAAAAAAGGCATATTGTATAACTCTGAAACGTTCTGTTTTCTTTATTTTATAGAGTAATAAACCATCTGTAAGCAAATCTATATCATAAATAGATGAAGACTTGTTTACAGGCTTTTGTTGTTGAGCTGGTGTTAATTCATAGCAACGTATGACATGCGAATCATAAATGCAATTAAATGATAATTTTTTAAAAAATATATCAGATTCTTTTATTTGATTCAAATATTTAACATCTGAGATTTCTTCATAATTATAATACCATGATAGAATGTTTTTTGATTGAAAATAAGATTCTTTAACATCAATATTATAAAAAATTGGGTCAGCATAAAAAGAATCTTCAATATTTGACACAATAAATGTATCTCCATATATAGTTTTAACTTCATATTTATAGATTATTTTCTCGGTTTTATGAGGACCTTCAATTTTATAGGTAAATAATAGAGCAATAATTATAATAATGAATGGAAGTATTGTTATGAATATAAACTTATGTTTTATTAAGTATTCCATTTTTTTATCCTTATAAAGATATAATTTTAATGATGGTAGCAAATAGTGACAAGTTTATCAACTTTATTTTAAGTAAAATATCCAACCCACCCATATTAATCCCCAAAACACCCCATTAAATATATTCTTTCTCCTATTCCGCCAAATAAATGTACTACTTGTACCTGATAGCCATACAAAGGTATAATATAGTTGTCAGTTTTATGATCATTGCTGATTTTTGGGGGGAGAAAGGAAAGAATATGTGTGGAATAGTTGGTTATGTTGGCGATAAAAACGCTACTAAAATATTAATTGACGGACTAAGTAAATTAGAATATCGCGGTTACGACTCCGCGGGTGTTGCTATATATTGCGAGGGTGCTATTTCAGTTACCCGCCGGCAGGGGAAATTAAAGCGGCTTGCTGATGAGTTGGAAATTAACCCGGTTCATGGGAACCTGGGCATTGGGCATACCCGTTGGGCTACCCATGGCGCACCGAATGATGATAACGCGCATCCCCACACCGACTGCACCGGCGCGATTACCGTGGTGCATAATGGTATTATTGAAAACTATCTGCCTTTGCGTGAAAAGCTGCAGGCGGAAGGGCATAAGTTCACCTCAGAGACCGACACCGAAGTAATGGCGCACCTTATTGAGACTAATTACAAAGGCGATTTCTACGAGGCGGTACGCCAATCGCTGCTGATGATTGAAGGCTCATACGCGCTGGTTGCCATTCACAAGAATCATCCCGACCGCATCATAGTGGCGCGTTTGCACAGCCCGTTAATCGTCGGTCATGGCGAGGGCGAGAACTTCGTTGCCTCTGATGTGCCGGCTATCCTGGCATACACCCGCAAAGTGACATATTTAAACAACGGCGAGATTGCTGTACTTACCAAAGATGATATCAAACTCACTAATTTAGATGGCAGTCCGGCAGAAATTAAAACTTCTACAGTACAATGGGATGCCCAGGCGGCGGAAAAAAGCGGCTACAAGCATTACATGCTGAAAGAGATTTTTGAGCAGCCGGTGGCTCTGACGGAAACATTGCGCGGACGCTTGAACGAACGTCGCGACGGTGTTGTGCTGCCCGGTTTCCACATGACTGACGCCGAGATAGCCGCGATTACGAAAATTGTCATTATTGCCTGCGGTACCGCGTATCATGCCGGTATGGTGGGTAAATACGCCATCGAAAAGTTGTCCCGTATTTCTGTCGAGGTGGATGTTGCTTCTGAACAGCGATATCGCGACCCGATCATCGATAAAAACACCCTGGCGATTATCATCAGCCAGTCCGGCGAAACCGCTGATACCCTTGCCGCATTGCACGAAGCAAAATCAAAAGGCGCACATATCCTCGCCATCACCAACGTGGTGGGCAGTTCGGTAGACCGTGAGTCGCACAGTGTGCTATACACCTACGCCGGACCGGAAATTGCCGTTGCCAGTACCAAGGCATATACCACCCAGGCGATGGTAATGAGCCTGATTGCGCTGTACCTGGCAGAAAAACGCGGAAAAATATCGAAAGAAAAATCTGCCAAATTAATTGATGATATGCAGCACCTGCCCGACCAGATGAAACAGGCGACGGAACGGTTGGCGATAATCCAGAAATATTCCGGCAAGTTTTACGGCGTTCACAGCATGTTGTATCTTGGCAGAGGCAGCAACTTCCCCACCGCACTGGAAGGCGCGTTGAAATTGAAAGAAATCAGCTACATCCATGCCGAGGGTTACGCCGCCGGCGAGATGAAACACGGTCCAATCGCCCTGATAACCCCGCAATGCCCTACCGTGGCAATCGTTATGCCCGGAGGTGTATACGAGAAAATGCTCAGCAATATCAAGGAAGTAAAAGCGCGGCTTGGACACGTCATCGCCGTCGCGGTGGATGACGACCTTGAAATTGAGAAATACGCCGACGATGTAATCCGCGTTCCCCGCACCGACGAAATATTATCACCTATTCTGGCGGTAGCGCCGCTGCAGTTGTTGGCATATTACTGTGCGGACTATCTGGGGTTTGACGTTGACCAGCCAAGAAACCTGGCTAAGTCGGTTACGGTGGAATAGGGAGTAGGCGCGTAGGGGGCGGGTTCGTAACCCGCACGGATTTGTAGTTACAGTAGAGTAAGTGTTAGGGATTAGGTGTTAGGGTTTTTATCTTGAAAATATGAATGTAAATAAAAAACCACCCCCTGCCCCCTCCTTGTCAAGGAGGGGAGTTATGTAAGGTGGTTGTTTGTAGAAAAAAGGAACAAATAAATGACACGAGCAGACGGGCGACGCGATAATGAATTGCGTGTTTTACAACTGGACAATGGCATAATGAAACATGCCGAAGGGTCTTGCATGATATGGCTGGGTGAAACCCAGGTGCTTTGCACCGCCAGCGTTGAAGACCGGGTCCCGCCATTTTTAAAGGGAAGCGGCACAGGTTGGGTGACGGCTGAATACAGCATGCTGCCCCGCGCCACCAATACCAGACAGCAACGTGAAGTAACCAAGGGCAGTCCCAGTGGCCGCTCGATGGAAATTCAGCGGCTTATCGGCCGCGCTCTGCGTTCGGTTATTGATACCAGCGCGTTGGGTGAACGCTCTATTACGTTGGATTGTGACGTAATTTCTGCCGACGGCGGCACTCGTACAGCGTCAATCACCGGCGCCTATATCGCGCTTCATGAGGCGTTGGTATGGATGCGCAACTGCGGCAAACTGCACGGCGATAAACTGCCGGTATTCGACAGCGTCGCCGCTATCAGCGTGGGAATTATCGATGGTCTGCCAATGCTGGACTTATGTTATAGCGAAGACAGCCGGGCGGCAGTAGACATGAACGTGGTTATGACCGGCGGCGGCAAATTGATTGAGATTCAAGGCACCGCGGAAGGCCTGCCATTCAGCCGTTCTGAAATGAACACCATGCTGGATTTAGCTGAAGGCGGCATCAAAGAAATTGCGGCAGAACAGAAAAAAGTAATGAGCAAGTAGTTTGTTAGTACCTTAAGCCCAAAGAACGTTAAAATAAAACAACTTATTTGTAAATTAATGTAATGGGCAATTATTCACCGCAAAGGAGCACAAAGAACACAAAGAGTTTTAATAAATTCTTCTTTTGTGATTTTTTGCGATCTTTTGTGGTGAATAATTATGTGTTGTGGGCAAAGCCCACATTAGAATTAAGTGAGTATTTTATAAATGTCACTGAGCTTGCCGAAGTGACCAAAATCATGTTAATCATGTTAATCCTGTCAAAAAACCGAAAACTGAAAACAGAAACTTTCTTCAGATAAGGATAAATTATCATGCGTTGGCCCTGGCAAAAAGTTGAATTGACCCGGGCAGAAATTGGCGCGCTGGGTGAACGCCATGCCGCGCGAATGCTGCGCGCCAAAGGCTATCGATTAGTCGAAGCCAACGCCAGGGTAACCAATGGCGAAATAGATTTGATTTGCAGTCGGGGAGACACGCTGATATTTGTTGAAGTGCGCACCCGCACCAGCGACGCATTCATTACCCCCGGCGAATCAGTGAACGAGTCAAAGCAGAAAAGGGTAACTCGCGCCGCCAGGCGTTACTTGAAAATGAAAAAAATTGATGAAACCCCAATTCAATACGATGTAGTAGAGGTAATCGCAACTAAATATGGTAAAATAGTAGATATAAGGCATATCGAAGCATTTATCAGCGGAATGTGATTGAAGAGAGAAGAGTGAAGAGAGAAGAGTGAAGTTTTTCTCTTCTAATTTTAAACTTCAAAAACCACCCCAAGTTTATAGCAATCACTTTTCCAGCGATATATGCGATATAAATAATTATCTAATTTAACCCGCATGGGGAGCGTCAATATGAAATTACCCAAGTTTCCTGAGATACCATTTAAACGCCAAATATCTACCATTTTACTTGCTGCTTTAGTGGCGACGCTAACTGCTGTGGTTTGGGATCCGCCGGTAAATATTAATTTGCTTGCATTGCTGCATGGTATCGAATTATCTGGTTATGACATGATGTTTGCTCTTCGTGGTGAAAAACAGGCTGACCCAAACCTGATGGTTCTGGGTTATGACCGGCAATGCGAAGTAACATTTGGACAACCCTGGCCGCCAAAACGGTCGCTGCATGCACAAGCTATTCGTAATTTAGTTGATGATGGTGTAAAAGCTATCGGTTATGACGTGCTTTTTAGCGATCCCAGTCATTACTCTATGAGAACAGCTGAGAATGTTGAAAGTTTAACTCCTGATGGGTTGGCGGGATACAAAGAAGACAAGCTATTGCATGAAGCACTGCTTTACGCGGGAGAAAAACATGTGCCGGTTGTGTTAACCTGTCGTATTGATCGCAGTGCGACTGAAAAACGCCGTGCTGCTGAGTTTCCATATTATAATGATAAATTAGGCATTGATTTTGAAGCATGGGCAAAAGAAGGGTTAGCAGAAGTTGACCCGGATTCTGATAAAGTAGTGCGGAGAATGGTGCCAACAATGAACCACCAGGATGAGTGGATTCCGTCGCTGCCATTAGGCGTATACCTTGCTATAAACGGCAATCCCAACGACGAGAAACCTATTAAAGTAGAGAAAGATTTTGTTATTGCCGGAAAGCTGAAAATCCCGCGAACAGGTCCTACTTCAATGGATCCGGTAATGTTTAAAGAGATACCATCAACATATATTGATTTGCCAGGCGGCTTGAATGCTATTCCCATGGCACGGTTTGACCAGGTAGTCGGAAAAGATGGCAAGTTAGCTACGAAACCGGGAACGTTTAAAGGTAAGGTAGTATTTATCGGCACTACCGGCGCACAACTAACCAAGGCATTGGGTGAGGATTTTAATACCGCATATACCCATTATTCACGAATTAACCTAGATAAATTGTCATCAAATGATAACAGCGGATTATATACTGATAGAATACCTGGAGTTGTGGTGCAGGCACAGATATTTAATGCTTTAGAAACCAGTTCATTTATCACTACTGCAAATGGGAAAATTGTCTGGATAATCACTTTCATATTTTCCCTGCTGGCGACTTATCTGGTACGGCATTTTATGAACTGGCGTGGTCCTGTATTGCTGTTAACATCAGTACTGATATATTTTATATTATCGTTTTTCTTATTTAAGTTGAATAATTTCTTTCTTCCATGGGTAATTCCATCTTTATTCATTCTTGTTGGCGCAGGATCAATATCATGGGTTGAACGTGGAAACTTGAAGAAAAAATGGGCGGGATATGTCAGTCCGGCGGTATTGGAAACGATATTGCGTCAGGAAGGGAATATGGGAGCAAGCCGCATTAACGCAACTGTAATATTTGGCGATATTCGCAACTTCACCGGGTTTTCCGAGGCGCATCCGCCAGAACAGGTAGTTCGATTATTAAATAAACACCTTAGCCGTTTGACCAGTGTTATTTATCAGGAAGGTGGAACCATCGACAAGTTTCTTGGCGATGGTATTCTGGTGGTATTCGGCGCGCCTATTCCACAGGAAAACGCCGCTTATCACGCGGTGAAATCTGCTGTTAAGATGCGGGATATTTCTCTTGAACAATTCCCGGATGATGACGGCACCATGTTTTCGCTTGCCAGCGGATTTGGCATCACCACCGGACCGCTGGTATCTGGTCATGTCGGCAGTGAACAGCGCCACGAGTTCACCATTATTGGCGATACCGTCAACCTGTCATCGCGTTTACAAGGTGTCACAGGTAAGCCGGATGTTGTTATTGACCACCCGACATTTCTGGAATTAGAACAGTATATGGATGTAGAATCGTTGGGTGAAGTTACGCTGAAAGGCAAAACTAACCCCGTTGCATGTTATAAAGTTGTAAAATGGTATGATGAACCTAAAAATAGTGTAGATAATCTGGCGAATTAGTGCTAATATATTTATAATTCAACAGGTTGAAATATTTCCCAGGGAGATGGATATGAAAAAAATCATTTTAGCGTTATTATTGGCAGCATTAACAACCCATGCTGCTGAGGTTGTCGGAACATTAAATATCACCCGCATGGTGAAGGTATCGACAGGTGCGATTACAGATGGTGCAAACGCGACCTGGATAGATGCTAAGGAAAACCAGGCCGTTACTGACCAGCAGGGAGTACGCACACTCAAAAGGTCAATGGCAGAAGTTCATTTTAAAGACAAGTCCATCCTGCGTATTAATGAACGTACTGACCTGGTTGTACAGCAGACAAAAGAGTTGCGCAATATTAAATTAAAAGAAGGCGCGGTATGGATTCAGGTAGCTAAAGGCAGCAATACCACTGTACAAACCCCGACCACTACTGCAACAGCGAAAGGTACTATATTCATTGTTGCAGTAAAAGCCGACGGCAGCACCCAGGTAACAGTTTTGGAAGGTGTTGTAGCTGTAGAACCTAATACCAACCTTATAACTAATATTCAAGGATCAGCCGATATTTCTGCTGGTGAGACAGCCAGTGTAACAGTAATCAGCGTACCTGATGAAGCAAATCAAGGTGTTGTACGCGTCGCTAAAGTTGATGTGCCAACTATGCAATTACCGGTTGAATTAGGTGGTGCCGCGCAAGGCTGGACATCTTTACTGGCTGCTATGACTTTTGGCTCAATGGTGACATCCGGCACCGAAATAGGACAGGAAATAAGTCAAAATGTACAGGAAGATAATGCCTCAAGCTCAAATATTCCACTAATGATAAACGGATTTATTACTGACCCGAACATACGCTTTCTGTTTATGAGTCAGATGAATATTCTTGAGAATGAGGTTCAATCTCGTCTGAAAGATGGGAAAGATGGTGGCACTCTCGAGGGTTACAAAACGGTTCACAAGGACGATGTTTTAGCAACGTTTATAACAACATTATACGGAACAAATTCACAACCAGTTTTGAGTACAATTAATAGTTTGAATATTCATACTGTACCGGAGCTGATAGATGCCGTTACGAAAAATGGCATCACTTTAAATAGTGACAATACATGGTCGCTGCCAACAACTCGACAGGCTGTCATAATTCCTGGTTCAAATCTCGCTCCGGTGAATACTACTCTCAGTTATCGGTTAATAGATAAGAATAAAAGTTCTATAGCA
>CAZWZF010000101.1:0-8378 GCA_964638715.1 uncultured bacterium | reverse complement strand
CACCTTAATTGGAAGCTTAGCGATAAACCAGTTTCTGACAAGGCACGAATACTGTATTTGCTGATGATTGAAAGCATGATGGTAATTACAGTATTAAAGCCAGTCCCCTTGTTCAGCCGAACTTTTTTATCAATCAACTTGCTTAATTTTTAAGGTTTTATTATTTAATTTCTGGTTTTATAAAAATGAATGGGTGAAAAAGGGGACTGACTCGAATCCCAGCATAGATAAAAATTAACAATTACAGATAATTTGGATTCGTGTCTGTACCCGGTAAGTTACTAATTGCTAACTGACTGATAATCCCCGAAATCCTCTAAATCCAAGGTTCAAAGACAAAAAAATATCATTTTCACCTTGACTATAAAATACACAAATGGTAAAGTTCAAAAAGCTATTTTACTCACAATCGACAGGGGAATGATATGAAGCATTGGAATATTGATTGGCAGCGGGTGCCGGTGCAGTTGCAGCGGGAAACGTTGGAGAAGTTTGAAGCCGGGGTAGCGGCAAAGTATGACCCGGAATGGGAAATGCTGCGCAGCGAAGGGCCGGGCCATACCGAGGAAGTCCGTGGGTTAGCCAGCGTGCATGACGGACGCGCTACGGCGGAATGGATAGCCTTACGCTATATGCTGCATGGTGCCAATGAGAGCGAATTGTCGGTGATTGAGGCACTTGCGCGGATGCAGGTGACGAAAGAAAATGACAGCAAGTTTGGCTGTTCGCGCTGGTACGGCGAGGAAACCAAGCCGGCGGATACTAATGCCGCTTTTTTCATTGCTCGTTTGCTGGTGGTGCGGTGGATGCTGGAACCGAATGTCGCAAAAGGTACGGTAGGCGCATTATTGCTGCCGTATTTCAAAAGGTCTGCTGTCTGGTTTGCCCACGAATGCAAAAACCCGATTCTTTATTACCCCAATAAAATCATCTCCGATGGCTGTCTTTCTTACGCGCTGGCACATATTCTGAACGATAATGATTTACTGGCAACGGCAGAATCGTTCCTTGACCGCTGGTGCACCTACACAGAAAAACGCGGTTGGGGATGGGGTGAGAATACCAGTCTCGGGTATGCCGGGGTGATGCTGGATGCCTTTTGGCTGGCACTCTATTTTCTTCCTGCCGGCGACTTGCGAAAACGCATATTGGCGCTTCAGGACGAATTGATAGAAAATCTGGCATTTCACGCTCCTAATCATCCGGTGCCGGGAATCCGTTCTTATAATTTCCTGGGTGAAACCCGATATCATGGTGGTGTATACGCAGTACTCGGGTTGACTGAACCTGATGCCAATACTGCCCCGGCGTGGTTGAGCGCATTATTGCTGCAGATAAACGGTACCGACGTGCATAAACGGGTGACGCAGATGGTCGGTTGCAAAGAAAAAACTCTGATTTCACGTCGCCATCAGCGTGTTTTTGATGATGTATCGGCGACAACATATATCGAAGGTGCTGGACGCCTTGGTACCATCAATCGTTTCCCCGCGCTTCCCGGATGCAACCAGCACCCGACCTGGGGATTGGGTTGGCAGAGTATGCCGACTGCTTTCCTGATAGATAAGATCGATTTTGGATTTCTGCAGTGGGAAACGAAGATGAAGGATGACAAACACTGCACCCACCCATCGTCTGGATTTTTAACCGGGTATGCCAGTCCCGCGCTATTCGCGGAAAAGTGGCTGCCGGAAATGATAAGTTCGTCAGCACAGCAAGACCGGGTGGCTGTTACTGTAAGGACAGTGCTGCATTTGTCGAATAACAGCAAACTACTTGCCGACCAGTGGCGGATACCGTCATTCAGCGGTCAGTGTCACGTCGGATTAAGCAAGATTCACCCTTCATTGACTGATAAAACTGATAGTTGGGTGATAATGCTATACCCGTGGTACGCCGTCGCGGTTCGCGCTTTGCAATCTATGCCTTATGGTTTCGAATCGCCAATTGAATCGAATATTCACGTTGAATGGGACAATGATACCTTGCTGTTGCGGCAATACCTATATAACGGCAAAGCAAAACGTCTGGAACAGGAACGCATAGAATGTGGCTGGATAACCATACTGCTGCCAAATGTAAACTCATATACGGAAGCGCATTCCAGCCTGTCGCAATATCAAATCAGCGAAGATTGGATGGAAGAAGGCGACATTCCCCGTCAGCAGCGCCAATTTATCCGCAAGATAAAAGTGACGGCGCCGGGGGTGGATGTTGTGTTAAGCGTCGACCCGTGGGCATTGCCGAGAACGTGAGTTTTGTTTTTGGGGGGACACAGAGATTCACTGAGAAGACACGGAGATTCACGGAGATAAAAATCCTGTAAATCCTGTCAAAAAATAAAAAACAGATGTAGTTCCCGGCAAATATTCGGTGACGGTTAAATGGAATTAAAGTAGTTAATTTTAAGAACCTTTAAAAGGTATAGTCTCCGTATGGAAAGGGACGCAAGTCCGGCTATTTTCCATACGGCTATCATTTTACTCACTGACCAATCAGGAGATTGGCGTTCCCGTGAATAAACTATATTACAACGTATACTCCGTCCGCGCAATTACGGTGTCCTGCAGTTCTTTTGGCAAGCGGGTGAAATATTCGCTGTAGCCGCCGATGCGGACTATCAGGTCGCGGTATTTTTCCGGTTCGCGCTGGGCGGCCACCATCTCTTCTTTATTCACTACGGATATTTGCAGTTGCATGCCGCCCTGGGCAAAGTAGGTGCGGATTAGTGCGGTGGCGGCGCGGAGTCCGGCGTCATCGCGCAGCAGGGATTGCTGGATGCGCATGTTTAGCACCGGGGTGCCGACGGCTTTATACAACGGCAGGTTCGTTACTGAATGCAGCATTGCGGTGGGGCCGTTGGTGTCGCGTCCCCACATGGGGCCAACCGAGTCGGTCAAAGGTTCGTGCGCCTTGCGGCCATCCGGGGTGGCGCCGACGGCCATTCCTGCGCCAAGATAGGTGGTGAATAATATGCACGACGCCAGGTAGCGCCCGCCGCGTGGGGTTTCGTGGGCATACAAGGTGTCCCAGGTGAAATTTATTATGTCAGCAGCAATGCTGTCCACGTCGGAATTATCGTTGCCGAACTTCGGTGCGTTTGCCAATTGTCGATGAATTTCATCGCAACCGACAAAATCTGCCGTTAACGCGTCAATCAATTGCTGCTTACTAATTGTTTGTTCGTCAAAAACCAATTTGCGAATTGCAGAAAGAGAATCTATCAAGTTGGCGATTCCCTGGTAGCTGATTACTGACCAGTTGTAACGCGCGCCGCCTGCCTCGAATGACTTCCGGTTTTTCACGCAGTCGCGGGTGAAAAATGTCCGGGGGATTTTCGGGTCGCCATGATGAAAACGTTTTGCCAGGTTTTGTTTGCTGAAGGCGACGAATGAATCTGTCATGAACTCAATCTGTCTTTTAACAGCTTTCAGGAAATCGTCAAAGGTTGAATAATCAGCAAAATTTCCGGTATGCGGTCCCTGCTGATGTTTTGAAATTGGGTTGAATCCGTCATAGATTGCCAGTTCCAGCGCTTTCGCCAGGTTAAGGTCGCCTTCCAAACTGCCAACATTGGATAGTCCGGTTATCATCGTTTCGGTACAACCGCCAAAGCCGATTTCCCGGGCATCTTCCTGCGTCAAACCCAAATCCATTTTATACAGGGTATCAACATACAAGTCGTCGTTATACAGCGCCGGGCGTCCGCTGCCATCGCGCAATGCCTTCAGGGTGGTCATCAGCACGTCATCCGGGGTAGATTTTGTGATGCGAAAAGCTACATTTGGCCGGCGCAGGTGGTTGCGGCGACAGGCATCAATCAGTTCGAGTGTTAGTTTGTTCACCCCGTCTTTGCCATCCGGTGTGTAACCGCCTATCTGAATATTCCATCCGTTGTAACGCTCAAAATTTTGCCACATTTCATCGATTAACTGGCGGGAAAGTTCGATATCCAGCGTCCCGTTTTTAAGATCATTCTCAAATAATACACCCAGTGCCTGGTCAATGCGTCCCAAACTGTCGCAGCCGTCCAGCATCCAGGTGAAATTAATCGCCAGCAGGCTTTCAATGAAATTAGTTGCTGGATGCAAAAAACATTTGGCGAAACTATCGGCAATAATCGTCAGTTTCTCTTTCCGTTCTCCGATTGCTTCACTGGCGGCGATTTTCATCGCGTCAACCGCCTTGCGGTGAAATGCCAGCACGCCGTTGGTGTAATCCCGCAGCGTTAAAAGCAGTTGCATCGCTTCCGCTTCATCCGGCGAGTCATCTTTTTGTCCCGCCGCAATCTCCGCGTCCAGTTCTTCCAGCATGCATAAAAAGCCGTCATTCACCACCCGGCGAATATCCGGATTGCTGTGGGTGTAACCGCCAAAATTTACTATTTGCCGCTGCAAATCGCGTTGAAGAGCGTCAATAAAATCGGCGTGGTGGGGGAATAGTTCTTTCTTTTCTTTAACAATATCAGGATTTATAGTCAGGTTGTAGCTGTGATTGAAATCAAGAATATAATTGGTAGCGTGCCAAACCCCGTGCGACTCCATCGTGCGGGCATTCTCGAACGGTTCGTGGGGCAGCAGCAGGCGATTGTCTGGTATGGTAATAGCCATGTTTTCGTAAAGGCGCCGAAAAGCCAGTCCGTATGAACGCGGCCACGGCATCGCCAATCCTTCATACCACCCAAGCGCCATCCATTCCCCAATCTCCCGCAAGATCTCGGCATGGTTATCAATATTATAAACTTCACTATAAATCTTCATCGCAACTGCACCCCGTCAAATTATAGCAATGATTGTGGGGTTTTGTAGTGGGTTTTGTAGATTTTTTATTTTTATTACACAGAGCCACTGAGAAGACACAGAGACTCACAGAGGCATTATTTATGTCTCCCTCTTGAGGGAGATGTCACCGCAGTGACAGAGGGCGTTTTCTCCGTGAATTTTGTGTAATAATCATTATCCAGTAAGACATTTTATCATTTATTAGCACTGTCTCTCCGTATTTGCCGAAATTCTTCGTGGATATCGCACATGCACTGAAATATTCGCGGGTCAAAATGGTGTCCTGACTCAGCTATCATCATAGGGAATGCTTCTGCTTCGGGGAATGCTGGACGATATACGCGGTCGGTGAGCAAGGCATCATAAACATCGGCTATCGCTACTATGCGGGCGCATTCGGGGATATTTTCACCGGATAATCCGTTTGGATAACCTCTTCCATCCCAACGCTCATGATGATTGAGTGCCACTTCGCTTGCCATAATCATTAATGGCACATCAGAACCTGATAAAATACCTGCCCCCATGACAGTATGCTTTTTCATAATTTCAAATTCATCCGGAGTGAACTTTCCTGATTTCAACAAGATATGGTCGGGAATGCCAATTTTGCCAATATCATGCATTGGGGCAGCCAATCGCAGTAAATCTACCTGATCTTCTTTCCATCCAAGTGCTTTTGCGAGTGCTGTCGCATAAAGTGCTATTCTGCGAATATGGCTGCCGGTTTCTTCATCACGGTATTCTGAAGCCATCACCAGGTGTATGGTGATTTCTTCTTCTCGCTTGCGAATATCTCTGGTGCGTTCAAGCACTTGTTCCTGCAGGTCCTTTTCAAAATTGTTGCGTATCTTCTCCAACTCACGGCGGCGCAAGGCATTTATGACATTTATCAGCAATTCATTAGGTTGAAAGGGTTTAATAATATAGCCGTATGCGCCTTGTTCCAGAGCCTGAACCGCTGTTTCCTGGTCATCAACCCCTGTCAACATGATTACTGCCATGTCGGGCTGTAATTTGTGCGCTACCGATAATAGCTCTATGCCAGACATTTCAGGCATCATTATATCGGTAATAAGCAGTGAAAATTCCTGGGTAAGCAGCAAATCCAATGCTTCTGCACCGCTGGCGGCCTGTACGCATGAATATCCTTTTCCCATCATGATTTGGGCAACTAAACGACGAATAGAACTTTCATCGTCAACCATAAGAATGAATATTTCAGAGTTATTAGTCATTGTGTTTTTCTCCTGATCCAAATAAATTAGAAAAGTGTTTAGTTTTCAGTTTTCAGTTTTTAGATAATTTCAAAACCTTAAAACATTTTTCTATTTTAAAATTTACGCTTAACGTAATATTGTATTGTCGAGTGGTAGGGGAGCTGTCCTCAGCTCCCGCGACTGCGTCTTTCTTATAAAAAAGAATGGGTGGTGACGACAAAATCAGGTTTGCAATTGCAACACCACTTGAGAAATCTGTCGCTATTTCGCTGTTTCACATCATTATTTCGGTTCATCGCGGGAATTGGGGACAATTCCCCTACCTTGCCATCCAACATTTTATTTAAAAGGTGTGTGTAAAGCACAGCTCAAGAGGGAGGCATGATTTGCCATTTGCAATTTCTCTCTTCTCTCTTCACCCCTCACTCTTCAATAGCTTCTCGCACCTTTATCGCCAGGTCTTCCATTGAGAATGGCTTCTGGATGAAATTCACGCCTTCGTCCAGAACACCATGACGGGCTATAACATCGGCGGTGTAGCCGGACATAAACAGGCACTTAATCTTTGGATGCTCCACGAGCAGGCATTGGGTCAGATCGCGGCCGTTCATTCCGGGCATCACCACATCGGTTAGTAGCAGATGAATTTCGCCGGCGTATTCCTCGGCCTGGCGGACAGCCTCTTCCGGGGTAATCGCGGTCAATACCTGGTAACCAAGTTGTTCCAGCATTCGTTTCCCTAATTTTATTATAGTTGGTTCATCTTCTACCAGCAGCACGGTTTCAGTGCCGCCCGGGATATTTTTCTCTGCGCTTTTCTTTCCTGCCAGTTCTTTTTCGTCCATGTAACGAGGCAGATATATGGTGAATGTCGTTCCCTGTCCCGGTTCGCTGTAGGCATTGATAAAGCCGTTGTTTTGCTTGATGGCGCCATAGACAGTGGCCAGTCCGAGGCCGGTGCCTTTGCCGAATTCCTTGGTAGTGAAGAACGGTTCAAATATATGTTCCAGGGTTTCCTTGTTAATGCCGCAGCCATTATCGCTGACAGACAGGCATACATATTCGCCAGATACGAAGCCCAGGTGATTGGCGCAGTAATCATTGTCCAGGATGCTGTTTTTCGTTTCAATGGTTATTTTACCGACGTCATCGATGGCATCGCGGGCATTGACGCACAGGTTGGCGAGAATCTGGTCGATTTGCGATGGATCCACCTTGACCAGCCACACGCCGGTTCCGGGCAGCCATTCGAGATCGATATCTTCGCCGATGAGCCGCCACAGTATTTTCAGCATCTCTTTCACTGTATCATTCAGATCAATCACCTGGGGCATCACCACCTGTTTGCGGGCAAAAGTCAGCAGTTTCTGGGTTAGGTCGGCGGATCGATTGGCACTATCCTTGATTTCCTTCAAGCTTTCCCACACCGAACTATCCTTCGGCACTTCATTCATCGCCAGGTACGCGTTGCCCAGGATAACCTGGAGCATGTTGTTGAAGTCATGGGCCACCCCGCCCGCCAACCGTCCCACAGATTCCATCTTCTGCGCTTGTTGAAGCTGGGCTTCGAGTTTGTTTTTTTCTATTTCTGCTAACTTGCGTTCAGTGATGTCCTGACCTGTGCCGGCCATGTAGATAGGCACACCCTCGGAATCGCGTATCAAATCACCGCTGCCGTTGATGAAGCGGACAGAACCGTCGGACAGGACTATACGAAACTCAAAATCATCAGGCGATTGGCCATTACCGCAGGCTTCAAGCCATCGCTGCATCTTCGACCGATCCTCAGGATGAATAAGACTGAGTAACGACTCGATAGTCGGCGTGAACGACTCCGGCGAGACTTCGTAGACATTATATAGTTCATTTGACCATTTTATAGGGCCTTTCATATCCCACCACCAACTTCCGATATGGGCACAGCGTTGGGATTGAGACAGAAAATATTCTTGCTCACGTAGGGATGCTTCGGCCTGCTTGCGTTTGGTGATGTCGTAGGTAGTACCAATAAGATGAGTGCAAATCCCCTGTTCATCAAATATGGGGGTTATGCTAACATCCCCTACTTTATTTCCGGTAGGATATGGAGTTACTTCTTCCCATCGAACTAATTCTTTGTTTTGAATAGCTTTACGATAGTTTGAAAGAACTAATGACAAAGATGGTTCCGGTATAATTTCACTGACTAATTTACCGATAACCTGGCTGACTTCTAATCCGGTTGCTTTGAAGAAAGCGGTATTGACCGATTTAAAACGGTATTTATCTTCTGCTTCAACATCAAGGTAATAGAGAATCTCAGTTATATTCTCATAAATAGAGTTAAGCCCTAACCCCGCATAATTACGTGATATCTATTCCAAGTTTGCTCATTAAT
>CAZWZF010000100.1:0-8518 GCA_964638715.1 uncultured bacterium | reverse complement strand
AAATATTTTTTATTTTTTTGCATTGGTTAAAACTGACGAGTCTGAATAGTTACATAGAAACTAAAGATAAATTTCCTGTTAATTAATATGTGATAATTTTAATGAAAAAGGGTAAATAACTATTGACATTCTGAATTATAAAATTTAAAATGAATGTTAACCGGATTATTAATTATAAGCCGGTATTTAAAGTTGGAGGTATCATATATGTCATTAATTAAAACAAAAAAAGGCTTTACCCTGATTGAATTGCTGGTTGTAATTGCGATTATTGCCATCTTAGCCGCTATCCTGTTCCCGGTCTTTGCTCGTGCCCGCGAAAAAGCGCGCCAGACCACCTGCAGCAGCAACCAGCGGCAGATTGCCACTTCTGCGCTGATGTATTGCCAGGATCACGACGAATCTTTTCCGGCAACGACTTCTTTCTGGCAGAATATCGCCGTTGACCCGGGGGTAATGGTTTGCCCGACAAAAGGTAAAAGCACCCCTAATGGTTACGCCTATAACAACCTGCTTAACTCAAAAGCAATTGGCACTATAACTGACCCGACCAAAGCGTTTATCAGTTGCGATAGCGACGATGTTGTTAATGTATGGTCAGTGCCTATTGACAGTGCAAAACGCCACAGCGGACAGTGTCTTTATTCGTTTGTTGATGGACATGTAGCACCGAATATGAACTCTCCACTAAATAATAATTCATCAATTAACGGTTACGTAATAGCCAGCGGTACTGCTGCTATAGTTGGCGGTTCGATTTTTAACAAAAGCATGTACTTCCCGAATTATGATACAACCATGACAACTTATGATTTCACCAGAACTGCAAGCCTTGATTGGGGTAACAATGTTGCGGCATGGACTGGCGGTCCTGCAACTAACTTTGGTATCGTCTGGAAAGCGAAGATGGCGGTTCCTGTATCCGGCAGCTACATATTTACCGGGCAGGCTGATGACTGCGCATCACTAAAAATTACCGACCCAGTAACAGGTATTCAGACCATCGTTTACAGCTTTACAAACAATTCCACGGTAAGCGGCAGTATCAACCTGGTAAATGACAGATTATATGATTTCGAATTGTTCTACGGCGAGTTCGGTGGAGCAGCCAACGCGTCATATAACTATACGCCTCCATCAGGCACCTCGGTACGCATGCCAACCTCAATATTTTATATTACTTCAGACATTTACGGTTTATAAAATATCATTTGTTACAATTTTTATTTATATACGGCGCATCCTTCGGGGTGCGCCGTTTTTTATTAAAAATGGTATCATAATTCAGCTATGATTGATTATGCGGATACTGTTATTTTTGGACCGGCATATTTAGACACGGTAATTAAGGTACCGGGACCAATTGTGCCTGAATTGCCGTTTCCGTTAGACCAGAGCCTGCCGGTGAAGCCAATATTTCCAGATAATTCGTTAACGATACGATTGACCAGTGAAATCGGCGATTATTTAGTTATCAATTTACCAGTGAATTCACCAGATATTGGTGGAACATATAACCTGCGAGAGGCGATATTATCGCGAAGATGCGGTAAAGATTGCCAACCGATAATCAACACTATTTTCGCTGATGCCTGTTTTCAGCAATTAGGCGGCATGGGTGCGGGTTATGCCAAGGCAACTGGCGGGTTGTTACGCATGCCATTGGGAGATGATTCCCTGGGCAATCGATTGTGCGATATTCTATTCAGCCACGGAATAGTATCAAAACCGGCAATATTGCCCGGACACAGCAGTGATTCTTCACTATTGATTCAATCTCAAACCGGCGATAAATTGGCAGTAGGATTTCGCGATGCATTGATAAACTGGCAACCCGGCGAAGATGATATCACCATGGCACAAGGTGCAAAATATATCATTTTTTGCGGTGTGCTGAATTCATCCATGATAAAAATTCTTAATTGCGATATTACTGCTCCGGTGATGTTCGCACCGGCAATGCGGAATATTGACGATGTCGATTGCCCACTTGCAGATTTGGCTAATAAAATTGACTACCTGGCAATGAACGCGCTGGAATGGTCGCATCTGCATCGGCGGGAAGAAATAATCAATGCCATCCCGTTGATTACCATCACTGATGGCGCCCGCGGATGTGATATCTACCTGCGCGGCAAACAATTCTTCTTTCCCGCTTTGCCGCACCCCGGCTCGGTAGACACTAACCGTGCTGGTGAAACATACGCTGCAACCATCTGGAAAGCGATATTCCACTATTGCCCGTCGTTTCCAAATGCTGAAATCTCTGAAGAACTACTAACTCATATCGCAAACTTAGCCCGCCAGCAAGCGCATCGGCAGTTAGACATTATCGAGTTCGCGTTTCCGCCGGATGACTGGGTGTGATTTTTTTTTGCATCGATTTACAGGATTGTAAAGATTATTATCCTGATTTATCCTATTAATCGATGTGAAAAAATCACCCACTTTTTCATTGACAACATCACCACTAAAAATTATCATAAACGTTAACCGGATTACACATCAGGGGGTTGTTATGAAATTTTTATATTTGCTTTTAACCATTATTTTCTCTTTTAATATGACCAGTGCTGTTGCGGCAGGGCCGCGGTTGGATGATCTTCCTGGGCCGGTTGTTATTACTGCCGGACTGCCTGCCGCCGCCACCTGGCCGATGCTGCGTTATGAAAAGCCGTTGCGGGTGCTGGCTGTCGCGTCAAAAGGCGCGTCCATTGCTGCATATCAGCGGATTTGCTACCACCGATGGCCGCAACCCTGGGCAAAGGAAAAGTCATCCTTATTAAACCTGGCAGCAGCTATGACAAAATATCTGAGCTGGAAAACCGATGGCGTAACCGGCCCATACCGCGACGGTAACGGATGGCGAATAGTGCCAATACGCCTGACCACCACCAGCAAGGCCGAAGTGACAATTAGCGGGGTGAAGGTTATAGTGCAGTAAAGTATTGGACCGCAGGCTTCCAGCCTGCCCCGGTAGTGGTTGTCAGTCACAGGATTGTAAGCAAACGGTAGGGGAGCTGTCCTCAGCTCCCGCGATGAACCGGTATAATGATATAAATAAGCGAAATAGCGACGGAACATTTGAGTGGTGTTATAAATGTGAACCTTGTTTTGTCGTTACAACCGCTTTGTTTTTATATTACAAACCCTGTCGCGGGAGATGAGGACATCTCCCCTACCAGTGAACCATCTTTAATTTCTACTCGATATCAATCCTGTCTATACAAAAAAAACGACTGTTGGCAATTAAGCCGACAGTCGTGAATAAGGATTATTTTAGGGGGTTACATTCCCCATTTATCTTTCTGGTATGCATCAATTGTTGCTAATTCGGCGGGAGTTACTACACGGTTGAACAGAATTATTTCGCTGATATATCCATTAAGACCGCCATTTACACCATTTGCACCTACACGACAAGTAGTGGGTGCTCTCCAAGTATTACTGTTGCTTGCGCTATAGTCTAAAGATGCAACGCTCGTACCATTAAGGTAAACATTATATGAACCTGCACCGGATGTGGTGGTGGCAGTATATGCAACCCGTGATGGTCCTGAACCGTTAATTGGCATTCCAGAATATTTATTTTCAATACGGTTGCTTAAGAAACATCCAGAATAACCGGAACCGCCAAACGAGGTAAATGTATCGCTGCGTCCACTTGCCCAAAATGGTTCAATCTGACTGCTTACGGTTGATACGGAATTGAATACGATAAATGCTGAACCACCTGTTGCTCCGCTAAACTTACTGGATAAATCTGATGTAGTAAGATATGAATAAGATGGAGTATCAACAATGGAAACTGCAGGATTGCCATTCATTCCGCTGCGAAGATACTTGACTGTACCAGCACCATAGTTTGCGGTTAATGAACTGCCGGAAACAGAATCTTTCCAACTTGTGACATTAGACATACCAGTGATAGAATCAGCAGTCAGCCAGAAAGCCAGACCGGTGGTAATTGGAACTGATGGATATGGGAAAAGCAGCGGCTCTTTTTCGGGTCCGACATGACCGTCCGCATACGCTCAAATCGCACTGCCGCTGTGGCGTTTGTCAATCTGTGTTGGCTTTGTCAGCACATTGCCCGCTAATCCTGTCGTGGCGTCTGCGATCAAAATAATCTGGGTTGGATCATTGAAAGTACCAATGGAAAGGCTGCCCACGCGTTTGCTGTATCCGTAACCATTAGGAGTATTCTTCCCCAATGTCGGACATACCAGCACATTGGGATCAACACTGATATTGGACCAGATAGTACTGGTATCAGGCAATGTTTCTTCATGATCCTGGGAATACATCTGCAATGAAGCAGCTATTTGCCGCTGATTGCTGGTACAGGTAGTCTGACGCGCTTTTTCTCGTGCCCGGGCAAACACCGGGAAGAGAATCGCAGCTAAAATGGCGATAATGGCAATTACGACTAACAACTCGATTAGCGTAAAACCACGACGATTTTTGTCTGTTGACATGTTTTAACCTCCAAAATAAGATAATAATTTACAGTTTTACTGTTAACCTTAATTATCTTTCATACATTATATTATTTTATGCTGTAAAAATCAATATTTGTTGTAAAAATCTATTTTATTTTGCTATAAGATTGTTTTTGCCAGTGGCAAAATGCGGCCGGACAGGAAAATCCCAAGGTATAGGAAATTTCTTTTTGACTGCTGCCAGCAACACGCATTTCCTTTATACGCTGGTGACGGCATTGGTCTATGTAGGTATGGATAGACAATCCGGTGTGTTGCTTGAACAGGCGCATGAAATGAAACTTGCTGTAGCCGGTGAGTTGCGCCAGACTGTCCAGGGTGACGCCGTTGCCAGCAGTTGCCTCGATATGATGCTGGATAGCCTGCACTGTGCGGCGCTGCAAACCCTCAGTTTCATCACGGTTCGCATTTGCCATGTAGCCGGTATGAATGATGGCGCTCAGCAGCAAGCCGATAAAAGAAGACAGGTGCAAACGCAACAAACCTGCGGATGATATTGCAATGCCTGGTTTCAGCATTAACAGCGCGCTTTCGCTCAATCCTAACTCGTCAGATGTGAAAATGCGTCGGCATTCCCGGCGGGTATCAATCTTGCCATCGCGAAAAGAATACATGCAGATGGCAATATGCTGGGGCAGCAGGCTTATCCATAACTGGTCTTCGTCCGGCGTCCAGTCTGGCGCAAAGAAATCATGCGATTCAAATGCGTCAAAGAAAAAGATGCTTCCCGGGCGGCGCGGGTAAACTTTGCCGTGATATCCCTGCCACCCGCCGCCATCCAGCGTCATTAAAAACTCGCGGTGCGGATGGGAGTGGGAATTATCAGCCATCCAGGCGGTATGGCGCGGCTGCACGGCATGGCTGATATCAGGTGTAAACCACGAACTAACCATTGCCCAGCGGTCAGGCTGCGACATTAACTGCAATATTGAATCAGAAAAGAAATTATTATCCATCTGGAAATATCATAGCACATATTGTTACTTGTTGATACGTCATTATAGAAGATAAATAGCAATAATTATCAATAAATAGCAATTTTCATAAATACAAAATTGTTGTAATTAGACGTGATTAGTTATAAGATGTTTAGTACCTAAAGCCCAAAGAACGTTAAAATAAAACAAGTTATTTGTAAATTAATGTAATGGGCAATTATTCACCGCAAAGGAACACAAAGAACACAAAGAGTTTTAATAAATTCTTCTTTTGCGATCTTTTGCGGTGAATAATTATGGGTTGTGGGCAAATCCCACATTAGAAATAATAGAGGTGAAAAGGGGAGTATCCGCCATGTTGCGATTTGGAAAGAAAGAGATTGAGGCGTTTGCCCGGGTGGCAATGTCCGGGCAATTGTTTCGTTACCGTGAAGGCAGCGAATGTATACGGTTTGAGCAGCGTTTTGCCCGCAAATTGGGATCGCCGCATGTGCTCCTTACCTCCAGCGGTTCAACGGCGTTGATGGCAGCACTGGCGGGATATGGCATTGGGCCTGGCGACGAAGTTATTGTACCTGCGCACACTTACATGGCAACCGCGCTGGCGGTGCTGGGAGTAGGGGCAATTCCAGTTATCGTTGATGTTGACGACTCTATCATGCTGGACCCGATAGCGTTGGATGACGCGATAGGCCCGCGAACCCGGGCGGTCATCCCGGTACACATGTGGGGTGCTGTGTGTGATATGGACGCCATTATGCGCATCGCGGAACAGAAAAATCTGCTGGTGGTGGAAGACGCCTGCCAGTGTGCCGGCGGGTCATATAACGGAAAAATGGTTGGCGGCATCGGTAATGCCGGCGCATTCAGCTTTAATTTCTTTAAAAATATGACCTGCGGCGAAGGTGGTGCGGTGACAATGCGCGACGATATAGCCGCCAAACGTGCTGAATGTATGGTGGATAGTTGTTGTTTCTACTGGACCGGTCGCCAGGAAGATTTCCAGCAATTCGCGGCAGTTGGTTCCCGAGCCAGCGAGTTTGATGGAGCACTGATGAACGTCCAGCTTGACCAGATTGACGCTTTATTGCGAAAATTACGAAAGATTAAAGCGCAGATATTGATCGGGGTAGCTGATACCAAACTATGGGCAACACCCATGAACAGCCCGGATGGCGAGTGCGCCACTAACGTCATGTTCAGTTTTTCCAGCGCTATCCAGGCACAGGATTTTGCCACCCGGGTTGGCGGCGGCGTTGCCGGCAATACTGGCCGCCACACCTATAATGAATGGGACCCGATTCTGGAGCATCATGGCGCCCATCATCCCGCCATGGATCCGTTCCTGATGCCGCAAAACAAAGATTGCCGCATGACATACAGCAAAGATATGCTCCCACGTTCCCTTGATATTCTCAGCCGCACGGTAATGATTAACCTGAAGCCAGATATGCGGCAAGGTGAAATAAAGAAATTAATCAGCAAGATTCGCGAAGCTGCGAGTGTGGTGTTATAGATATTTTTCAAGGTTAAGGCAAAAAAGGAAACAGTATGGAATTTTTTGATGTTAATCTGCAAATAGGGCGTCCTTCCATCCGCCAGTTTGGCGCGGTATCTTCCGTTGCGGAACTATTTCAGGAATTGGATGGTACTGGTATTACCCGCGGAGTGGTGTGGCATATTGCTCAGCGCGAATGCGGGGCGGATGCCGGAAACGCCATGATAAGCGATGCCATTGCCGGTGATGACCGCGCTTTCGGGTGCTGGACCATATTACCACCGCTGACCGACGCGAATGTGATGACTGCCGATTTCCTTGACCGCATGGCAGATGACAAGATTGTCGCTTTACGCGCTTTTCCGGATCACCAGCGGTTCCAGCTATCCCGCGCAACATTTGGCAGTTTTCTTGATGATGTCAGCGAACGCGGTATACCATTGCTGATGTCATTTTTATACCCCATGGAATGGCCGATCATTTACAGCCTGATGAAAGAATATCCTAAACTAACTGTTGTGCTTTGCGACCTGGGGTTATGGGGACAAGACCGCCAGAGTTGGCCGTTGGTTGAAAATTATCCGAATGTTTACCTGGAATCAAGCCTGGTGTCGCTGCTGGCTGGCGGATTGGAAACGGCGGTGAAAACACTGGGAGCTGATCGTGTGATATTCGGCAGCGGTTTCCCCATCCATTCACCCCACGCTGCGGTGCTGGATGTGCTGCACGCAGAAATTTCTGATATGGATAAAGCAAAAATCGCAGCGGGAAATCTGATGAAATTGATTAAAAAGGCGGCAGGCAAATGAGCATAAAATCAACTTTATGGGAACGATTTAAAACCAGCCGAACTCTTGATGACTGCCCTATTTATGACATGCATGGACACTGGGGTTCATTCAGCGGCATCAGCATGCCGGCATCTCAATTTGATATTGCCAAAAAGCTGCTGTTGCAATCGGGTGTTAAACGACTGGTTATTTGCCATCACCACAGCCTGCACTCGCCTGATATTGGAAACGCCGCAAATATCGCTTCGGTGCAGCAACTGCCAGAGATTTTACGCGCCTATATGGCGATAAACCCGAATTACCCGGAAGTTATAGAAAAAGACCTTGCTGAATATGACAGCTACCCGGATGTATTTGTCGGTTTTAAAATGTTGTCCGGCTATCACCGCATCAGCGTGGATGACCCGCGTTATCAGCCGGTGTGGGAGATGGCAAACGATAGAAAACTTCCCGTCCTGCTGCATACCTGGAAAGGCTGTCCATATAATGGGTACGAACCGGTGAGAAAAGTGCTGGAAAAATACCCCGACGCAAAAACGATGCTGGGACATTCGTTGTTTGACGATTGGGACATCGCCGCTGAACTCGGTGCAAATTTCCCCAACTGCTACCTGGAATTAACTGCTGCATCACAGATACGCGGGGCAATAGAAACAATGATGAAAACAGTAACATCAGAAAAAATCATCTACGGCACCGACTTCCCCTGGTTTAACCAGCCATACTGCATAGGCACCATCCTCGGCGCTGATATCACTGATGAAGACCGCAGGAATATTCTATATAGAA
>CAZWZF010000099.1:0-8520 GCA_964638715.1 uncultured bacterium | reverse complement strand
GTTCCGGGCAACGAGGCGAAGTATACTATCATCAAATACCATTGTCAACAGGTTTTTGATATTAATTTTCAATAGTTATCCACATATTGGCTGTAATGTGGCTGATTTACTACTCAACAGACCATAGATACAGCCGATATTATGCTATGCAGCACTATATGTGCTGTTTATTGCCTTTAAAATTCTTTTATCAAATATTAAAAAATCTTAATAAAATTGCTGTTTTCTGTTGTATTTTATTGACTTGCGCATCATTAAAGACGAAAATATGCTCATGAATTACCCGCAATCAATCGATTGGCTGAACAGTTTAATCAATTACGAACGCACGCCAGCACAAAAAGAAGTGTCAAGATATCTGAATTTGCAGCGTATGACCGATGCCGCAAGCCTTCTTGACAACCCACATCTGAAAATTCCCTACATTCATATCGCAGGCACCAAAGGCAAAGGTTCCACAGCGGCAATGATCGAATCCATCCTGCGCGAATCTGACTATACCACCGGACTTTTTACATCGCCACACCTTATATATATAAACGAACGAATTCGCGTTAACGCTAAAGAGATAAGCGATGATGAGTTTGCCAGTGCGGCGACTGGTGTTAAGGATGCCTGCCAGAATATGCAGGATAAGCCTACATATTTTGAATCGCTCACGCTGATGGCATTTATTCATTTCGCAAAATATAACATAGATGTCGGCATTTTAGAGACCGGTATGGGCGGCAGGTTGGACTCTACCAATATCTGCAATCCGATTGTGACCGCCATCACCACCCTGGCACTTGACCACACTGATGAGTTGGGCAACAGCATTGATAAGATAGCTGGTGAAAAAGCCGGTATTATAAAGAATGACATTCCGTTAGTGTGCGCACCCCAACCAGACAATGCGTTAACAGTAATTGTTAATAAAGTATCGGAGAAGAACGCCGAATTATGGCTGGTTGGAAAAGATATTGTTATTACCGTTGAAGATAATAACCTGCAAATATCCACTCCCATTGCCGACTATAATCATTTAAACCTTTCGTTAAAGGGAAACCACCAACGGGTAAACGCGGCGGTAGCAATCGGGATAATTGATCGGCTGCGCCAGAAAGGTTGGCGATTCACATCCGGGTCGGTGGGATACGGACTGGCAGCAACAACTTGGCCGGGCAGACTGCAGCAAATCAACGATGACCCAATAGTTATAGTCGATGGTGCCCACGAACCGCTGTCGACATCTTTACTGATAGAATATCTGCTGCATATATATAATGATAAAGAACTGGTATTCATCCTTGGATTCGCGCGGGAAAAAGAATGGAAAAATATGATTGCACAGTATTGTGCGGTCGCGAAAAATATCATCTTCACCGCTGCCGATAATCCACGCGCTATGAACCCGCAATTACTGCAGGAAGAGGCTGCGAAAGGTGGTTTTTCAGCGGAAATAGCGCAAACTTACCCGGAAGCTATAAAAATCGCGAAAAAAATCGCAACAAATGGGGTAATTTGCGTGTCAGGTTCTTTATATTTAGCCGGCGAAGCTATAAAACATGAAAAATAGCCGATAAAAATGCGCCTTTTATACGCGCTGTTTTGTATAATAAGACATAAATTATGGAAATTGAACAAGAAACTATAAAATCTGTCCCCGCTGACCCTTTCACCCGCGAATTAATTCGACGGATAGCAAAGGAAGAATTATCAGCGCGAAAAGACGCGTCCCCGCTGTCTTTTGATGAATTGGCTGACATGTCGGAAGCAATCCTGAAAAAGTTGCAGCTATCAAGTGAATTCACCGGGTTCACCATGGTGGCACTTCATAATGCGTTCTGGCACGACGCGTTCGTCCGCATACCATTCGATCGCCGTGTTTTATTGCTTCCCCATTGTTTGCGCAACTCTTCGGTTTGCATCGGCACCTATGACAGCGAAGGATTGAATTGCGGCGGCTGTGGCAGTTGCGACATCTCCGCGCTGCGGGCACAGGCTATGGCGCTTGGTTACCAGGTGGTCATCGCCGAAGGCACTTCTGCGGTATTAATGAAGATAATGAGCGGAGAAGCCGATGCCGTCTTTGGCACTGCCTGCCTTGATTCCCTGGAAAAATCACACCAGCGAATCCGCGAAACCGGCATACCAAATATCGCTGTCCCGCTGCTGAATGACGGCTGCATCAACACCACCATAGATATAGACGAATTAAACACACTTTTAACCAAATATAATGATGATGAAGGTGCGCCTTCGCTAACCTATCTGCCATTGCTGAGAAGAACCCATAGCATTTTTACAACCGAAGAGTTCTCGCAGTTATTGCCGGACATTAATGCAACGGAAAATTTCACCGTTAATGAAGGGGTAAAGTGGGTGCTGCAGGACGGAAAAAGATTGCGTCCGTTCATCACCATAGCGGCATACGCCACCATGCAATTCGAGGAAAAGGCGCTGAATCCTGAAATAACTATCCCGACAGCAGTTAAAAAGCTGGCAATTGCTATTGAAATACTCCACAAAGCATCATTAATACATGACGATATTGAAGACGGTGATATCAAACGCGGAAAGAACCAGACGCTGCATAACCTATTTGGTGTCGGCCCGGCGGTGAATATCGGCGATTATCTTATCGGGTACGGTTATAATTTAATAATCCAATGCCGAGGCACTCTGGGTGCGGATTGCGTGACTGATATCCTGGCAGAGTTAACTAAGGCTCATCTCAGCCTGTGCCGCGGGCAAGGCGCGGAATTAGCGGGAACATCATCAAACCTGCTGCCCGGAGAAGTCTTGAAAATATATGCTGGCAAAAGTTCACCAGCATTTTTCGCGGCGGTTTATACCGGCGCCAGGGCAGCGACAGCAGACCTTCCCATGGAATGTCTGCACCGTTTCTGCCTGTACCTGGGCGAGGCATTTCAACTGCACGATGATATGAGCGAATGGCAGGATATGAAAAACACCACTGCCCTGGCACGCGAATTGCAGATTTCCAAACCGACAATTTTAACCGCGTTCGCACTGGAAAATGAACACGCCAGAAGTAAAATGGACCTGATTAAAAACGAAGAAGACCCTGTAAAAGCAGTTACATTGGCAAGAGAGCTATATGATGAATCCGGTGCATTCAAAAAAGCAAAAGCATTGCGCAAAAAACTGCGGGAAGAAGCATTAAATACGGCAGAAAATTGCCCCCACCGCCAATTAGGAGATTTCCTGGCCTTCATCGCCAGACTGGCAGTACCGGAGTGAAGAGAGAAAAATTGCAAATGGCAAATGGCAAATTGTCGAAAGTTAGTAAAGGTGATTAATAAGAAGAATTGCAGGATAAGGAGACTGCACTTCGATAAACTCAGTACTGAGCTTGAATACTGCAATTATCAGCATACTTTCAATCACCAGCAAACACAGTATTCGTGCCTGTACCCGAAAGGTAAGCGATTAAAAATCTATTAAAAAAAACTATACCTGATTGTAATATTTTAGTATAATGAAAAAGTATTTAACTTGAATTATTCAAGTTATGAAGGAGTTTAGAATATGTACCCCAATCAGCCAACACCGTCATTCGGCCAATACAGCCAGTATAAGAGAGATATTGGTATGGTCATCGTTTATACCATCATCACCTGTGGTATTTATGATTTGTTTTTACAATACAACGAAATGATGGCTTGTAATAGATTAGTAGGTCGTGAAGAGTTTGATTTTGGGAAATTTTTACTCTTTTCCATCATTACCTGTGGTATTTACACCGTTTATTATCAATACTGTATGGGAACCATTATTTTGGAAATTCAGCGAAATCAAGGCAAAGTAACATTCGAAAATTTGCCGTTAGTCAGCCTTCTCGGTTCAATTTTCGGCGGCAGCTTTATTATAGATTTAATTCACCAGAATGAACTGAACAAATTGTGTGATTAAAAACTTCTCGAAATTCTTTCAGAAAAGCCACTTGACGCGGATAGTAATTATCTTGCTGTTAAGTGGCATTTGTTTATCCGGGATGTTATATTATATTTTTCAGATTAATATCGTCGCCATGTTAGATAAAGTGGTGCTGTGCCCGTTTAGATTAATAACAAAATTGCCATGTCCCGGATGCGGGATGACCCGGGCATTTCTATCAATTGGCCAATTAAAATTTCAACAGGCAATCAACTATAATATCTTTTCACCGCTATTATTTTTGCTGATGATTTTCTACCTCTTCCCTGGTATATATAACAAAGTGATAAAATTTATGTTGAGATATTACCTGCAATGGGTGCTGTTGGCTGCAATACTGATAAATTGGACGTATCGACTGCTGCACTTGTATTCGTGAAACAAACTAATCAGGCTCTTGTAAAACCTTGTAGTAACATAGTGGGACAGACACCTTCGCGGCTTCGCCACTCGGTGTCAGTCCCTGAATAATCATCAATTTCATGCTTGATATACTTACGGAGCAGGCAAATAAATCTGCTCTGTAATTTTTTACAGGCGCGCCGCCTGTTGTACTTTAGTTTTTACTTTAAGTCGAAACATCCCAGGGTGCTGCAGTTTCGTACATACAATTTGCCGTTGGCGACTATAGGGGCGGTCCACATCTGACCGTTTCCAAGGGGGCTGAATCTGCCCAATTCTTTGTATGATGTGCCGTTGGCGTCTACCATTACCACGTCGCCGATGTTGCCAACGGCGCATATCAGGGTGTTGTCTATCGCTATCAGGCCGCCTTTCTCAAAGCCGTCTTTGCTCCACAGGGTTTTTCCGGTGGCGGGGTCGAGGCAGATTAATTTGCCCGGGTCGGTATCGCCAAATATGAAACCCTTATAATATACCGGCGATGAGAAGTGGGCCTGCATCGATTTGTTTTCCCATACTGCCTTGGCGCTGCTGCCGTTTACCTCTACCATTGCGCATCCGTGGCCGTAACCGCTGGTGATGAATATGCGGTTATCACTGATTATCAGCGGAGAAGCGGCGTTGACATCGCACCCGGTTTTCCATGGAAATTTCCAGATAAGTTTACCGTCTACCGATGATATACCCAATAAGGCATCGCCGGCGAAGACTACATATTGGCTGGTACCGTTAATCATCGCAGGAACCGCGGTGGCGTAGCCAGTCAGGTATGCTGCATTTGTCCGCCATAATAACTTGGCGTTTGATTTTTCCAAAGCGATGGTATGGCTGCCCGCTGCGCCTGGTGATACGATGATTTTATTGCCATCAACACATGGCGAAAAAGCATATTCCCAACCAGGAATTTTGCCTTTATAAATTGATACCAGATCTGTCCACCAGTTTAATTTGCCATCAGCAATTTTTATGGAAAAAAGCTTGCCCATTTTGCTGATGGTGTATACATTTGTCCCATCAACAGTCGGGGTGGCGCGGGTGAAGCCATAATTGTCGTGGCTGCCGTCGTTATACGCATAATCCCACACCTTTTTGCCGGTGGTCGCGTTAATAGCGCGTATTACATCATTCGGGTCTTTATGATCAACGATATACAGCACATTATTTGCCACTGCCGGGCCGCCGTAACCATTATCGGTAAGGGGCATCTTCCACAGTAATTTCGGCTTTTTCGTGTTCCATTGCTTATTAATTCCAGCTTCAGTAGATATTCCCGTGCGGTTCAGTCCGCGAAATTGCGGCCAGTCGGCGGCAAACACCGCCAATGTAAAGATTAACAGCATGACAACTGCAATATATTTTTTTAACATGAATAGCCTCCGGTATTTTGATAAAGTTATTGTAGCATATTTTTCCGTATTTACATGAGATTAAACATGAAGAATATCCGTTGACAAGTGTTTAGTTTTCAGTTTTCAGTTTTAGTTTTCAGTGACTAAAAATATTGCAATGAAAGTAAACTCCATTATGACCTTGTTTGTTCGGATTTGGTTGCTAACTGACTATTAATCGATGTGAAATAAAACAAAAATCCGCTCACTTTATTTTCGCTTCCTCTGGCGGTATACATCTGCTTATGGTAAAATATTTAAACAAAAAGCATGAGCAATTTATCTTTTGATTTTCCTAATAATGAACAGAATGACACTCTTGATTGCATTGAAGGCACGCTGGAAACGGTGACTTTTCATAGCGAGGAGAGCGGTTTCACCATTTGCCGCGTGCGCACCGAAGGTTCTATTCCCCTGACTGTCCTTTGCACTTTTTTATCGCCGCCCATTGGCGAATATATTCAGTTCTGGGGCAAATGGGATACCCACAAGCAATATGGAAAACAGTTCCGCGCGGAACGCTATATGATTCAAAAACCGGCAACCCCGCAGGCGATTGAGCGTTATCTCGCCAGTGGAGTTATCAAGGGTGTCGGCGCGAAGATGGCAAAGATATTGGTACGGGCGTTCGGTGAAGAAACCATTGATATACTGGATAAAAGCCCGGTGCGATTGATGGAAATACCGGGAATAGGCAAGAAAAAGCTGGAACAGATAATAAAGGGCTGGGATGAACAGCGCGCGGTGCGGCATATCATGCTATACCTGCAGGGACATGGCATCAGTGCGGCTTACGCGGCAAAGATATACCGCCAATACGGCGACTCTGCCATCGAGCAGGTAACAGAAAATCCCTACCAGTTATCCTATGATATCTGGGGAATCGGTTTTAAAATATCCGACCGCATCGCCCGCCAGATAGGGATGAAGATGAATGCCAACGCCCGAGTGGAAGCCGGGGTATTTTTTGCCTTGCAGCAGGCAGAGGAAAACGGAAATTGCTACCTGCCATCTGAAGAATTGGTGAGAACCACCACGGAACTGCTAAGAGTTGACGAGAAAAACCCACAGGCAATACTGGAAGACGCGCCGTCGCCGGATGCGGTCAGCGACGCAGTTAACCGGATGGTGCAGCGCGGTTTGCTGATACTTGATAAGGATGGCAGCGACACCCCGATTTACCGAAAGGTTACCTATATCTTAGAGAACACCCTGGCAACACAATTATCAGATATGATGGCTGAAGAGATAAAGGGAAACTGGCTGCCGGATGACCCGCAGAAATTTGTCGATGAATTGTGTAAAACGATGGATGTTACCCTGGCAAGCGAACAAATCCGCGCCGTTCTCGAATCATTGCATAGCCGGGTGCTGATACTCACCGGCGGACCCGGCACCGGAAAAACCACCACCACCCGCGCTATTTTGCAGGCATTGCTAAGCTGCAAGCGCACAGTATCGCTGGCAAGCCCCACCGGACGGGCGGCAAAAAGGCTGTCAGAGGTAACAGGACAGGGAGCAATTACAATTCACCGGCTATTGGAAGTAGATAAGAACACCTTTAAATTTAAACGCGGGCCGGACCTGCCACTCGACAACAATGTGCTGATAGTTGACGAGGTAAGCATGGTTGACCTGAACCTGATGTATTCACTGGTGCGCGCACTGCGTCCTGATTCTCAACTGATTCTGGTGGGCGATGCCGACCAGTTGCCGTCGGTAGGAGCGGGAAATGTGCTGGGTGATCTGATTAACAGCGGGGTGATACCGGTGGTACGCCTGACCGAGGTGTTCCGCCAGGCGGCGGCAAGCCATATCATTGCAAATGCCCACCGCATAAATCACGGCGAAATGCCCCACCTGTCATCAACGAAGGAATGGCAGCAAAGCGATTGCCTGTTCATTAATCAGGAAGACCCGCAGGAAGCGGCAAAGAAAATTGTGGATGTGGTGGCGCGCAGTCTGCCGCAGCTTAAATTCAACCGCGAAGATATCCAGGTGCTAATTCCCATGCAAAAAGGCGCAATGGGCGCGCAGAACCTGAATGAAATGCTGCAAACCGCACTGAACCCGAAAACGCCGGGGGTCAGCGAGTTCACTCGCGGTCAGCGCACCTACCGCAACGGCGACCGGGTGATACAAACCAGCAATAATTACGAAAAAGAGGTTTTCAACGGCGACATCGGCTATATCCGCAATATCGATTTTGAAGAAAAAGAGTTCGTGGTAGAGTTCCCCGATAAAGAAGTTGTTTTTGGCTTTGACGAAACCGACGACATGTCACTCGCCTACGCGCTTACCGTCCACAAGTCCCAGGGAAGCGAATACCCCGCCGTGGTTCTCGGCATGCACACCCAGCACTACATTATGCTGCAGCGAAACCTGTTATACACCGCGCTGACGCGGGCAAAAAAAATGGCAGTAATAATAGGCAACCGCCGCGCCATGCACCTGGCAGTAAACAACACCCGTAAACAGGAAAGATATACCAGGCTGGCGGCAAGGCTGGTGAAAAAGTCGGGCGGCGAGACGACAATTGACAATTGACGATGGACAATTGACAATTTTTTCATAAAAAGAAAGATATCTAATAAATGAAGTCACTGTTTGGAACAGGGCGAGAGCCCGGCGAATTTTCTGGAATCTACCATTTTTACCACTTGCCAATCAGGAGATTGGCGTTCCCGGGGATAGCCGG
Organism: uncultured bacterium; assembly: GCA_964638715.1. GTDB lineage: Bacteria > Armatimonadota > Hebobacteria > CAIYQO01 > CAIYQO01 > JBAXQQ01. The sequence continues at coordinate 90 of CAZWZF010000099.1, read as the reverse complement.
GCTGCGATCCTGTTCCACACAGTGACTATCATTTATTAAGCCCTAACCCCGCATAATTACGTGATATCTATTCCAAGTTTGCTCATTAAT
>CAZWZF010000098.1:0-9850 GCA_964638715.1 uncultured bacterium | reverse complement strand
ATAACTCCCCTCCTTGACAAGGAGGGGGTAGGGGGTGGTTGGGTTGATTATATATATAGCATGGTTTTGCAAAAGCCTGAAAAATTAAAAATTATCAGCGAGTTTTTACTGTTCTATTTGTATGTTAATTTGATAATACAAATAAGTATGAATCAAATCCACATCTACCACTTTTAATTTTTAATTTTTAATTTTTAATTAAAGTGTCTCCTCTGTGTATCTCTGTGTAACCCCAAAAAATAAATCTCAATTATTTAGCAGGTAATCAATGAATAATGGTAAAATACCTTTAGTAAAATAATTAACTATGGGGGCTTTGTAATGACATTATCATTTTTAGAAGAGTTTGCAAAACCAGGTTCACAATATCGCGGGAAACCTTTCTGGGCATGGAATGGCAAGTTGGAACCGGAAGAATTGCGGCGGCAGATTCGTGTGATGCATCAGATGGGTCTGGGCGGCTTTTTCATGCATTCCCGCGTTGGGTTAGACACCGCGTACCTGTCTGACGAGTGGTTTGAGTGCATTAACGCCTGTATTGACGAGGCGAAAAAGCTGAACATGGAAGCATGGCTGTACGACGAAGACCGCTGGCCCAGCGGTGCGGCAGGTGCATTAGTAACCAAAAACCCGAAATTCCGCATGCGCCATTTATCAATGTATAAATATGATAGCGCGGCAGAATTTAACTGGGAAGGCCAAGTGATGGGTGTATTCACTGCCCGCATTGACGGCAGCAATGCCACCGACGTGAAAGCGGTATCACACGGCGCGCATATTACCTTGCCAGCCGGATATTCTGTTGTAAAATTTGTCGTAGAAATCGACGACACCAGCGCATGGTTTAACAATGGAACATATCTTGACACCATGAACCATGAAGCAGTACAGGAATTTATAAAAATTACCCACCAGAAATATACTGAAAAATGCAAAAAATTCCTCGGTAATGTCGTCCCCGGCATCTTCACCGATGAACCAAATTACGGCCATCAAAATGAAAACAGCCATCCGTGGACAGAGAAATTGCCGAAGATATTCAAAAAACGCTACCACTATGACCTGCTGCCCCACTTGATGGAACTTTTCTACGATGTCGATAACGCAACTATTTCAAAAGTAAGATACAATTTCCTTGATTGCACCACGTTTTTATTCGTAGATGCTTTCGCCCGCCAGATTTTTGAATGGGCAGAGAAAAACAACATGAAGTTCACCGGCCACGTGCTGGAAGAAGATACCCTGTCATCACAGACTCACGTGGTCGGCGACGCCATGCGGTTTTACGAATATATGCAGGCACCCGGCATGGACCTGCTTACCGAACACTGGCGCATTTATAACGTCGCGAAACAGGTTTCATCCGCGGCTCACCAGTTCGGCGCGAAATGGCGTTTGACCGAAACCTATGGCTGCACCGGTTGGGATTTCCCGTTCCTTGGACATAAAGCACTCGGTGATTGGCAGGCTGCCCTGGGCATCAACCTGCGCTGCCAGCATCTGGCATATTACACCATGAAAGGGCAGGCAAAACGCGACTACCCGGCGTCAATATCGTACCAGTCACCCTGGTGCCGGTACTACGCAAAGGTAGAGGATTACTTTGCCCGCATTGGCGCCGTCACCACCCGGGGCCAGGAAGTGCGCGATATTCTGGTGATTCACCCGGTAGAAAGCATGTGGACAAAGGTGAAAGTCGGCTGGCATAGCGACCCGGGAAAAGATAAACTGAACAACCAGTTCATCGCACTCACCGACACCCTTTATTCAAATCAACTCGATTTTGACTTTGGCAATGAAGAGATCATATCGCGTCACGCGAAAATTAAAAAGACCCGGGAAGGCACAACCTTGATAATTGGCAAAGCTGTCTATAAAGTTGTGGTGCTGCCGCCAATGATTACCATACGCCACAGCACATTTGAACTGCTGAAGAAATTCAGCAAAGCCGGCGGAAAGGTCATCTTTGCCGGTGACGCAGCCGGAGCAATTGATGCGGTTATCACCCATGAAGTGCAAGATTTCGCCGCCAAATGTGTAAAAACTTCACATGTTGGTGAAGAATTATCCGGTGCGCTGGAGTCATACCGCCGCGTCAGCGTTAACACCAGCGAGTTGATAACCTCGGCATTATACATGCTGCGCGAGGATGAAGAAGCGGAATACCTGTTTGTGGTGAATACCGGCCACGACCTGACCCCGGGAATTATTGAAAATATCATGAGCGAGGCTATGGCGCGCGACCGCAAACTTGGATATGACGAAGTAACCATCACCGCCTTCGCCGGCTGTGCTGGCCAACCGTTGTTAATGAATGCCGAAACCGGCGAGACTGCCCTTGCCGACGCCACTAAGAAAGGCGATCAGTGGGTGGTCAGAACTCCGCTGCCGGCACTTGGCAGCATCATGCTGATCTGCCCAAAAAAGGCAACCGCAATCGACGCTGTCCAATTAAAAAAACTGGCAGTGGTAAAAGAAGACGTTATTGATAATAAAAGCTGGCATTTCCGGCTGGACGAGTCAAATGTGCTGGTGCTGGATAAAGCGAAATACCGCATTAACGGCTGCGAGTGGCATTCAGAACTTGAAGTGCTGAAATTAGACCGCGCGGTACGCGATGCCCTGGGAATCCAGCATCGCGGCGGCAGCATGGTGCAGCCATGGGCGCGGGTGAAAAACAAAAGCCCGAAATCATTGGAACTGGAACTCTCTTATGAGTTTGACGCCGATTATCTGCCCAGCGGCGACATTTTCTTCGCTGTAGAAAACCCGCAGAATTACCAGATTACCCTGAATGGCAGCCAGGTCAGCGCCGATGCTGATTGCGGCTGGTGGGCCGACAAGTCGCTGCGCCGCCTGCCAATCAACGGCGCCGTGCTGAAAAAAGGCAAAAACGAACTGCTGCTGAAAAGCATTTATGACGAAAATAACAGCGGTTTGGAAATAGCCTACCTGCTGGGCAATTTCGGCGTGAAAGTAACCGGTGCAACCGCCGAATTAACCGCACCGCCAAAATCCCTGAAACTCGGTGATTGCGTGCCACAGGGATTAGCCTTCTATTCTGGCTCGATATCCTACACCGAAGAAATCAACATCGCGCTGGCAAAGGGTGAACGCCTGTACGTAAACATACCCGAATATGCCGGCGTAGGCGTGCGAATACTGGTAGACGGCATCGAAGCCGGCGTCATCGGATGGCAGCCCAACGAAATAGAAATCACCGCACTGGTGAAAGGCAAATCCACCGCCGACCTGACCATAGAACTGTTAGGCCACCGCCGCAACAGCCACGGCCCATTCCACCTCAACGAGAAATGGCCAAGCTGGACCGGCCCCGAACAATACCAGGTAGGCGACGACCGCTGGCAAAACGAATACCAATTAGTACCCTTCGGCCTAATGGAAAGCCCGAAACTGGTGATTAAGAAGTAAGTTAATAAAATAAGTTAAATAAAACACCGTCTTTCAGAACCTTTGGTTGTGGAAGGCGGTGATTTTTAGTTATTCTGAAAAAGAATAAGCATTTATAAAATTCAGTCACAGTTTGGAACTGGGCGGGAGCCCGGCTAAATCCGGTAGTAGTAAGAAATATCAGATAGCAATCTATTAAATTGAATGATTTAATCTTGATTTGCCGGGCTCCCGCCCAGTTCCAAACTGTGACTAAACTTTTTACATTTCATGAAATTTTTGCAAAAAACAGCCTTCCAAACAATAATCTGGAAGGCTGTTTTATATTATCTATTTATTTCACCAATCCATTACGTCGTCTTAGTTCCACGAACCAGTACTACCTTTCCTGTTCTTACCATTTCTTTAATGCCATAACTTTCCAGCATGCGTTCGAGGGCGTCTATTTTGTCGGCGCTGCCGGTGGCTTCTATGGTGATGGTTTTTTCGCACAGGTCTACTATGTTGGCGCGAAATATGCTTACTACCTGCATCAACTCGGCGCGTTTGCTGCTTTCAGATGCGTGAACTTTTATCAGTGCCAGTTCGCGGGCTACTACCGAGTCGTCGGTGTGGTCGAGTACCTTTATGACGTCTATCAGTTTATATAACTGTTTGCTTATCTGTTCCAGGATGTCGGCGGGACCCATTACCACGATGGTCATGCGGGATACGTTGGGGTCTTCGGTGGTGCTAACCGCCAGCGAGTCGATATTGAAACCGCGCCGCGCAAACAGGGAAGCGGTGCGCGCCAGTACCCCGGGTTTATTCTCCACCAGTACTGATATAGTGTGTTTCATTCCGGTATTTTCATTTGTCATCGCACGCCTCCTCTTTTTCCTTGATAATCATTTCCGCAACGCTTTGCCCGGCGGGAATCATCGGGAATACTTTTTCGTCCATATCGCAAAGGAACTCTATCAGCACCGGACGGTCATTGATTTGCCGCGCCTGGTCGATAGCCTCGTGGATACCCGCGGGGTCTACCACACGGATACCTACACAACCGTAAGCCTCTGCCAGTTTAACGAAGTCGGGGGTGCCAACCTTCAGGCCGATTTGCGAATATCGCTGTTCGTAAAACATGGTTTGCCACTGGCGAACCATGCCGAGGGTGCCGTTATTAAGGAGCATGATTTTAATCGGCAGTTTATGGATAAACGCCGTCGCCAACTCCTGGATATTCATCTGCAGGCTGCCGTCGCCGGTGATGCACCAAACCTCGCGGTCGGGATTGCCAAACTGCGCACCAATGGCGGCGGGCAAACCGTAACCCATGGTACCCAAACCGGCGGATGAGGCGAATTGATGCGAATCTTTAACCAGGTAATACTGCATCGCCCACATCTGGTGCTGGCCAACGTCAGTAGTAACAATCGCGTTATTTTCGGTAATGCGGCTGAGTTCCTGAATAATCATCGGCGCCTTCAGAATTCCCTGACGGCCGGCGCAGGTGGTGGAACCACAGCGCTTTGACCCGCAGGATTCAAGCGACGGACGCTGCAGGCAGGTGCGGTCGCAATTCAGATTCCACATTAATGGATATTTTTCTTTCCATTCATTTACAGTAGCGCGCCATGCTGAATAATCGGCTACTGGCGTATCATTTTTAGCCAATTCATCCAACAGTTCTTCCAATACCGCTTTCGCGTCGCCAACGATGGGAACATCAGCATTTTTAACTTTGCCGATTTCCGCCGGGTCAACGTCGGCGTGAATAATTTTCGCGTTAACAGCAAACTTGCTCACGTTTCCGGTTACGCGGTCATCAAATCTGGCGCCGATACAGAATATTACATCTGCCTGATCCATTGCCAGGTTGGCATAGGCTGTTCCGTGCATGCCGGGAGTGCCCATATATAAATCGTCGAGTTCCGGGAACGCGCCTTTACCCATCAGGGTGGCAGTAACAGGAATCTGCATTGCGCGGGCAAATAACGTCAGCGCCTCTGCCGCGTTGGCGCGAATGATACCGCCGCCAACATATAAAACAGGACGTTTGGCAGTGCTAAGCATTTCCAGCGCGCGGCGAATCATCTTGGTGTTGCCCTTAACCGTGGGACGATATCCGTGCAGGTCCATCTCTACCTTGTCCCAGTCAACGGTAATTTTTGCAATCGCCACGTCGCGGGGAAGGTCGATTAAAACCGGGCCGGGCCGACCGGTGCTGGCGATGTAAAACGCCTCGCGAATGATTCGCGGCAGGTCGTTGGCATCTTTCACCAGGTAGTTGTGTTTGGTAATCGGCATGGTTATGCCGGTGATATCCGCTTCCTGGAACGCGTCTTTACCGATGGAATTGGTCGGAACTTGACCGGTAATAGCAATCATTGGGATTGAATCCATGAATGCGGTGGCGATGCCAGTCACAAGATTAGTAGCGCCCGGGCCGGATGTGGCGATACACACCCCGGTCTTGCCGGTGGTACGCGAGTAAGCGTCTGCCATGTGGGCGGCGCCTTGCTCGTGACGTACTAAAATGTGGCGGATGGGAGAATCATACAATGCATCGTAGATAGGCAACGCCTGACCGCCCGGGTAACCGAAGACGATATCAACGCCTTCCATCTGTAAACCCTCAAGCAAAGCTTGTGCGCCGGTCATCACCTTCGATGTCCGATTAGAAGTATTCATATTTTCCTTTCCTCCGAGATGTCTCCTCGGTGCGACCCGGACGCGAGCAAACGCCAAGCCGCCGAAGCTGAGTCAATTATACCCACTTAAAAAGGGTTTTACAACATTTTGAGATTTTTATTTAATCAGTGTTTATATTGCTTTATCCGTCGGATCAGTCGTATCGGACCGATCAGTCCGATAAAAGTAATAAAAAATTCCAAAACTGCATAAGTAAAATTGTCCATTGTCAATCGTCAATTGTCAATTTTTCCTCACTCTTCCCATCTTCTTCAACCGCTTCCTTCGTCCGTTTTGACAACAAATAGGTCGCGCCAACTAATATCATAATGCCAACGATGCCGATTATTAACCATTTTGGTATGGCTAAAATTTGGATTCTGCATTGATACAGAATATTAATGATGAGAAATGTAATTGACCAGCGCAGGATTAATTTATAATTTATCCCGATGGCGACCAGTATCAATGCTATACTTTCCAACCCGAGGGCAAGAGCGTAAATAAGTTTACTCTCATAAAAAATTGACTGGTAAAAAGTTGGTATAGTAAGAAATGCAAGTCCTAATATTGCTGTCGCATCCCCGCCACCTTTATCCCCGGACCGATGCCGCAGGTATGACAGTATGCCAAAGAATACAGCCCATGAAGTCGTGTAGTATTGCATTTCTTTGATATCATTATAACTCAGCAGCCAGTTCAATGCAATTACAAATATGCCATAAGAGAAGTATTTTGCAATGGTGTTATTCTCGTCATAAGACATTTTCAGGCACATTGCCCCGGCAACAGAAAGAGCAAATACCGGGACAAGGCTATGTTCTGAAATGCCATACAGTGCTCCGATGAATGGGCCGATCATGCCGCCATACGAAAATATTTTTGACCGTCTGCCTGGCAGTATTCCCCATAAAAATAAAACAGCACCTTCAATAATTAAAAACCAGATAACATTAATGGTACTAAAATCCTTGAAATGACAGAACTCCATACCTGTTAAATAAAGCAGAATAACAGTTATACATTCAAATAGGTTCTTATCTTCAAGATAACTGAGGCTGTAGGCAAACGCTAAATTTGCCAGCATCAGATAAATGCCACCTGCGCCATAATGACTGAATACAACATCGAAGACAGATATTAACGGCCCAACCATGCCAAGATAGGCAAAAGCCTTTGATTTTCGCCCGGGCAGCCTGGATAATGCGTATAGAAATAAACCGGCGATAAAATGTGCCCACATAACATTTATATCTTGCAATTCTAAATACACACTGAACTTTGCAATGGCAATGTAAAAAAGAACACCGGCGAAAAACTCGCAGATATTTTTATCTTCAACATAACTAAGCCAATATATGAAAGCAGCATTTCCCATGAATAATAATGCTGCTAACAGAAAATTATGACTATCTAAAACCACGCCGGCAGAAATAATAACAGGTATTATATAGGCAACCAGGGATATTATTTCTTCATTACGGCCTAATTTGCTCGCAAAGATTTTAAACCTGAAAATGGCAATACTGAGAAGTAAATAAATCAAAGAAAACAGCTCCGCTGAATCTTTATTTAAATGAAGCAATACTATTTTTGGAAGAAACAGCATCGCTATAAAAGACAACACCATGTTATATGGCAACCGGGCACGATAATAACAATAGGCATTAATTAACATGGCATAACAAGCAGTCAGTATCATGCCAGTATCATTTATTTTAAACAACAAACACATAAACACTGGCGTTAAACTGCTGAGAGTAAGTAAAATCATCGGCCTTTTGTCTTCCAGACGGTTTTTGAGCTTTTCATAACCAATTAAATACAGCAAAGCGACCACGCCGAAAACCAGGGCAATACTTAAAGAAGAAAAATCTTTGTCCTGCAATATTAACAGAATGCCAACAGGAAATAAAATAAAAGTAAAGGTGAATAGTAACTCTTTTTGCAATTTTTCCAGTGTCAGGAAATTGGAAATAAGATAGAATGTTCCCGCCAGCAGAAGGTTGACTCCCACCCCGGTGAGACCATCTTTAATGGTAAATAGCGACATGATGAGGGATATCGGAAGGAAGTAATTCGCCGACATTTTAAATGAACTTGTAAAAGCGGGATCTTTCAGATTTGCCTTGCTGACCAGGATGAAAATAATCGATGACAGCGCCATGCCCCAGGCAAAATAATAAATCGGTACATCAAACAGCGATATGAATGATTCGAACAACGATAGTGAAACAAAGGTGATAAAGTAGGAAAGATAACTGTTTTTTACTAATTTAAGCGATAACGCATAGAAAAACGCGGTGACTATAGAGGTGATAAACCAGATGTTATTTCCACCGCCATGACTGACGAACTTATAATATGCCAACCCAACCAGTGGGAATAATATTAATCCTATGGTGAGAAAAGTCAATCCAGCTTCCTTGATATTCGTTGATTTAAGATACAAAGCAAGGCCGGTGAGATAAAAAATAAGAGCGAAAATTGTCAGGAAAATGGTTTTAAAGTTGCCGGTTAAACTCTGATAGTTAAAACCTACAAATATACCGGCAGAGACCACAATCATAAATGCCCCGAGGTAGAGCAGTATATTGATATTTTGCAGAGATTTAAAACGATCTGCTGCTGATTCTTTTTTATTGGGAACTGGCGGTATAATAGAGGTGAACAGTTCTGTATTTTGAGGAGTCGGTGTTGAAGTAGCCGCGCCTGGTTCTACATTATGCAGTTCCGACAACTTTGTACGCCTTGATACATCAAAAGCCGATACATAGGGAACTTGGATTTTTACTTCACTGGAATCGCCATCATTAATTGTAACTCCTCCTGCCTCGGGCGCTGCATAATTAAGATCTGACAGGCATTTTGCCGCTTGCTGATAAGCTTTTTTCTTGTCCGGGTCGTTTTCTGTATAACTTAACTCCCACAATTCCTGAGCAATTCTTTTTCTTTTATCACCGGCAGTTATCAGCTTTATAATATAAATAAAGCCCATTATCCACGGAACGACAACAATGATACCAATAAATAAATATTCCATAATTCTCCTCTAAGGAACACCGCATTGGATTTATTAAAAACGATTTTATCAGATTGTATAATGAAAGTAAAATATAGGGTGGAATTGTAAGAACTTCAACTTTTAAAGAGAACTTGAAGTTATATGATAATACCTTTCTACCAAGCGAGCCGGGCTGCGACCCATAGTATTCTACATATCTTTTCATCAGTAATAATTATATGTTTTTTGTGTAAATTGAAAATAATTCCATAGCCCACAGCAACGCTCTTATCCTTATACACATTTTTTCAAAAATATATAGAAAAAGTCATGGATGGTACATGTTTCAGATTTTTTCATTGAAAAATATCCGGTAAATGGTAGGGGAGATGTCCTCATCTCCCGCGACAGTGTTATTTTTATAAAAAAGAATCGGATGTAACGACAAATCAAGGTTTGCAATTACAACACCCGCAAAAAATCTGTCGCTGTATCGCTTTATTACATCATTATTCCGGTTCATCGCGGGAACTGAGGACAGTTCCCCTACCACTTAAGTTGTAATAATTAAAATGTGTATAAGAGTAAGAGCAACGCTGTGGGTAGAAATCCCCCACGTAATCTACGCTCTGTAAGAGCATAATTCCTATTTATTGAGGAATTATGCCCCTACAGGGCGTAAAATCTGCCCAATAATCAGACCCAGAGGCGTTGCCCTCACCCTTATACACATTTATGATTATCATTTCACTTGACTGTTAA
>CAZWZF010000097.1:0-10196 GCA_964638715.1 uncultured bacterium | reverse complement strand
AAGATGTCATGGGGTAATTGTAGCACAGGAGGAGCTAACCGACTACCCCGTTTATAATATTTTACATGAATAGAAAATGTATAGGAATATCTGGATATTTACCAGGCTCTTGCAAAACCTAATATTTCATTGTTTCAATTTGAAATTTTTAGTATAAATCAGGGACTGACACCGAGTGGCGAAGCCAGGAAGGTGTCTGTCCCATCGGGGTATCGCAAGGTTTTGTAATTGCCTGTTACCTTTTATTTAATAATTCCATAGCCCACGGCAACGCCCTCACCCTTATACACATTTTTATAAAATGCTAATATTTATATACAAAATGACCCCAGCGGGGTCAGATGTTTATAGAAAAAGTCTCAAAATAGATATTACGACCCCAGAGTGGGTCGGATGTAAGGTTGCAGTAACAATCTTTTAATAAAAGAAAATTGCTGGTAATTACATCCGACCCACTCTGGGGTCGATTAACTTCTGTTAGTTTCAATGCTATAAACATCCGACCCCTAAATGGGGTCAAAGCTATATTGTAAAAAATGTGTATAAGGGTGAGAGCGATGCTGTGGGCTATGGAATTATTTTCAAATAATATTGGAAATAAATGTGTAAAATGCTATGGCTGTTGCCAACCCAATAACCTTACCCATTCATACATCTTTAAAATATTTTAATCACCAACACCTCTTATACCTTCACCACCACCGCGTTATGGATATACACGCTTGATACCTGAATTGACAGTTTGCCAGCGTTCCACTGCCAATCAACTTTATTGTCTTCCAAGACTCCGGTGACTACCTTGGGTGGTTTATCCATGTTGATATGTATTGCTATCGGTCCAACCGGTGGTATTTCGTCGATGGCGCCATTATTGGGGGTATTTGGAATGCCGCTGATGCGATTTACGAAGTGGATGATTATTTCCCCATCGCGCTGGCGCATGGCGACGTCAATACAGGTTGGTGCTTTCACACGTATCATCGGGTCAGGCAGCAGTTTTTCTGTTATCTCGCGTATGAAGCAACGGGTCAGCGGATAATGGTTATGCGCAAAATCGTGGAATATTGCGGCGGGTACGTAAATTACCTGACCTTTGCCAACCTGGTTAATGACAGCGGCTGGATTTGGCATTATTTTGTCTTCCAGCAAGCTGCCGCTGCCAATATTGCCCAGCACTTTACCGGTTGTCGCTTTGCCCAAACGCCATTCTTTACTGAACAGTGATACCGAACCATCATCGGCGGGTATGTCGAAACATTTGTCCGTCTGCACTTCATTGCCGGCAAATCCCAGGAACTCTGCGCCGAAACGGTCATACATTCCGCTGCCGGTAATCAGCAACGCACCGCCATTAAGCACATAATTTTTCAGTGCCGCTATCATTTCATCAGACATATTTGTTTGTTCCGGCACCACCACCATCGGGAACTTCGCCAGTCGCGGCAGCAATGCCCATTCGTCGAGTATATCAACGCCGTAACTGCTTTCCAACAGCGCGAATACCGCTCCCTGTACCGCCGAAGCGTCGACATTCCACATCATATTGTTGCCGCGAACATCGGCGTATAAATGATGTTCGGAATGCAATACGGCAATTTGCGGCAATGAATCAGTATGCTGGCAGACTTCCCGACGGGATTTCACGAATTTTGATACTTCCCCCATGCGCCGCTGCCGCCATTCCACCAGTCGTCCGTCCCGTACCGGAGGATGTTCATATACCTGCACATTGCCGCCAAACGCCAGCAATACCGCCGATTCCTGCATCAGCATTTCCGGCGGCTTCACTGTCCAGGGTGATTCAGGCTGTCCCATGCCGTGTGAACAGTAAAAGTTCCATAACATGATGTCCCATGGTTTGCCGCGGGTGGATAAAAAACGCGCTTCGCATCGGCTGCCGTCCAACCCCCACACCCAGGCGTTGTCGCCGCTTATCCAGTCGGTCGGCACTGCCGGTTCGCCGGGATTCTTGAAGGTTTGCAGCCAGTTGGAACATACCAGCACGCCAGCTTTGTGGTTATGCACCGCGTCGCAGTATTTCGTGACAACTTCGTAAAAAGATTCCCGGGTGAAATTCCACCAGCGCGGCCAATTCGGGTCGTCAAATGTTATTGGCGGTTCGGCAATTCCTGTCTGCTGTGTCCATGCCGCTTTGCATTTATCGCAATAGCATGGTTCCACCGCCCACAAATCGCCATCTATCCAAAATCCGTCCACTTCGTAGCGGTCTATCAGTTCCAGCATTTGCGGAATCATTAATTCATCCAGGTACGGACTGCGCGGGCACATCTTTTCATAGGTAGGCGCGCCGGCATTTTGTCCGAATGGCGCGCCTGCTCCCTTGCCATCTGCGGTTACTACGCACCACTCCGGATGTTTCGACCCCGCCGCCTTGTCCCACACGCCGGAATAGTGGCAATGCAGCGGCAACCCCAACTTGCGGGTGGCGGCGCGCCATTGCATCATCGCGTCATGGGTCAATCCTGCCGGTACCGAGGCGTTTTTCACCTTGCTGAACCAACTGGTATATCCCGGATGTCCCTTGCAGTCTGTCTGCACAAAATCTGGTGCCATCAACTCCAGCATGGGAACAAGCTCTTCCTCGCTGCACCGTGTACCCAATACGGTATCATTTTCACCGGCATGCAAGTCATAATGCAGCCCAAAATATTTATTGTCGCCGTGCCATTTGCCTTTATATGTCATGGTAAAATACTCCCCATAAATAACCCTGTCGCTATTTTCTTTATAGTTATTCCATTAACCTGCAAGTTTAATGGTAATTAATAAAATAAATCCAGTCCAAAAACCAACCCAACATCACCACAACTTTTTTTGTTACAATTAGCCAGATTAATTTCAGGAGCTATTTTATGTCGATATATAATGTTGTTGATTATGGCGTGACGGCAGATGTTGAGCAGTTGCAGACAGTTATTATTCAGCGGGTGTTGGATATGGCGGGGAATGATGGTGGGGTAGTGCAGTTTCCTGCCGGGATTTATCGCACCGGCGGGTTGAATATTCACGGTGCGATGACTATACAGTTGGATAAAGGTGCGGTGCTGCTGGGCAGCGATAATTGTCTTGATTATGGCACCGGTGCATGGACAGAGGCGTTCATCACCGGAGAAAACCTGTCGTCATTCCGCATTATCGGCGAAGGCACCATTGATGGCGTCGATTGTTTCAACCAGCAGGGTGAGGAGAATTTCCGCGGTCCCCACGGCATATTGCTGGCAAATTGCCGTCAGATTGAGATTCGCGGCATCACTATCGTTCGGTCGGCTAACTGGGCAATTTATTGCCACGACTGCGTTGGTGCAACCCTGGATAATGTCACGATATTGGGCGGCCATGACGGACTGCACACCCAACGATGTACTGACTTTGTGGTGAAAAACTGCGATTTTCGCACTGGCGATGACGCGTATGCCGGCAGTGACAACGAGAATTTTGAGATTACCAACTGTCAGATTAACGCTTCCTGCAATGGTTTGCACCTTGGGTGCCTGAATATCACGCTGCAAAATTGCCGATTCTGGGCGCCGGGTGAATATATCCATCGGGTCAGCGGACGCACCAACATGTTTGCCGCGATATGCCACCTGTCGCCGGTAGACAGAAACCCGGTGAAGTTAAGCGGGAACTGGCTGGTGAAAGACTGCACCGCGGAAAATTGCGATTCGCTGTATGAATACAACTATCTTGATGGCCTGTGGCAAACCGGACAGCCGGTGACCACTATCAAGTTTGAGAACATTATCGCCACCGGGTTGAAAATACCATCCATCGCCATCGGCGACGATGCCCACCAGTTGCAATTAACGATGGAAAACGTAACCCTGGAACTGCGCGACGGCGTGGAGAAGAAAGAATTCCTGAATGCCAGAAAGTTTGGAACTATCGCACTGCATAATGTGAAATTGAAAAATGCCGGTGATGGCCCGCTAATAGTCTGCGACGACGGCGACTCGATAATAATCGATAATGTAAAAAGCGACAACAAACACCCGTATTTGTTCAGCAATGTAAAAAGAATTGACGATTGACAATTGACAATTGAGATGTTTACTTTGGTTTGTATTTAACAGAAAAGGCAATAAATTTAGTCACCTCTTTCCAAAAAGTGACCATTAATTAACTATAACTGTATTATAAAACAATTGGAGAGAAGGATTTTCCTCTCATCCATCCCACCCTTGACAACATTAAATAAAATAACTATAATCTATTTGCATTAAGAGAGGTTTAGTATAACCCGGCAACCGGCAATGAGACAAGCAGCGGTGCCTTGGAGCTGATAAGTTTCGATGTGCGGAAGGGATACCTTCCGAAAAACTGTCTCGCGACATATAAAAAGACGCCAATTGAGCATAAAGTTCGATTGGTTTTTTCTTTTGGTATACGCTTCAATCACTCTTTCCAAGTGTGCTATAATGTGTATGGTAATTAGCGAGTTCCACGCAATATAAGAAAGGCGAAGGTTATGAATAATATGAAAATCAATGTTGGTAAAGACAATAACACAGTATATAGCTTGGGAGTTATCGGCGCGGCAGTTTATTACATAGGCAACGCCGTGACTTTTTGGACGGGTGTTGTTGGATTTTTGAAAGCCCTGGTATGGCCGGCATTCCTGGTATACGAAGTGCTGAAATTTTTAACTAACCAAAGTTTATATCGCTGATTTATCAGGAATTCTTTGCAGATAATATTTTTCACATCGATTAAAAGGATAAAAAAGATATTAATGTCTGTGTATTGTAGACATTAAGAAAATATCAATGTTATTTTTAATTTATTCAATCTTTTAAATCCTATTAATCGATGTGAAATAAATAAATCTGCAAAAGATGAAATGCTGCACATTTTTCACTCTTTACTCGCCACCTGTTACTCTTTATAATAAAACGACAGTTTAACTTTGAGGAATTTCATTTTGAATCAGTTCGTTTCTACCAGCGGAAAGATATTTACCATCGATTTATTAATTGACCAAGTGCGCATTTGGCGCAGCCAGGGGTTGATTACGGCGATGACTAACGGTTGTTTTGACCTGGTGCATGCCGGGCATATATTATCACTGGAGTCGGCGCGGTCGTGCGGGCACAAGCTGATTGTGGCAATTAACAGCGACGCTTCGGTGCGCCGATTAAAGGGGCAAGACCGTCCTTTAAATCGTGAGGCTGACCGGGCGCGGGTTATCGCGGCACTGGCGTGTGTCGATGCGGTGATGGTTTTTGATGACGATACTGCCATTGAAGTATTGCGGGCATTGCGGCCGGATAAATATATCAAAGGCGGCGATTATCAGCCGGAAAATCTGCCGGAATGGCAGGTGACGCAGGAATGCGGAATCGAGGTTGAGTTTATTCCTTTGTTAAGCGGGTATTCCACCAGCAGCATCATCTCCAGCGTGAAGGAATAAGATGGCATCAATCGGCACTGATATTGAGCAGATTTCGCGAATCGAGGCGGCGATGGTTCGCACGCCAAAGTTCACCGTGCGGTTATTCACCGCTGCGGAGTGCGCGTATTGCAACACCAAGGCAAACCCGGCGCAGCATTTCGCGGCACGGTTTTGCGGCAAAGAAGCATTTGCCAAGGCCATCGGACAATCACTGAGTTGGCAGGATGTAGAGATAGTGAATAATTCCGCTGGCGCGCCGGTGATTAATGTCTACAACGAAGCGGCGCGTTTGCTGAATGGCAGAAAAGTGAGTATTTCTCTCAGCCACGCCGGCGATTACGCAATGGCGACGGTGATGATAGAGGATTGAAAATGGCAGATCGGCGCGGGCAATCAACATTTAACCAGGTATTGGCAAATATATTGCAGGACAAACAGTTATCTGCCGGGTTGCGGCGTGCCATGGCGATGAATATGTGGCCGCGAATAGTGGGAAAAGATTTGTCAAAACATTCCTGGCCGGAAAATGTGATAGATGGCACCATGCATGTCTGTGTCAGCACCCATCCGTGGGCGTCGGAATTGCAGAATTATCAGAAAGAAATACTTGAACGCTATGCCCGCGCTATCGGCAAAGGATTCATCCGCGCCTTGCATTTTCGAGTAGGCAGACGTTTCAAACGCGTTGATACCTACGTTCATCAATCGACAAACCTGTTTCCCGGCAAAGATGTTAAATTAGATATCCAGCCCGCCGACGACCTGGTGGCGAATATCAAAAATGAGGAAGTGCGGGAAATGCTGAAAAAATCTTTCGCCCGCATGCGCGCCGCCCGCGAATGGAAAATCCAGCAGGGATGGAAGCAATGCCCGGTTTGCACCAGATTTTACAATGCGGAAAAATGCCCGTTTTGCCCGTAAGATATCTTACCGCTTCCCAAACTCCACCGCCGCCTCAAACATGGCAACCGCATTTTCTAACGGAATATCGTCGGTCAGGCATTGGCTGCCGCCTAATATGTAGCCGGTTGGACCCAGGGTGTCTATGGCGAGTTTTACTGCGTCGCGAACCTGTTGTACTGACCCATGGCGGAGCAACGTGACAGTGTCAATCCCGCCGATGAAGGCGAGACGACCGCCGAACTCTTTTTTAAGTTCTGTATGCTTGTTGCCGGTTACATAACCCGGCACCGGATCCCACAGGTCAACGCCAATTTCGATAAGGTCGTCGATCACCGGTCGGCACATGCCGCAGCAATGGAACCATATTTTCATGTTGTGTCGCTTGGCGACGGCAAAGACTCGCTTCAGTTGCGGTTTGTAAAACTCGCGCCATATCTCCGGGCTGCAATGCATTCGGTCATTCGCGCCTATTTCGTCGCCGCAGCGAAATATATCGAACTCTCCCGCGGCGGCGGATAACCAACGTTCGTTCCAATCCACAAAGAAATCGCCGGCGCGCTGCATATATGCATGGGCAAAATCAGGGTCAGCCAGCGGGTCAACCAGCGCGTTTTCGTATCCGCGCATATTAATGGCAAACTGGATACCGCATCCGCCTTCGCCGCCAACGGTTGGCAGTCCGAGTTCCTTTATAGCCAGGCATTTTTCGCGGATGCCGGAATAATCAAACCAGTCCGCTGAAGGCCAGTTATAATTATCCAAATCCGTAATAGTGTCGCAATCACCGATAGGCAGGTTATGCTGATTAAAATCAATTCCCCAAAAATCACAGGTTGCTCCATTATCCAGCTTTTTTTGCTCCGGGCCGATATATTTAGGACCCACAAATGACTCGAAAAACACCGAGAAACCTTCAATCCCCATCTTCTTAAACATCGATAACCGGTCAGTCACCCCGTAATAATCCATCAATTGCTGCTGCAATCCCGGATGGCACTCAAATCCAACCGGCACCCGGTCGGTCTGCTGATGATTAATTGCTGCTAATATTCGTTCTCGTGAGGTCATTTAGTGCTCCTTGTCATCACTTCATCATGAAATGCCAGGTAATTTTCTAATGGCACATTATCTTCCATTTCTGTGGAACTGCCTATCAGTAATTTTCCATCTACGCCTATTTCATCAATCATGCGGCGGGTTTCTGCGCGCACTTCATCAGGAGTGCCGAATGGCAGCAGGTGGGTTACATCCAGACCGCCGACAATTATTAAATCAGGATATTTGCGATGCAATTCATACACGTCCATTCCTGCCGCTTTTTCTATTGGGTTCAGTCCGTCAATGCCGCAGGCTACTAAATCATCGACGATATCCATTATGTAGCCGTCGGAATGGAAAATTACTGTCATGCCGTATTCGTGGCATTGCGCGCAGATATCTGCCACATCGTCAAAAAAGCCAAATTCGTTGAAGGTTTCTTTGCTGAACATCAGGTGCTGTTTGTAGGCGACATCGCTGTAAATCATTGCCAGCGGACTATGAATAGCGTGGGCAGTGCGGATAACTTCGTGGCGGCGTTCGCGTTCCAGCGCGCGCATCCAGCGCAGCACCATTTCGCGTTCATCTTCCCATAGGTAAGAGAATATTTCCAACCCGCAATAACCAAAGAGCGCGGTGTTAATCCCCGTCGATGGGGTGCAGAATATATTCACCGTGCCGTTTAAATTAGCGTTATAGGCTTGCTGTTCTTCACCGGTTTTTTCCCGTTCGGCTTCGCTGGGAGTTGGCGTGGCTTCCAGTCTTTCAATATGCCCGGCAATCCACGCTGCCCAGGCGTCAGCATCTGCCAGCGCGTGGTGGCGAATCCATGATGTCCATCGCGCCGCCTCGCGGATATTTCCCATCCCGTCTGTCCACGTTGTTCCCGGCACCATGGGCGGAAATATGCTACGTGTTCCATCCAGCGCGCGTCCCGCCGCCGCTAACATCTTTGTCATGTCATTGTCGCCATTCAACGGTTCGCCGGCGTAATGCGCCACCACCGCGTCATTGCATAACAAGTCAAATATCGGTGTCCGCTCCGGTTTTTCTCCGGCGCACACCTGATCAATCAATCTACGGGAATTTCGCATAGCTGTTACCTTTCAGAGTAAGGGACTGGGTTAAATCCGGTAAGTTTAATCCCTGTTGTATAAAAAGTGGCTGACCGGATTTTTGCCTGTCCCCGAGAATAGATATCTTGCTCACCGATGTTAAAGTTTATGCAGAAAGATGTCAATAATCGAATATTTAACCACAAAGAACGCAAAGAGCACATAGATAATTTTAGTGTTTCTTTGTGCTCTTGTGGTTAATTTTTTCTGGGTAACTCAATAACTAAACGCTGGAATGTCAACATCTACATAAATAATTGTTTCGGCGTTGTTTTTTATATGCTGTAAATAAAGTCATCGCAACCCCTGCCTTGCGATATACAGCGCTCCCATTAACGCGGTATCATAACCATGTCGGGAAAGTTGTATGCGAGGTGCCGGAACGATTTTTAGTCGGGATTCCATTAATTCGCGTGCGGGAGCCAGCAATTTCTCGCCTTGTCCGTGGGCGATACCACCGCCAAGAACGATGACATCCGGTACGTAAATGGTTGCCAGATTGCGCAATCCCTGTCCCAGGTTGTAGGCAACTTCTGCCCATTCTTCGTTATTCAATGATTCTGGCGATTTGCCGTAAACGCGTCGTATGCCATTGCCGGAAATCAGCGCTTCCAGACAATCAGACGCGCCGCATTCGCAGGAAACCTTTTCGGGATGAGCGCAGCGGAAAGGCACGGATTGATGTCCTATTTCGGGGTGCGCGCCATCCATGCCGCGATAAATTGCGCCGTCAATAACAAACCCGCCGCCCATGCCGGTGCTCAATGTGATGTAAAGCATCGAACGTTCAGTATAATGCCCCAATGCGTATTCTCCCAATGCCGCGACATTGGTATCAACATCTACATGAAATGGGCAATTCCAGCGCGATTCCATCATTGATTTCAGTGGTACATTTCGCCATTGCGGCTGATGTACCGGCGATACTACTCCGGTTTGCCATTCCAACGGTCCGCCAATTGCCGCACCAATGCCGGAAATCTTCTCTCCGCCGGTCACTTCAGCAATCATGCTGTTTAACAGGTCGATGCCTTCCTGAAAATCTACCGGTGTCGCGGCTTTGGTTGTCTGCTTAACCACGCCGTTTTCATCACCCGCCGCCACCATAAACTTCGTACCGCCGATATCAAGGCCAATATATGTATTCATGCAGGAAAGATACCAAAAATTAGCTATTGAATACAAGGTTTAAATTTACATCGATTGATAGGATTGACTCCATCCCAACTTAATTTAACCACAAAGAACACAAAGAGCACAAAAATATAATGTAATCATAAAAAGACATACATTTTAAACGATTACTTTTTCGTGCCTTTCGTGGTTAAAAATATGAATCTATATTGTTGTAAAATTTTTATATCTGTTTATGAAACTTTAGGTATTACTCACCCCAAAAATCGTTCCAGATTAAATATCCGTTTGGGATTATCTATGAACATCCAGGTGGCTATTTCTTCGGCGCGCGATATACTGATGGTGCCGTCGGTCACCTTTTGCGACAATGCGGACGCGACATTCTGGCGGGCTATCAGTTGATGACCATAAACGCCGTCGATAAAGCCATAATCACCGCCAAAAGCGGATATTTTATTTGCCGGCACCGCGTCAAGCCACTCTACAATCGCGCGGCGGGCAGCTTCCGGGCTGATAATATGGCCCCAGCACATATCGATAAAGACATTGCGGAAGTTCTTTGCCAGATTTCCCATTTCCATAACGTATGG
>CAZWZF010000096.1:0-10200 GCA_964638715.1 uncultured bacterium | reverse complement strand
GGCTTTTAAGGCGAAAATCTATAATTCAGAAAATAGGTTTTGCAAGAGCCTGTATTATTTCTAATAAATATCAAATATAGATATCCGAGTTTCACATCAATTTAACTGTGGTATAATTTTATAAAATATGGTTACCAATCACCCGGTAAATGCGAACGGATGATGGCTTCCTGAAAAACTATTCGATAAGAAATTGAATCAAAGGAGTCCACGATGTTTGTTCAACTATATAAAGAAAATAACAGGATGGTTCCCACTCGATACTTAGCCGATGCGGCATGAGTCGATCACGATGAATACATCCTGCAAAAATGACTTAAATTCAAAGCCTGCGGAAAAATTGGCTAATAATACCGGTGCTGTCATATCGGTACGCGGCAGTGTTGTTGACGTACAATTTGATGATTATTTGCCGCCTATTTACACTGTTCTGCGTGCGAGAGCAAATAAGAAAATTATAATCGAAGTGCTGGCGCAGCTTGATGCGCATTCTGTGCGTGGAATCGCATTAACCCCCACCCAGGGTCTCGCACGCGGAATGGAAATTGAAGACACCGGCGAACAATTGAAAGTACCGATTGGCAAAGCTGTTCTTTCACGTATGTTTGATGTTTTTGGCAATACCATTGATCGCGAAAAGCCATTGCCGGAAACCCAATGGCGTTCTATACACCAATCACCCCCACCTCTTTCGCGTCGTTCCACCAAGTCTGAAACATTTGAAACCGGCATAAAAGTCATTGATGTATTGGTACCACTGGAACGCGGTGGCAAAGCCGGATTGTTTGGCGGAGCAGGTGTCGGCAAAACAGTGCTGCTAACCGAAATGATTCACAACATGATAAGACACCAGGAAGGCGTATCTATTTTTTGCGGTATCGGTGAACGCTGCCGCGAGGGTGAAGAACTGTATCGCGACATGAAAGAAGCCGGTGTATTGCCGAACATGGTAATGGTATTCGGGCAAATGAATGAACCGCCGGGCAGCCGTTTCCGCGTTGGTCATGCCGCGCTTACCATGGCGGAATATTTCCGGGATGATGAACACCGTGATGTGCTGCTTCTGATTGACAACATCTTCCGATTTATTCAGGCCGGCATGGAAATATCCGGTTTGATGGGACAAATGCCTTCGCGCCTTGGTTACCAGCCAACAATGGGCACAGAATTATCGCAATTGGAAGAACGCATCGCTAATACTGACTCCGGCGCCATCACATCTATTCAGGCGGTCTATGTGCCGGCAGATGATTTAACCGACCCGGCAGCGGTGCACACATTTTCGCATCTTTCAGCAACCATCGTACTTTCGCGCAAACGGGCAAGCGAAGGATTTTATCCGGCTATTGATTTGCTGCAATCAAGTTCAAAAATGGCTACGCCTGGCATTGTCGGCGAACGGCATTACTTGCTGGCGCAGGAAATCCGGCGAACGCTGGCACAATACGAAGAACTGAAAGACATTATTGCCATGCTGGGCCTGGAACAGTTGTCGCCAGAAGATCGTAAAGTAGTTGCGCGCGCCCGGCGGCTGGAACGATTTTTTACACAGCCATTTTTCACAACCGAGCAATTCAGCGGTATCAAAGGCACTCTTGTAACTCTTAAAGACTCGTTGGATGGCTGCGAACGCATCCTGAATGATGAATTTAAAGATTACCCGGAAAATGCGCTTTACATGATTGGTACGATTGGCGAAGCGAAAAAAAACGCCACCGACCAACCGGCAGAACCAGCGAATATGCCGGAGACAACACAAAAAACAGGTGTGACATCTGAAACGGAGGCAGCACATGAATGACGCACTCATGAACCTTAAAGTTCTGCTGCCATACCAGGTATTTGCGGAGAAAACCGGCATATCCAGAGTTGTAGCCGCTACCCGCGAAGGTTCGTTTGGGCTGCTGCCGCATCGGCTGGACTGCATAGCAGCTATAACGCCAGGAATACTAATTTACGAAAGCGAGGAAGAAGGTGAAGTCTACATAGCGGTAGATGAAGGAGTGCTGATAAAGACAGGTTATGACGTGTTTGTTTCTGTGCGCGACGCAATTGGCGGAACCGACCTCAGCCAGTTGCACAATGCTGTACAACAGAACTTTTTACAGGTAAACGAGCAGGAACAGAATACCCGTTCCATAATGGCGAAGATGGAAACCGGTTTCATACGCCGGTTAATGGACTTGTCTGGGAATAAGGAATGAGGAGATTTTATGAATATTTTTTCGTCAGTCAAGGCATTCATTTTATACTTTATCTGGATTGATAAAAGTAAAATGAATAACGCCGAATGGCGGAAAAAGATACTAAAAGATGCTATTTTTTATTACCTGACAAGTCCAATGGAGATTCATCATGAATGAAAAACCAGAAATAGAAATTGAAAAAAAACAGTCTGATTTTAGCCAGAAAATCAGTGAAACCACTGCCCGTAAAATCAAAGCAAAGAGCACCCATACTCCTGGTGTATGGTTTGGTCTCAGTATGATGGGAATTATCGGCTGGTCGGTGGTGGTACCAACACTGCTTGGCACCGCACTTGGCATTTGGCTTGACAAGCATTATCCGGGAACACATTCATGGACGCCGGTACTGCTGGCGGCCGGATTAATTCTTGGATGCTGGAATGCCTGGCGCTGGATGAATAAGGAAACTAAAGACAACCAGGAGAAAGACGATGAATGAAACAGTAATGCTATCTTTGTCATTAATTGCCGGTTTTTTACTCGGCATGCTATTTTTCGGCGGCTTGTGGTGGACAATTCAAAAAAGCATATCATCAAAAATACCTGCGTTGTGGTTCATCGGCAGCATGTTGCTGCGGACAGGAATAACCCTGGCAGGTTTCTATTTTGTCGCGAATGGTCATTGGGAAAGACTGCTGATATGTGCGGTGGGATTTGCCATTGCACGTTTTATAGTAACACGATTAACCTGTCCGGCTTGCCTGGCAAAGGATGAAAATCATGCACCTTAGTCCTGACGAAGTTATATATTGGCAATACGGTATTTTTAAACTCAACGCCACTATTGTAATGACGTGGGGATTAATGCTGGTACTGGCGATTGGCGCGAAACTTATCACACAAAATATATCGACAAGCATGGAACGCACGCGCTGGCAAAACCTGCTGGAAATCATTGTGACCAGCATTGAAAAACAGATTGAAGATGTAGGATTAAGCCAACCGCAAAAATATATTGGTTTTCTTGGAACTCTTTTTCTTTTTATCGCAACTGCCAATCTTTTCACTATTTTTCCCTGGTATGAACCACCCACCGGGTCACTGTCTACCACTGCCGCACTTGCATTATGCGTATTTGTAGCGGTGCCATTTTTTGGCATTCAACAACAAGGAATAGTAAATTACCTTAAATCATACCTGCATCCCACTGTCATTATGATGCCCTTTCATATCATCAGCGAATTTTCCCGCACACTCGCGCTTGCCATCCGTTTATTTGGCAATATGATGAGCGGGGTAATGATTGTCGCCATTTTAATATCAATTTCACCATTTTTCTTTCCTGTTATCATGACTTTGCTTGGCTTGCTTACCGGTATGGTGCAGGCATATATATTCAGCATCCTGGCTACTGTGTATATCACAGCCGCCACCCAAATCCATCGACCCGGAGAATAAAAGGAGAAATCATTATGGATAATATGACCATTATCGCGGTAACATCAATTATAACCGCTGGAATCACCACCAGTTTCGGCTGTTTCATGCCGGCGATGGCTGAAGGTAAGGCTGTCACGGCAGCACTGACTTCCATCGCCCAGCAGCCTGACGCTGCCCCCACTATTACCAGAACATTATTTGTCGGTCTGGCGATGGTAGAATCTATTGCCATCTACTGTTTCGTGGTTTCAATGATTCTCATCTTCGCCAATCCTTTCTGGAGCCACGTTATCGCACAAACGGCAGGAAAATAAAGTTATGTTAATAGACTGGTTCACTGTTATTGCGCAGGGAGTCAATTTCCTCATCCTGGTGTGGTTGATGAAAAGGTTTTTGTATAAGCCGATTCTCAACGCTATCGATGAGCGAGAAAAACGCATTGCCGCAGAACTGGCAAATGCTGACAAAAAACAGGCTGAAGCACAACAAGAGAAAGATGAATATAAGTTAAAGAATGATGAGCTTGATAAAAATCGTGCCATGCTGATGGATAACACTGCAAATGAAGCACAGGCTGAAAATCAACGACTCATGGCAGAAGCGCGGCAAACTGCAGATGCCTTGATTGCAAAACAGCAGGAAATGCTGGTCAGAGACGCATACAACATGAACCAATCCATCACACTCCTGACCCAACAGGAAGTTTTTGCTATTGCACGAAAGACATTGACTGATCTGGCAGCGGCAAGTTTGGAAGAACGCATGACCGGTGTGTTTATTAGTCGTTTACAGGAGATGGACAGCGAAGCGAAAGAAAGCCTTTCCAAGGCCATTAAATCATCTTCTGAACCTGTTTATATTCACAGTGCATTCAACCTGTCAGCAGAGCAGCGCGAAGCATTAAAAAATGCGCTAAATAATTCTTTTTCAGTCGATATTAATCTCCATTTTGAAACAACGCCAGAGTTAGTCAGCGGTATAGAACTCGCAGTTAATGGGCAAAAAATTGCATGGAATATTGCAGACTATCTGGCATCGATGGAACAAACAATAATGGAGCATATAAGAGAAAAAGAGATACCCGAAAAGAGGATCCAATGAATATGGAACCTGACAGCCTGCAGAATGTATTCGATAACGCATTTGCTGAAATAAGCGAAGCGCGGGAAATATTCATGCCACAATTTGTACCACAGGAAGTAGGTAAAATTATCAGTGTTTCAACCGGTATTGCAAAAGTATCAGGCTTGCAGGGAGTGGGATTTGAAGAAATAGTAACATTTCCCGGTGATGTTCCCGGCATTGCGTTTAATGTGGACGCAAATGAAATTGGAGTTGTGTTACTGGGTAATTACTGGCATCTTCATGCTGGCGATGAAGTGCTGCGTACCGGCAGAGTGATAGACATTGCTGTCGGCGACAGCCTGCTGGGACGTATAATTAATCCACTTGGACACCCGCTTGATGATGGCGGACCGATAAATACCAGCCAGCGTCTGCCAGTTGAGCGTCCTGCCGCACCTATCATGGATCGCCTGCCGGTTACCGTGCCAATGCAAACCGGCATAAAAGTAATCGACGCGCTTATCCCAGTCGGTCGCGGCCAGCGCGAATTGATAATGGGAGACCGCCAAACGGGTAAAACCGCTATTGCGCTTGATGTTATTTTAAACCAGCGCGGAAAAGACGTATTATGCGTATATTGCGCCATCGGTCAGCGCGCGTCATCTGTCGCAAAAGCGGTAGCTACATTAAAAGAAAAAGGCGCCATGGAATACACTGTCGTGGTAGTGGCAGCGGGAAATGACCCGCCGGGTCTTGCATATATCGCCCCTTATGCCGCTACCAACATTGCAGAACATTTCATGGAATCCGGCCGCGATGTGCTGATTGTTTATGATGACCTTACCCAGCATGCGCGCGCATATCGCGAACTTTCTCTTTTACTGCGCCGGCCACCCGGTCGTGAGGCATTTCCTGGCGATATCTTTTATATTCACTCCCGTCTGCTTGAACGTGCCACACACCTGCGCAAAGAACTTGGCGGTGGTTCTCTCACCGCACTGCCAATTGTTGAAACAGAAGCACAGGATATCTCCGCATATATCCCGACTAATTTAATTTCCATTACTGACGGGCAGATTTATTTATCGCCAGTATTATTTGAGTTGGGAGTGCTACCTGCGGTAGATGTTGGGAAATCCGTTTCCCGCGTTGGCGGCAAGGCACAGCGCGCAGCCTATAGCAAGGTGGCGGGCAGTTTAAAACTGGCTTACGCGCAGTTTGAAGAACTCGAAACCTTTGCCCGGTTCGGTGCCCGTTTGGACGAAAATACCCGCAAAATTATCGAACACGGACGGCGAATCCGCGCATGCCTGAAACAGCCGGAATTCTCACCAGTAACAGTACCAGCGCAAATAGCTATTCTGTTAGCGTTAACTGAAGGATTATTCGACCAGATACCGCTTGAAAATATGACAAATGCCGAATATGCTGTTATCAAAGCTGTCGCAAATATACCGGCAGATATTTGCGCCAAATTGGACACTGCTGAAAAATTCAGCGACGATGATCGTGAAATTATAATACAAACAGTTCGTAAGGCAATTGCTGATTTTCAAGCGACGATAGAAGTGAAATTCGAGGAAAAGCCATGAGCGACACCCTGGTAAATCTGCGTCGAAAAATAAACAGTGCCGGAGAATTGCAATCAGTTGTCCGCACGATGAAGGCGGTTGCCGCGTCAAGTATAGGACAATATGAAAAATCCTTGCGTTCATTAGACAATTATTATAAGAGTGTCGAATTGGGACTGGCAGTATCTTTCCGGCACAACCAGCAAATACCCTTGATTGCAGAGCATAAAACAAAGCCGGTAACAGGTAAAATTGGCGCCGTTGTCTTTGGCTCGGACCAGGGATTAGTGGGACAGTTTAACGATGTCATAGCCGAATATGCTGTTACAGCACTCGCTGCCTTACCAGGGAAATCAAAAATTTGGGCTGTCGGCGAACGGGTTAATTTGCGATTGGCTGATACCGGACTGCCATTAATGAACCTTTTCGCCGTGCCAAATTCTATAAACACCATCACCCCGCTTGTCGGACAAATACTCATTGAGTGTGAAATGCTGCACAGCCAAAACGAAATAACTGAATTGTACCTGTTTTACAACCAGCATACATCAAACGAAATTTATTCACCAGTCAGCCAGCGTTTGCTGCCGCTTGATGAAAAATGGATGCAAAATTTAATTAATCTCCCCTGGCCAACAAAAAACCTTCCACAAGTAATAGGTGAATCCGCCGCAACTCTGCAGGCATTAACCCGCGAATATCTTTTTATATCCCTTTTCCGCGCCTGCACAGAATCACTGGCAAGCGAAAACGCCAGCCGATTAGCAGCGATGCAGCGCGCCGATAAAAACATCGACGAGTTATTGGAAAACCTTAACAGAACATTTCACCGATTGCGCCAAAGCAGTATAGATGAAGAATTATTTGATGTGGTCTCCGGTTTTGAAGCACTCAACACAGAAAATTTACCTTAATAGATAAAAATACAGAAAAGATATTTAAAAATTGCATTTGCCATTAAAGTATTAGTTATCATTTTGCAAGATATTCCAAATTTAGAATTAACCAAATGTGAGTACCAATTATTACAGAAATAATTAATAATACATCAGAATACTTATTAACAAATGTCACAGGTATGAGTAAATAAAAAAAATCACTAACTTATACTGAATAATATTTTTTATTATTTTTAAAATATAAGAAAATTTCGTATTGACATACAAGAAAAATGATATAACATTAAATACAGTTACAAAGTCAATCTAAATTAATCAGAAACCTTTATACATTTCAACTAAAAAATTAAGATATTTGATAATACTCAAGAAAATTATCAAGGGTTGAAAGTAAGTCTAATGATTTTGTAATTAGAATTTTTATACCTTTAGCGGCTTAATTAAAGATAACTAAGCCGCTAAAGGTTGTTTAGTTTGCAACTGTGTATATACACAATGAACGAGGATTTCGTTCGTTCAATTATCTAATATAAAAAAAGAGGGGTTTATTATGGAAAAGATTTTGGGTATTGGTCTGGCGGCTGGTCAGGGAGTGCGGTTTCGACCGTTAACATTAAAGGCGAAAGGGTATTTACGTGCCAAGGCTGCAGTTCGTTTTGTTGGTGGCCGCGTTTTGGATTGGATGATAAAAATACTTAAATGCGAAGGGATAGATGATTATATTTTAATTACAAAGGGTAAAGAAAATCGTTATCAAATTAAAAATATTGTTGGGTATGGAGAATCTCAGGATGTGCGAATCCGTTATTCCCCAGTACGATATGACCATGATAATGTCGGCAGTGGAGACGCTCTTTTAACTAATTTAGATCATTTTGACATAGATGGTACCGCGTTTGTTTTTCCTACAGATTCAATATTAGATATAAACCTTCATGAAATGCTAAGGTGTCATCAGGAAAGTGGTGCCGTGGTGACAATTGCCGCGGCAAGGCAACCGGCAGAATTAATTGCGGGAAGATATGGTTTAATCGATAGCGATGAAAATGGTCACGTTAATGGATTTATAGAGAAGCCGACCCTTGGCCAGATTTATGCAAAATTTGGTTTTCAAAATGGCAACAGCGTCGATTTGCCACCATTATTGACTAATGCAGGATTTTACATGATTGATACCAGGCGTCTTCGCGAGATATCAAAAGAGCCAATTTGCAACAAAATGCGTCAACAAAAGTTGGATATTGGTGGAGATTTGCTGCCATGGCTGGTAGCGGCGGGTTATCCTGTATCTGTAAATGAAATTGGACGTATGGGTGATTTGGGGAACATTAACAGTTATTTACATACCATGGTTGAAACCTTAACTGGTAAGTTCACATCCATGAAATCATTGATGTGTAAAGTCTATAACTGTCAGCAGGGATGCCTGCAGGGAAATATGATAGACCAGGAATCGCTTGATTTAACAGACCCGATAACTAACCTGACCCTGGCACAAAAAATAGAACAAGGATTGGTAAAATTGATATCACCGGTAAGAATCGGCAAATATGTACAGATTTATCCTGGTACAGTTTTACATGAATGTAATATCGACGATGATTGCGAGATATTCGAAAATGTTTCAGTCATTCGGTCTTCACTGGGAGCAGGTTCTATCCTCGGACCACATAGTTACGTTGAGGATACTTTGACGGGTATTATGGTGGAATTGCATTCAACTAAAGAAGAGCCTATTGAAATGCGCGGGTATGTGGCGGTAGGTGATGAGGTGGTGATACGTGGCGGTGTTAAATTATCCGATGGGGTTACTATTCATCCACGATTAAAGGTCCCTGCCGGTGTACGTATTCCCGCCCATAAAGAAGTGGAAAGCGCAGAAATGATGTTGGAATTTTTATAAAATATTCTTTATGAAAGATTACCTTTTTCGTGCCTTTCATGTATTTCATGGTTAAAAAATATGAAGCTGTATTGTTCCACAAAAATTATTTTTATAACAGCTTTTGAAACTAAATGGTCTGCTGCAACTATTTATCATATTTAACGTCTATCAAACATGACTACTCGCACGGGATGGTGCTATTATCTCAGTGTGAATCTATAAAGTATGAGGAGTTGTACCGTGGAAATAAAATCATATCTTGACATCGAATACACAACAGTCGATGAGACTTCACTGTGTTTGAATATTTTTCGTCCGGCAGATGATAAGATTTATCCGATAATATTGCATGTCCATGGTGGCGGATGGTGCCTTGGCCAGCGTGCCGGTGTTGAAAACTTCACTTCTCATGTTGCTCGCGGGTATGTAGTCGTAGATATTGACTATCGTCTGGCACCCGGCAATCCATATCCAGCAGCTTGCGATGATGTGCGCAGCGCATTACAGTGGATTGTCACACATGCCAAAGAGTATGGCGGCGACAGCACGCAAATTGGTGGTATTGGATATTCAGCAGGCGGACACTTGCTCGCGCTGCAGGCTACCGAATCGCAAACCCCACTCAAATGCGTAGTATGTTGGGGAAACCCCACTGATTTACGCAATGAACCAGTGACATATCCATATCGCGGGTATGCCTGGGCATTCATGAGCGCATGCCCCAACGAAGAGCCGAAACGCTATATAGATGCTTCGCCGGCAATGCATCTTACTGTCCAAACCCCGCCAATCCTGCATATTCACGGCACGGCAGATACAGTAGTGCCGATACACCATGCTCACCTGCTCTCCGAAGCCGCCGCATGTGCCAGTGCTCCAGTTAAAATCATTATCCAGCAAGGTGGCGGACATTGCGTGGCAGGTAATGAAGAAGACGATAAACAGGCAGAAACCAGCATCTGGCAGTTTTTTGAACAGCATTTAAATAAAACACTATTTCCAATATAAAGTAAATTGAAAGAAAGGGTTAAAATATCACTTTTACAGGCTCTTGCAAAACCCGATGGGACTGACACCTTCCTGGCTTCGCCACTCAGTGTCAGTCCCTGATAGTTGTTCTTCCCCTCTCCAGCCGGGGAGGGGATTGAGGGGAG
>CAZWZF010000095.1:0-10200 GCA_964638715.1 uncultured bacterium | reverse complement strand
AAAATATTTTTTATTTTTTTGCATTGGTTAAAACTGACGAGTCTGAATAGTTACGCGATTTAATATATCGTCTGTTGTATACATATTTACAAAACGACCCCAGCGGGGTCAGATGTTTATAGAATTTAAATAGAAAAGATATTTCGACCCCAGAGCGGGTCGGATATAATTTTCGACAAATGTTGATCATTTATTCATAGATAATTACTGTTACTTTACATCCGACCCACTCTGGGGTCGTATCTTAATATAAAAACATTGCTATAAACATCTGACTCCTCTGGAGTCAATATTATCTGTTTTATCAATGGCAAAAAACTCCCCTCTTTTAAAGAGGGGAGTAATGGGTATTTTACAACAACGGTAAATATTCTTTAATTTCAAAATCGGTAATGTGGGTGCGGTATCTCTCCCATTCGAGATATTTGTTGGCGATGAACTCGCGGAATACGTGTTCTCCCAATGTTTCTTTTACCAGTTCTGATTTTTCGCACAGGTGAATTGCTTCTAACAGGCTGGTGGGCAGTGCTTTAATGCCAAACTTTTCCCGTTCTGCCTGGGTGAGTTCAAAACTGTCTCTTTCAATCGGCGGCGGGCATTCCAGTTTGTCTTCGATACCGCGCAAACCGGCGGCCAGCATTACCGAGAATGCCAGGTACGGGTTGCAGGCGGGGTCTGGACTGCGCAGTTCTATGCGGGTTGACATTTCGCGACCGGGTTTATGCATCGGTATTCGCACCAGATTGCTGCGGTTGCGCTGTGCCCATGACACATCAACTGGTGCTTCAAATCCAGGAATCAGCCGTTTATAGCTATTGACCCACTGGTTGGTGACGGCGGTGAATTCTGGGGCGTATTTTAAAATACCGGCGATGTAATGTCGACAGGTGTCGCTCACGTAATATTCGGAATTTTTATCAAAAAAGGCGTTTTTGCCGCCTTTCAGCAATGACTGGTGTACATGCATGCCGCTTCCGTTAATGCCGGCGATAGGCTTGGGCATAAATGTCGCGTATACGCCGTTCAGGTAGGCAACTTCCTTCACTGTCAGGCGGTATGTCATCAGGATATCGGCCATCGACAGTGCGTCGGTATAGCGCAGGTCGATTTCGTGCTGACTGGGAGCTACTTCGTGATGGCTGAATTCGACGGCAATCCCCATCTCTTCCAGGGCAAGCACCGTTTCGCGGCGCAGATCCATTGCTTCATCGCGGGGAATAAGGTCAAAATACCCGCCCTGGTCCAGCGGTGTGGGGTCTTCAGGGCTGCGGAAATAGAAGAACTCAGCTTCCGGGCCAACCTGCATGGTGTAACCCATGTCGGCAGCTTTTTTCAGGTTGCGTTTCAATACCTGGCGCGGGTCGCCGGTGTATGGCTCTCTGTCTGGAGTTACAATATCGCAATACATGCGTGCGACCGATTTCTCGCGCGGGCGCCACGGCAATATGGTAAAAGTGGCCGGGTCGGCAATTGCCACCATATCGCTTTCGTCAATGCGGGTAAAACCTTTGATAGATGAACCATCAAAACCAATACCTTCATCCATGGCTTTATCTAATTCTTCAACCGGGATACTGAAAGATTTCAGAAATCCCAGGATATCTGTAAACCATAATTTTACAAATTTAACGTCGTAATCGCGTACTTTCTGCTTCACTTCATCGCGTACAGAAGTCGTTTTTTTCCGGACGGTTGCCATAAACAACACCTCCTAAATAAAATTCCCCAAATCTGATAATACCATATTACAGGGGCATTGTTACAAACAGATTTCGTAAACAATCCCTTTTACATGATGATTATACTATTCGCACGCAAATCAGTAAATTATTTTTTGAAAAAAGATGTAGGAAGAGAATAGAAGAGTATTTTCACATCGATTAACAAGATTAAAAAGAGTTTTGGGACTGACACCGAGTGGCGAAGCCAGGAAGGTGTCTGTCCCAATGTGTAAAATAAATAGTGATAATCTTATTAATCTTGTTAATCGATGTAATTTTCTTTATTAAAACGCCGCTTTGATATTAGTGACGCATTTTGTCAGGGCGGGTACCGGGTTTTCTACGTCGCCTTCGTATTCTATCACGGCAAAACCAGCGAAGTTTACTTCCTGCAGCGCAGTGGCGATTTCGTCTAATTTCAGGTTGCCGGTGCCGACTACTACATCTTCTGGTCGGCGGGCAGTGTCAAAGATGAAATCTTTCAGGTGCAGGCCGTGGAGACGGGTGCCGAATTCCTTGATCATCTTTACAGGATTTTCGCCGGCGTCCATTGCCCAGGCGGTGTCCAGGGTCAGGCCGATGCGCGGACTGGTGATGCTGAAGATGTGGCGCAATATTTCTGATGAACCCAGCCAGTGATATCCGCCGTGGTTGTGGATGCCCAGGTTTACGTCGTATTCGTCTGCCATTGCTTCTATTTTACGAAATTCGTCAGCGGTGATTTTGGGGCTGAAGTTTACACTCATGAATTTTGCGCCGGCTTTTTTCACAAATTCAAAAAATGGCCTTTCGGCAGCATCGTTGCCGCAAAGACCTTGTACCCCGATGCTTACGATTTCCACTCCGGCAGCTTTATATGTTGCCAATGCCGCATCGCAGGATTCTTCACTCAAAAAGTCGGCATGAACGCCGCAAAGCTCAATGGCACTGGCGCCGCATGCTTTTATTTTTTCAGCAACAACAGCATTTTCTTTGAAGCCGCGAAAGCAGTAACTCTGAATACCGAGTTGGCTTTTTAAAATACCCATTTCAATTTCCCCTTTTATTTCCATATTAATCGGGCAATTATATACCCGCAATATACCGCAGTAATTGCGCCAAACAGCGACGCGATAATATAAATGAAGGCGGTAGAAATCTGCCTTTTTTGCATATAATCCAGTATTTCATAGCTGAAGGTCGAGAATGTGGTCAGCGCGCCTAAAAATCCGACACCCAGGAATAACCGCGTGCTGGAACTGATGACTCCCCGCTCAATCCATCGTGCCACAAAACCCATTATCAGGCAGCCGGCGATATTAACCAGCAAGGTTCCCCAGGGTCTGCCGGGTTGATTGATGAAGCTTAACCCGTAGCGTGCCAGTGCGCCAACGACACCGCCGCCGGCAACACACAGGCAATTCATCAGTATCTCTTCACGCATCTTTCTTTTCCGATAATAAATTAGTAACTTTTTTACCTGTCAGGTCGCCAATATATTCGCTGATGCCAAGGATAAGGATTACAAGTCCGGCTAACAGCAATAGCACAGCCGCCACTGCCATAAACACAATCTTAATATCCGGCCACCACAGCCAGCACAAATACCCGCCACCCAGGAAAAAAGCCAGACCAATTATCACCATAACAGCCTTTGCCATGTAGTGTCCTCTTTTGTATTTTCTTGTAATTTATTTCTGCGATTATATATCTTTACCTGCAAGAGTGGAAGTTCTTTAGCTGGTTATCCTGTTAATACTGTTTCTTAAAGACATGTCCAGAAATAAATAATTGCATCTTTTGGACTCTTTTTCCACCATATAGCGTTATTCATTTTACGTTTATCAATCCAGATAAAGTGTAAGATAAACGCCTTGTCTGACGAAAAAATAGCCTAAAAATCTAACATTCTTTATTCCTTGACAAGTCTAATGAAAAAATATGATTTTTTTTAAAATTTCCTCTCATTTTGCAGGTATATTGTGTGTGTTGCCGAATAAATAATATATGTAGTGTGGGACACCCCCATTTATCGTTTACACCATTAAACAATATAGATAATACGCACTAATGTTGCCTGTTTTCAGGCGCAAATCAAAGGAGAATCGATGACTGAAGAGTTAAATCAGGGTAGAACAACCGATAGATCGCTTGTCGATGAGATGAAGGAAAGTTATTTACGTTATGCGATGAGCGTAATTATCAGTCGTGCTTTGCCGGATGTACGTGATGGTTTGAAGCCGTCACAGCGACGCGTACTCTATTCGATGCATGATTTAGGCCTTAACCCCGGTGGTCAAACCCGAAAATGCGCAACTATTGTTGGTACCTGTATGGGTAGATATCACCCACATGGCGACGCATCAATTTATGATACATTGGTTCGTATGGCACAGGATTGGTCATCGCGCTATCCGATGGTGCACCCAAAAGGCAACTTCGGGTCAATCGACGGCGATCCCCCGGCGGCAATGCGTTATACCGAAGCTAAACTAACCCCGTTGGGTTTTGAAATAATTGCAGATATTGAAAGCAACACGGTAGATTTTCAGCCGAACTTTGATGAAACGACGGAAGAACCAACTGTACTGCCATGTTCTTTCCCTAACCTGATATGCAACGGCGTCAGTGGTATCGCGGTAGGTATGGCAACAGAAATTGCCCCGCATAACCTGAGCGAAGTTATCGAAGCCTGCTGCCTGATGATTGACCGCGACTATGATATTACTGTTGATGAACTCTTGGCAGTAATGCCTGGACCAGACTTTCCAACCGCCGGTATGATTCTTGGCAAATCCGGCATCCGCGATGCATACACCACCGGTCACGGTGCTGTAACCATGCAGGCGCGCACCATGATTGAGTCGGCGGAAAACGGCAAATCCGCGATTATCATTACCGAGTTGCCATACCAGGTAAACAAAGCAAGACTGGTTGAACAGATTGCCGACCTGGTTAAAGATAAAAAGATACAGGGTATCAGCGACCTGCGCGACGAATCCGACCGCGTGGGCATGAAACTGGTTATCGAACTGAAACGCGATGTAAACCCGCACGTGGTGCTGAACCAGTTGTACAAACATACCCCGCTGCGCAAACGTTTCAACTTTAACATGGTGGGCATTGTCCAGGTTAACGGCAAACCGGAACCACGTTCGCTGACGATGATTGACCTGCTCCGCGAGTTCCTGGAACACCGCAGAGTCGTTATCATTCGCCGCACCAAGTTCGAATTAAAGAAACTCCGCGACCGCGCACATATTTTGGAAGGCTACCGCATTGCGCTGGAAAATCTGGACGCTGTAATTAGATTAATCCGTGAAAGCCGTTCACCGGCTTTGGCACGTGAAGGATTAATGGAAAAATTCAGCATGTCAGAAAAACAGGCGCAAGCTGTTCTTGACCTGCAACTGCATCGCTTGACTGGTATGGAAATCGAGAAAATCGAGAAGGAATACCTGGAAATCATTCAGCGTATCGCCTATCTTGAGGATTTGCTTGCCAACCCGCGCAAGTTGATGGCGGTAGTAAAAGATGAATTGCTGGACATGCGCAAACGCCATGGCGACGGCCGCCGTACCCGCATCCGCGACGAAGAAGCTGCCGACCTGTCCATTGAAGACCTGATTGATGAAGAAGATATGATTATCACCATGACCCGCGAAGGCTATGTAAAACGCCTGGGCATGGATACCTACCGCACCCAGGGTCGTGGCGGCAAGGGTGTCATCGGGCTTAATACCAAGGAACAGGATACCGTACAGCATCTCTTTATCGGCAGCACCCACAGTTATCTGCTGGTATTCACCGATAAGGGCAAGGTATATCGCCTGCGCACCCACGAGATTCCAGAATCAAGCCGCACCGCCCGCGGTACCAATATGATTAATTTAGTTGGCATCCAGCCGGGTGAAGAGATAACCGCTGTATTGAATGTGAAGAACTTCACCGCCGACCGTTACCTGTTCATGGTAACCGAACAAGGTGTGGTGAAGAAAACCGCACTCAACGAGTTCTCGAATATCTTCGCTGCCGGCAAGATTGCCATCACCATGAAGGACGAATCAGACAGCCTGAAATGGGTGATGATAACCGATGGCAGCAAACATATTGTCATGGCTTCCCACGACGGTATGTCCATCCGCTTTGACGAGAAAAATGTTCGCGCCATGGGCCGCACCGCTGCCGGTGTACGTGGTATGAACCTGCGCGAAGGCGATAAAGTCGTCGGCGTTGCAATCGTCAGACCTGACCAGGACTTGCTGGCTGTTACTGAACTCGGTTATGGCAAGCGTACCCCATTGTTACAGTATCGTGTACAAACACGCGGCGGCATCGGCATCAAGACCGTTAACATTACTGAAAAGAATGGCCCGCTGGTTGATTGCAAAGCCGTTGATGATACCGATGAGGTATTGTTCATCTCCACCAAGGGACAAGTTATCCGTTCCAAGGTGAAAGATATCCGCGAAACCGGCCGTTCTGCCCAGGGCGTGAGAATCATGCGCATGGGTGAAGAAGTAATCATCGCCAGCGTTGCCGTAGTAGTGAAAAACGCCGATGAAGACACCTATACCCCCGGTGACACATCAGCAGTAGATGCGATGAAAGCACTGAATAATCTGCCCGAAGACGAAGTAGAAGATGTTGATATCATTGAAGAAGAAATCATCGAAGATGAAATTGTTGAAGATGAGACAGAAGAGTAATTTGTTAAAAGAGTAAATAGAAAAAACAGCCGGTCATTGATTTTTCAATGACCGGCTGTTTTTTTGTATTATAAGTTTTAAATTGAGTTTATTAATATCAGGAAAGGTAGGGGAGCTGTCCCCAGCTCCCGCAACAGCGTTTTTATTATAAAAAAGAATGGGTTGTAACGACAAAATAAGGTGAAAAAATACAACACCACTTGAGAAATATGTCGCTATTTCGTTTCTTTACATCATTATTCCGGTTCATCGCGGGAACTGAGGACAGTTCCCCTACCTTTTTTTACCATGTTCTTTATAGTGTAATAATTCCTCTTTACTGCAATTCTGGTGCCATACAATCTGCACCGCCGTCTGTTTTTGTGACAACGGCTTCTTCAAAAAGAATCTTGTCGGTGTATTTCGGCAGGATTGCAATAGTGTAGGCGTTGTTTTTCACCGCGTTTTCCGGTTGCTGGTTCAAGATGTAGAATACATGCAGGACAGCATCCTGGGTCTGGATATTTTTAATGCTAAGGTCTTTGCCGTTATTCTTTCCGCCCAAGCATATCGCTGCAGCGGTATATTTTTCAAAATCAATGACAGGGGCTGGCTTCCCGGTTTCGATTTTTGCCCATATTTCTTTCCAGCTTTTTTCATCATTAATCACTTTAGTGCCAAATCCGTCATCGGTTTCCCCATATCCATTAAACGTCTGTGCCGGTATATAATACATTTCCGATTCACTGACACGTTTGCCGGAGTAAGATACAACGCTGAAGACTATCGGTTTATCACTCTTCTTTATTGCAACGGCGTCCTGTGGCCAGGTTAACGCCATAGTTACCATGCCATCTGGTCCCGGTGACGTCTGTACCACATCTATAGTAATCTTATGGTCTGTTTCTACAGCTTTTTTAATGTTTATACTATAGCCACCATTCATCATTTGTCCCATGGAAGCAATTAACAACGATTCTTTATCGTTTAAAGGCCTGACATAACAACCGGCATTCATCTTAAAAGCAGCTTTTTGCACATCTTCACCGCGCCGCAACTCTAAATCTGTCGATACAGCAGTAACGGCAAATGCCTGTAAACCACTGATAAAAAGTGCGGCAATTAAGCCAACAAGTACACTAATTTTCATAATTTCCCCCTTAATTTCTCTCAATATATATTAGACTGGTTTTTATGGTTGAATGTTCCATATTTATGTATAACAAAAAACGAAATTTTGATTATTTGATATATGATACTCGTGAAATTTAATGTATCATTTTGTTATCACAAGGTTTTGCATAGATTGTAAAATTTAAAAATGGAGAGTAGACCATGTCTTATCCTGAAGTTCCTGATTATCGTTTGATTACTGAACAGATTGGGTTGTATGCCCAGTTGAAACATGAATATGGCGCTGCCGGCATTTCACCATTGTTGGCAGAGGCGGAAGCGGCATTAAACCGTGCGTTGGAAATGCTGAAGGCATTGCCGGAAAGCACGGAAGTTGCTGCCCGCGAGCCGAATAACCTGGCGGGAATCCAGGCTTTGCGACCACAAGGACCGCGTAATACATGGAGTTCATTCAATGAAGCGGAATACCGGGAACGCCTTTCCGGCGCATTGCTGGGACGTTTTGCCGGTTGTACCCTGGGTGCCCCTGTGGAATTTTGGGATGTTAGTGCTATGGAAGATTGGGCAAAGGAACTGGGTACTGCTTTCCCGCCGGTTGACTATTGGACTGAGATACCTAACCGCCACCATAAACGTTACGGCGTCAGCAGATGCGATGCCTACACCCGCGACAAAATGGATGGGGTACCGGTTGATGACGATATAACCTACACTATCCTTGGCTTGTTGATAGCGGAAGATTATACTCGCAACTTCACTATTGCGGAAATTGGCGAAGGATGGGTGAAATACCTGCCATACGCCTGTACCGCCGAAGATATCGCGTTGAAAAACCTGACAAAAGGAATTTCGGCAGAAAAAGCTGGTGAAACAGACAACCCGTTTTGCGAATGGATTGGTGCCGATATTCGCAGCGATGCCTGGGGATATCTTGCGCCAGGACAGCCGGAGTTCGCCGCTAAGATGGCCTATAATGATGCTTACCTGAGTCATCGACGCAATGGGATTTACGGCGAGATGTTCTTCTCTGCTGCTATTGCAGCCGCCTTTACAGTTGACCATCCGGTAAAAGCACTGGAGATTGCGTTGACTGAAATTCCTGCCGATTGCGACCTTGCCCGCGATGTGCGCTGGGCTTTGGATGTCGCGCCATCTATAACCAATTACCGCGAAGCCCGCGCTGCCATGGATGATAAATTCAAGGGAATGCATTGTGTGCATACAAACAATAACGCCTGCCTTACTATTTGGGGGTTGACAATAGGTGGTACCGATTTCACCCGCGTCATCAGCGAGGTAGTGGCTATGGGGATGGATAACGATTGCACAGCCGCCACTGCTGGCAGTATCGTCGGCGCGGTAGTGGGCAAAGCCGGTATACCACCGCATTGGTACGCACGGTATAATGATACTGTTCACACCTACATCAATGGTCATCCGCATCTGGCAATCAGCGATGTGATTGATCGCTTCACAACATTGGCGGGACAAAGTTGGTAATTTTTGGTGCATATTATGAATAAAAAACAGAACACCATGGAAATAATAAAGTTTGGGCATCCCGAACGCATCACCGGTGGTATGGAGCCGGCGCACTGGATTTGTTATTTCGGTATGAACCATGAAAATGCCGAAGGGAAAGGCCATGAACAGCAAGTCGGTGCGGTATGGACAGATATATGGGGAACAGTATGGCAGAAAGAACATGAAGGGGTGATGGGTTTCCCGCGTGGAAACCCTTTGGACGACCTGAGTAATATGGATAAATACCACTGGCCGGACCCCAATGATGAACGTCTGATAAAACAGATATACACCATGACGGAAGGATATGATAAGAAAACTCATTTTTTAGTAGGCGGTCACCGCGACACCCTGTGGGAAAAATCATATATGTTGTGCGGTATGGAAAATATAATGTGCTATTTATATACAGAACCGGAAGCGGCGAAGGAATTACTGCATAACATCATGGATTTTCAAATCGGCATTGCAAAACATTACCTGGCGGTAGGGGTGGAAGCGGTAAATTGCGGCGACGACCTGGGCACGCAAATTGCCCCGCTGATGTCGCCGGAAATAATGGAAGAGTTTTTTGTACCGGAATACCGCCGTCTTTTTGACATGTACAAACAGCACAACGTAATAATAAACTTCCATTCCTGCGGTCACATAATGCCGCTGTTGGAAACCTTCATCGACCTTGGCATAGATATATTGAACCCGATACAGGCAAGCGCAAACAACCTGGCGGAATTACGCAGAATCACCCAGGGACGCATGGCACTGCAAGGGGGTTTGTCGTCAGGCTTACTGGTATCTGGCCCACCAGAAAGCATCCGCGCCGAAGTAAAAAGATTGATATCGCTGCTGGGAAAAGAAGGCGGCTACTTCTGCGGCCCCGACCAGGGAATGCCCTGGCCGCAAGAACATTATGAAGCGTACGAGAAAGCGTTGGAAGAGTTTGGAATAGTTGACAGTTGACAGTGAATAGTGAAAAGTTGATAGTTATTGTTAAAAATACAGTCACCGTGAGGAACAAGGTCGCAGCTATAGTATTCTACATATCTCCCGTTAATTTTATTAGTAACACAATTCCATAGCCCACGGCAACGCCCTCACCCTTATACACATTTATTAAAAACATACACAGTCATCCCATAAGGAATTAGCCATTT
>CAZWZF010000094.1:0-10706 GCA_964638715.1 uncultured bacterium | reverse complement strand
TGCCACAGGTTTACCGCTGTTGGGTGCTTTTGAAACCTTAACTTTTTTAGGTTTCTTAGTGTCTTTCTTTGGCGATTTGTCTCCCATGATATGTTCCTCCCTTATGAGATGGTGCTATTCCCCGATTACTTAACTGCAATCTAAGGTTTGATAATTATACACTAAATTGCCTGATAGAATGTGTTTTGTAATAAATGCGGGTGAAATTATTTTAGTTATTAATTAAACAATATCCCCGGAAACGCCAATCTCCTGATTGGCCGATTACCAGATTAGGGACTGACACCGAATGGCGAAGCCATGATGGTGTCTGTCCCAACGGGTTTTGCAAAAGCCTTTAACAATTAATGGTTAATTTACCAATAATACGGATATAATATATATATGCCGAGGTGCTGAATTGTAATCCTGTGTTCTCTGGCAAAGAATCTGCATACCTTTCAACCCCCCATGACTTATAAAATGCAAGGATGATTATAGGCGCGAGCCTGAAAGGTAACACGAAAATGAAAGCATTGCTTATTTACCCCGAATGTACGGAAACTTTTTGGAGCTTCAAATACGCTTTAAAATTTATCTCACGAAAGGCTGCTTACCCGCCGTTAGGGTTGCTTACGGTTGCGTCAATGCTGCCTGCCGACTGGGAATTGCAATTAGTCGATATGAACGTTGCCGAACTACGCGATGAATCGCTGGTGTGGGCGGATATCGTATGTATCAGCGCCATGTCTATCCAGCAGAAATCAACTAAAGAAGTCATATCTCGCTGCAAAATGTATGACCTTAAAATTATAGCCGGCGGTCCGCTATTCACCGTGAATGCTTCCGAGTTTGATAGTGTTGATTACATGGTGCTGGATGAAGCGGAAGTTACCCTGCGAGAGTTCCTTGATGATTTCACCGCCGGTACTCCGAAACATATTTACAGTACAGAAATCCGGGCTAATTTGGCAGAAACCCCAGCCCCGCGATGGGATTTGATAAATGTTAAAAATTACTCCGCGATGAATATCCAGCTTTCCCGTGGATGCCCTTACGATTGCGAGTTTTGCAACATTACTTCGCTGTTTGGCAGAGCACCCCGTATGAAAACAACAGCACAAATGATAATGGAATTAGACAATATTTATCAGATGGGCTGGCGCGGGGGCGTCTTTTTTGTTGACGATAACTTCATCGGGCAAAAAAGCCGGGTGAAAAATGAAGTGCTGCCAACATTAATGAGATGGATGGAAGCGCATAAATATCCGTTTTATTTCAACACCCAGATTTCCATCAACGTGGTAGATGACCCGGAATTGATGGACTTGATGTCACGGGCAGGTTTTACCGCTGTATTCATCGGCATAGAAACTCCCAACGAAACCAGCCTTAACGAATGCAACAAAATACCCAACCGCAACCGCGACCTGCTGAGAAATATACATACTATCCAGCAAGCCGGACTGCAGGTGCAGGCGGGATTCATTGTCGGGTTTGATAATGACCCGCTCTCTATCTTTGAACAACTGATTACCTTCATTCAAAGCAGCGGCATTGTCACCGCAATGGTCGGCCTGTTAAGCGCGCTTAATGGCACCAGGCTGTATAAAAGGCTGGAAACAGAAGAGCGGCTGGTGCATAACGCCACCGGCGACAACACCGACTACACATTGAATTTCGTGCCAAAAATGAACCCGGAAACATTGCTGACCGGATATCAGCAAATCATTGAGTCCATCTATAAACCCAACAACTTTTACACCCGTTTAAAAAC
The DNA here is from genome assembly GCA_964638715.1 of uncultured bacterium. GTDB lineage: Bacteria > Armatimonadota > Hebobacteria > CAIYQO01 > CAIYQO01 > JBAXQQ01. The sequence goes on along the minus strand of CAZWZF010000094.1, from coordinate 8,950 downwards.
ATTCCTGCGAGAATACCACCCGCGCAACAAATATAAACCACCGTTTAATTTCGAGGTTGTTTATACACTGCTGAAGACGATGATATCCCTGGGGATAATCGAGAAAGAGCGCACATATTACTGGCGGCTGTTCTTCTGGACCCTGTTTCACCGAATCAAACTATTCCCACTGGCGATAATAATGTCAGCATACGGATACCATTTCCGCAAGTCGTTTGAACAGCATTTAGCGGTACAGACGGCGAAGTAATTTGAAGAGAGAAGAGAGAAAATAATTGACAATTGACGATTGACAATTGACAATGAAACGTGGCATCACCGTCCCGGTGACGCTAATTCGTAATTTGTACAGGCTCTTGAAAAACCATACTAAATATAATCAACCCAACCACCCCCTACCCCCTCCTTGGCAAGGAGGGGAGTTTTGATAGTTACTTGATAAAATAATGGCTGCTTTAATAATCAAAACCTTTGTTTTAAACTCCCCTCCTTGCCAAGGAGGGGTGGCCGAAGGTCGGGGTGGTTTTCGCCTACCACAAACCTGCAACATAAACATTTGATAAAATAGGCTTTGCAAGAGCCTTCATAATTCGCAATTTCTCTCTTCTCTCTTCAATTTAATCATTTCTTAACCATCCTTTAACTTTTTCTTGAATTTTCCACTTGTTTTAGCGGGAATATATATTTATGATGATGTCAGATGTCATTATAAAGGAATTGCTTTTGGGAACTGGCTACCCAATGTTTCATATTTTTATTCAATTTATTTGTGGATGGCACAGTTCCCGAAAGCACCCCGCTATTATTTATGGTTAAATCTATATATAATGGAATAAATCAAAGGAGAATGATTATGAGAACACAAAAAACTGGCATCAGTTGTCTTGAAGCATTGATAATAATTGTTGTTATCATATTTTTAGTGCTTTTACTGGGACCACTTCTATACCGTGATGGTCGTCCCAGAAGTCCTCAAACAACCTGCACATCCAATTTGCGTCAATTATCCATGGCGGTTACCATGTATTCGCAAGATAACAAAAATCAACTACCCGGTCTTTATAAACGCTTGAATAATGGCACATTTTCTACTACATACACCGGATGGGCTGGTGACGTCATAACTTATTTTAAGACTGGTACAGATATCATCACACCAAATGAAACAATGAATTGCCCGGAAATGAAAGATAGTAAAATAGAAATGCCAATCTCCTATGGTTATAACGCTTGCCTGTTAAATGCTAATGGAACCGGCATAAAAGAAGATGATATTAAACAGGCAACCCAGGTGGGTGTTCTTTGCGATGCCTTACCCGGAATTCCTTTCCCGGCAATTACGGCAGATGAAAAAGGTATCACCTATGGCGGCGGTGGGATAATTGGCGGGTCTTCACTGATATTCAGCGGCAAACCGGGTGCGGAACAGATGGGTTCTAAATTGGCAGTTTCGCCGGATGGCCGCCACATGGGTTCTGTTATAGTCGGTTATGCTGATGGCCACGCATCAGCCGTCCCTGATTATGTTCCCAATGATTCTCTTGGCGGCGTTAGCAGGGCATTCTACATGTGTACCGCCCTTGGTCTGGTTGATAATCCTGCTGCCGGGTTGGGCGGCGCGATAGACAACCCGTTTGGCATCGTCCCTGCGGATACCGTAAAATCATATACCGTCATTAGCGGCGACCCGGTGACTCGTCCGATAATCCGGGCAGCCTGCGAAGTCGCCACCAAGATGATGCCCGGGTTTAATTACAAAGATGCCGGGTTCAATGGTTCACTATCAACTAAAAAACGCCCGGCTGATTACCTGGAAGGCGTTGCCGCTATCGATGCGCCGCCGGTAAATGTCGGCGGTCAAAGCGCCTGTGTACAAATTGGCGTCGATGCGATGGTGGTAGTGGTAAATAAAAATTGCAGCATAAAGAAAAACTCTATTGACCTGACAAAATATACCTATCGGCGTGCAAATGGTGAAGGAAAATGGCGGCAAATAACTCTTCAGGATTTGCAGACTATCATATCTTCAGATGGGTATGAATTCGCGGATCGTTCGGTATCCGGTTTAACCGATGGCTCACACGACTGGCAGTTGTATCTTCAGGGAAAAGATGATGTTACACACAAGTTAATTGCAGAAACAGCGGCAACTTTTAAAACACCCGGCGGATTTGGAGCATACTACAAAGACGGCGGATTCACTGGACAAACTAATTATAAAATCAGAGCAAAATCAAAAGTAATATCCGATGACGTAGATACATTTCGCGGTACATATTGTGAAGATGACCTTGAAATAGTAGATAAGGTTGCCTACGACATCCAGGGGATTGGCATAGTCTCCGCGGCATTTGCCGACACGAAAAAGATTGACATTCTCGCCATCAGTTTCGGCACCCCGGCAACAACCGCCACCTTCCCGTCGTCAGCCGCCAGCAAGAATCCGGGAGTCTACCCGCCCACCTGCACCTGGCCATATCGCCGCAACCTTTACGCCTATTACACAAAAGGCAAAACCAGCGAATCCGTCGCCAACCTATCTTTTAAAACCTACAAAACCACCTTCCAAAACGGCATGTTATATAAGACATCGTATTGGAAGTGATTTTTTTACATCGATTAATAGGATAATAGTGAAAATTAAGCATAAGTGATAATAAAAAAGTGCGGCAGAACAAGGGGACTGGCTTGAATACTGCGTCTACCAACTTGCTTTCTACTACATAAAAACACAGTATTCGTGCCTGTACCCGATTGCTTAGCGTGCTGTTTAATTTGCCATCTAACACGATTGGTTAGCGTACCAGTTTTGCCTGCAATCTACCACGGGTTACTTGGTATCATCTGCCAGCTATTCACTTTCACCACCTGCATATCGCCGCCTTCGGCAAAAAATGCTATAACGGTGCTGTCGGCGCGGGTTGGGTATATGTGGCGCGCTATTGCCTGGCGGTCGTTGGCAAATACATCAACGACTGATTTGTCGATGAATATTCGCAGTTTCAGGGTGTCACCAGTCTGCAATGCAAACGGCGCGGATTCAATAGCTTTTGTTCCTTCACCCAGACTGGAATTACGGGTGTCAACGTTCAATGTCTGTGTTGTTGCATCGTAATAAACCAGCGTTTCTTCCTCGCCATCCGGTGAACAGCAAAGTTTAATGCCGCATTTTGACGCTGCACCCGGCAATATCTCAATTGCCAACTCCAGCGAATTTCCACTGATTTTTTCTACGACTTTCGTCGAATTTGCAGGAACAATAATATTTTCCTGTGCTGCTGGATTATAACGCAGCGATTCCAGTTCCGGTACCGGACGTATTCGCAAAGTCCCATCCTCGCCCAGCCACAGCAGGCGAGGTAGGCTCAACTCGCCTGACCAGCCGGATGTTTCCTTTGTTGCCTGTTCGCGGCGGTCAAATATCCACGACCACATGATGCGGCGGCCGTGGTCATCAAGCAAGCTTTCCGGCGCGAAAAATTCATTGTCCACCCAGGTCATGCGGCCATGATTCTCCGGGATGTAGTAATCATTTTTGTAATCGCCAATGTAGTATTGGCATCCCAGGGTATGGCTGATAAAAAGAATCATGTGCTTATCACTCATGCTGCCGCCATCCGGACTGGCGGGTAGTTGAAAGAAATCCGGGCACATGTCATCCTCAAAATCCCGCGTCCATTCGCGTTTTGATTCGTAAAACTTATGCAAATACGTCCAATTAGTCAGGTCATCAGATACGAAAAGATACAAGGTATCTCCCAGGTGTTCCGGTTTATTTTCCTTTTCGCCTATCTCGCGCAGTACCAACAGGTTGCCCGTCAGCATGTAATACCGACCGTCGTGATGCCATATCTGCGACGGGTCGGCGGTGCCGTAATAAACAGGTTCACCACCATCCGCTGCAGGTATTTCCGCATATCCCCACTTCGTAGATGGTATCACCGGATTTTGGGGATTTTTCACCCAAACATTTAAGTCCGGGTCGGTGCTGGTGGCGATGCAGATGCCATCAGTGCTGCGCAATCCCCAATAAGAAATTGTTGCCACCCCATTCTCATCAATGAATGCGCCGCCGCTGAAGATGCCGTCATCCCCGTCACCAGGTCCCAGCGCCGGCGGGTGATGCCGCCAATGCACCATATCCACGCTGGAAATATGCCCCCAGTAATGCTTGCTATCGCTCTGGTAAATGTAGCATAAATGATATAACCCATTCCAAAACAAAGCGCCATTCGGGTCAACCGGCGAGTGGCACCCCTCGGGAACCACAAAATGATACCCGGGACGATACGGGTCATCAAGGTATCTCTCCCGCAATTCGCGCGAGTGATCAACTAATAATTTAATGTCGTTTTCTTCTGTCATTTTTTTGGCTCCAAAAAGGATTTCACGTTACCGTTCATTAATTATCTTATCAATAAATCCCTGATGATTGCAACAGTGAAATAAACATGGAAATGCTTGATGATGCTGGCGAACCAATGCAGGAATAAAGCCAAGATCGAAAAACGATATTCAAAGGCAAAACCATCCGTCTAAGATTTCATATGAACCATGCAAGATTGTTTACATTTGCGGCGAAGTGAAAATAAAATTACTTTAATTCACGCCACTGAATATTTTTAACAATCCCGGATCCATCGCGAAATTCAATGCCTGCTTGTCCGTCTTTATAGCTATATAATCGTGCGGTCAATGACACATGCTCATTAATAAAGACTTCCAGAATATCGCCTTTTAGAAATGCGCGAAGATGAATCGGAGAACCGATTGGTAAATCAAAATGCCTGTTCACCATGACGCGGTCGATATCATATTCAGAAATTTGGCGCAACGAAATTTGAGAGGTGGTAGGATGCAATGATAGCTGGTAGCCATTAAGCAGTTCTGCCCCAGTGCGCAATAGCAGGTGAAAATCGCTGCTTTTATGATTGAGAATCAAATCAAAATCAAGATAACAATCAGCAGTTACTGACGGAAATAACAAAGTGCCGCCAGAATCGGATAAACATGCAACTTGTCTTTCCTGAAGATTCCATCTTCCCACCAAAGGTTCTGCATCCGCAACAGGATTACCCGGGTTCGGCAACTTTTGTATTGTGCTTATCATTTCATCAATAGCTTTTTCAGCAACTGAACCATCTGGCAAAAACTGCAATTGCCGTGGAATGGCAAGCGGTCCGCCATATTGCCAGTCGCCATCTTCTGATTCATTTACAAGACGCATAATGAATGGGAAGGTTATCCAGCGCTTCCCATCCCAGGCTGGCCGCGAACCGGCAGAACAAAGGGGAGTAAACAGATTACGAATAACAGCCCGTAAAAATGGCCCTTCTGGTGAATCAGCAACCCTTACCCTTGTATTTCGCTGCAGGTAAAATAGGTACCATTTTTCCTGGTGGTTGATAAGTTGCGGGCAATCGCAATGCGGGCCAATCTCTGGCGACCACAACGGCGGGTGAAGTTCCCAATGCAACACATCCTGCGACTTAGCCAACCCCACACATCCTGCCCTTTGTCCTGGATGTGCCATGGTGCGAGTACCAAACAGCATCCACCAGCATTTCTCCGGTTCATAATAAAAAACAAATGCATCACGGAAATTTTCTGTAGAATATTGCTTATTATCGCCGGCCAATACCGGATTTAACGGATACTTTGTCCAATTATCCAAGTCGTTGCTGATAGTTAAGCAAATATTCTGGTTGCCGGTGTAAAACATGTAAAAGCGGCCTTCATGTTCAACAACGCACCCCGTCGCATTATTATTGCAATCCGGCTCTCCCGATACTCCTCGCGCCACAACTACCGGTCGCTCTTCCCAATTCACCATATCACGACTGACATGATGCGCGATAACAGGCGGCATCATGTGAAACAGGTGGCAAACACCATCGCGAAAAACAGGAAATGTGTCGCCAGAAAATTGACCGGATGGTAATGGAAACGGGTTCATTTATACCTGCCTTTTTTCATTAACTATCTTATCAATAAATCCCTGGTGGTTGTTGATGAAATATTTGTATAGGGTGTAGTATTCGGTTTCTTCATATTTCACTTTATCAAGGACGCCTTCTTCGTTGATTTGATAAATTACCGCATTTGGGAAGGCAAGTAATATAGGTGAATGGGTGGCGATGATGAATTGCGAGTGGTTATTCACCAGTCTGAGCATGCGGGTAAGCAATATCAATTGGCTTTGCGGCGATAGTGCCGCCTCGGGTTCGTCAAAAATATAGATGCCATTCCCGTTAAACCGTTCGCGAATCAGCACCAGAAAAGATTCGCCGTGAGAATAATCATGCATCGGTTTGTCGCCATAGGATAACGCAATCTCTTCCATGTATGATTTTGTATTGTAAAAGCTTTCCCCGCGAAAGAAATAACCTTCCCGTGGTCGTTTTATTCCCCTGCTGAGGTGTATGGATTCGGATAAATCGGAGTGAGTGCTGCGGGTGGAAAAGTTGTAATTCATCGACCCGCCTTCTGCATTGAAACCATAAGCAATCGCCAACGCTTCAATAAGGGTAGATTTCCCGCTGCCATTTTCGCCAATTATGAATGTTACCGGACTGTCAAAAGAAACGCCCGCGTTATTGCGAACCACCGGCAAATTATACGGGTGTTCATTTTTATCCTTATCAGCAATATCTATTCGCATCCTGGTAATAAATAGTTCGGAAAACATTGGTACTCCAGTTTTCAGTTTTCAGTTTTCATTCGAGAGGTGGCAAGAGCGTCTCACTCGGAAAAAGAATGAACCGGAAATAAATATCAGCGTTTAGCATCCTCTTACGCAGCTAACGTCACCGAGACGGTGACGCCACTTTTTTCTTCTCTCTTCTTACACTGGCAAATCCGCCAAACTGTCCATTATGTTGGATATTCCGCGTTTGTATTCCGGGTCGCCTTTGCACATAAAATTCAGGCTGAATGAGAAAGCGTCGGACTGGCGGAGGAGTTTTACCACTATCCGCTGGGGTTTGCCGGTCAGTTTTATCTTCACGCCGGGTTCTTCGTAAGAACACCAGCCGCGCGGGCCATTTTCTGCCGCTATCTCGATACCGTCAATCCATAATCGGTATGGTCCAACACGGCCTATCAGTAATGTCCCGTCACTCGGTCCTTTAGTCGCCTGGATAGTGCGCACCATGTAGTAGCAGCCCTGCCCGGTGAAACCACCAAGATGACTTTCGGTAATTATCTCTTCGCCGCGTTCCAACAATAATGGAAATTCTTCCGGGATATCCTGTTTCATCAGCCGTTTCTCGTCCAGATATTCCTTGTCTAATCGCACGTAATGGTTGTAGCAATCACCGGTCAAATTAGCCATAAACGGGGCTTTTTTCACTTCGTCATTATAATACGGGCATATCGGCTGGCGTACCGAATCCCACATTTCCCAATATGGGCCGTAAGCCTGCCATTGGCGCGCGCCGCCAAGGCCGAATACAGTAGAGGCGATTTCGCCATTCTTATTGGAAAATAGTGCTGTAAAAAGGTTTTTGTCATTCAGCCAGCTTCCCGGTTCAGTGCGGGTGATTGTCACCGGCACCATTTGCGAATAACCCGGAGTTAAAGTAATCTCAACATCAGCACCGGCGACGATAGTTCCGGGTGCCGGGATGATAGACAAAGCACCGGGAGTTATCTCTGTGGTTGGATTGTTGATAATTATATTTACGATGGTCGCTTCGGCATTTTTCAACACCGGTTCGACGGGATAATCAATTTCAATAGAGATTGCTGATGGCGGAATTGAACGTATTTCGACTTCCGGCGCGTTTGTAATGGTTATTGCGTTATTACGGACTGCAGCCATCTCCACGCCAACTCTGCAGGTATCTTCGGCAAATGTCGACATCAGCGCGTCGCGATGTTTAACATTAATTCCACATATCAGCGTCTTGCCCAACTGCTCTACCCAGTCCGCAGGCAATCCGGCAGTGCCGGACAGCGCACCCAACAACGCACCGGCGGTGGCGGCAGTACAGTCGGTATCCCAGCCACTGTTGACGCACAACAGCATGGTTTGCTTGAAATCGCCTTTGCCCAGGAATAACGCCATTAATGACAGCGCATGATTGGTCAAAGCCTTGTTGGCATTACGGTCGCCAAAGGTGCGGATAACCTGTATCCAGGCATGTTTGGGGTCAGGATAGCGAGTACAAATCTCGCGAACCTTTGGCACTGCCAGCGCAACCGGACTATCCGCCGCAATCACTGACAAGCCGGACTCAATTGCTTCATCCAGCGATGAAGTCACCATTGCCTGCGCTGCCGCCGCCGACAAAAACGCCTCTGTTTCCACGCTGTTGCCGCCATGGTCCAACTGCCCATCCAGGCGTGCCATCGACGCCGCCAACTGCGGGTTGCCGGGAGCGACAAATCCCCATATCTCGCTGCGAATCGGGCAGCCTTCCGACTCCCAGAAATAGTTGTTATTCCAAGTGCCGGACAACGGCGGAGCAATGCCGCGCTGCATATTATTCAGGAATACACCGTATTCGCAAAACCAGTACCAGCAGCGGTCCTGCCAAACTTCTGCCAGGTCGCGGGAAGTCAAGAATACTCCGCGTTCCTGCAGCGCTTCCAGCCAGGCAACCTGAATATCCAGATCATCATTCGCGCCCATGGTAGCCGGCCAAAGGGTTTCCAATGTCAAATTGTTATAACATTTCAGGTTCTCGTAAGGAGCACCGACCACACCGCCAATAGATTTGCCCAGCCACCCGGCCAGCACCTTATCATAATATTTCCCGTAATCAAGCAGCATATAATTTTCCTTTACAATTGTATGAGCAGATTATACAGGGATTTAGTTTATATTTAAACGGTTGAACGGGATTGATAATTACGGAGGCTCTTGCATAACCTATTTTTTCAAATGTTTAGGTTGCAGGTTTGTGGTAGGCGAAAACCACCCCGACCTTCGGCCACCCCTCCTTGT
>CAZWZF010000093.1:0-11152 GCA_964638715.1 uncultured bacterium | reverse complement strand
TCTGTCACGAGACACGCAACAGCAGTATATTAAAAATAAGCAAAAGTTTCACCCTCGCCATTTGTGCGAAACACATATTCTGCTGTCCCATCGGGGTATTTCAACCCCTTGACTATTTGAAACAGTAAAGTGTAATATTTTATTTGCAACGTTCCAATAAGGAAGTATCGACATGAATCAAATGAACAATGGCATACAATGTCAGATTACCTTAATTATTCTATTTATGGCTTTTACGGGATGTATGGGGCAGGATACGAATAAAATCGTAATTTCCGGCGCAGAGATGGCCGGTATCAGCGGTTTCAGGCAATACTGGGATAAACCGGTGATGATTGCTGAGGATGGCGCAACCCGTATGAGCGATAGAGGAGCATCCGGTAAAGGTCTGGTAGCAGATTGGTCAACCAACAAACCTGGCGCGCCGGTATTTGATGCTGTTCATCGCAGTTTATTGGTGCGTTTCCCCTCTGCTGCAGAAAAAATTGCTGATGAAATAGGCAAGGGAAATGTTGTGCAAAAAATTGAAATTATCTTGCCATTTGTTGATACTGAATATTTTCCCATGGATTATAGCGACCCTGCAGGTATGTCATTCATGGGTGATTTATGGGTTAAAAATCCGCCAACCTGGCATGCGGTTGCATGGGTATTGCGTAAACCATGGCAAGCCGACCCGAATAGTGGTCCTACATTTAACGCGAATGTGAATGGTGTCAGTTATTGGAAGCGTTTTGGAGCACAGGATGAAAAGTCTGACCGTTTCCCATTACAGTTTGGCCCAACAGAAGTTTCATATAAACAAACTACTGGTCGAATGGATATAACAACATTATTAAATGATACTGCATTCGGCAAAACTGTAGCAGAACGGTTGCGTTTATTAAGTGACGATGGTTTTCTCTTTAAAAAATGGGAAATCTACGATGCCCGGTTTAATCACGGTGGCTACGAATATGGTGGAGCACCCGGTCATCGCGGAATACGCATTAAAACGCCTACTTTGGAAGTTACATTTGTTCCAGGGAAATCTGATATAGGACAAATGCCAACAATGGCAGATATTAAAAAGATTACTCCTTCCGGTACACCTACTGCTGTAATGCCTTCACAACAGGAATTAAAGAATTATATTAACCGCTTTAAATTTAAACAACCCGCAAATATGCCGGAATGGCAGTGGCGTCGGGTGAAGGATTTATTCAGTCTTACTGATGATTCAGGTGGATTCCCGGAAAATAGTGACGCTTATTTTGCGTGGGTCGATTCTTTCCTCGCCATGCCATACCGTATGTTTGTCGGGCACCATACTCCGCTAACTACTCATACATATACTCTTTATAAAGATGGTATGCCGGAAGTTGTTCGTGAACATTTACGCAAATATTGGGATGCATGGTTAATGCCGGGACGACCATATACAGAACTACAGCATAACCAATGGGGCATTTGGACAAAACCGGAGAATAGCTATTATGCCACTACCGGTGATTGGCGTGGAAATCACAGCTTTTACCGTGATTCCTATACCCGTTTCATGAGCACTATGAATTTTAATAACAATGCCACCCAGGCAGCATTATTGGGTGGTGCAATGACAAACAACCAGTACGCGATGGATGATGGTCGTTTTGGATTAGAGCATATATTGCTGCGATTATGGTCATGGGACGACGGAACCACCCAGGAATCTATTGATCATTATTATTTAGGACTGACTTTGTATTCGCAAAAGGCATTTGCAGACCTTGGTCCAACAGAACTTGACCGTATGATGGGTAAAAACATGTTGCTGAAAACTATGGATGAATTGGCTTCATGTTACCACCCGGCTATACGACGTTTTATTGCCACATCAGGACGTACCGGTGTAGCAGAGATGCTGGGAATTAACGAAGGCGTAAATGCCATTATGCATACCGTCTCCAAAAAAGGTGCGTTGCATGATGTGTATAATCCGGATCGGTTGGGCATGGGTGCTGCCGGTCATGACTTACCGCCAGACCTGGTGGCGCGTCAGCAATTGGTAGGTCCATGGATGCCATTATGGATGGGAAATATTGTTGATGATAAACCACTGCCATTTGAATTGACAGCTGATTTTAAACAATGGGGCGCGCATCGCAAATATCCATTATGGAAAAAAAGCTATCTTGGACATTATTACGGCCTTGCCAGTCTTGATGTAGGGTGCGGTAATCCTACAATACCATTAATGGCACAATGGAGTCGCGCAACTGCCCAGGCAGATAATTTGCAGGATACCGGACTGCTGCTAATGAGATTTGGATTAAATAATACCGAGTTTTATGACAGTTTGTATCATGGCACAACTCAGTCAAATGCAAATGGCAGCGTTGGCACTCAGGGTGGTCCTTTATGTTCTGTGCAGTGGAAAAATAAAGCAGTGGTTTTCACTACGCCGAACTTGAATTTTAAAGATTATGCTCGTGCTATGCCGGAAAAAATTACCAGCATTCAATCTACCATCGCACTGGCAAATTATCAACCCAACCCGACATGGCAAATGTTTGTTGATGGCAAACCGGTGCCGATGACCTTCCCGATTCGCGTCAAACAAACAAGCAAAATCACTATCAAAGATGGAGTGACATATATCGGACTTATACCAATACCGGCGACAAACCTTGGCCGCAGCGAAGAAATATTGATTACTGATGGTGGCAAACCGGTAGATTTACAAGGCGGGGGGAAAGCGGCACCAACGGTGCTGATTAATAGCTACTATTACTTTAATCCTGACAAGCCATTCGATCCCAAAACCGCAGATTGGAAAGCTACTGACCGCGCATATGGCGGATTTGTAATTGAAATGAGTGATGCTGCTGAATACCCGGATTTTAAGGATTTCCAGAATTACATTAAAAAAGCACAACTTACTACAAAATGGGATGCTGCTGCCGGTGTGGTAAATGCGGTTTATAAGAGTGGAAAAGATACTATCGAAGCCGGTTTTCGTCCTGAATATGATGGTGGATGGGATAAAAATGTACCGAGTATAGAATGTTTCACCTATCGTCGTGTAAATGGGCAATGGCCATACCTTGCACCTGGAATAGACCGTGAAACCACATTATCTATACAGGGTACTGCGGGTACATTATCTAAAAATGGTGCGGTTCTGAAACATCAACCCGGTTTAATGGGATATCTGCTGACAGAACCGGTAAGTGGTAATTATATTTTCAGCAACCCTTTGCCCGACCCGCAGGTTATGGATATTACTGTTCCTGGGAATATCCATATTACTGCGGATGGACGCCTGGGAATGTTGCAGGTACAGGTGAACCCTAAAGCTAATACTCTTGATGTCAGATATGCCGTGAAGGATGGACAAATTGGAAATGATATGGCAAGTGCTTTATTTGTCACGACATTATCTCCTTTACCGGTAATAGCTGTAAATGACGCGCCAGTCAAGAATATTCAGACTGCGCCACCGGTGATAACGGTAAATGGCGTTGCGATAAAGAAAATACAGACAGTGATAATTGATGGTACACCAAATGTAGTGGTTCCTTTAACCGCTGCACTGCCAAAGACAGATGATGCCATTGTGAAACGTTATCAGGAAAACTTTGCAAAACAGCCAATGCTGTTGAATACACTCGTTACTGCACAGGCGTGGATGCGTTACAAGACCGGTCAGGAACATTACCAATTAACCGAACCACGTAATGGCGCATTCGAGTTTTGGCGACAATGGCCGGGCGCCAGTGCTATTGAAGCGCAGGTACCGGGAAATGTAACAGTGGCAACAGATGGTGATATCGCATTGCAACGGCTGTTGATAAGTCCAAAAGAAAACAGGATTGAGATAGATTACGCACCATATATGCAACGCAATCAAAATGGCGACCCGATTCCAAATCGCGCCAAAGCATTATTGGTTTTTGGCATGGAAAAAGCACCATCAGCATTGTTGCATAGAAAAGAGTTTGTTGGCACGGCAGATAAGATATCAGTTAATGGTAAAGACGCGTATATTATTCCATTGTTTGGTGATGACCCGGCAATTGTGAAACAGGATTTGGAAATACGATACAAAGCAGCAATGGATAGTTTGCCTAAATAGATTTATTTGTTTGCCAGTAATAGAATCCAAATAGAAATTATGGATTTTACTGGTTTTGCAAAAGCCTATTTATTATCGAAAACCGAAAACCGAAAACTAAACACTAAAAACTAAACACTGGGGGAGGGATAAAAATGCGAAAATTCATATTTTTCGTAATGCTGTTTGCATGTTTGCCAATATTGGCAGCACCACCATCGATACAGTTAGTATCTGTAAGGTCGCAAAAAGTGCTGTATGGTACTAAAGATGCTATTTCCGGCACGGTAACGGTGAAAAATACCGATAAGATGCCGCAAACTGTCAGCGTCAGCACCTGGTTGGAGACTGATGTCGATCTGACCGGCAAAGTGCAGAGCGCAGTACTTACTATTGAACCGGGCAAAACTGCTGCCGCCACTTTTTCGTGGAAAAAAGGGTTGGGGAAATACGGGCATGCAATGAAGGCCGAGGTTTCGCTGAATGGCACAGTAATTGCAAAAGGTGAGGATTATTTTAATATTTGCGATAATTTTTGGAATGTCGCATTGCCCAAGGCCGTTGGTTTCATGTGGGATGCTTTGGATCAAAAAATGAATCCGAAAACCGACCCAAGCTGGGTTGAGCGTTATACAGTCGGCATGCGCAGCGATTATCATAACTGTTTTGAGCGTTTCTTCTGGGCACAGGATGACTTTATGGGCATGGTGCCGACAAAGGACGCCTGGTGGTCGGGACAAGCGCGGTATCGCGAATCAAAAGCCGCGTTGAAGTTGTTGATAGACAAGGCCCATGAACAGGGAATAAAAGCGATAACCTACGCCAAACTCACCGGCGGCGGCACTTACGGCATGGAAATGGCGCGCCAGCACCCGGAATGGATATGGCAATACAGCGGCACCCTGGCTGTGGACAGGAATGTCAAAGAAATTCACGACTGGGATGTAACTTCTGAAAAACATTGGGGCGGCTGGGTAGCAGTAAACTACAATATAAATAACAGTGAAGTGCTGGATATCGGCATTAAAAACCTTGGCGAGTCTGCGGCAGTGCTGGGTTGGGATGGCGCGCGCTGGGACGGCAATTTTGACGTCCAGTCAGAAACCTATGACCTTGAAGGCAAATTGATAGAAAAACTGACACCAGACCAGGTAGATGCCCGTAATGCGGAAAATATGCGAAAAACCAAGGAATACCTGACAAAAAAATATCCACAATTCCGCTATGGTTATAACTGGACACAGGGGAACTGGCGGCAGACGATGGCGACCACCCCGCGCGAATCAACAGAACTTTGCCGCGGCGGTGGTCTGATAATGAATGAATATATCAACCAGGCAGACGGCGTTCAGCATCCTTTGCATCGATGGGAAGTATATGCCGCCAGCGTTGCCGATGATGTTGATGCAATCAGGAAACTTGGTGGATATTATGGGCCGATTCTGTCATCCCAGAACAGTGCTGATGGCAGATATACCAATATTTTTGCCTATGCCGCCGGAGCGCATCCATATTACCAGCATTTATGGGGAGGATTCGTAACCAGCAATTCCGCATTCATCTGGGATAATGCCCTTACCCGGGTTTATTCACCGGAGAATACCATTCTTGCTCCATCCAGCATCTGGTGGCGCAACTGGGTGTATGAACGTCCGATTGATAAAAGCCATAAACAACTGATAATCCATTTGATAAATCCGCCGGCAAAGCCTACTGTCGGGGAAGGAAAATCTCCCGCAGATGTGCCGCCGCCGTTGAAAAATATCAACATCAGTGTAATGCCGACATTGCTGGATGGATGGAAACCGGTGCGCGCGACCAGCCTGAGTCCAGAGCCGATGTCGAGGGAAAATGTACCGGTACAATCAGTAGAAAATGTATACAAACTTACTGTTCCCGAGGTAGCTCTCTGGAATATACTGGTGATTGATATGAAGAAGGGAGGACGCTAAGATGAAGACAACAGTTAATAAAATAAAAATTACCATGATTTCGATTTCTCTTTTCATACTGGCGTCAATATTTTCATACAGCGCAACAGCAGTGAAAACCGGTGACACCATAACCATGCAGAATGACATGATAAAACTGACCATCGACCTGAAAATTGGTGCACGGGTGGATACATTTGTGTATAAGGGATTCGACGATAATATAGTTTATCCGGTAGCATCCAGCGGCGGCATATTAATGGACCACGTCTGGGAACAAACTTGGCCGGGTGAATTTCTGCGCCGTAAATACGATGGCGAAGTGGTGAAAAGCGGTCCGGATGAAGCCGTGGTGAAGGTTGGCAGCACCGGCACTGAAACGACGACAAAAGGTATCCGGCTGGAACGGCTCATCACTTTGCGCGACGGCGAACGCGCTTTGCGCTGCACAGTATCTTTAACTAATAACAGTGCCAATGGCAAGGTCACCGGCTATTGGAGCCAGAATAATTTCTGGTTTGGCGGCAAGGAAGGAACTACCTGGGCGCGGCCAGCAATTCGCGGTATCGATAACCTGGGTGCAGACGCGAAAGGCAATGAATGGTTCGGCAACGCCTGGTATTACATGGACGATGCCACCACCGGGTGGAATGGAGCTTTCAACAAAGATCGCAAACAGGGAATGATGTGCCTGATGAATTACAATGACCTGTGGCGCATTTACGATAATATTTCTTCTGTTACTACCGAATGGATGTATGATAAGGTGGCTATCCCTGCTGGCAAAACCTGGAGCACCGATATCGTGTTAATGCCGGTCGCTGGAGTTACCGGGTTTAAATATGGCAGCGAAAAGCTGATTGCAAATTTCGAAGTGACGGCTGTCCCCGGCGGTTTGCAGATTGAACATCAGTTGAGCAAAGGCCTGACCGGGTTAAAAGATGTTGTTGTTAAAACAAAAGTCTGGGGCTTGAAAACTCAATGGACGGCAACAGTACCAGATGTAAAGATTGCGGAACTGACCGAGGGTGTGAACACGGCGGTGGTAAAGGCTGCGGGAGTAGCATCCATGCCGGCAGGTATTGAAGTTACCGTGACTGGCACCACACCTGACGGTAAACAGATTACCGAGGTTTACGGTGATTATTATGGTGGAGCAGAGGGAAAAAACAACGACCCATTCACTATGAAACCATACCTGTCATACGACCGACCGGCAAAACAAAAGATATTCCTGAAACCGGATGTTATACAATATGTGCCGAATAAAGAACCAAAAGTGCTGTACCTGCGCGGCATGTGGCACGAATATTTCCGCGTTGATGAAGCGGTGAAAGCCGCCTTCCCCAATGCGGTTATCACTGATGGCTGGCTGGACAATTCGCCGGTTGGGTTAGCGCTGACATATTTCCCGGGCGATTATCCCGCCTTGCTCAGTTACGACCTGATAGTATTGGGCAATCTCCCCGCCGCACCGCTGGATATAGTTGGTCAGGAGATGCTGAAAGATTATGCTGCTGCCGGCGGCAATCTGCTCATTCTCGGTGGCGACCAGGCGTATGGCCAAGCTGGTTTCAACAATAAAACACTACTGGAAATGCTGCCGGTGGAACCAGGTGAAAGATACAACTGGCGAAAGATAACCGGCACCCACAATCTGAAGGTGATTGCCGATAACCCTGTCACCCGCGATGTGAATTTCGCGGCGCAGGACAGTGTTTATTACAACCATCTGTGCAAACCCAAAGCAGATGCAGTAACAGCTGTAAAAGCTGGCGATTACCCGGTGCTGGTGCTAAACACCCCCGGCAAATCCGGCGGCCGCATCGCCTGCATCCTGGCAACCCCATTTGGCGAAGCCCCCAAAGGCGAAACCGCCTTCTGGGACGCCCCCGCCTGGCAGGTATTGATGAAAAATACCGTGACTTGGTTGGTTAAGCGGTGATATAAGGTGATTTTGTTAAATATTAGTGGGTTATAAAAGATTGCAAATCTAAATAGATAGTCACTGTTTGGAAAGGGGCGGGAGCCCGGCTAATTCGGCAGTATCTTGATTTAATCAATGAAACAGCCAATGAATCCTTATATTACCGGGATTAGCCGGGCTCCCGCCCCTTTCCAAACGGTGACTACAATTTATATGTTACCTTCCTGATTTCCATTCCAAAATCTGCCCATCCACCAGCAGGTTGGCACATTCTGCAACGCTACTCGACTATTCCACATATCCAGTCCTGGATGGCGCAAATAGGATTTTAGGAAATCAGGAATAGTCTGTCTCCAGATTACCATGTTGATTGAATTGTATAGTTAACTATATAATATTGAAACATAGGCGCAATTACACTAAAAGGAGAAACAAATGTACAAAATCGCAGGTTTTTTATTTATTGCTTTATCCGCAATAATATACACGGCAGAGAGAGTAAGTGAAAAAATAAGCAGAATAATTCGGTGACAGACTACTCAATGAATAAAATGGGATGTTCTGGCACTATTGACAAAATGTGGAAATAAAAAAGTGTCTGTCGCTTATTTTCTCAGCTATTTTCCTCAGTCCGGCTCGAATTTGGGCATATCTTGCTTCATGGCATCTTTCCTTGATTAAGCGCATCCTGCGCGGCCTTGATTCGATCTGACGTCCAATAGCCAGCATCGTCGAAAATCTGTGTTTGCGGGAAGAGCTTCGATAAATCGAAGAATTGTTGGGGCGTCAACGGTGCATGCCCGACCCGCATCATCGATAAGATGTTCTTATTGGGAATAGCCGCCAGTCCATTCACCGACACCAATGTATCCGCAACAAACAGGTTTTGCAATTTCGTCAGCCCGGTCAACTGCGCCATGCCGGCATCGGTGATGGTAGTACCACCCAAACCCAGGTCATGGAGTTCCCGCATCGTCGCAATAACCTTCAAGCTGTCATCGGTTATTTTCGTATTTTCCAATAGCAGCGATTCGAGCTTGGTCATGCCTTTCAGCGCGCGCACGCCGGCATCATCAATATTGGTACCCCCCAGGTGCATATCCCGCATATCGGTCATGCCGGACAGGTACTCCCAGGCTTTGCCGGACACGTGCTTGCTATTGATCCAAAAGCGTCGCATATGCTCCATCTTGCCGAAGAGTTTCATGCTATCATTATCGACGCTGTCGCCGAAGAGGAGAAAGTCTTGCAGGTCATCTATCCCGGCGAGGAACTTGTTTAACCCTTTCGAAGTCAAACCCTGGTTGTCAGTAATTTCAATAGTTTGTAAGCCTCGCAATCCGCCGAGATAACCGAGTATTTCATCCGAGACAGGATATCCTCCGATGTTTAACGATCGCAGTGATTGACATCCGGCCAATGCGCTAAACACCTTTGGGTCAACCTGCGGGGCATAGATATTCAGGTTTTTCAATTTCGGCAACGCCGCGAGCCGTGCCAAACCAGACTTGCTAAAGGTTCCTTTGTAAATATAGACCCGTTCAACTTCCGGCAATTGCGCAACCAATCCCAGGTTTTCGTCATTGGCCGTGGTGTTTTCACTGCCATTCTTGCCTGTGCCAAGACTGATGCAGGCTCCACCATCCTTCGCGTCGATTTTCAGACCGGAAACATTTACGCCATTGGCTTCTAATGCCATAATCACTTGATCATGTGTCACCGGTGCAGGAGGTGTCTGGACCGCCGAGGCAAACCTGGACAAGACAACACCGCAGCACACTGCGAACGAGAAGGAGATCATTTGCATACGTGTCATAATCAATAATCCTTTCATATTTAAACTGAACCGGCAGAAGTGCATCAGCTAATCTGTCCGTTACAGTTTGACTAATTGTATAATTCCTGTGGTATTTTGTCAACTCACAGTGCTGAGACACGAATACGAATTATAATATACTGGATAATTCAAGGACAGACTACTCAATTCCAATTTATTCATGATTTGCTTACTTTTGCAATAGTTTTAAACATTAATATATTTTAAAATATCTTCAATAATCTTTATCAGGGGGCTTAGATTTTTTAATTTTCCTACCCCAAAATAATGCCAACTCGAACAGTTTAAAGAAACAGTCAACATTGGTAAATCTAATGTGGCGCAGTCATTAACATTGCAGGTTAACCGGTATTGGTGCTGAACACCCCCGGCAATTCCCTTTGGAGAAGCTCCCAAAGACGAAACTCATTTTGGGACGCCCCCGCCTGACAGGTATTGATGAAAAATACTGTGACTACAATTTATATGTTAACTGTCTGATTCCCACTCCAAAATTTGCCCATCTGCCAGCAATCTTTTGCGTAATTTGCCATAATTCACTTTTTGCACCGGCACTTTGGCATCTATTGCCATTACGGCGGCGGTGGCGGCGGATTGGCCGAGGAGCATGAAGACCGGTTCCATGCGGATGGAGCCGTAGGCCATGTGGGTGGCGGACAGGCATACCGGCACTAATATATTTATGCAATCTTCCTCCCATGGAATTATGGCATCATAACTGACCGGGTATGGCTGGGGAACTTCTTTTTCTATGCAGCCTTCACACACCACCTTGCCATCCTTCACTACGCGCTGGCAGTGGTGGGAATCCATTTTAAAACTGGCAAGGCCGATGGAATCGCCCGCAACTTCTTTGCCGGTACAGTTATGTTCAGTCATTTCACAGCTTGATACCATGCGGCATCCTTCGCGAACATATAATTCATGGGGCCAGCCGTTTGTTTCGACGAATTCATTGCGCGGCAAGGCAAATTTTCTTGCGTATTCGCATACTTTTGCCGGCACTTCGCTATCATTGGCGAGGAAATAAATTAATCCCTGCTGATAAGTGATGTGCTTTTGGTAAATCTCTTCGCGGGTTTTGTAGTTTGCTTCCGGCCAGTCATAACTGCCTTCAAGCAAATCAGTCGAAAATGGGCCGGCATTGTTGCAGTCGCCCAAATTCAACTTAATCGGGCCGTGAAGATAGGTGAAATCCCAGTCGAAATCCGGCTGAGCGGTGGTTAAATAGCGCAGCAGCAGCGCGTAATCGTCGCGCTTGTATCCTGCCGGTTGCGGCCAGGGGATGCCTTCATCGGCAGTTACTGCCCACATGCGAAAGTTGTACGCCTTGTCAGAAACTGGTTTATCGCTAAGCTTCCAATTAAGGTGTGCGCAAAATT
>CAZWZF010000092.1:0-12502 GCA_964638715.1 uncultured bacterium | reverse complement strand
TTGCACAAAAGTCTTTTTTTATAAATTAGTCTGACGAAACTGAGTAGTTACTTTTATCGTATCCCTATTTCAAAATTAGATAAAATACAGTAAAATAGTTTTATTATGTCTTTTTCTAAATTTGAGAAAAAATTAGAGGGTATGGTCGAGGGAATATTTTCCCGCGCTTTTCGTGCTCCACTGCAGCCGATTGAGTTGGCGAAGAAACTTACCCGAGCGGTAGAAGATAACCGCACCATTAGTGTTGCGAATACATTCGTACCAAACCTTTATAAAATTTTCGTGTCCCCAACAGATAACCAGACCTTTGTTACACTCGGTCCCAAATTAATAGCTGAATTGGAAAAATATTTACGCGAGTTTATTGCCGACCGTGGATATCAAACAGTCGGTGGAGTTGTAATAGAGATACATCCTGATGAAAATATAAAAACCAGCGGAATAGAAATCACCACAGAAAACGCAGCAAATATTCCCCAGGTATCCCCGCTTCCCGGTGATCCGATTACCGGCAGAATAGTAACATTTAATCATAATAATTCGCAAAAAAGCCAGATTAGCTATATTATATACAAGAATGAAGAGATTCCCCTTGCCGACGGAATGACCTTTGGCCGCAGCACCTCTAATACCGTGATATTGTCCGGCATTGAAATATCACGCAACCATGCGGAAATAGTACAGACCGAGGAAGGATGGTTGCTGAGAGATAAGGGAAGTGCAAACGGTACAATAGTAAATGGCAGATTAATAAACAGTCATCTGTTAGCTAAAGATGATAAAATTATGATTGGGAAAGAGATTTTGGAAGTGAAATGATTAGGTGTTAGGCAACTTATTCTAAAACTGAAAACTGAAAACTGAAAACTTAACACCGAAAACTAAAAACAAAAAAGCCGCAAAAAATATTCTTTGCGGCTTTTTTATTTTTATATAATCAATTCTCAGCAGGAAGTGCGAACTTCAAAACGTATGAACCGCTGATTACGTTTATCAGTCCTTTTTCATCCGGTGGTTGAATTGATTCTACCCGCAGCAGGTCATAAAGGTCTTGTTTTGCCAATATCTGGCCAGTTGAAAGTTTAATTACTAACAAACGTGAAATCAGATTGCCGCTGTCTTTGTCCCATTGTCCGGCAATGATGCCCATGCTTCCGCTGGCGAGGAATTGGGCATAACCACCCTTAATAGACCATAACAGTTTTTTCTGTTTTAAATCGTAATATTCCGCGCTGCCGTTATCGGAGTTTAGAATTAATCCATTTTTACCAGCTTGGGTTATTTTGTCGCCAGATGCGCTGTCGATGGATAATAATTCTTTGCCATCGCGACCATATACAGTTAATGAACCTTTAGCCGCTTTAGGTTTTGTTTTATCTGATTTTGCTGTGGTCAGCAATGCTACCCAATCGCCATTTGCGCCGACAGTCATGATTGAAGGAATCGAGTCGTCATTTCGAGCAATTTTAAAGATTTCCTCACCATTTTTCCCAAACAATATCAGGCTGCCGTCAGTAGTGGCGACTCCCATATAACCATCGTTGCTTAAAGTGGCGACTGGCTGGCTTTTTAATCCATCTGATAATGAAACCAGGGTGCGAAGGTCTGGCGATATGAAGTATACTTCCGGTTTTGTTTTATCCTGTTTACCAATAATCAGCATTACATGCCCGGTAGAATCTGAATATTTCGCATCCAATACATGTGATTCCGGCTGCAGGTTCATCGCTATCGGCTGTACCTGAGAACCGTCTGGCTTCATCATGATAATTTGAGCACGGCCATTTTCTTCTGTGGTGTATCCGCGTGCAGTGCCATAATTATCGCGAACCAGCAGGCTTTCTTTTGACAAAGGAATCTCGCGTAAGATTTTACCATCGTCGTCAAGGATATTCAGCGACTGTGCGGCGGTATCTCCCGGACGTGTGCTGGAACGATATTGCTGCAGCATCCAGTTGCCAGCGACGAATCCGCGTGTCTGACCTTGCCATGCGCTCATGCGTATTGGTGTCGCCGATGGGGTAGTGTCTATTATTGTAGTTTTATTTGCCGGAACAATTTCTACAACTGCACTCGCTTTGTCATTATCGATTGCTGCTGTTACTGTAGCGCGTCTAACATCACCCTTATCAAGCAATGGCGCGGTTAGGGTAGTGCGGACACGGCCATTGCGGTCGGTCATGATTGCATTAGCCGCTAATGTACCGATATTTGTAGATAATGTTACTTGCTGATTGCCGGCGAGTCGGTTCGTACCTGCTTCAGTTACTGTCACATCAACAGCACAGAAGTCATTGCCATCGCCATCTATTGATGCAGGGGTCAGGACGACTTTAATGTTGTACTGATTGCCATTGTTTACTCCGGTTTGCAGGGTAATATATCCAGTAGCAGTTAGTCCATTTGGTCCATTTGCGATAATTGCTGCTTGCGGGTCTTCAGCAGTATATGGACTGGTATAAGTGGCTAACGTGCTGCCGGTGGCATCTGTGATAACTGTTTTGGGTGATATCTTGCCGGCAGTAGTAATCAATGCTATCGGCATATTCGTATAAACCTGACCAGTTTGCTGATTTATGGCACGAATTAAAACCTGCGCGGTGGTTAAACCGTCAGCATTCAATGTCTTAGGTGTTATCGTCAGCAAAATCCCCTGATTAGTAGGTGTTGGATTTGGGTTTGGATTTGGATTTGGATTATAGGGATTATTGGGATCGTTATGGTTGATATTTCCCTGTATGAAAGTGATCATTCCCATTCCGCTGGCACCATTTGTTTGTGCTGATATGGTAGCCTGACCGGGGAAGCGCGGCGCGATAATTGTTGCGCGAGCGTGGCCTGTCAGGTCAGTAAGCACATTCATTGGCTGGATAGTTCCTAATGTAGCGGTAAGGAATACTTGCTGCATTTGCATTGGTCGCATCAAGGCATCCATCGCAACTATGTCAACAGTTCCCATTGATGTGCCGTCAGCAGTAAGTGTCTGCGGAAATATGCTGACAGTGATGTTAGCCTGACCACCGCCGTTGTTGCCGCCATTGTTTCCATTAAAACTTACAATGGCACTTCCAGTCGCTCCCAATGCTGTTGCTGAAATGGTAGCCTGGCCATAGACGCGCGGTGATATTAATGATACTCGGGCGTGACCGGTGTTATCAGTGTTAATTGATGTCGGTTGCAATGTACCTAACGAAGTGGTGAAATTAACCGGTATATTTATTCGAGGAAAACCATTGGTGTCGAGTATAACAGCATCAACGGTAGCGGTCGAATAACCGTCAGGAATCAAATTGGCTGGATTTACTGTTACTTGAACTTGTTGATTTGTCGACGGGTTAATTGCAATATTAGTGTATGCGCGTTTATTAAGATACTGGGCAAAGGCGGTAATATGGGCAATTCCGGCAATCTGCATGTTGGGTACTTGTCCGGGAGCACGATATGTAACTGTTGCTCTGCCGGTATTATCTGTCATGCTCAGCGGATCAATTGAACCTAAATCTGTGGCGAATTGTATTGGCTGCTGTACTATTGGCTGGTTCATTGCATCTGTTAAAGTAATATTGATTATTGATGTACTGTAACCATCTGCCGACATTGTTTTTGGATTTGCAGAAATCTGGAAATCAGATACTGGTACACCAGAGTTCGATTGTTGGATAGGTGCAGTTGCAACAGAAGCGTATTTGTCATCAATTACACCAAGTACTTCAAGTTGTTTTAAAAACAAATCATTATATTGGTCAATGGTCATGTTGTGGTAACCCAAAACCAGGCTTACCATGGCGATTCCATCCGCGTCAGTCACTGCTGTAGGTGATGATAATGATCCGAAGTTAGTGCTGAATTTTATTGTTTTGCCGGCGCGGGTTGCTCCGTATGCACGGGCGGTAATAACTGCGTTTGCCGTCCCGCCGGATTGCAGGCGAATCTGTTTCGGATCGATGGAAGTTTTAATATATACCGGTGGTGTTGTCAGGTCATTTTGCTGAACCACCATTTCAATTGCTTTTTGTGTCGGCGGGTCATCTGCATACCGAAGGCTGTCATCCGCGGTAATAATTACCGCATATATCCCTGGTTCTGATGGTGCAGTCCAGGTGAAAGATGTTTCACTGGTCATCTTATAACCTTGCTGCAGAGTACCGGCAGTGCAGTAGCCGGTTACTGTCACCGGGTCTTTCACTTGTTTGCCATTCAAGCCGTACAAACCTAATTCATAGTCATTATCAAACATTTTCACATTTAATCGAACTGTAGAATTTGGACGTAATTGTGTTGAACGGTCGGCTGTTACCGTTAAATTTATTAACTGGCCCTCTGTGTATGTTACACTGAAGGCGCATAAAGTACTGATAAATAGAAATACCAGCGGTAGAATTAATTTCCAACTAAACATATTGTCTCCTTTTGCTTGTGTCATTATACCATAAGATACGTGCTGGCGTAAGTTATGGATTCATATTTTTATATTTAAATTTTACTATTATTAAATATAAAGACGGGGCAGGCGAACACCCAGGCTGACCAAAGCCTCATAAGCGATGCTGCCCATTGCCATGCCCACTTCCCAGGCGGTGATTGTTTTGTCTCCCTGACTGCCAATTAACACCGCGGTATCGCCAACCATAACATCCGGGATATCTGTGACATCAATTATGGTCTGGTCCATACTGACGCGACCGGCAATTAGCGCACGCTCGTTATGTATTAATGCCCATCCGGTATTTGAATGCATTCGCGCAAGCCCATCTGCATATCCTAATGGCAGCAGTGCGAATTTGCTGTCGCGATGAGTACGGTATGTAAGGCCGTATCCAACTGCGTCACCGGCAGGCAGATTATTCACCTGTACCACCTGGGATTTCAATGACAATGCCGGACGCAGCGGGAACGGTATAAAACGGTCGCGGGTATCTTCGGTGCGTTCGCGGGCATAATTGACTCGTTTTGTTGGGGTATATAGTGCCGGCATTCCAGTTTCCGGTGGAATGTCTGACGCCATTGGAACCGGAGTGATGCCATACATGATTAATCCCGGTCGTACCATGTCAAGGTGAGACGGTGGGAAAAATGTAACTGCCGCACTGTTGGCGCAATGCCGATAACGTGGAGTAATGCCATGTTTTGCCACGTTGTCCAATATAGTACAAAACCGGTCAAATTGAGTATGCAGCGATGTCTGGTCATCGTAATCAGCGGTGGCAAAATGAGTCATAATTCCTTCAATCTCAATGCCGGGCATTGCTGCCACTTTTCTTATCATCTCCGCCGCTTCTGACCAGCGAACGCCTACTCTGCCCATTCCGGTATTCACTTTTATATGAGCGCGAAACGGCTTGCCAATTTTTACTGCCGCATCAGAAAATGCCTGACCGGATTTCAGGCAATTAATTACTGCCGCGCTGTCTAAATGCACTATTTCTTCTGCCTGGCATGGCAAACTGCACCCCATAATAAGGGTGGGGCAGTAAACATCCGCGTTATGCAGTGCTTTTACTTCTTCTGGTATCGCTACTGCCAGCATTGTTGCACCGCCTTCCAGCACTGCTTTTGCCGACGGTATTAATCCGTGCCCGTATCCATCGGCCTTGACGACAGCTATTACGCCAGTCTTTTCGCCTACAAACTTGCGAATTGACTGGACATTTTCAGTTATTGCCTTAGTTTCTACTTCTACCCAAGCTGGACGCACTTTTTTCTCCTGACATTTTTTTACACTGTATATTATAAGTTATGGCTTTGTAATATCATTTCCTGCCAGTTTTCCAGTATCAATGGTAATTGATGTTAAATAAATTTTATCATTTTCCGGCAAAGTTATAGATGTAATCTCTTTGTCTTTATCTGTCGGAATAATTAATGAATAAACTGTACCATTAAAATACCGGTTATTTCCATGAGATGTTTTAATGTGGTTTGTCCTGAATATCGGTACGTCGTTATCGCCAGGTTCGTCCAACCAGTAAGGTATCGAAACTGCTGCCTTGCTGGTGGTTCCGTCTTTATATTCAATAATAAATTCCGCGTTTTGTTTATCATCAGTTGAAAATACTGCCATGCATATCGCCTGTCCGGATCTATTTATAGGAATCTTCTGGCTTTTTGCTAATATAGCCGGGTATCTTCCTTTCTCTGCTGACGGGAAACGATACCAGGGGTCGTCTTCTTTCGGTATGCGTTCTGTCTGGTATCCAACAGGATAAGCATTGTTTATGCCCAGCGCATCCGGCAGGAAATCTTCAGTAGGGAATGCATTTCCTTTGCCATCGATATCTGCACGGTTGAATAAATTATTGTTATCGCTATAACTGCAACTGGCATTAAAAGTTTTGCTGATGTCAATAAATTGCCAGCGTTTCCCGGTATTAATGCGGATGACTGGCAGCAGTGCGCCAAAAATATTCGCAGGTTTGCCATCAATTTCTATACTGAAATAGCAATTGATTAAACCAGATAATGCGGGTGGAGTTAATGTCACCTGCTGCTGAATTATAGTGCCATCGGGGCATTCATTTTCTATTTTTGTACTGCCGGTTGCTCCTGGTATTTCCCTGCCATCAACTGTTGTCATATAGCATTTTATGCTTACTTGATTTTTATCCCATTTTTTTGACGAAAGATTTGCGATAGTGAATACTCCGGCAGTCGGATCATTAATCTGGTCTGACAATTCAATTGCGAGGAATTTGCACGCATTTTCATTATTAATGACAATTTTTTCAACTGGCGGTGCAGTGCTCTTTATTTGAATCGGCAGGGAATATTCAGCAATCTTTTTAGTGAACATCGGTATCTTCATCTCGGATGTTGGGCTGGAATAGACAACTATCTCCAAGGTATAATCGCCGTTAACTAAAGGGTGGTGTTTTTTATCAAATGTCGATAAATTAACGGTAACTTCGCCATAACTATTTGCTGGCAAGAAGATATTGCCACTGGCAATTCCGTTTGCGACAGTTTGCTTCTTTTTGAGAATATTATATTCAATTCGGATACCGTCTGTCGTGGCTAATGATTCAGAACTGCTGTTTTTTATGCGGAATTTTGTTTTTAACTCGGTTCCCCGCTGTAAAAATGCTGGAATGTCGGTACCTGTTAAATTAAGCACTTGTTTCTGGTTTGCGCGCCATGACGTAATGGTGGTAAATAACGTCGATAAATCAGTATTGCCATATTGTGCCGTCGGCGCGATAGCAATACCGGCGATGTAATCGTTGTATGAATTAATGGCAATGAACGATGGCGACATTGCGCGGGATTTTTCCAACTGTTCTCGGAACTCATCTCCACTACGACGGGTAATCACTTCATTTGTTCCATCTATGACGGAAGGAGAGACATTTGCAGAGGTTAATTTCCCAACAATTTTCCCTTCGGACAGCAGCAAAACATAATTTCTGTCTTTTATAAAAACAGGACAGCATAATTTATTGCTAAATGTTGTTGTCAGTCTATATAAAGCTGGAATAGTTTGTAATTTTGCAACTGCTAATTCGGCAATTGCTGCATCCATTAATTTTGACGCCGGAATCCCGATTGCTATTGAGGGAACAGGTATTTTTAATAATGGCGCACTGGCGATGGCATTTATAAAAGATGGTGTTAAATCTTCCGGGGTGATAATAATCGCATCAATGCCATATTGGGTCATGGTTGCAAAATGCCGTTGGTAGAATACTGCTGAGTCAGGAGTTATAAATTTTCCGACGGATATAACGGGCCTGCAGATACCAATTTTTTCTTCACCGGTCAAAAACCAGCTCGCTATAATTGGCATTACCGTGGTTTTAATAGGTGCAGTGGTGACTGCTTCTGGTGTTAATGGCAAATTTATAACGCCGGAATACAGCCATTCCGCTCCATCGGGAATTCCGTCAATAAAGGGTCGGGTATTCATAATTGGTATGAATATCTTGTCTTTTTCAGCTTCAATTAATTTGTTATTGGCTAATATTGTCATCCTGCCCCAAAGCGATGGATTTAAAATGTTTTCATTATTCAGGTTGACTGGCCAGTAATCAGTTGTATTATTTCCACTGGCGGAATGGCAGGAAGCCGCGAAACCTATTTCTACATTTCTGCCTGGGGGTGGGGGAGTTAAGCCTAATAAGTCCCATTTCAAAGCGAGTTCAACAGTATATTTTTCACTTTTCTTTGCTGGATTATTTATTTCTCCATATCTTTTGACACCATATCGTATAGTGCCTTGCTTGCTGAGTCCAAACCATGTGGTATCATCCTGCCATCCGCCGCTGCCGCCGCGCTGTACAGTAGCGCCGCCGGCCGCGCTTATCACCACCCGGATAGTTTTTTCATCTGGAACATCTTTGTCATCGACGTTGGAAAAATTAAGGTATACCGCCACACTGTCATCCAGCCACGGTTGACCCAGCGGTTCTGTGCGGGTGCCGATCATTTTGTTGTCCGGTACTTCAAATGAGAAATACATCGCATCGTCGGCACGCCAGCCGGCATGAAGAGACATAATGCGATTCTGCGCGAATGATGATATCGATAAAATGATTAACGATAATATTAAAAGATATTTTTTCAAATGCTTTATACGGATATGCGGTATCCGTGCTCCTTAATAGTTTTCAGTTTTCAGTGTTCAGTGTTCAGTTTTTAGTTTTTGACAGGATTAACATGATTAACAGGATTTTGTATAAATATTAGGCTGTCCTAACCTAATCCTTAATCCCTAATCCCTAATACCTTCTTCACGTATAGCTGGGCATATCCAGCGTGCCGAACCACCATCCAGTTAATGAGGCAATTACAGCGAGGTTGCCACCAAATGCCAGTGTGCCCAGCCAGTTTTCGCCGGTATAAAACAAGTATAATACCGTTGCCAGGTTGAATAATATGGCGACGCCGACCGTTACTGACGGGCCGATTGGCCATTCTTCATCAAACGCGCTCATTATCACTACCGCAACGAGTCCAAGCCACATGCATACCGTGCTGGTAATCAACAGCAGCATGCCATAAGGATAGTTGTTGGTAGACCCATGGTCAAATATCGGCAAGGATGCATGAATCATCAGCTTTTCAAATGATGGCAATATGCGGCCATATCCCAAACCGAATGCCATAATTCCCAATCCGATTGCCTGGAATGAAACTGATCTCCAGGGAATGTATAGTGAATATGATGAAATAGGTTTTAGCATTTCGGGCATAAAGGCGTAAATCAAGAAAAATAACGACACTGCACAGATTCCAAGCATCCCTTTTTGCCGTGCGTGTTTTTCTTCCATCAGCAGTTTTTCTTCAGGCGATGGTTCGATGTATAAATCGACTACGCCGTCCAACACTTGCCGCGCATGTTCCAACCGTGCACGATAATCGCCATTCTCCGGGTCTGCGGTTATCGCGCGTTCGTATGACTTTATCCCTTCTTCCAACCGATCAGTCATCAGGTACACTTCACCAAGCAGGGCCCAGGCAGGTGCATGTTTGGGGTTGGTATCAATTATCCCGCGCAATATATGCATTGCCGACGGCATTTGCCGTCGCCATATCGCGGCATTAACCATGAATATCCGGCGGTCTATCGACGACATCTGACCATATAAATCTATTTCCGGTAGTTTTATATCGATATCCGCTATTTTCTTCTTGCTTTTTGCAATCGCTTTTATTATCGGAGCATCATATTGCAGCCGGTAACTGCTGGTCAGAACAAGGTAAGCATTAATTTTTTTCTTAAACGCCTCATCGGTAAAAATCATTTCCGTGTCGGCAGTAACCCGGTAACGCGAAACATAATGCTGGAAAGCCGCCTCTATCTGCAGCTTTGAAGCATTTATTTTCAATCCAAAATAATCGTAATAAGTTTTCATGATGGTGGTTTTATTATAGCAGGAAAATATGGTTACTGAAATAGAGATGATTTGTTATTTATGTTATCAATCTTATTATGGTAACCATACCAAAAAAAGATTAGTTATTTTTGTAAAATCACCAAAAACCCCTTGCACATTTTTTTTTTCTGTGGTACAGTCGTTCCCGTAACGTCATGGACATTTAGGAATTGACGTAACTGGAGGTTTTATGAATGTATTTTTACGCCAGGTTGTGGCGGCAATGGTTCTATTTTCTCTTGGGTCAGCCATTATGGCTACTGGCGGGTATGTAGATAAGATTCTTTTCTCTACCCTGGACAATTATAACAGGACGCAGATTTATGCTGTTAACCCGGATGGCAGTGGTCTCTCGCAGATTACTAATGAGCCTGGGATAGGAGCGAGCAATCCTTGTGTCAGTCCTGATGGCACGAAAATCGTATTTATATCAGCTTTGACCTACGGCAACTCTGCTGTTAAGATGATGAACTCGGATGGCAGTCGTCTTGTTAATCTTTATCCCGCTTCCGGTTATTCGGGTTCTTTGCTTTTAAATCCCCGCTTCAACAAAAATGGTAAAACTATTAATGTGTTGATGTGCGAGAATGATGAAAAGGTGATGATGGAGATTAACCTGGCTTCAAAAGGTTTTTCCAGAAAACTTGACATGAAACCTTCATCAACGCAAACATTAAACAATGGCGATATTTTATATGCTACCAGTGTTAAATGCACAACTCCAGATACCTATCGTTGCAAGTATGATGGTTCAAACGCTAAATTAGTTGCTAAAAACGCCGGTTCACCGGATATTACTTATGATGGCAAATTAATCGCTTTTCATCGTTCTGAAAAATTCACCGATATTTATACTATAGACGATAAAGGGGTTGAGACGCGATTAACTGATAACAGATATTGCAATTATGATCCGGTTTTCAGTCCTGATGGCACTAAAATAGCATATTGCAGTTATGGCGTTGAAGTTAATCCCGGTTCAGACTTTAAAGTTTCTGTGATGTATTATAATGGCATCGGCAAACGCGATATCGCCACTGGTTTTCACAGTCGGGTAAATGGTACGGTATGGGCTAAACTATCTGCTAATCCTATACCTATAACCCCGGATTTTCCATGGGATAAAGATTGGGAATTAATAATTAACCCGCCAAAACCTGATATTTACGCATCTGAAAATAAAAATACCGCTGAGATTGGATATAACCAGTTTACCGGCGACCAGATGATTGCTGGTTTTGCAAAGTCCAGACGAATAAATACTTACTATGTTAAAGTCAAAAATAGCGGTGATATTGCTGTTCCGTTTATTATAAAAGGTGTGGCAACCGGCTTGAATGGTTGGACATTGAAGATGATGGATGAGAATAATAATATTGTTAATTTTGCCATTTTAAGTTCAAAAGGTCTTACTACCCCAACAATTGCTGCTGGCAAGACATTCAATTTCCGTATCGAGGCTTCACCAGCATCGTCTATAAAAGACGAAGCAATAATAGATGTGGCATTAACTGCATATTCATCAATCGATGAAACTGTAAATGACAAAATATCTGTCAGAACAACCAAGGAATAAATAGGAGTATATGAAAATGAAAAAGTTATTATTAGCGGTAATGCTGTTATGTGTATCCTGCGCTTACGCCGCGGATTTCCCCCGCAATGCTGACGCGGTGTTGGATTACCTGTATGCCAAATTAGGCAATAATGTTACAAGAACCACCATGTCAACAAATAACATTGATTACAAAATGTGCAACCTGCAATACCAGGCATGCAAAGATGAACGTTCTATATTGCGCTTATTGACCAGGCATATTTCTGTCGCTGATCAGTTGATGGAAAGCAAAACAGCCGGTGATGGCCAGCGAGGAATACTTATCGCTTATGCATCTTTAAACTGCGCTAATTTAATATTGAAAGATAATAAACTTGCGGCTGGCATTGCGGTAGGGATGATACAACCTAATATAAAGCTTGCATCTGATGATTTTAACAGCAGCAATGGCAGAATAAATATTGCCAATGAAATACTTGATGCCGCAAAAATGATTGATGACGATGCGGCTATTGTTAAGGCATTTGACCTGTTGATAACCTTGACAGTTAAATATCCAAATACCGTTGATGCTTATCGAATTAAATATGCATATTATCAATTCCAACATGCAAGGTATACTGAAGCACTTGCCCAGTTAGATGCCATGACCGAACCGAATATGATTAGCGGAGCTGTACAATTAAGAAATGATATTCAAAGCAAATTAAACAAGGCGGTGAATTAATATGAAAAAGTTGAAGTTTTTATTACTGTCGATATTGATAATAATCTGTGTTAATGTAGTGATGGCTGTTGAAGTATTAACTGAAAGACCTTTGACAGAATGTACAATGATAAACGAAGATGTACAAAGAATAACTCACAATGATGTATTACCAGATTATCCCATAACTAATACTGATAAGACCGTCTTAAGTGATTATCTTAAACGTAAAATAAAACCAAATGGAGAACTTGATTCGTTAGTTACTAAATTTCCCAGTGCATCAACAACTGACAGGTATGTATTTAAAGGTTCATTTACATCAACCAATGATAATTTAATAATTGCTGTATTATCTGATGATGGTGT
>CAZWZF010000091.1:0-13332 GCA_964638715.1 uncultured bacterium | reverse complement strand
TAAAATATTTTTTATTTTTTTGCATTGGTTAAAACTGACGAGTCTGAATAGTTACCGATAAAATTGCAAATTGAAAATGGCAAATTGTAAATTAATTATCCACAATTTGCCATTTGCCATTTGCAATTCAAAATCGTCCATATTTCTGAATTACTGACATCAATATTCGCATGCCGGTTAATAATGAACCGTTATTTATTGAACCGGCAGTGGTGAATACCAGTCCTTTCTTCTCTTTAGCCAAATCGTAATCACGCAGGAATTCTGCTATCATGCGTTCTTCTTCGTTCATGCTGAAGGTAAATGGTGCCAGTTGACCATGAATGGCTGCATTTGGCATATAATGACGAATTTCATCTACCGTTACAGTTGGGCCAAAATTCACACCTTTCATGTCAAGTCTGCCAATAACCGGCAGCAATTGCGCCATGGCACTGTCTGAATGCTGATACCGCCAGTCTTCCGGTGCCGGTGAATATTTATCAAACATGCCTTTCAGAACCGGATAACCGAATAGCTCATACATATCAGCGGTCAACAATGCGCAATTATCATCAGCAAATCCAAAACCGCGCGGTGCTGTTTCCGGAGTATAACCGGCTTCTTCATCCATAATTTCTGCCATTTTCAATAAACCTTTTAAAATCAGACTGCTGAATCGAGATGCCAAATCGGGATTATCATATATCAAATAAATTAAATATTCTGCGCCAAATATTGAAGTTGCAAAGGTTACTGGCCCGCGTATCCCACGTACCAAACCGGGTTTTATACCTTGCTGCATTAATCGCGCTTTTGCTTCATCCCACCCTTCCGGCAATATAAAACTGCGGAGATTCTCAAGTCTTGCCTCTACACGATCTAACAATGCTGTCAGTTCATCCTCGCCATGTGCGGATTGCTGCAGCCACCATGAACCAACGTGCCAAACATTTTCTGATTCAAATACGTGGTACAACTGCTTAGTCGCCGGATAATCTTTTGTTTTATCATGCGCTTTCTCGTTTAATAATCTTCTGCCGACAATTTTTTCTGACTTATCATTGTAAACACAATGCATTTGCAAACGCCATTCTTCATCCTGCTCATATTTCCAATAATCTTCCGGAATTCCCAACTCGTCATATATACACTCGCCGCTCATTCCCGCTAATCCCAATGGAACTTGAGGAATATCACCGAATGGATCTTTAATTGCTATTTCCTGATCAGCCCAAAATTTCTCAATATCTACAGTGGCTAACCCGTCATTCTTGCGGACATCAGCCATAACTTCATCAATTATCTTTTGATGTTCAGCCGGAATTATTATCGCAGGACGATTTGAAGACATAACGCTTCTCCATTCAATTAGATAACTCTATATTTCTGAAAGAGTTATTCATTCCCTGCCAATTTTAAATTAATTTCTTCAAATATAAATACAATACATCCTGAAAATATAGGATAATTACGCCAGTAATTTCTTATCTTCTTTTCACTTGTCCCCTATCCCCCACCTGCTGTACAATACTAACCACCGAGGAGATAACCATGAAACGACCGAATATTGTGATAATTTTGATAGATGACTTGGGATGGCGCGACCTTGGGTGTTACGGGTCGTCTTTTTACGAAACGCCGCGACTGGATGAACTGGCACAAGAAGGCATAAAATTCACCAATGCCTACGCGTCGTGCCCGGTATGCAGTCCCACACGCGCCAGCATCATGACCGGGAAATATCCGGCACGCGTCGGTCTGACCAACTTCATCGCCGGAACACGCCAGGGACGTATGATAGAAGCACCATTCCTGCATTATCTGCCACTTACAGAAACCAGTATTGCTACTGAGTTAAAGAAAGGCGGATACCATACGTGGCATATCGGAAAATGGCATTTGGGTGATGAAGAATTCTACCCGGAAAAACATGGTTTTGATGTAAATATTGGTGGATGCTACCTGGGTATGCCTGTTGGCGGATATTTTAGCCCATGGAACAATCCCGCTTTGCCGGATGTTGAACCGGGCACATATCTAACCGATTATCTCACTGACAAAGCAATAGAACTGATTAAAAACCGCAAAGATGATGAGCCATTTTTCCTTAATTTCTGCCATTACGCTGTGCATACACCCATCCAGGCACCGAAAGAATTAGTAGATAAATACCAGAAGAAAGCAAAAGCACTGGCGATTGATGAAATAAATCCATTTGTCGATTGTGGTGAAATGCCGGTATTGCCATATCCATGGGATAAAGGCAATCCAATGCCGCGAATTCAACAGCGAGTGATCCAGTCAGACCCGGAATATGCCGCAATGATAGAAAATCTTGATACCAACATCGGACAATTGCTTGATACATTGCAGGAAGAAGGACTGGCTGAAGATACCCTGTTAGTATTCGTCAGCGACAATGGCGGCCTGGCGACTGCTGAAGGCAGCCCAACCTGCAACGCGCCACTATCCAATGGCAAGGGCTGGGATCGCGAAGGTGGAGTGCGGGTTTGCCAAATTATCCGCTGGCCGGCGATGATTAAGCAGCATATTCAAAGCGCGGAACCGGTACAAAGCTGCGATTTCTACCCGACATTTCTGGAAGCTGCCGGTTTGCCTTTAAAACCGGAACTGCACCGCGACGGCGTTAGCTTGATGCCAATTATCAGCGGTGATGGTGAAATGCCGGAGCGTCCGCTATTCTGGCACTTCCCGCATTATGGTAATCAAGGCGGACAACCTGCCGCCTGGGTATTGCGAGACGACTGGAAACTTATCCACCGCTATGACTCCGGCAGCGATGAACTATTTAATATATCAGCAGACATCAGCGAGTCAATAAATCGTATTGATGAATATCCTGAACTGGCTGCCGAATTAAAACAGCTATTACTGGATTGGCAGAATGATGTAGAAGCAAAAATACCATTGCCAAATCCAGAATGGGAAGCACTATACGCGATGGTGCCAAAGGTGCCGAATAACGCGCATGAGTAAAATACATCTAAAATAAGGGGTTAACATGACAGAAAAAGAACGCATCGACATAATGTCGCACTCAGCAACTGACACGCTATGTACCGATCAATATGAACCGTGGCTGTGGGAACGGTTGGAATGGTACCAAGATATGAAGTTCGGGTTATTCATTCATTGGGGATTGTATTCGCAATGGGGATGTATCGAATCATGGCCTTTGGTAGAAGAAGATATCTGGGCGCGACCGGACGACTTGGAATGTTGGGTGAAACGCGATAAAGACCTGGAACGTTTTCGCCGCGACTACTGGAATCTTAATACAAGTTTTAACCCTAAAAAATTTAATCCGCAGGTATGGGCAGAAGCGGCAAAATACGCGGGCATGAAATATATCGCCTTCACCACCAAGCATCATGACGGATATTGCATGTTTGACACTAAAACCACAGATTACAAGGTTACCGCCCCGGAAACACCATTTCACAGCAACCCGAAAGCAAATATCGTAAAGGAAGTCTTCGACACTTTCCGCGAAAACGGCTTCGCTATTGACTGCTATTTCTCGAAATCGGACTGGAAAAGCCCATATTACTGGGATCCGACACGACTGGCACATGACCGCAACCCAAATTATGATACTCATGCTGAACCGGAAAGATGGGAGAAATTTAAAAAGTTTGTATATAACCAGATAGAAGAGTTAATGTCAGATTACGGTCATATTGATGCCTTATGGCTTGATGGCGGCCAGGTACGCCCACCTGACCAGGATATCCGCATGGACTTAATAACGGAAATGGCGCGCAAACATCAGCCAGGATTGATAATAGCAGATCGCACCGTCGGGGGATTATACGAAAATATCATTACCCCGGAACAGGAAATACCCGAGGAACCGCTGGGACACCCCTGGGAATCATGCCTTACCATGGGAACCAGTTGGGGCATAAAGTTCAATGACACCTATAAATCAAGCAGAGAATTAATTCACATGCTGGTGGAAATCGTCGCAAAAGGCGGTAATTTTCTGCTTAATATCGGCCCGGATGCTGACGGAGCATTTCCAGATATAACATTGGAAAGATTACGAGATATCGGCGACTGGATGGCTGTTAATGGCGAGGCTATCTACGGCACCCGCGCTATAGCACCCTACCAGGAAGAGAATATACGTTTTACCCAAAAAGCCGGTAAGGTTTATGCGATAATATTGACTGATGAAAACAAAACCATAGAATCAGTAACAATATCTGCCATCTTGCCTGCTGTTAATTCAGAAATATTTATGTTGGGAAATGATAAACCATTAAAATGGGAATTATGCGATAGCTGTGCAAGAATCACTTTACCGTCTAAATTGCCATCAAAAGATGCAAGCACAATTGTTTTTACACCACATTAATTAAATTATTTCCACTATATCGCCGTTCCTGAAATAATTTTCAAGGACGGCTTTTTATTTATCTATCACTTTCATTCGCCGCATTGCTTGTGGTGAATAACCTGTGATTGATTTGAATACCCGGCTGAAATAACGATAATCAGTGAAACCCACCAGTTCAGTTATGCGTTGAATCGGCAAATCATTATGCTGCAACCATCGTTGCGCTTCCTGTATACGCAATGCAGTCAGATATTGCACCGGAGTTTTGCCGGTTAGTTGTTTAAATGCCCGGTAAAAATACCCGTCGCTATATCCACACATCTCCGCCAACTTTGGCATGGAAATTTCTTCACGAAAGTTGGTATGCAAATAACTGATAGCATTATCAATCCGCTGATGAATAGCCTCATCTGTCACCCCACCCAATGCCTGGCGAAAACGGGCAAATAATACCGATGTTAAGGCATCAATTTCCGGTCCGATACGACCATAAGATTTTTGCGCCAATTCCCATAATGGCGCAATGCCGTTTACTACCGCATCGGATTGAACTATTCTGCGTTTATCATTCCGCATTCCTTCCACCCTGCTGCCATGCAAGCCGATCCAAAAAATATCCAGGTAATGCCGCGCATATTCAACATGACCTACACCAGGAGGTATAAGAGCCGCAGTACCAGGTTCCAGCGCGAATGGTTCAGCAGTCCGCATTTCCCCATGACCACTGCGTACAATAATCAATTCCCAACTATCGTGACTGGTCATTGTCCGACTATTAAGGGGACCTGTGAAATGTTCAACATATAATGGAGTCAACTCGCGCGAACGCTTGTCTACCCCATCTTCCTGCCATAATCCGGCAGGCAATATATTAGGTTTATATATATTTGTCATAACTGCCTTAATTTTTTTCGAATAATATCATAATTATCCACATAACACGTCATAATTTTGTACAAATATATGATAATTTTGTAATATAATTAATCAAAATATTTAATCAGGAGCAATAATTATGGCAACAATCAAAGCCGCATTTAAAAAAGGCAAAGAAGTAACTCTTAAAGATATAACTTTGCGCGAATTAAGAGCGGACGAAATACGCATAAAAGTTACCGCCTGCGGTATCTGCGGCACTGACTTGCAGGTTTGGCCTGGTGCAGAAGATAATGATTCCGGATTCGGTCATGAAATTGCCGGAACTATTTTAGAAATAGGTTCATCTGTGACCGGATTTTCAATTGGTCAGAAAGTCGTCTTAGATTCGTCATCTTCCTGCGGAAAATGCGATAATTGCAAAAATGAAAAACAGGAATTATGCCAGAATATGCAGGGATTTTTCAGTACCGGTCAATTCGGATTCGCCGAAGAAATGCTGGTTCCCGCCATTAGCGCTGTAATTTGTGAAGAGTTATCACCGGAAGTTGGCTGCCTCAGCGAACCGCTGGGAGTTGCTATTGACATGGTGCGCCTTGCAGATATACACCTCGATTCAAATGTATTAATTCTTGGCCCCGGCCCAATCGGGTTGATGGCACTGGCAATAGTAAAGAAAATGGGTGCTCGAAAAGTATTCTTAAGCTCATACGATACCAAGGTTGCCCGCAATGAAGTTGCCCGTAAATTTGGCGTAGATGAAATTGTTGATCCTTCCAAGAAACCGCTTTCAGAATATGACTTCGGCTGCAAGATTGACCGTATTCTTGTCACCACCCCGCCGGCGACGCTGGAAGAAGCATTTAAAGTTGCCGCTAAAGGGGCAATAATTTCTTTCATCGGCATTGCCCATAACGAAGACGCGTTTTGCCGGTTTAATGTCAACGATTTCCATTTCAAAAAACTGCAGCTTCGCGCTTCATTTGCGTCTCCTGCGTTATACACTCCGCTGGCTGCCCAATACCTGCGCGAAGGAATAGTAGACGGCGAAGCCATAATCTCTCACCGCTTCCCATTAACAGAAATAGTTGAAGCGATGAGAGTAGCGCGTGATACCGCTAATGCCGTAAAAGTTATTGTAATGCCGTAGTTTATTTAATTAAAAAGCTGTTACCCTGAATAAGGGTAGCAGCATTTATTAAAACATCCTAAAAAGGAGACAACCATGAATCACCAAATTTCTCGCCGTGGATTTACCCTGATTGAGTTATTAGTAGTGATTGCCATTATTGCCATTTTAGCCGCTATTTTATTCCCTGTTTTTGCCCGGGCACGTGAAAAAGCACGTCAGACGACATGCCTTAATAATCAAAAACAAATTGCCACCGTCATGCTGATGTACGCTCAAGACCATGATGAAACTTTGCCCGGTGCTGATACCGTTTGGATAGCAACCAGTCTTGATAAAGGCGTATTAATATGTCCAACCGCCGGTCGCACCGTAACCAACGGTTACATCTATAACATTGGCCTTGATGGAAAAGCACTGGGAGATTTTCCTAATCCGAGTGCTACTATCATGAACGCAGACGGTGATTCAGCAACTGGATTGTTGCCAAACATTGGCTATGATAATACACAAATAAACACCCGGCACAGTGGCTATGCCATTGGCAGCTTTCTGGATGGACATGCGGTACAATCCAGTAAATCAAATATGCAATTCGGCACAGATATTCCTGTCCGTACCGGTCTTGCCATGTGGCTAAGCTCAACCAGTATTGACGCAACTGATACAAATCAAGTCGCAACTGGTAATAAGTTAGTAAAATGGCTGGATAGCAGCGGCAACGGTAACTATGCAACACCCGCAGTACCAGGCACTTCTGTGGTTACTTATACCGCCAGCGGATTTAATGGAAAACCTGTATTGACTTTCGACGGTTCTGATAAAAACTATGTTGTATTCAAACAGCGTATAACCGGCATCCGTACGATAATATGGGTACTCAATAATACCAACCTCGCCGACCAGCAAAAACATTTTCTGCTTGGTGACAATAATCCAAATGTATACTTTCATGCCAGTTGGGATAGACCGCACGAATTTTTCCAGATAGGATACTGTTCACCGACAGCAGATGTTCCTAATGGCTTGCTACGAGTAAATGGAACCAATACTGTTAGCGTCTCTACCTCAACAGGAAATGCTTTCGATATTCTTGCTAACAAATCAATTGTAACAGTGCAAAGTCTCGCAGCAGTGACGGCTTCCAACTTCTCACATGACCGTCCGGATAATGGCGGAGCAGCAAACCGGGCATGGCAAGGGAGCTTGGCAGAACTGGCAATTTATACCACAGTATTATCAAATGCTGATATTGTGTCAGTAGAAAAATATTTCGCAGCAAAATATGCGATAACTGTTCCATAATAGCACATTTCAATATTGTAGAGCCGCACGGCCATGCGTCTCTACAAAAAATCTAAAATAAAGAAGGAAAATCATGAAAATTAATGTAGGTGTAGTTGGCTGCGGCAGCATTAGCCGTTTCCATTTTTCCGGTCTTGAAAAAGCCGGTGCGAAGATATCATGGGTATGCGACCTGAATGAGAAAACAGCGCGACCATGGGCAGATAAGTTCGGCGCGAAGTATACCGCCAATTATATGGATATTATTAACGACCCTGAAGTGAATACCGTTGATGTAACCGCCATTTCACCAGTACATAAACCTGTTTGCCTTGCCGCTATTAATGCCGGTAAAGCAGTCATCTGCGAAAAATCACTGGCAACAAATGCCGACGACGCGTTGGAAATCGTTGCTGCCGCTGAAGCTAAAGGGACCATCTTTTACACTTCATATATGAAAAGATTCATCCCGGCGGTACAAAAAGCGAAAGAATTAATACCGTCACTGGGTACCATCATGTCCAGCAGTATCCGCGCATATCAGCATTGGGGAAATGTATGGGAAAACCTGCCGAAAGAAGGTTTTTTCAGCACACCGAAAAGTGAACCATCACTGGTAGTAAAAAATTACGGCGGCGGCATCCTGGTAATGGGCGGAAGCCACATCCTCGACCTGGTATGCTTCCTGCTTGGCCGTCCTTCACGACTGTATGGTACCATCCATATTCCCGAAGGGTCGGACTTCGATATTCAGGCCGCAGCTTTGCTGGAAACATCAAACGGCATCGTTCATTACGAAGCACTGGCACACCCGTTATACCGCATCGGTTTCCTGCGTGATGGTTGGGACGAACGAATTGAAATAAACGGCACACAAGGACGACTGGAAATATTCAGCGCCGCCTGGGACCAGCACGACCACAAATCATCTTTGCTGGTACATTACGACAATGCCACCGGCAACGCCACCGAATATCGCTACGACAACATATCGCCGTTCGACCGCGCGATAGCATTCTTCTGCGATAACATATCAAAACGCACCCAGGGCACCCAATCACGCATAACTGGCTACGACGTTGATGAACTAATATCACACATCACTAAGAGCGGAAAGACCCACCAGGCTATGGATGTTAAGTATAGGATATAATGAAATTGCAAATTGTAAGTGGCAAATTGCAAATTAAATCACATAGCCACGTTGCGATTCTGGATACCATAATAAAATTAACGCTCTGCAAAAAGCATAATTCCATTAAAATAAGGAATTATGCTCTTACAGAGCGTATTTTATTTTATATCAATTATACCCACAGCGTTGCTGATGGGTTATGGAATTATATCAAGAGAAACCATCAGCTTCAATTAATAATAGTTATCAATGAACAATCTAAGTTGCAATTTATAAAAAACCGCCGGGCTGCGACCTTGTTCCAAACAGAGACAACATCTTATAACCATCTTTCAATCGCAGCCAACAATTTTTATTTTGCATTTCTAATTTTTAATTATCTACAACAACCATCTGGTGACAGCACAATTCTGGCACTACTGTATTCATCACGCCGTTTTCTACGGTGAATGGCAGGTCGATGCCTTGCGGTGCCAGGTATACGCGGCTTGGCTGTTTGGCTACTCGCAGGTTTACCTGTACATTATATATTGGCAGGATATCCTCGATTACTTCGATTCCCTGGCCGCGTTTTACCGGGCTTACATATAGCAGATGCACAATGGTGCGGTTTTCCGCTTTCTGGTACATCACAGTCTGTACGCCTTGCGCCGGAAGGTTGGTAGTAAGGGTAGTTTCCGGCAGTAATGCGCGGATTCCCTGTAATACTATGTCGCGCAATACGTTTTGGCCTTTATCAGCATACAGGTGAAATACCGGGAATGCGACGTATACGGTGTTGGCGGTGCTGACCATCGCCGGACCGGCAGTTTCAAATGTATTCGGCGCGTGCTGGTGCGAGCAGAAATGAAGCATATCACGGTTGAAGAACGGGTGCTGCAATTCGGCCATTACTGTGCCGGTGGTAGTAGTGATTTCTTTCGCCTGCGAATACATTACAAATGCGCCGTTTGCCCAATTTACCAATTCAAATTTCGGAATGATATATTCCGGGCTAAGTGTGCTTTGACCCTTGTAATCAACACCAAAATCAAGATTGAAGCCGTTTTTATCTTTATTAAGCGCGCTTTCCCAACTGGCGAATATTTTTCCGCCACCGGCGATAAACGCCTGCAATTTTATCTTAAATTCGCCGCAAACAGGAATCGCGTCCGGTAATATCAGCAATTTATATTTGCTCAAATCGCTCGATGAATCCAGCACGTCATACAGCAAACCGCCTTCCTGCAAGATGCGGATAACTCCGGCATCAGCCATTCCGGTTGATGCGCTTGGACCGGTTTGTGCGCCATGACTGGCAAATGCTTCTATAGAAAATACGCCGATATCGGCAATGCTGGTAACGCCGGTGCACCATGGTTCTTTCTGCTCTACTTCAGCAAAGCCGGCGCCTATCAGGGTATAGGTTGCCTTGTCTAACTGTCCAAATGGATGCATCTGGTCGCCAACAGATATCTTGGCGCCATTTGCCAGTGACAACGCAGTTTCATATCTCAGCGCGTTCGGGTGCTTGTAACCACCGAATTCACCCCATGAGGTATGGAATTTGCCGGTCATGCCAAGGAACTCGAAACCGAGACCTTGAATGTATCGAGCGGACAGCGGGAAATGGTCATATCCCCATCCGCCGGTAGGCAGTGATTCCAGTTCAAAATGGTGAGTATTTAAAAATGCCAGTTCGTGATCGCCGCGAATTATATGACCGCCATTGTGGAATACGCGGATTTGCGGTTTGATGGCGTGAACGGCCTCATTGATTCGTCGAGCGTAATTTATATAGGTTTCGCGTCCCAGTGTCATGCGGTCATCGCCGTTTCGCGGGTCCATACCGCGCTTTATCATTTCACGATAGCAATACTGGCAGCAGCAATCACGAACGCCGACGATATCCATAAACAAACCTTCAAACAAGTCGTAGCGTTTTACAACTTCGACAGTCTGTTCAATCAGGTAATCAAGGTATGGCGACCGCATGCAAAATTCGTGATAACCGGCTTCCAGCCATCTCGACCAGGTGGTACCGCCATCCGGCAATACTCGCAGCCATCCACTATGGGTGCGCGCCAGCTTTTCATCTAATCCAGATGAAATATAAACGGGAGTCTGCACGCCGATTTCATGAGCAGCCTTAATCATCTCACCGGTTAAATCAAGACCCGGTTTGAGAGATGGGTGCGTCTCACT
The DNA here is from genome assembly GCA_964638715.1 of uncultured bacterium. Lineage (GTDB taxonomy): Bacteria > Armatimonadota > Hebobacteria > CAIYQO01 > CAIYQO01 > JBAXQQ01. The sequence continues at coordinate 2,379 of CAZWZF010000091.1, read as the reverse complement.
GAGAGGAACACTGGTTGGATGGTATGACCAGCCATGATGGCATTTCGAGAATACTGTGATGGAACTGACATGTCCCAACTTCAGCATCTGCTGAAAATGCGCTTTGTCCCAGTCTTTCCCTACGCCGGGAATAGCTTCTGAGGTGTGAAAGTCAAGATGAATCTGACGAAAAGGTAATTGGTCCATTGATATTTCTCCAATATATTAGTTTTAATTTAGTCTGGTAATTCTTTTCGTTAGATTCTATTGATTACCTGCATAAAATTTGCAACACAAATAAAATATCTTTGTGATATTTATGTGATAAATGGGCGGTAGAGTATATACATAAAGCTGATGCAACTATCAGTTAATGTAAAAAGGAGAATATAACCATGAAAATCAAAACGTCAAGAACCATGATTATTGCGTCGGTCCTGACTCTTGGTCTTGCCACCGCCGCTTTTGCCCAGTTTGGAATGAATGGCGATGGCCCGCAGTGCCGCGACCAACATCAGGGACCACCACCACCGCCACCGGCAGCACACGCAGTAATGGATAGCGGGACGACCGGTGTTTATATTCTGGAAGGGCCAAAATTTACCAAGTATGATTCAGCAAGCCTGGAACAGCTTGGGCAACTCGAACTTGGGATTCCTGCTGACACGCCAGTAACTGCTGTTACTGGTGATAATACTATGATGCCGCCACCACCACCGCCAGTACCAAGCAATTTCGTAATATATAATGGTTCCGGTTCAACGACTGAATATTTACTGGCAGTTGCAGGCGATACATTTTACAAGATATCTGGCGACACATTTGCAGTTGTAGTGAAAACTCCATTAACAACACCTGTAAAACCAGTTGTACAAAATGACACGACCACAACTACCGACACTGCTGTTACAGACACAACTCCTGCAACTGGAAATGATCAGCAATTGAAAGGCAGACCAGAGTTGGGTAGACAACAAGGTGGAGAAGATATGGATGACCGACAAGGACCGCCACAAGATAGACCAGAAATGCAAGGACCACCAATGCCGCCACCTGCAAAGCCAAAATTAGATTTGAATGGCGATATCCTGTATATACTGCGCGGCAACCAATTAACATCCATCAGCGTTTCTGACGGATCAATAAAAGCAAGTGTAGTAACCGGCACACCGCCAGCAGGTAAAAAATCAGCACCGGCTCGTAAGAGTAAGAGAATTAAAAATTGATAATTAAAAATTAAAAATTGTATATAACGGGGAGTCTTAAACACTCCTCGTTATATATGAATTGTGAGAAAAATAGTCAGTTGTGGTATAATCAAACGGCGGATATAAATGGCAAATGGCAAATTAAATTACAGATTTTTCCTATAGCCGATAAGATATAACATAAACGAGGAATTCAATGCCTACTAAAGTTTTACTGGCAGATGATGACCAGGATTTAGTTGAAGGATTGCGATGGTATCTGGAAGCCGAAGGCTTTCAGGTATTTATTGTTTATAACGGAAAAGACGCGCTGGCAACTTTTCGCGCGGAAAAGCCGGATGTCACCATACTGGACATAATGATGCCGGAGATGGATGGCGTTAAGGTTTGCGAAGAGATACGCCGCAGTTCTGACGCGTTTGTGATGATGCTGTCAGCACGCGAAGGCGAAATAGACAAAGTGCGCGCACTTGAAAAAGGTGCCGATGATTACGTTACCAAGCCATTTTACGCGTCAGAATTAGTTGCCCGGGTAAAGGCACTGCTGCGGAGAATACGCCGGGACACACAAAACAGCAACAGCCAATTGCGCAACCAGGGATTGGAAGTATTTACCGATGAACGAAGGGTAGCAATAAACGGTATTGACGTTCAATTATCATCTACCGAGTTTGACTTGCTGACTGCAATGATGAAAAGACCGCGCACAGTTTTCTCGCGCAATCAACTGGCTGACATCTTGTGGGGAAATGATTTTTATGGCGAGTTGAGGCTGGTTGACAACCATGTTTACCGTTTACGCGACAAATTGACCGCTGCCGGATTAGACCCCTGCCCGGTGGTTACAGTGCGAGGAGTTGGATATGCGTTTCGTCCCGAAGCGTAGTGTTAGTTTAAGATTGATGATGTCTATCCTGCTGGCAATTTTGATCAGTTGGGTACTTAGTTCTGTTTCGTCATATTATATAGCCCGACAAAATATTATATCAATGCGCCGCGAAATGCTGGCAAATCCCCAATTATACCCCAACCCGATACCGGAACCGCATCTAAAATTTTTCAATTTCTTATTAGGCGCACAAGTATCTTTAAATCCGCCGCCGCGACCAGGCAATAATTTGCCGCCGCGACCGGAAGATCAGCCACAGCCAGATGATATTGATAACCCTAACCCACCCCCTCCCCATAACCC
>CAZWZF010000090.1:0-13868 GCA_964638715.1 uncultured bacterium | reverse complement strand
GTTGCCGCCCGTCGGCACGTCGGGGTACACCCCGCCGCCACCGCCGCCGCCCCAATAATAATTGTTTCCGTCAATGTTGATTTGTATCCCGCCGCCGCCGGCACCACCACCGGTGCTGTTAGCGGCCCCATCCAGCGTCGTCGGATCGGTAACGCCGGCCCCGCCACCCCCGCGGCCCACCGTGACGTTTCCACCCCCGGCAGTACGGGAGGCCGTGACATTACCCCCACGACTTCCATAGATCGTGCCGCTAAAAGAACCAATACTCGACCCAGCGTTCGAGCCACCAGCCGGTGTTCCACCACCATCTGATCCGCCAGCGCCGCCACCGGAACCGCCGCTCGAACCGCTAACGTTCGCAAAGTTGCCACCGCGACCGCCGCCTGCGGCTGTAACACCCGCAAAAGTCGAGGCGGTTCCATTAGAACCCCCACTTCCCCCGGCACCGACCGTGACCGTGTAGGTTGGGGGGTTCAACACGGCGCTCGGGATGTAAACAACTCCGCCACCACCGCCGCCACCGCCAATGCTGCCGCCGCCACCGCCGCCGCCGCCGACGACGAGCACCTTCGCGGTGCCGCTGCCGGTCACGGTGAGGGTGTAGGTCTTCGTAGTATCCGTGAATGTCAGAAGTTTATCCCCGCCGGAGACATCGGTCGCCGTCACGCCATTATCCGAAGTGATCGATAATCCCCCTGCCACTGCTGCCGCAATGGTCACATGCCCATCGACGCAGCTAAAGATGGCCTGCTTGCTATGCCGGAGGGCGATTCCGCTGCTGTCGCCGTCGGCGGTCAACCAGGTGGCGGCGGGATCGGGGATGGCACCTATTGCGACATTACTACACTTGCCGGCGTTATAGATGTAGGCGACAGGCACTTGCTTACCTGCGGTGGGGCACTGCAGAATGTTATTATCGACATTAATGTTCTGCCAGACCGTGGTCGAGGCGGGTAGGGTCTCCTCATGATCCTGGGCATACATTTGCACCGACGCGGCGATCTGCCGCTGGTTGCTTATACAGGTAGATTGCCGGGCCTTCTCCCGCGCACGGGCGAAGACCGGGAACAAAATAGCGGCCAGCACGGCGATAATCGCGATGACGACCAGCAGTTCGATGAGCGTGAAACCCCGGGACTGACCGGAGGTAAACCGGAAGTGAAACATGTAATTAATCCCCCTTTTTTAATATTATACGGATGTAATGTACCGATACACGATATTCAGATACCGGTATTAATCTATATTACTACCCCTTACGGACCTTGTCAATTGCTTTTTCAGGGATGCCAAACAATTATTTAACAAATTTTTCTCCATTCAGTCGTCGCAGCAATATGCGGGTGGCGTTGGCGTCGTGCATGTATCCTGGACACGAGATAGAAAACGGTGTATAAGCTCATTACTGGGCAAAGATCGCGCCGGTCACCCCTTTCTGATATCGCATCGGACTCCACGACAACTATAATACCGGTATTACTGCACTGAATGGCGGCTACGGAAATAACAGAATGTGAACAAGCACATCGGTATTGTGATAAGCAATACTGCTCTACGCTCAATGGCATCTTTTTCATCGAGTGGGCTTCAATGCAATAGAGCCTGACTCAGTAGGTCAGCCCCACCAGCTTGCCAGCTTCGGTAATCCGCAGCTTAGAAAAATACCCACTGCACAACTTGCACTGCCGGCTCTCACTTCCAGGCGCACGGCGACCGTCGACAGCTTGAATCGCCGGTCACCTTTGTGATAATGCCCCCACTGATCTTTCGTCCAGCCACGGATCCTTTCCGATGGCGTTTTTTTTAGCAATTCTACTCTCAAATCCACACAATTATCTCTTTCAGAGATGAGATATAATGTATTTAATGGAGAAGTCCATCGATGACATTTTGCTAATTTAAATCTCTTTACCGACCTTTTATCTCTGCCTGTCAGAGAGAGGATACCGGTTGGTTAACAAGACGACGGTTAATCAACAGGTTAAAGTTCGGGTTTTTGGATTTCGAGGTATACTCGTATGGTAAAATTCCTTAAAAAACTCTCTTTTTTGTTGTAATTCCTAAAATTAAAATGAAGTATATGTCTGTAACAGATAGCATTATATTGCAGATAACATAATATTAATCTATCATGCAATTTGCAGAAGAGGCTTCCTTGTTAATAGGGAGCTTCTTTGTTTTATGTAAATATAGCATTTGTAATAATTCATCTTACATAAACCGTTGCCAATATTTCACTTGCTCATCCCAATCCGCAATCATAGCAATCTTCCGCACTGCTTTCTCCTGCACCTTATCTTTCCCAAAACTATTCGGCAGCCAGGCAATTTCTTCCTGAATACTCGGTGCCAAAAATTTCAATGTCATTATCTGAGCAACCCGTGCCCGACTCAATTGGGTGAGCCGGGCGATATCTGCGTAATCCTTAACGACACCTTGTTCTATAAGCCGGTCAAAGTGATGCGCCAGTGCCAGTATTCGCGCTACACGGGGCACACGTCCGATAGGTTGGGGACGACTGGTACTTACATCCCCATCCTCTATCTTGCGTTGCCCGTGCTGCACTTTCGTAAAACTAACAGTATATTCACGGCGAACAACAGTTGCATTCTCATTTACATTAAGCATGGTTAGCTTCCTCCATTTCATGCGCAAGACGCAACACACCACTCGGACGGAATGATAAACTCAGACTATTGCGTGAACCAGTATATTCAACAGTCTCAATTAATAACTGAACAATCCGTGACCGTTCCTGCGGATATAAAACTTCCCATACCGGGTCAAAATAATTCAATGCGGATTTAAAGATTTTTGGCGTTAATCGTTGCGCCTGCAATCCTGTTGCTTCTTCACGACTTCGTTCCACGTTTTCATTTATGCGGCATAATTGTTCTTCCATAACTTTTAGATGATTAAATATTAAATCACGCGATTCGGCTGATGCTTGTGGTAACCGATTCTGCAATGTATTAATTTCTTTGCTCAACTCTGCTGACCGGACTTCCCATGTAGCGATATCCGTCTGGACATCATGAATACGCGTAGTTGCCAGTGCTGCCGCATCCCGCGCTATCGCGTCAACCTGCTCTGGATCTTCAGCTATTGAACGCAAACGGTCAACAACAAACTGTTCAATTTCATTAGCCGGCAGACTTGAACCTGACGGACAACTGGCAGCGCCTTGTTTCTGGGCAGTAATACAACGGTAATACCGGTATGTCGTACCATCCGGTTTCCGCGTCGGCACATGAGTCATCGCTTTTCCGCAATCGCCACAACGAAGTAATCCCTTTAATAAAGCTTCCGGATGCCGATTAGTAATATGATTTCCTCTGCTGCGGGCATTGCCTTTCAATATTTCCTGCGCGGTATCAAAAGTAGTGCGGTCTATAATTGCTTCATGTTCACCATCATATTCATCACTCCCAACTTTTACTTTCCCGACATATATCAAATTAGTCAGCAAACTTCGTAGTGACAACTTATTGAATGGAGTTCCACCGTATAGCTTGCCTGCTTTGGTCACCCATTTCTTAGTATGCCACCCGCGTGAATTTACCTCGCCAACCACCCGAACCAAACCCTGACGTTCAAGATAGAGCCGGAATATCTCTTTTACCATAATAGCTTCATCTGGATTGATTACCAATTTCTTCGACTGCGGGTCAAGGTCATAACCAAGCGGAATCATCCCGCCGATATAGGTACCGCGTTTGCGCATCGCCTGCATCTTATCCCGGGTTCTGCCTGCAATAAGTTCCCGCTCAAACTCACCGAAGGCGGCAAGTATCTGCAGGAAAAGACGACCGGTTGGTCCACTGGTATCAATCTTTTGGGAGACGGATACAAGGATAACCTTCCGGTCATCAAACTCTTTTATCAACTGCAGGAAATCCAGCATTGAACGTGAGAGTCTATCAAACTTGTAAACCACGATAACATCAACTAGTCCGGTGCGTATATCATTCAATAAACGCTGCAGACTTGGACGCTTGGTGTTTTTACCGGTAGCAGTGTCACAGTATTGGGCAGGTGATAATATCCATCCGTCATGCTGCTGACTTTTAATATATGCCTCGCAGGATTCACGCTGGGCATCAAGAGATGTGTAATCGCCGGTTGCCTGTTCGTCGGTAGATACCCGCACATAAGCTGCACAGCGTAATTGTTGAATGTCCTGTTTTGCCATTATGCACCTACCTTCGATAAACCAAAGAATAAACGTCCACTGGTATGAGTTCCGGTAATAGCTTGAGTAACAGCAGTTAGCGATGTATAGAGTGCGCCATTATATAACACCCCATTCTCCAATACAGTTACTTTAATTTCCTTTCCTTTGTATTGCCGGCGTAATACTGTCCCCACATGCGGGGCATTTTTAGATTTCTTAACCTTGGAACTATTAACCGTTTCCACCGGCAATTTATATCCTGCCGGTGGACGTTGGCGGATGAGCGATTCATCGACCAAAGTTTCTAACCGCTGGGTTGCTCGTTGGCTCAAACCACCATGCGCCTTTTCCTGCAAGCGCCAGGCGATGCGCTTGAATAAGTAATCGCGATTATATGACGGGGTGTCCTCGCCAAATAGTTCCCGATATCGCCGACGTAGTTCGGCAGTTCCCAATGACTGCAATGCATGTACCTGGGCAGCAATAGCTGATGACATGATACGTTGTCCTCCATTTTCTCTTAAGCGTTAACCTTCTGGTGTGAAGGTCGTATAGTAGTCACTTCCACCGGTGAATAAGTCAAGTCCAATTCGCCTATCTTTTTATTTTTATTTAACAGCATGCTTAATTGATTCGCAATACCAATCAGCTATTTTAATAATCGCATCATGATCACAAGTCGCGGGATAATCATACATCCATGCTGAATGGTCAAAAAACAGATGTGCTGATTCGCCTGACCCCATCGGGAGATTCTCGATACGAAAGATACCCATCCGAATGGAGAGATATGTTATTGCAGAGAGTAATAGCTCACAGTAAAGAGGTGGAAGCAACAAAATGTAATCCTGACAAAGAGACACATTAAAAATAAATACCTATAAATCTGTTCCAACAACAGGACAGCAGCGGTAAAAATGAATGTAGCTGAAATGTCATCTGATTTTTAGTGGCGTTCCCTCTCAATGAAGGTGGCAGCGTAAGTTGTCGCTTATAAAATGAGGCTGATTTGAGAGGAGCAGGGGGGGTATGCTACACCTTTTACTTTTTTCACTACTTTGCCTTATATATATATAGGGGAAACTTGAAAAAAAGTAAAAGGTGTAGCATACCCCCCCCTCGCAGACTGAATTTAGAGGAAATTATGGCAAATTTTGAATCAAAACAAAATATTATACATTAATATAAAATGTCGATGAAAACTGAAAATTGAAAATCTGATGAAAAACAAGCTTTTTTGCCAAAAAATTGACGACATAAAAGTGACATAAATCAATACATGAATTAAGCGGCATAAATCCGGAGATATTTGCTGAATATTTTCAAAATACCTGATTCGGAAGCCACACAAAAGTTGTTTTATTTTATTTCAAAAATATCTTATAAATCAGCCGCAAACCCCTTGCAAAGTTTCGTGAAAAGAGTGACTCATTGGGTGTAAAAAAAACACAAATCCGTGTATAAAAAAGGAGGCACCCAATGCCAGTAACAATACAGGAAATCCGCTTCGGGATTGAAATCGAAACGGTGGGCCGCAGTCGGCTTGAAGTAGCAAAAGCGATCCAGAGCGTAGTCGGTGGTGAAGTAATGCATATCAGTAACACCGGCAACTTTGACCCCTACCAGGTAACAGACGCCAGCGGTAATACCTGGCAGATAGTATCGGATGGAAGTTTAACCAACGTACCAGCCCACCTGCGCGCGGAGATAGTCAGCCCGATACTCACTTACAATGAAATCCCGCTGCTCCAACAGGTGGTCCGCGCGGTGCGCCATATCGGAAGCAAATGCGATGAACGGTGCGGTATACATATCCATCTTTCGAGTCCTCAGGTTACCCCGAAAGCCCTGGCCAACCTTGCCAAAACAATCTACAAACAGGAAGAGCTGATTTATGCCGCTCTTGGGGTAACACCGGCGCGGATGGCGCGCTACTGCAAACCGATGAATCCCGCTTTTATCGAACGTATCACCCGCTCTACCCCGAAGACGTTCGAAACACTCAATCGCCAGTGGTATGGTCAATATAATGCAAACCCGCGACGCTATGACAGCAGCCGATACGCGATTTTGAATTTGAATGCGTACTTCCTTAGAGGGGCTTTAGAAATTCGAGCCTACGCCGGCAGTCTTCACGCTGGCAAGGTGAAAGCCGCAATTCAGTTTAGCATGGCGCTTTTTGCCAAGGCGCTCAATACTCAAGCCGCGTCTACCAAGAAACGTAAATATGACCCTGCCTCCGCCAAATATGATTTTAGGGTCTTTTTAATCAGCAGCCTAAAAATGAATGGTGACGAGTTCAAGTCGGCTCGAGCACACTTATTAGAATTAATGCCGGGTGATTGCTCATTTAAATATGGCCGTCCGGTTTCTAAAAATGATAAAAACAAGAAAACTGAAGAGATGACTGAAGTTGCTGAAAATACTGAGACTGAAGCCGAAACGCTTCAGTCTTCGCTTTAAGGGGGGGTGCGTAATGGAAAAACATCCAGTAATTGTAAGTGCGGAAGTTTTTGAAGGTTTGGAAGCAGTACGCACTTCAGGCTTAACTAATATGTTTGACCGACCACGCGTAATAGAAATAGCTGAAATGATGGGTTATTACGAAACTGCCGAATGGTTGATAGCAAACAGGAACCTGTATTCGCAGGGATTATTCCAGGGTTTTATAACGGCTGAAGAAGCAAAGGAGACAAAACCGTGTGTGGATTAACGGGCATTTTAATAGGCAATAAACGCAGACGCAGGAAAGAGCTAGATGGAATTACTGATACTTTTATAAAATTGCTACTTGGCTCAGAGCATCGCGGACCACATGCAACCGGTGCGGCCTGGTTGAAAAAAGATAGCACCATGCAGGTAGTAAAAGAGCCGCTGCCAGCGCGGAGTTTCATTTTTAGCACTGGATTTATCGATTGGATTAACTGTATTGATAACCAGGTAACCTGCCTTATGGGTCATACACGTTGGCCGACATTGGGTACTGTTAAGCATCCCAGCAATAATCATCCATTAGTGGCTGGTCAGCCATCATCTATCATCCTCTGTCATAACGGGGTAGTACATCAGCCGGAGATGTTGGCAACGCGCTGGAAGCTCCCCCGCCATGCCCAGGTAGACAGTGAAATACTTCTGCAGCTGGCGGTACTGACGAGTAAACCTTCTGGACTGGATGTCGACAGGTATCTGCATCTCCTATCGCAAGTACCCGGACGGATGGCGCTTACCGTCAATGATACCAAAGAGCCGCATAAGGTATTGCTGGTACGCGGTACCATGCCGCTTACTCTCTGGCTGCATCGACAGCGGCGCTTGCTAATATATGCCTCGGAGGAAGCAACCATTATGCAAGCACTGGGAACTGCTGCTGGATGGGTACCGGTACCGATTTCAATGGGAGAAGCCTGCCTGATTGATACCGAAAAATTGGATGATATACACTGGTGGAATTGGAAACCTTTGGTATGGGAGAGAAAGCGATGTCTGTGATGTTAGAGGTAGAATACCAGGATGCAAGGTCAGCATTCATCCTCACCCCACTGGAGAAAAAGGCGGCTGTCCGAACACATAAAATCGCATTGGATGGACAGGGGCGACCATGCAGGCTGGCGTGGCAAACCTGGGACGGGATACCGCTGCCGCAAGGCGGATTGGCGCAGGGTTATGAAAGTATAGATGGCAACACCATTCCAAAAACTGAAGTGATGGCCACCGAGGCGGACGGTCATCCACTGCGACTATTGCCGGCGACTGCAACACGTGTGCAACGCTTGGAAGGACCAGTTTCAATAGATGAATTTTTATCTCATGTGATTAGCAAGGTATATATAGTTACTGCGCACCGACTTGAAATTGCATTACAACAATCATTACAGCAAGGTGATATCTATCGGGTTGCCTTTCGGTTAAAAGCGTCTACCAATGATTTGCCAGCATTCCTGATTGCTAATGCAAGTGGTATTTTTTTATTAAAAGCCAATCCTTGCCGGTTAGAGTGGATTACCAAGGCGCAGGTGGTGCATGCCGATATAGACGATATGGATGCGGATGAATTATCAGATTGGGATGATTGGAATCTTAATGATATCCAGGTAGCAGAGGAGGAGTTAACATGATACGAGAGCTGCGCTTAGCCGACCAGCGTGGTCGGGACGCCACTTGTTTGTTATTGCCAATAAAGATGACAACAGAAAGGCGACAATGGCAGGATTTGAATGGACAGCCGGTATACATAAAACGCCGCGTGAAGGTTACCCATAATACCCATCCAGACGTATTATTAAATCATTACCCCGACCCGGAAGATATGGCGCGCGCATTGATAGACGGCGACCCGGAGTGGGATTATAAAGCGGTGGGACGTCCTACCGGACCCTGCATGCAGCAATACCTTGATGGTGATGGTCAGCCTTGCTATGCGCCGAAATTCATGCAGATACGTTATGATGCAAATGGTTTGGAAAAAGAACGTCGACCGGTTGGAATGCGTTCAGCTAATCTGGTATCAATGACTCCACCGGTCTGGTCCGGAATGCTTCTTCCCCGTCAGGATATCATTCATCGGATGGCTTTTAGTCGCATCTACCAGGTAGTCCACCAGGATGCTTTGCAATTCGATTTCCTGTATGAAATAGCAAAATACCTGCAGCAACATAATGTCATGGTACAGGTTGGTTCCGGTCGGCAGGGACGCGGACCACTTATATGCGAGCGGAATGGTAAACCGTACCGGGGGTTTTTAGACGGACATGTTTCTGGCGACGCCATGCGGTTGATATTATACCTGGCCGCAGGTGAGCTGCAATCTCGCGAGGTGGTGCCATGACCCCAATATATTGGAAATCACTCGGTAGCGGGCGACAGACGCGAAATGGCGCATTATCTGATAGTCGCTTAATGGACTGTATTAAAGTCTATAAACGTGATGTTGCCGGCGCTTATAGCAGTATTACCATTGATGATGTCAGTAAGGTTTTACAAAATGGTCCCTGCCTGGTATCTCCAAAGATAGATGGGATGACCGCGTTTCTACATCGGCAGGCAGGTGAGACGGTGGTAATAACTCCCAGTGGTCAGCTATTAGCGGATTTGCCATTCATTCAGGAAATTGATGATATCCTGGGGGATTGGGAAGGATTGCTGGCCGGAGAGTTGTATGCGATAGCGGATACTGGTCGTCCAACCATCTACAGTTTACTATCCGCTCTGGGTGGTGGTGAGACGGCGCCGGTTGAGCGATTGCGCTTCGCGGCATTTGATGTGTTACTGGACGGTAGCAAGGATATGCAATCGCTGCCGTATGAAAAGCGCGTCATTCGCTTACAGACGTTACTGATGGATGGTAAACTTACCCATGCTGTGCCGGTGACTTTAGTGCAGAACTCAACTGATATCCTTAACAGTTATCAGCTCGATGTCATCAATGCCAATGGTGAAGGTTTGGTTATCCATGCCGGCGATGGTCGTATCTATAAATTAAAACCAGTTATCACATTAGACGCGGTAGTGGTTGGTTATACCAGTCATGACATTGGGATAACAGATTTGCTGATAGGATTAATGCCGGCTGACCAGCCAGATATGGGAATGACAGTTCAACTTATCGGTCGCGTCGACATTGGTTTCACTGATATAGAGCGAAAGCAATTGGCAGCAAGGCTGGCCCCTTTACAGCAGCCGTCTACACTTCTATTAACCAATCGCGCGGGACGGCCTTACCAGTGGGTGACTCCGCAATTAGTGGTAGAAGTCCATTGTCATGAGTTATTGACTACCGACCAGGATGGGTTGCCGATTCTCCGCTGGCAGATTACAGCTGACTTAAATAATGGTTGGACTCCGAATGGCAGAATACCAGCCATCAGCATGCGCGATGCTGTTTTTGTCCGCATCCGCGATGACAAGGAAGTTACTCCACAGGCGGTTCGGTGGAGTCAAGTCACTGATATCGTGCCGATATCGCCATTGCCATTATCGCCAGCAAAGCTTCCTCCGGCAGAGATTATCCGTCGCAATGTATATACCAGGTCACTACGAGGTGGCAGTAAAGCGGTACGTAAAATCATGATACTAGCACCACATATACAGGCGGTGGATGCGGGATATCCGCCATACATTGTCGTTACCACTGATTACAGTCCTGACCGCCAGGAACCGCTTCGTAATGGTTTACAGGTGGCTGGGACATTAGAGGTAGCAAATCAGCTGGTTGATAACTGGCTAGACCATAATACCGGACGCGGCTGGCATTGTGTGGCGACACATGGTGAGACATTGTCTGTAAAACCTGACCATGATCTGCCTAAAGCAACACAAAGTAATACTGCACATACGCTTACCATTGCCTGCACCCGCAGCAGTTCACCTACCTTCCCTATTGTACGCAAGCGTCTGGATGCTTTGGCGGAGTTGGGAACATTGACGGTTACTTCCAATGAGCAAGGCCGGGAAGTATGGTTCGAATTGACGGTGGGCGATTTGGTAGTATCATACCGGCGCATTGCGAATCTGCTGGCGATGGTCCGGCGTTGGAAGACTTGTGAGATAAGCCTGGACGGTGAGGTGTTGGATAAAGTGGCGGTGGATGATTTACTGAACCGGTTGGAGGAGATACGCCGCTGTTGGCAAAGGCGACATGATAAAGGTACAGCTGGTTGTCGGCAGTCCTGTGCGCTGGGTTGTGACCAGCTGATATTGATACCGTCGGAGCGATACCTGCAAGCGGCAGCAACAAGGGAGCCGGATTGGTATACGGTGGGAAAGTTTGATGGTCAGCGGGTGACAATTGATAAAAGTTATTTGCAATCCCAGGTAGACCGTTCGCGAAACCGGCTGGTTAGCTGCTGCCCACATTATAACAGGCATGCGGTGGAGGCAGCCATTGACGCATTGCCGGATACGCTTGTTCCGGATAACATACATTGGCAGATTATTTATCATCGCGAGGATGGTAGGCCGGCATGGGTATGGCCGATACATGTGCCGTTGCCGCCACGTCTGACGGAACGTGGTCTATCAAATGCCAGAGATACTCATTCACAGGATACGGGTATAACTTTGGGGAATGGTCAGGTCCAGCATCAGCCGATACGTGTGCTTCCGCCAGCACGGTACTCTGATGTCTGCGGTCAGGAGGATGCGGTGGCGGCTGTCCGCGAGTTGATTGAATTGCCATTACATCATGCCGCTTACTTTACGGCTATTGGAAGTAGACCGCAGCCAGGCGGGGTGATACTCGCCGGACCACCGGGGACTGGTAAAACGTTACTGGCACGTGCAGTAGCAGCGGAGTGTGGTGCCCATTTGGAAATCATTGCCGGACCGGAGATTTTATCCCAATGGGTAGGCGGCAGCGAACAGGCATTGCGCGATGTTTTTACCAGGGCGGAGCAGCAGGCACCAAGTCTTATCTTAATTGATGAATTAGACAGTATCGCTTCGGCACGCAGTCATGCGGACGCTCAACACCAGCAAAGTCTGGTGGCGCAATTATTGGTATTACTGGATGGGTTGGAAAGTCGCCGGCAGGTTTGCGTGCTTGCTACTACTAATCGTCCGAAGGCTATTGATCCGGCACTCCGCCGTCCAGGTCGCTTTGACCGCGTGGTTTGGATGCGGCCACCTGATATGGATGGACGGGCAGCTATCCTCAGACATCATCTGGGACCATTGCGATTGGCTGAACAGATAAGTCGGGATGAATTGGTTGTTGAGCTGGCAGGGATGACTGATGGAGCATCGGGAGCTGACCTTGCTTATATATGTCAGTCTGCTGCGCGCTGTTGTGTGCAGGATGCGGTGCAGGCCGGGTTACCGATGGATGATGTATTTATTACTGATAGTCATCTGCAAAGGAGTCTGCGGGTTTGGCTGGCAGACCGGGCGCAGTCCAGGCATTAAATTTATATTCAATTTTATCCTTCACCAGTTTTATCCAATGGCAAGATTCGTACTTTGGGTATTGTAACCATTTCATCACTACAGATAGCACGTTGCCGTGCTTGCTCAATCTGGCGCTGCTGCTTAGCGATACGCTCGCGTTGCTTTCGGTCGCGCTCCACAGCATTACGCTGCTTATCCTTCACACTGTATAACGGTTGTCCTAATACGACGGTAATGCCTTCGCTTTCCTTTAGTGATTTCCATGCTTGAAACAATCGATTAACATACCGGGCATTCATCTTCAGGTGGGTGGCCACACGCGCTGGTATCCATCCCAACGTAAACAGATGCTGGATTCGTTGTTGACGTTTTTCCACTTTCGAGACAGCCACTGGCACATACAGCACACCGGCTTGTACATGCTGCTGGATGCGGCGCAAGAGTTCCTGTGTTTTCGGGGTAGTAAAATGCGCTGCTGCAGCATGTGTGTATGGGGGAGGTGGTGATGCCAACAAACGCTTTACGGTTCGTGGTTCAATTTTAAGATATTTAGCAATGTCCGTAGGTGAATAACCGAGTTGCTGGTATTGCCGTGCATCCCGCCACCTACGCGACGTTGGAGATTCTATCGCAGGAATGTAAATATACTGTCCCGCCGCGACTTGTTGTAACGCAGTTACTAACGGTGTTGGCAAGGCAGATGCGGCATTTAGTGGTTTGTGTTTGGTGCGTTTTATCATCGAATATTATTGTACATTTCATTGTATACATTTAGCAAGCTGAAAATTAATTATAGAACATTTTTAATAACGTTCCTTTACGCCACACTTCTATTAGAAAAACATGGATTTCCTTCTCGAAAATAAGCAAATTGGGTAGTTTATTCGGATAATCAAAATATGCCGCGGGGAGGAGGGAATTCGGCTCGAAGACCTTCTTAGCCGATTTGTCTACGGGAAGCCATTAGAACTAAAAAGTCGGATTGTCCTTCGTAACTCTGTCCTCACCATATTAGATATGCTTGTTGATCAGGGATCATCTGCGGCATTTCGTATGCGAGACGATTTTGTTACACCACTCTACCCTCAAACAACGAGATAATTCTATCAGTTTCAAACATTGTTACGGCCAAGTTAAGAATGAATCTAATCCGCCATATTAAAAATGTATGTTCGTTTAGTAACTTACAGATAGCTATCAATCATACAGATATTTTTTAATGTAAAATTAACATTTGGATTGATATTCTACTCTAACATATTAGACTAAGCATACTTTTATGTAAGCGTCTATTTTTCATGTACTTATAATGAATGGAAAATAAAATAAATAATTAAAAACGAGTATTCCTCGAAATTCAAAAACCCGAACTTTAACCTGCTGATTAACTGACACCTTGTTAACCAATCGGTATCCTCTCTCCGACCAGCAGAGATAAAAGGTCGGCAAAGAGATTTATATTGGCAAAATGTCATTGATGGACTTCTCTATTAGATACATTATATCTCATCTCTGTAAGAGATAAATGTGTAGATTTGAGAGTAGAATTGCTAAAAAAAACGCCATCGGTAGGTTTCCGTGGCGCGTTAACTGTGCGGTTGATATTTAGTTATAGTTTAAAAAGTATGGCTCCCGAGGTAGGACTTGAACCTACGACAAGCGGATTAACAGTCCGCTGCTCTGCCAACTGAGCTACTCGGGAATATACTTATTCTTATGACACGCGCCTTTGTAAAAAGTCGCGTGTCATATTAAAATATAAAAATCCCTGGCAGTGACCTACTCTCCCGGGCATCTCAATGCCAAGTACCAT
>CAZWZF010000089.1:0-13882 GCA_964638715.1 uncultured bacterium | reverse complement strand
ATATAATTATTTTTTTGATGTATTGTTCAGTTTCTTTATCAATCTTTAATTGTATAGCACATGAAAATACAATTAAAGTTCCTGTTCTTGATGTTAAATGCATATAAAAGTTATCTAATTTAAATAGTGTATTTATTTTTATCTTATCAATTAACACTCTTGGATTTTTCAAACCAAGGTTTTCCTGGCAATAATCAGTAAGCGATGCTTTGTCATTATTAATTATTTTCGCCATATATACAGGGACATATTCAATGGTTCGTACAGTTTTCTTTTTATCCTCATGTTCTACCATGGTAAAATATGCACCGCTTGCTTTATTATATGCTCCGTATTTATCTTCAAAGTTCACCAGTCTTTTATCGCTTCCTTTTATAGGTATTTGCCCTTTCCCTTTTTTCATTAGCATCTGGTCGAACAAACCACCTTTTACTTCGGTCGCATACCGGGTAAACAGCACATTATTTTTTGCCATGTATTTTTTAACGGTTGCCATAGTGCCGTCATCGCCACACTTCCACGCTGTAACGCCATTGCGAACAACGTCATACTCATACATACGTTGAAAATCGTATGGATATTTCTGCTGTTCATTTTTCATATAATTGCGCGGGTCGCGAGTGAATTTAGTATTGTATACATTGCCTACCACTATATTTAAATATGCGTCTTTCGCATGGTGATAATCATTTATTTCGCGAACTTTGACAAACTCGTTATTTATCGCATAATCACCCGGACAGCATTTAATGCCTTTTCTAAACTCAGATACATTACCCGCTTTTACATATACCACCTCGGTATTATCAAATACCTTGTTTAAAATCTCAGCAACTGCCTTGGTTGATTGCCTGGTTTCTACCAGTTGCCTTTCTATAAATCCTGCCAATTCATCATTGTTCAATGGCGTATTCCGCATTAACCGTTCATATTTTATCTCTGATATAAAATCTTTTTCTTTCAACAATTTCCATAATGCTGGTTGATGCATCTCTGCCTTCAAAGGATAATCATCTTTCTTTTTCGCGTTGCAACTGCGATGTGCCAAAATGCGATTATTTAAACTGTCATCCTTCACCTTTGATTGTGGGTATATATGGTCAATGTCATACATGTTCTGGTCTGATAAATCATTTATTTCAATCGCACCACCA
Organism: uncultured bacterium; assembly: GCA_964638715.1. Lineage (GTDB taxonomy): Bacteria > Armatimonadota > Hebobacteria > CAIYQO01 > CAIYQO01 > JBAXQQ01. Next base: position 12,728 of record CAZWZF010000089.1, on the reverse strand, counting down.
CAGTACATGCATTTACCCATCTGGGTGTAATAAAGGTATAACCGATCTCCTTTAAAAGTGTCTTCAGATTTCCCTTCAATTTCTTTGCGCCATTCCCGACTGTCATCTTTGCATTTGTCATACAGTTCAATAAGTTTTCTCTGCCTTGATGTAGTGCGTTTCTTTTCACCTTCTTCACGCGCAACCTCAACAAATACTTTTTTTGGCGCACCACCCATTATTTTCTTTATTTCCTGTACTATTTCCAGTGTTTGCCATATACTGCGTTTAATAACCGGTGATACATACAAATCCTTCACCAGATTATCATAAGTCATTGCATTGTTATTGTCGTTCATCTCAGCATTATGCTTTTGGATTTCATCAATAAAGGTATATCTGCTGCTTAATAATTGCATCAGATTATCGTTCGTGTTGTTTAAAGCAGAAATAATGGTGAACGTTTCACCAGTTTCTTTATTAATTCCTTCCAGCTGATTTAGGAATGTATCTGAAAACCTACCCCACCCGGAATATCTTAAGGCACAGATATTTTTCTCTTCATCATTTGTTATATCTGGTAGTTTCTTTTTTAAACGATTTTTCAGCAATTTTTTATCTTCACCGAATAGCACCACATCCAATATAATCTGTTCAAATGTCGATTCACTTATCCTATTGCTGAAGATACGTTTATAATCAAGATATACTGACATATTAGCTTTAAAATCACCATCAATACCGCTGATTATCATATCTTTGTCACAGATACATTCAGAAAGCAGATAATCTCTTAATGCCTTATTAGTAACTTTTGGTTTTTTCAAAAATAAATCAGTATATAACCGCTGTTTTAACTCTGTTGAAATGGCTTCATTGTTAATCTTCAGATTATTCAATTCATTGAGTACCATATATTTACTATATAGCAATGAATGTTTGGGTACGACATCATCAAACGTATAAGTACATTTATTTGTCATTTTTCGTATGAACTGTTCCGCGCTTTTTTCTATGTCTACAACTGTTTCAAAGTTCCACGGTCTGATTTTTTCGTTAACTTTTTTCACTATCCAACAGTTGCCGCCTTTTTCTTTATGGGCGTCATTCAACGGTCCAATATAATATGGTATGCGGAACTTCATGATCATTTCAATTTTTTGCTTTATAGTTATGCCTTCTGCGTCTGTCTCGCTCAGGAAAGAAAGATACTTAATAGCATTATTAAGAATAACTTTCATCTCACTCAAGTGTACCTGATACGGTATTACACCATTATCTTTTGATGTTTGCTTTGGCATGAAAGAGTTTTGTTCTAATTCTTCTCTCATAGCAAACAATATAGAATCATCATTTTGTACTTGCTCGAATTGCTTCCTGAGATATTTATTAAAATCTTCCTGTGAGCATTTACCATTTTCAACAACTTCTTTTTTATCGTTATGTTTATTTACAGAAACATAGGCTACATAATTATCTTTAAGATTTACATTACTGAATATCTCCTGGTATTTTTCTTTTGGCAGATACTTTTTTACTAAACCTTTAAGTATGTGTAAATCTTTTTTATGTTTTTCATATACTTTCACTTTTGCATAGGACAGGTAATTCTCACCTTGTAAAATATCGGCCAGCACTCCCCAATCATAAGCACGTTTTAATGCTTCGATGATATATATTTTATCCTGCAACATACTTGCTAATTCCGGCAATTTGTCTTCAAATCCGCTATCGGAGAAGTTTATTTCAGGCTTAATATCTGAATCTGCAAAGATTTCTTCACCGAATATTTTTATTAGATTAACTTTGCCTCCAACCAGCAAATTCAATATCTCTTTTTGCTGACTCGAAGGATTGTTTATTAATAGGTTGATCTCTTTCTTTTTCAAGAAGATGCCTTTTTTCTTTAGGATATCAGCCAATTTATCTTTGTCATTATCATTAAATTTAAACTCAAACTCATCAATAAGGCATGTATTAATTTCATTAAAAATTAATTCAAATGATGGGGTAGTGTCGAACTTCTGTCCTTCAAATAAAAAATGACCCCGATGTTTGATAATATGTGCAAGTGCTAAATAAACAAACCTGACATCAAGTTGCCTGCCGTCTATCAATGCTTTTCTAAGGTGGAATATTGTAGGAAATTCTTTATGATAATCTTTGTCAGTGTAGTTTTTATCATTGAATAAAGTATTCAGTGATACCGCATATCCGGTTTTATCATCAAGATGATACATGCTTTCATTCAGGCGATGAAAAAACGCCGGGTCGGTTTTGCAAATCTCAACTGCCATTAATTCCTGCAGTAATTTGATTCGTTGCACTCTTCTTTCAAGTCTTCGACGTGCGCACCTGAATAAACGCCGTTCTGCCGCTGGATTGCCGGAATCAAATAATCGGACACCCCATATTGATTTGCCATTAAGTTTCATCAGGTTATAGTTTAAATCAGTAATCGCGAAACCAACAGAATCAGTTCCAATATCAACGCCTAATAAATAATCGCTAAATTTCTTTTTCATACCTCTTGACATCTCCCTTTAATATTGATAAACTTTAAGCGATCTTAACCCTATAAGATTACACCTTAAGTTCAAATAAAAATTTATTCAAATCGTCTTTTTAGACTTCCACTGTGTGGATCAAGGCTTGCCTATGGCAGGCCTTTTTAATTTTAACTTTCTCCATTATTTTTACATAACCAGTTTCAGTATTCATATACTGGCATTTATTATATCAACTTATTATGATGTTTGATATAACTATTTCACCTATTTATTCAAGATAAATCCATTTTATTTCATTAATAGTGTCAAAATCGGTCACTTTAGTTTTAAATTTATAATTTTTTCAATAAAAATCAAAAATCAAATACCAGACTCATTCTCACCAAATCCACCTCAAATTTTGCTATAATATCCCCGCTTTAATATGCTTACTGATTTAATTCAAAAAATAATATCTGCGGATTCATTTGCTGTCGTGCGCCAGTGGCATTCCTCGGGCGGGCGGTTGAATGTGCATGGTACCCGGGGAACCGGCAAGAGCCTGGCGATGGCGGCGGTTTTGCTGGAAAGGTCGGCGGCATGCCCGGTGCAATTCATATTAACCAGCGGTACGGAACGCGCGGAGAATATCGTTAACGACCTTACCGCTATTTTTGGCGTTGATAATCCGCTGGCTCCGGTATTTTTTCCTTCGCTGGAAACTCTGTTATACGAAGAAACCAGTCCTGACCTGCAGTTAATGCGCGACCGGATGACGGTATTATCGCGGCTTGCCAACGGCGAGGAAATCGTCGTGGTAGCAACCGCGGATGCTGCTTTTCACCGCACTTTGCCATTGGCAGAGATAAACAAATGCCGCCAGGTGATTAAAGTAAATGATATCTATAACCCGCTGGAGCTGGCGCAATATTTGACTGCTATCGGGTATCAATACAGCGCGTCGGTAGAGAACCCGGGGCAGTTTAACCGCCGCGGCGGGTTGGTGGATATTTTCCCATCAACATATCAATACCCGGTTCGTCTGGAGTTCTTCGATGATGAAATTGATTCGATGCGCATTTTCGACCCCGGGTCGCAGCGGTCAAAAGAAAATATCAGCCAGATTGAGATATTCCCGGCGCGCGAAATAATCATCACGCCGGAATCGACAGAAAAAGCCATCGAGAAAATCCGTCACGGATATAAAATAAGGATGAGTTCGATATCCCGGGATCCGGTGCGGGTTCCCGGCGAAAGCGGCATAGAAGAGTTATTGTCACCCGCCGAACGTCTGACCGCAAAGATTGAAAATGAAATAATGCAGTTGGAGCAGGGGAATTATTTCAACGGCGTGGAGTATTACCTGCCATATTTTTATGCCGAACCGGCGACTTTATTGGATTACCTGCCATCTTCAGCCGGCATTATTATTGATGAACCGGTACATATTGAGGAAAATTTCGGCAAGTTCTGCGAGGGGTTGGCTGGGGTAGAATCCAGCCGATTGGTGCGCGGCGCATTGCTGCCGCTGCCATATTCGCTATACCAGTCATTTGAAGAATCTTTTTCCACGTTATACACCCGCCAGCTTGCGGAGTTTACTTTACTGGGGCAAGGGATGGCCGATTATAATCTGCAGATGGATTCGCGGCCACCGGATAATTACGGAATTACCAGCGAAAAGCTGCAGCCGGATATAACGTCATGGCTGAAAAGCGGTTATACTGTCGTAGCTGCCACTCACCAGGAAATCCGCATGGCAGAGGTTTTGGGCGACCTGGGATTTCCGGCAGTTAAGGCAGTTGATGAAATTGGGGTGCTGGTAAAACGGGTCGAGTTGAATGAAGGAACCATTTTACCTGATTTAAAGATAGCTGTCCTCACCGATGGCGAATTGCTGGGGTGGCAAAAACAGCGCCGCAGCACCAAGAAGTGGCGGCAGGCACCGGGACAGGTATTAATAAACGTCAACCAGCTTACCGTCGGCGATATGGTAGTTCATATTAACCACGGTATCGGCCAGTATGTCGGTATGGTTCGGCGCGAAGCGGGTGGGGTAGAACGCGAATTTCTACAGATAAATTATGCCGAAGCCGATAAATTATTCGTGCCGGTAGACCAGCTTGATCGCGTTCAGAAATATTCTACCATTGGCGAGGAACCACCGCGAATAAATCGCCTGGGCACTGGCGAATGGGAACGAATAAAGAAGAGAACAAAGAAATCCACCGAAGATTTGGCGATGCAGTTGATGAAATTGCAAGCGATGCGGGTACGCCAGCGCGGGCATCAATATAGTGTCGATACTCCGTGGCAGCGTGAAATGGAAGAAGGTTTCCCCTGGCGCGAGACCATAGACCAGCTGAAAGCAATAGAAGATGTAAAAGGCGACATGGAGTCGGAGAATCCGACTGACAGATTGATTTGCGGCGACGTAGGCTATGGAAAGACTGAAGTGGCAATCCGTGCGGCATTCAAGGCGGTCATGGACGGCAAACAAGTCGCAATATTAGCGCCAACCACGGTATTGGCAGCCCAGCATTATCGCAACTTTCGCGAAAGAATGGCGGCATTCCCGGTGCGGGTAGCACTGATGTCCCGGTCAGTGCCAAAGCGCGAGCAAAATCGTATTGCCGGTGAAATTACCGGCGGCGCCGTTGATATTGTAATTGGCACTCATCGCATTTTATCAAAAGATATCATTTACAAAGATTTGGGGATGGTAGTAATTGATGAGGAACAGCGTTTTGGCGTGAAACAGAAAGAAAGATTTAAAGAACAGAAAGCGAACGTTGATATCCTCACCATGTCCGCAACGCCTATCCCGCGTACATTACACATGGCGTTGGCGGGTCTGCGCGAGATGAGTCTGATAACCACCCCGCCGGAAGGACGCATGCCGGTACGCACCATGGCTATTGAAGCGGATGATGAAGTGTTGCGCGAGGCTATCCTACGCGAACTTGACCGCGATGGTCAGGTGTTTATATTGCATAACCGCATTTCGTCTATTTACCACTATGCCGAACATATTCGCAAGGTTGCCCCGCAGGCAAGGATTGCGGTTGCTCACGGGCAAATGGCAGAGGGTGAATTAGATCAGGTAATGTATGACTTTTTTAACCGCGAATTCGACGTATTGATATGCACTGCAATTATCGAAAACGGCGTCGATTTCCCCAACGTTAATACCCTGATAGTTGATAACGCGGAAACCTTCGGGTTATCTCAGCTTTACCAGTTGCGCGGGCGGGTAGGGCGCAGCGACCGGCAGGCTTATGCTTATCTTACCTGGCGGCCGCGCAAGAAACTCACCGAAACCGCCCAGGAACGCATTGCGGCGATAAAAGAGTTCAGCCACTTGGGTGCTGGATATCAGATTGCACTTCGCGACCTGGAAATACGCGGCGCCGGCAACCTGCTGGGTTCCGAACAAAGCGGCATCTTAGCCTCAGTCGGTTTCGACCTGTATTGCCAAATGCTGGAAGAAGCGGTGCGTATGGTTAAGGGTGAATACGTCGAGGAAAAACACGACATTCAAATTGACCTTCCAATGGATGCCTACCTGCCGGATGATTACGTGCCGGATTTAAACCAGCGCATTGATATGTACCGCCGGTTGGCGTCTGTCAGGATGGCAAGTGTGGCGGAAGATTTGAAAAATGAAATCCTTGACCGTTATGGCAAACCATTACCGGAACCGGTTAATAATCTATTCCGCTTAATCGGCGTTAAAATATTATGTATCGAAACCGGTGTAACCCACATCACTCCGGAACGCGATGCGATAGCAATCCGTCTGGCAAGCAACCGCACCTTGTCGCCGCAGGCAGTGAAGAGCCTGTCACTGGAAGGATATGACTGGCGAAAACGCGGATTGCCAGCCCCCGCGTTCAACCAGGAAAAAGTCACCTTGTATACTCACAACACAGATAAAGAAACCCAATTGCAAATGCTGGAAGAAATAGCTGGACGCCTGCGGGTAATTGAAGACGAAATAGCCAACGCGCCAAAAGTAGTGCCAAAACTACAGGTTTCCAGACGTTTTGGACCGGATACACGACGTTTTGGAGAGTGAAAGTCAGTTGATAGTTGACAGTGGAAAGTGGACAGTGATATTAAGTTAAAAACCTGAAATATAAATTTTAAACAGGATTAACAAGATTATATTTATCCTGCTTATCCATGTTATTCTATATTATACTGAAAACTGAAAACCGAAAACTGAAAACTATCTTTCACAAACTCTCCGAATTTTGCTATTATTAGGCAGATTATGACTACATTACATATATTATTTACTGCAGACATGCACAATAAGCTGACGAAAGAGAAGGCTGTTATCATTCGGGAATTGAAGAAAAAGTTTTCTCCTGATGTGCTGCTTCTTGATGCCGGCGATGCTATTGCTTCCGGCAATTTAGGCGCAAACTCGAAAGAACCTATTTTTGAGTTGATGGATATCGCGGGTTACGACGCTATGGCGATGGGGAACCGTGAGACTCATCCGACCCAGTCGGCAATGCATAAGAAACTTGGTGGGGCAAAACTGCCGATATTGGCAGCAAATTTGCGTGCCCGTCAGGATAAGCGTCCGCCGCGATGTGTGAATGAATACCTGGAATTTGCGGTTGGCGATGAAAGCGAAGATGATGTGCCGGTAATAGCAGTATTTGGATTATGTCCTGTTATCACCGCGCCGGATTCTTTCTGGGCAAAGGTTACAGATTACGTTTTCGACGACCCGTTGAAAACCGGTCCGGGCCTGGCACATAAATTAAGTTACGATGCCGACCTGGTAATAGCATTAACTCATATCGGTTACGATCGCGATATTCAATTAGCGCAATGCGAAGATATTGACCTCGTTTTAGGCGGTCATACCCATAAACAGGTGATGCCGGCAGAGAAACATGGGCACGCCTGGTTTGCATCGGTAGAACCATACGCGGTAAATATTGCACATCTGACAATCAATTACACCCCGGGCGAGGGGATAGATTCAATAGTCAGCGAAATTATTCCTTTAGGCAGTCCTGAAAAGAAGTGACGGCATGAAGCATATTTTATCAATATTATTAATATTTCTGGCATTAACGGTTTATGGTTATGGACCGCAGCAAGCGGCAAATTACCGGTCGCAGGAATATAATATATTGAAAGAAAAAGTGATTGTTCAGGAACAGAAACTGCGAGTGATGAAGATGGGTCTGGATGGCTCGCTGAAAATAAATCGTGCCAGTCAGCAAACAGAAACTGGATATAATCTGGGAGTAACGTATCAATTCAAACCGGAAAATGTTACTGACGCAGAGGCGGCATTAATAGATGCAAAGAATGCATTAGATGCAGAAGCACGCTCTTGTACTTTAAAGGGAATGAATCTTTACGCCGATCATTTAGCAGCATTATCGCAAGTGAAATCAGCGAAATTACAGTTAGAAATTGTAAAAGTTAATTGGACAGAAGCGGACAGGAAAAATAAAATCGGCGCATTAGCAGCAATCGATTTGCAGCAGGCGCAATTGGAGTTGGATGATGCCGATATTTCATTGAAAGCCGCAGAAAATGATTTAAACGATACTATCAATAAAGCGAAATTATATAATTTTACCGGCGACCCGGAATTTATTTTTCCACGATATATTCCGGCAACTGTAAATGCTGCAAATACACCTGAAATGAAATCGTTATCATCGTCCGCAATAGCCGCAAAAGGAAGATATCGGGCTGCAAACCGTGAATCACAAATTGGCTTGTCATTGGATTTAAGCAAATACGGCGGTGATATTCAGGTGATAACCACAGTATCTACGCGAACCCGCAGCGCGAACTTCACCTTTGGATATCCTTCATTATATGACCCGGCAATGTTTTTATATGGCAAGGGATGGCGCACCTCGGTTAACCTTGAAATACCGCTATCACCATCAGCGGAATCCGGGGTAAAGACAGCCAAAGTCGAATATGATAGTATTAATGCAAAGATTATCAGACGGCAAAGAGAAATTCAACAGGAAATAGCCGCTGCAAAAAGCCTGGTGGAAAATGAAGAAAAACGGTTGGATATCAGTCGTAAACGCTGTGGAATTGCAAAACAGCGAGTTGATATAGCTGAAACTAAATACAATGCCGGCGCGATATCATTGGTAGATAAATTAAAAACAGAAAAAGAAAAGCTGGATATGGATATCGCGTTAACAACTGCATGGAAAAGATATACAACAGCAGTTGGCAGTTATATGGATATTATTGGCGGATTCTGGAATATATTAGCCGAAGAGAAAATCAGGTAGTGTGAATGTATAAAGTTAATAATTACATATCAAACCCGAATAGTAATACTGGCAAAAAACAACCATTGAATGGCAGGCAGAAATGGTATATCTTTTGCCGTGTAATAACAATTGCAATTTTCGTTGGATTCGCATTTTTCGTAGGAACTGTCGCGGGTATTTTTATTTATGTATCGCAAAATCTTCCAGATGTTGGCGAATTATCAGATATTCGTCCGTCTATCCCCAGCCGTATTTTAGCATCTGATGGTACATTGTTGGCGAAAATATCACTGGCAGAACAAAACCGCCAATTAATATCTTTGAAAGATATGGGTAAAGTTGTTGATGCCATCCAGGCGACGGAAGATGAACGATTTTACAGTCACCCGGGAATTGACCCGTGGGGAATAGCACGCGCAATAGTGAAAAATGTCACCCACAGCAGAGCAAAAGAAGGTGCGAGTACCATCACCCAGCAGTTAGTACGCAATATGTATAATTTAAATCGCGGCAAGGATGTGCGTAGAAAATTGCAGGAAATGGTGATGGCGCTTGAGTTGGAACGCAAATATACCAAGCAGGAGATATTGGAAACATATCTTAATATGGTATTTTTTGGTACTAACAAATACGGTTTGCAGTGTTACGGCGTTCAAATGGCGGCGCGGAGTTACTTTAATAAAGACGCGAAAGATTTATCATTGGAAGAAGCTGCTTTAATCGCGGGTTTGCCCAAAAGTCCGATTGACTATAACCCGTATCGCAACGCGAAAAAGGCAAAATCCAGACGAAACATTGTCCTTGATGCGATGTTTATTAATGGGAAAATAGATAAAGCAGCATGGAAAGCCGCCAAAAACAAACCGGTGAAATTAGCAGAAGAAAGAAAGCCATCAGCATTCAGAAATGACCATGCTCCATATTTTGTTCAATATGTCCAGAACGATGAGTTGTCATCACCAGATGTTTTAGGCGAAGATGCCGAGAATTACTTGAATTATGGCATTGATATATATACAAGTCTTGACCCGAGAATGCAAAAAATCGCTGAAGATGCAGTTGTTGATGGCGTGAATAATAATCGCAGTCGAAACCTTTCAGACGGTGCGCTGATTTCAATAGACCCGATAACCGGTTATGTGAAAGCTATGGTAGGCGGGATTGATTTCAAAAAAGACCAGTTTAATATCGTGACTAAAGGCAAGCGCCAGCCGGGTTCATCATTTAAACCATTCGATTATACCTCGGCTCTTCTCAGCGGGTATACACCAAAGACAAAAGTTGAAGACAGACCACAATCATTCCCTATGGGGAATGGCAAGATGTGGCGTCCACAGAATTCTGACGGCAGATATCAGGGTAGGATTCCCATGGAAAGAGCATTATGGGGAAGTCGCAACTGTGCCGCAGTATTCATGGCAAATGATATCGGCATCGATAATATCATTTCAGTCGCAAACCGAATGGGAATAAAAAGCAAGATAGAATCAAATCTCTCCACTGCATTAGGTTCGTCAGTCGTTACCCCGTTGGAAATTTGTTCCGCATATTGTACTTTGGCAAATAATGGCATTAAGACTAATCCTTCCTGTATCTCAAGAATATGTTATTCCGGGTCAGACGAGGTAATTTACGAACGCCGAATAAAACCGGAGCGTGTTTTACCTATGATTGTCGCGAATACTATGAAAGAGATGATGCGGGGCGTTGTTGAACGTGGTACAGGTAGGGCAGCGCAGTGTCCATTTAAAGTCTCCGGTAAAACTGGTACTACTAACTCATATAAAGATGCCTGGTTTATCGGCTATACTGATGACCTTGTCACCGCAGTTTGGGTAGGGAATCGTGATAATACGCCGATGAACCGCACTTTTGGCGGTACTGTGCCGGCACCAATTTGGAAGAAATATATGTTGTCTGCGCAGCCAATTATGGCAGTAGAGCATATCGACAATATGAGCGAGTTGGCAATTTACCAGCAATTGGACGATTCAACATTCAGTCTCGCTACCTCGCCATATATTTTAAAAGTTCGCGGTAAAGATGTTGGAGAAGTTGGCAGCGCTCAGAATGATAAATTAACAACTAACACACCTGGCGAAAAGAAGGTCAGGATTTCTATTTGTACCGAATCCGGCAATTTATCGACGCGATGGTGTCCTGAACGACGCGTAACATTAATGCTGGCATCCGAGGCACCAACAACATATTGTATGGACCATTCATCATCCGACGCTATTCCTGCCGCCGATGATAATAGTACTGATGGCGGAGCAGTGGTATCAATTTGTGTACAATCCGGCAAAATAGCAAATCGCAAGTGTCCGGTTGTTCAACAGCGTCGTTTTTTACATCCGCCAACAGCCAGATGCAATATTCATTGATCGTTGTGCATTGTTTCAACGACGCTTAACGCCTGACGGGTTAATGATAAAATATTTTGACGCCAAGCAGGTCTTTTATACATCATCCATGATATGCCGCCAGCGATAATGCCAACAGTAATTGCGATGATAATTGCTTTCGCATTTGCTTGCGCTTCAGTGTTTTTAGTGATTTCCTGCATAGATTCTCCTTTATGTACTACCATATTTTCGCCTTAAAGGACTAATATGTCAAGAGGAAAGATGATAGGAAAGTAGAAATTATATAAAATACAGTTAGTTTGGAGGGTAAAATGTCTGACAATCGAGAACTTTTACGTCAAATGGTGATAGACCGTGCATTATCGCGCGGTAGTTTTATTTTAGCGTCTGGTCGCGAGAGCAGCTATTATTTAGATGGCAGATTAGTCACCTTGTCGCCAGATGGCGCATATCTGATTGGCAAGTTGATGTTTGATATAATCAAAGATATGGATGTACAAGGGGTTGGCGGTTTAACTATGGGTGCCGACCCGGTAGCCAGTGCAATATCAATAGTAAGTTACCTGGAAGGCAAGCCAATTCCTGCGTTTCTGGTACGCAAAGAAGCAAAAGGGCACGGCAAAGGCAAGCAAGTTGAAGGGCCATTGCCGGAAAATGCCAATGTGGTCATAGTTGAAGATACTGTAACCACCGGTGGTTCTCCCCTGAAGGCCATAGAAGCTGTTGAAGCACTCGGGTGTAAGGTTGTGGCGGTATTGTCTTTAGTTGACCGCATGGAAGGTGCTCGTGAAGCTTTGGAAAGTCGCGGTTACAAGTTTATACCGCTCTTTACAGTTCGGGATTTGGGGATTGAAGCGTAAAAATATCTAAGGGGGGAGCACATGAATAATTATTTAGAAATAATTAACGAGATTGATACTTTAAAATCTCGGTTAGATTCTGTGCGTCCACTTGAAAATCAATCAGTACTGCATGCATTGGATATTGAATATACTTATGACAGCAATCGTATTGAAGGCAACACATTAACACTGCGCGAAACTCAAATGGTAATTGATAAAGGTCTGACCATAAGCGGGAAACCTATGCGAGAACATCTTGAAGCTATAAATCATTATGATGCCGTTGTTTTTCTGCGTGATATTGCAACTAATCAATTGGCTTTAACTGAATCTATCGTGAGACAAATACATAGCTTAGTTCTTCATGGGATAGATCGTGATAATGCTGGTAAATATCGTGGTGTACCGGTTATGATTTCCGGCAGTAAACATATTCCTCCACAGCCATGGCAAGTGCCAATTTTAATGGAAAATATGTTTGCTTGGTATGAAGAAAATAAAGCAGATATACATCCAATTATTTTAGCTGCAGAAATACATGAACGAATTGCTACCATTCATCCTTTTATTGACGGCAATGGCAGAACAGCACGCTTGATTATGAATATGATATTGCTCAGTCATGGATACCCAATTGTAAATATATCTGGTGATGCTGAAAATAGAATGGTTTATTACAATGCTCTTGAAGAATGTAATGTGACAGGTAATAAAAAAGATTCACAGTCATCCCATATCACCTGAGAACACATAGTTTTCAGGTGATTTTCTTTT
>CAZWZF010000088.1:0-14337 GCA_964638715.1 uncultured bacterium | reverse complement strand
TTCATATTTTAGATTTCTTAATTGAAAAATATACGGTAAATGGGAGGGGAGTTGTCCCCAGCTCCCGCGAAAGAGTTTTTTTAATAAAAAAGTATAGGTAGTGACGACAAAATAAGGTTTGTAAACACAACACCACGCAAAAAATCTATCGCTATTTCGCTTTATCACATCATTATTCCGGTTCTTTCGGGGAAGTTGAGTACAACTTCCCATTTAACAGTCAAGTGAAATGATAATCATAAATGTGTATAAGGGTGAGAGCGATGCTGTGGGCTATGGAATTATCTTACGAACAAGATTGGATAGAGATATGTAGAATACTATGCAATTCCCCTTGTCATCAAACATTTTAATTATAAAATGTGTATAAGGGTGAGGGCCAACGCCGCTGGGGGATTATATTCATTAATATTGACGCTCTGTAAGAGCATAATTCCTTTGTTTTCAGGAATAGTGCTCTTACAGAGCATAATTTCTAATGGAATTAAGATGAAAAGGAATTAACGAAAAAATATGTAGAATATTATGGTTGGCGTTTTACCTGCGGTTCAAGCCTATTAAATTCTCAACAATTTTTGTAACTATTTCAAGAATAATTACATTTTCACTTCTCATCCCACCCCATTTGTATTAATATATTCCCAACACGGTATTAACCTGTTTGGGAGATGATTATTATGGCTTATATATTGCCGGATGAAGAGCGCATTTATTTGCGCAGACTGGCCAGGCGCCAGGCGGAGATTGCGGCGCTGCCGATTATGGCGCGGCGGAAAAAGATGTGGACTGACATGAATGACGGGGTGGCGGGAACGCGTCCGCCGTTTTGCCTGGAAACCTGGACTTTTGACCGCGATTTTATGCCGGCGGAGATTTTTCAATGCAAGTCGGACCTGGGACGCGGGTTGGAAAATGGTTTTCTGCGCAACATCCGCCACCACGAGATTCTGAATGACGACCATGTTTGTCCCGACACTATCGATGCCGGCTGGCATGTTTCTTATGACCCGTTTGGCATTGAGATTCCCACAACCTATATGAAGGATGCTGAGGGAAAGACGCTGGGTTACCACTTTGATTGCCCTATAAAAGACCTGGATATTGACGGCTACGACATGGTAAAACCGGCAACATTCAGCCTGAATCGCGAATCATCCCTGGAATATAAGGCTTTTTTAGAAGAAACATTTGGCGATATTATGCCGGTGGAAATGCGTTCAGGCACTTACGGCAACAATTACCTGACCCAGCAATTAATGCGCCTGATGTCGATGGAAACATTCTTCACCGCGATGTATGACTGTCCCGAAAAACTGCACGGCCTGATGGGATTGCTGCGTGACAATGGCGTCCGCATGGCGAAATGGGCTGAAGCGGAAGGTTTGCTGGAACTTAACAACGGCAACCAGTGCACCTGTGGAACCTGCTATAACTTCACCACTCTGCTGCCAAAAGGTGAGGTAACCCCGGGCAAGGTGAAACTGAAAGACATGTGGGCAGGAATGGACAGCCAGGAGACCGTCGGAGTATCACCGGAACTGTTCCACGAGTTCTGTTTCCCGTATTACAGCAGTCTTGCCGAGATGTATGGACTGGTTTATTGGGGCTGCTGTGAACCGGCAGATCCAATTTGGGAAACTTCTCTCAGTAAATTGCCCAACCTGCACGCGGTTTCCATCTCCAACTGGGCAAATCAGCAATACATGGCAGACGCGCTGTCCGGCACCGGCATCATTTTCTCCCGCAAGCCAAACCCCAACCTGCTGGGAGTTGACGTGGTGCTGAACGAAGAAGCCTGGGCCGCAGAAATCCGCAACACCCTGGAAATCACCGCGAATAAAAATGTAATGCTGGAAATAATCGTCCGCGACGTATACTCAATGCACGGCAACCTGGGCAAAGCTACCCGGGCAGTGGAAATTGCGAGACGGGAGATTGATAAGTATTACCCGGCGTTGTAAGTATATAAATTAAAAATTAAAAATGGAAAATTAAAAATTAACTTCGATTGAGATTATTTGTTAATATCAAAATCGCTCAATTCGTGCGCACACTAATTTTTAATTTTCCATTTTTAATTTTTAATTTTTCCCCTCTCTTGCCGAAAATGGGGTAGACGGGTAAAATTGGGCAGACATGAAAATTACTTTAATGAAATCGAAAATACATCGCGCTACCGTTACCGAGGCTAACCTGAATTATATGGGAAGCATTACGATTGACCGCGACTTGATGGATGCAGCGGGGATGCTGACGCATGAAAAGGTGCAGGTGCTGGACTTTAACAATGGTGCGCGGCTGGAAACATATATTATCGCAGGCGAACGCGGCAGCGGAGTCATCTGCCTGAATGGACCGTCAGCACATTTGATAACCCCCGGTGATAATGTAGTGATTATCGCTTATGCTGAATTATCTCAACAGGAAGCCGAGGGATGGCAGCCCACTGTGGTATTTGTTGACGAAAATAATAAAGCTGCTTCAATAGTGCGTGGTGAAAAACCCGGCACTGTAGGATAAAATGGATACTGCAGAAATTGTTCGCCGCGCCCATGAACTTGGTTTTACTGCTGTGGGAATTATGCGGGTACAACCACATCGCGATGAGAAAATGCGCGAATGGATGCAAAAAGAACATCATGCCGACATGCAATTTTTTCACCGCCACCTGCCACTTCGTGAAGATTTAGACCGTATTCTCCCTGATGCGCAGTCGATAATTTCTGTCGCCATACCATATCCCGATACACCGAATGAAGCAACCAAATATTTCGCCGCTTATTCACGCTGTGTCGATTACCACACATATATCAAAGAATTACTGACAATGCTGGCAATAGAAATGTCAGAGTTCGATAATTTAATATGTATTGATGACAAACCGGTACCGGAAAGGTACGTGGCGCAGCAATCCGGTGTGGGTTGGATAGGCAAAAACTCCTGTGTTATAGTACCCGGGTATGGTTCACGGGTATTGTTAGGCGAAATCATAACCACTGCGGTATTAGACCCAACCCGGGCACTGTCCGATAATTGCGGTGATTGTCGGCTTTGTATCGACGCTTGTCCGACTGGCGCATTGCAGGAAGACGGCACCATAGATTGCCGCCGCTGCCTGTCTTACCTGACAATCGAGAATAAAGTAGAAATACCCGAAGAGTTTGGTTGCAAAATGGATGAAATGATATTTGGCTGCGACCGCTGCCTGTCGGTTTGCCCGCACAATAATATTTCCCATCCTGGCGTACCATTGCAAAACGATATTTTTATTAAAGATATAACAGAATATTTATCGCTGACTCCCGGCGATTACAAAAGAAAGTTCCAGAACTCCCCGGTTTTCCGCGCCAAAAGAAGCGGTTTCATACGTAATATATTAATATACCTGGTGAATACAAATATGACAGACACCGCGTTGCCGCAAATATTGAAGCTGGCAGAAGATGATGACCCGTTTGTGCGGCAATACGCGAGATGGAGTTTAGACAAATTGAGAATTGAGAATTGAGAATTGAGAATTTTCTTAACATCGATTAATAGGATAAAAATGATTTTTAAAAGGGTTATAATTAAGTGAAGCTGATTAAGAAAGAGTGCGGTAGAGTAAGGGAACTGGCTTGAATACTGCGATTATCAACTTGCTTTCAATTACCTGAAAATACAGTATTCGTGCCTGTACCCGATTGATTAGCGCAGGACGTGGCGTCACCGTCCCGGTGACGTTAGCTGTGCAAGAAGGTACTAAACGCTGAAATTTATTTCCGGCACATTCTTTTTCCGAGCGGGACGCTCTGGCCACCTCACGGGTGAATTGAGAAGAGTTAAATTGCAAATTGCAATTTGCAATTAAATTTAACCCTTCATACTTCCGCTATTTTGCGGTATAATTTGCTTACCAGTTGATAAGGGAGGATTGTTATGAGATCTGATACTATAAAGAAGGGGCATGACCGTGCTCCACACCGCGGTTTGTTAAAGGCTTGCGGAGTTACTGACGCTGATATGCATAAGCCGTTCATCGGCATTGTGAATTCATATATTGATATTGTTCCCGGGCATATCCATCTCCATGAATTTGCTCAGGTAGTAAAAAAGGCTGTTCGCGAAGCCGGCGGCATACCATTCGAGTTCAACACTATTGGTGTTGACGATGGTATTGCCATGGGGCATATTGGCATGCGCTATTCGCTGCCAAGTCGCGAAATTATTGCTGATAGTGTAGAAACAATGGCGATGGCGCATTGTTTTGACGCGCTTATTTGCATACCGAATTGCGACAAAATAACCCCGGGTATGGTAATGGCAGCGTTGCGGGTAAATATCCCCACCATATTTATAAGCGGCGGACCAATGGCTGCCGGCATTAAGCCGGATGGCACCAAAGGCGACTTGATATCTATCTTTGAAGGCGTTGGCAAGTTTCAGACTGGTCAAATTGGCGAAGCCGAATTGAAAGGCCTGGAAGACACCTGCTGCCCAGGCTGCGGTTCATGTGCCGGTATGTTCACTGCTAACTCAATGAACTGCCTGCTTGAGGCTATCGGGTTGGCATTGCCGGGCAACGGAACTGTATTGGCGATTAATCCAAAACGACAGGATTTGGCAAAAAAAGCCGCTCAACAGATTATGATGCTGGTGGAAAAAGATATCAAACCGCGCGATATCGTCACCGCGAAATCACTGGACAACGCTTTTATTCTTGATATGGCGATGGGTGGATCTACCAATACCGTACTGCACACCTTTGCAATTGCCCATGAAGCCGAAGTAGAATATCCGTTGAATCGCGTGAATGAACTGTCAATGAAAACACCATGCATCTGCAAAGTTTCGCCATCAAAACCTGATGTGCATATTGAGGATGTTGATCGCGCCGGCGGTATCAGTGCTATCTTGCGCGAAATCAGCAAATTAGGCCTGTTGAATCTTGACACCCCGACAGTTACTGGCAAATCATTGGGTGAAAATATTAAGGATGCCAATATTCTGGATCCGAATATAATCCACACTATCGATAATCCATTCACCGCAGATGGCGGGTTGGCGGTATTATTCGGCAACCTCGCTCCTGATGGTTCGGTTATCAAAAGCGCTGGTGTTGACCCGGAATGTTTCGTATTCCAGGGTGAAGCAATCGTTTTTGATTCACAGGATGAATGTTTGGAAGCGCTGGAACGCCGTGAAATAAAAGCGGGTCATGTTGTAGTAATTCGTTACGAAGGTCCAAAAGGCGGACCGGGAATGCCGGAAATGCTATCTCCTACCTCGATGATTAAGGGGCAAGGACTTGGCAAGTCTGTAGCGTTAATCACCGATGGCCGATTCAGCGGCGGTACCGCCGGAACCTGTCTTGGGCATATCAGTCCGGAAGCTACCGAAGGCGGACCGATTGCGATGGTTAAAAATGGAGATTTAATTAAAATCGACATCCCGGCGCGTAAAATTGAATTGCTGGTAGACGAAGCGGAAATCATTCGCCGCCGTACCGAATGGGTAGCACCTAAACCTAAAATCAACAAGGGTTGGCTGGGACGGTATTGCCGAATGGTAACCAGTGCCAGCCGCGGCGCAGTACTGGCATTGCCGGAAGACGTAAAACCACAGTTTGACTGCGGCATTTACGGCGCGGAATGTGGAGAATGAGTAATCAATAATTAAAAATTAAAAATTAGGGGGTGGGCGTTGTGCCTGCCCCTTTTTTTATTTATTTTTAAATTTCCTATTGACAAGGCGATAGATGGTAAATATAATAGGTTCATGGAAAAAAATACCTGTATAGATACATGTATACCAGTGTATCAGGCGATAGCGAATAAGATTCGTGAATCGGTATTAAATGGCGATTATGCACCCGGACAGTTAATTGGCACCGAGTTGGAGTTGGCACGGCAGGAAAATGTCGCGCGGATGACTATTCGCCGGGCGATTGAACTGCTGGTAAATGAAGGTTTGATTGTACGCCGGGCTGGCAAAGGCGTATATGTGCGTGAACAGAATGTTATCACCCGAACAATTCACGTAGTTGCCGGCAATTTAAGCTGGGAGCCGTCACTGCAGATTTCCCGTGGAACTCAGTCGGTTGCAAGAACACAGGGAATACAAGTACAACTTTACGACGCGTATGGCGATATAGACCGCGACCTGACAATGTTAAGGCAGCTTCCAACCTCACCCGTAGATGGCGCCATCGTATTATCACTGCACAGTAAACAATTCACCGAAGTTTTATATCAGCTTAAATCCAATAATTTCCCGTTTGTATTGGTCGATCACCATGTGGAAGGCATTGATATATCGTCTGTAACCGCTGATAATTATAACGGCGGATATCAGGTTGCGCAGGAATTATTAAAGATTGGGCATCGCCGGATTGGTTTTGTTGGCGACATTATAACCAGTACTGTGCGCGATCGCCTGGCTGGATTTCGCGATGCCATCGCCGATGCCGGACTGCCGTTTGACCGCACCTTAATTTACGATCTAAAAACCGAACCATTGGCCGACTGGTCTGACGAAATTGATCGTTGTACCCGTGAATTAATGGGGCGTTCAGATCGTCCTACTGCTATTTTCTTCAGTTGCGACGCTGTCGCGCGCACCGCATATCGAACACTAAACCGCATGGGTTTGCAGATACCAAAAGATGTAAGTGTAGTCGGGTTTGATGATGATCCGCTGGCAGAATGGCTTACACCTGCGCTTTCTACCGTGCGCCAGCCATTTTTAGCGATTGGGCAAGAAGCTATGAATTTGCTCTTGCAATTAATGATAGACCCCAAGTCACCTGCGGAACACCGTGTGTTGCCAGTGACTTTTATCTCCAGAGAATCGGTAACAGCTCCGTTGGGGAAAGATGCTTAAAAATGGTCGCTTCGGCAGGCTCAGCGACCGGTCACTGAGTTTGTCGAAGTGACCTTACACGAAAGTCCTGGTATAAAATAAAAGGATATAAAATGATTTATTTAAAAAAGACAATCTGGCAATTTTGCCTGTTACTGTTCATTGCTGCTGGTATATTTTTAATTAATATGCCAAATGCTGTCGGTGCTGACGAAAAACCGGCAACCCCGGTGAATACAAAGATTGATACAAAAACTGAGATAGTTAAGCTGCCAGTTTTAAAAAATCCAATCATCAGTAATGGCGATTTTGAAAAAGATGCCAATGACGATAATTGGCCGGATGACTGGGGAAAAGGTTCCGGTATCAGTTGGGAATCAGAAGATCCGGACGCGAAACCTGTCGCTGACCCGGCAGAACCTGGTGAAATAAAAGTTGATCCTGATAAAACCACCGAAGTAAAAAAACTGAATCATTTCATCAGGATGGTGGGAAATCCCGGCAAATTAGTGATGCTTTATCGTTTGCTGCCGGTGCCTGATGGTGTAAAGGCTGTTGAATTGACCTGGCGCCAGCACATGAAAGGCTTGAAAGTTGGCAGCCAATCATGGTTTGATGCCCGCATCATGTTTGAGTTTAAAGATGCTAATGGGAATAAGTTGAAACATAATGTTGGCGCGCCATATACCCGCAGCAATTCTAATGACTGGGTAAAGCGCAGCACAAAAATATTGCTTCCCGAAGGCGCCAAGACTATTGAGTTCATGCCATGCCTTTTCCAGGTACAGGCTGGCACCATTGATATGGACGACTTTGTGATGACCCCAATTGATGATGAGCCGTTGAAAATAGAAGCTAAGAAAAGGGCTGAAGAATGGGCTGTAAAAATTGAAAAAGAAGCAGAAGCAAAACAAAACAAAGCTGATAAAATATTAAAAGAGAATGGTTCTCTCATTATTAATGGTAATTTTGAGTTAGATAATAACGCTGACAAATGGCCGGATGATTGGGGAAAAGGTAATGGCATTAGTTATGAATCTGAAGGTGAAGGCGATGCAGCAAACCATTACCTGCGTATGAAATCCACAGAACCAGACAAAACGGTCATGATATGTCGGACTTTTGACTTGCCTAAAGATACCAAAGCGCTGGAATTCTCGTGGAAACAGCAGATTTCTGATCTGAAAGTAGGCAAAGAAGCCTGGTATGACGCGCGAATTATGCTGAAGTTCCAGGATGCTTCTGGCAAGGAAATGTCACATGAGCCTGGTGCGCCATATAGTCGCGGTAATTCTAAGGGATGGGAATCCAGGAAAATAAAGTTTCTGATTCCGGAAAAAGCGGTTACTTTGGTAATGATGCCATGTTTGTTTAATGTTGTATCCGGCATATTTGACCTGGACGATCTTACACTTAAACCCATTGATGCCGATGCGCTGATAGCAAAGAAAAAAACTGCTGATGAGATTGAAAAAGCATCCAGAGTTCCTGTTGAGAAGCCTATACCAAAGAAGTGGGCGAAGGAATTGCATGTAAAAGGCAATCAGGTGCTGGATACAGATAATAAGCAAGTTATATTGCAAGGTGTTAATGTAGACAGCTTGGAATACCTGGTACAAGGCGACCATGTTATGAAGACCGCTATTGTGGCGGTTGACGACTGGAAAAGCAAGATTATCCGATTACCAGTGAAAGATGAATTTTGGTATGGCAAAGGTCCCGGTCAGAAAGACGGTGGTGCTGCGTATCGCGAACTGGTTGACAATGTAATCACATTAATTACTAATCGTGGCTCATATGTATTATTGGATTTGCATAGATTCCTTGCACCATCACAGGCACAAGTAACATTCTGGACAGATGCATCGACAAAATATAAAAACCATCCAGGTGTATTGTTTGATTTATTTAATGAACCTCATGGTACCAGTTGGGAAATATGGCGCAATGGCGGATTTGTTGAGGATAAAAATGCACCGGCAGACGAAGATGCATTTTTAACTCCGGAAGAAAAGGCACTTAATGCCAAAGGTTTCCATGCCGTCGGCATGCAGAAACTTGTAGATGCTGTACGTGCAACTGGCGCTAAAAACATCGTTATTTGCGGCGGTCTTGACTGGTCATACGACTTAACCGGCATCAAAGATTTCGCATTGGAAGACAAAACTGGTAATGGCATCATCTACGCCACTCATATCTATCCCTGGAAATTCCAGTGGAAAGAAAAAGTGCTTTGCATAGCCGATAAATACCCAATTCTGGTAGGTGAGGTTGGCGCGGACATTAAGAAGATGGATTTTATTCCCGATAGCGCGCAGGAAGACCCATACACATGGTGCCCCGACGTCCTTGGGTTCATGCAGAAAAACAAATTGAGCTGGACTGCCTGGTGTTTCCACCTGGCATCATCACCGCGCATGATTCTTGATTGGAATTATACACCCACACCGTTTTGGGGCGCATTCGTAAAACGTACGTTAGCCGGAGAACAGTTCGAAATGAAGAAAATGCGATAAAAAAGAGTAAAAGATAAAAGGGCAATCTTTGCGGATTGTCCTTTTTTTCGTCACCGGGACGGTGACGCCACGTTTTCACTACAAAAAGACAAGTTCCTTTATAAATTATAGTCACCGTTTGGAACTGGGCGGGAGCCCGGCACAATTGGCAGTATTTTGATTTAAACAACAAAATTAACAATCATTCTTTTCATACCAGAGTTCGCCGGGCTCCCGCCCAGTTCCAAACGGTGACTGCATTTACTGAATATCTTTATTTTTATGGACATAATTTGCCATTTCCAATTTTCACTCTTTACTCATTTCACTTCTCTCTTCAAATTACCCTCTATCATTTTTCAGCACAATATAGTATATTATTATTACATTTTATTTCGGGGTGATTATGCGGGTTATCCGGTGTCCTCAATGCAAATATGAGAATGTTTTCAGGTCGGGTGACGTGGCGGATTGTACGTTATGCGGCGAGGATTTAATTCGTTGTAATTATTGCCGTTACCAGGTTGCCGGGGATGGATGCGGCAAGGCTGAAGGAGTAGAATATTTTCTGCCAAATGGCAATGGTGCAAAAAATTGCCCACATTATTCATCAATTTATCAACGTCGCGGCATACGTGTATTGCAATTTATTCCTGCGCCGGTTTGGGTAGTTTCTTCAATAATTATTGCATTCATGCTGTTAATTATTATGGCATACTCAGTGGACCCTGACATGCGGCATTTTCGTGGAAATGAAATTCTGGTTGATGCAAAAGTTCAGGATAATTATACTGGTGATGGAGAGAAAGCAGTATATTTATACATTAAAAATCCGTTGCAGGTAACAAGTACAGATATTACAATTCATATCAAAATTATGGATTTATATGCTCAAAAGGTTGGTGATTTTTCACCCTGTGTTGCCATGGGAAAACCAGAGATTACGAATTCTCCTGGTGTTATACCGCAGAAGGTACAATTAGATGAAAATGGCATGTTATTGACCATGTATCCTTTGACTGCAGATAGGGAATACATAATAAAAGTTCCATTTCATTCATTGCGGCACGGCGAAAAATCTCTGCACCTGCAAATATTTGCTCCAAGAGAAAAAATGGTTTATGGCAATAGCAACGGTAATGAAGATATAGTTATTCTGGATGAATAGCAATGTTAATATGGAAAAATCTACATTGATGGCAGGTAATATATATTTATATGGCTAAGAAACATATATAATATTTTATCAGGGGGTGTGATATGTCAGTTGAAGACAAAACGATATTGCGTAACTTGCAGCGTGCAATAACAAAGCGCGAAGCACTTGACGTTTCAGATGCGCGTATAGGCTGCGCAAAAGGTGTAATAACAATCGGCGGTATAGTACGTCCGGCAACAGGATTCATTTCAGTTAAACCCAAAGAAGAGTTGCGCTTTATTTTAGAAGATATAGCCCGCGATCCGTCAGTACGGGACGTTGCAATTCAATGCAGATTTGAACAATCACCAAAGAAATAGGAATATGAATAATTTTTCAACAGAAGATTTAAAAAGAGATGAAGGTATATTATTTATACTTTCCGGTCCATCCGGGGTGGGCAAAGATACCATCCTGCGCAGGGTGATACCGCGATTATCATTAATTCGCACCTCGATATCTATCACTACCCGCGACCCGCGGCCTCACGAGAAAGATGGTATTGACTACTTTTTTGTAACAAATGAGAAGTTCGCTACCATGCTGGAGCAAGGCGACATGCTGGAGCATGCGGCAGTACACGGCCATTTTTATGGCACCCCGCGCAGTTGGGTTGAGGAAGAACTAAACAAGGGGATGGATGTCATTCTGGAAATTGATGTACAGGGTGCCTTACAGGTACGTCGCGAGTTTCCGGGTGCAATATTGCTTTTTCTTGCCCCGCCCAGTTGGGATGAGTTGGAACGCAGATTGCGCCGACGCAAAACCGAGGATGAATTAACCATTCACAAACGACTGGAAAATGCCCGTCATGAGATGGAACGCATCGAAAATTACGAATATCTGGTTATTAACGATAAGCTGGATGAAGCGGTCCGCGATGTTGAAGCTGTGATTATAGCCGAAAGGCTGCGTCCGTGGCGATATTCCCATTTTGCTAAGATTGAGGAAGAATAAGATGAGTGACAATAGCAAATTTTGCGTGGTTTTGGGGATTACTGGATCTATTGCTGCATATAAAACAGCAGAACTGGTACGAGGTTTGCGCGCATTGCGCGACCTGCGCAATCCTGGTCGGCGGGTAATAGTGCGTCCCGTCCTTACCGTTAATGGTGCAAAATTTGTCACCCCGGAAACTCTGCAAACCGTCGCCGGGGGAAAAGTTTACACTGATTTATTCAGCGACCCGGGGGATTGGGATGTTGAGCATATCGGATTGTCTGATGATGCTGATTTATTGCTGATTGCCCCTGCCACCGCAAATTTCATGGCGAAAATGGCGCATGGAATTGCCGATGATTTACTAACTTCCGTAACCCTGGCATGTACCTGTCCGGTAATGCTGGCACCGGCGATGAATGTGAAGATGTGGGAAAATGCCGCTACCCGGGAGAATGAAGAAATTCTTCGCCAGCGCGGGGTGAAATTTATTGGGCCGGACAGCGGAGAATTAGCCTGTGGGTATTCCGGCAAAGGCAGAATGTCTGACGTCAGCGAAATTATCGCAAAGGTGGAATCGCTATTTCTGGCACGCTATGTGGATTTAAGCGATAAAAAGATAATTGTCACCGCCGGTCCAACTCGTGAATATATCGACCCGGTGCGTTTCATCAGCAACCCCAGCACTGGCAAAATGGGATTTGCCATAGCCATTGAAGCGGTAAAACGCGGTGCCCATGTAACCCTGATCAGTGGTCCAGTTGATTTGCCCGCACCTGAAGGGGTGCATGTAATAAAAACTACCACGGCTGCCGAGATGAACGAGGCGGTCAGCATTACCGCATCCCGGGCAGATATTATAATCGGTGCCGCCGCTCCCGCAGACTTTGCCCCGGTCGAATCCGCCGAACAGAAAATCAAGAAATCTGGCAAAAAAACAGAAAAGCTGGAACTGGCTGCCACCCCGGATATCCTGGCAAACGTCGGCAAAATAAAGCGCGATGACCAGGTAATAGTGGCGTTTGCGGCAGAGACAGAAAATCTGCACCAGCATGCGTCAGATAAAATAAAAAAGAAAAATGCCGATTTCATCGTGGCAAATGACGTAACCGCTGCCGGTTGCGGTTTTGCTGTTGATACTAATAAAGCGACATTGATATACGCCGATGGTGAGATAAATGAATTGGAATTGATGACCAAAACCGCCCTCGCCAACATAATCCTCGATGCAGCCTTGATTATCAGCGATAAAAAGTCTGCAAGATAAATATGACAGTAATGCTGTAATTTAATATAATCAGCGCGAACAGAAAAATTAGTTTTTTAGGGAGGTTGTTATGTCGCATTCAACGATTTTTATAGCTTCACCGCCTATGCAGGCTTTATTACCGGCGGTTTCAGCTACAGGTATGCTTGCCACTGGTGCGGGGATTGCAGCAGTAAGCGTTGCGGTTTACCTGGCGGTAAAAGACCTTAAGCGTGAACACGAAGCGTCTATGGCTATTTTTAATCAAAGATGTGCAGACCACGAGGCACATATAATCGCGAAAAATGCTGCTTATTCCGCGCAATTAGCCAGTGCTTTGGAATTGGCCGAGGTTACATATCAAGTATCGACTCAAAACGCCCTGGCTGATTTCATCGTCCATAAATTACATAATTGTATTCAGCGAATGACTATTGCTCCCAATGCTCCGGAAGATTTAATAACCAGGTTGAATATATTGCAAAATGAGTTTAATGAGAACGGCGAATCAGAAGAAATTGCTGAACGCATTTATCAGCTATCAAATGACATCTTTGAGTCAACTGAATTATCTGTTCACACTATTTCTGCTGAAAAAGTGCTGGAAGAAATTGAAAATGTGAAACAGGAAATTATCCTGTTGCCTGCTGAACTACAGGCAAAAATGCTGGAATCTGTAGAACAATATGAAAAGATGGCGGTAAAACAGTCAAAAATGGCGATGCAAGGTGTGAAGTTGTTGAAAGACCGGATTTATCGCGAGATTACTTTAATAAAACAGCGCGAGAAAGAACGTGAAGAAAGTAGGAAACTGATTAATGAATCGCTGGCATGTATTAACGCTATGCAGAAACAAAATCTGGAAACCTATTATCAGGATGCGGCAGCAGAATTTCTGAACGAATTGCAGGCACTAATTCAAAAAAGCAGCGGAATACAGGCAATAAGAGAAATGTATCAGCGTATTAACACGACATATAATGAATGCGAGACTGTACTGCAGAAGCTATCTGATAACGAAATGGTGAAGATGAAATTGATAGAAACATTGTTATCAATGGGCATGAAAGTACAAGTGAAGGAAGACGGTGAAGAAGGAATTATTGCGGTGATAGACTCAACAGTCGGGATGGATTTTTCCATTCAGAATGGCGAAGTAAAAGCAGAATTAGTGGCGGTAAATGAAGAGAAGACTGCTATGCCTGATGAAATTGAAGGTGGTTGCCAGTTGACTGATACGGTTATGGAGCATTTGGCTGAAAATGGCATGGAAGTGCGCGAGAAGTTCCGAAAATCGCATAAATACGCAGATGGTCATAAGTTGCGTGTAGTAAAGGTGAAAATTGGGGGAGATGAAATATCTGCCTTCGCAGAAGAGAAGAAACATATGAGAATTGAAGAATAGATATATAGTCAGTTAGCAATTAAATTCAAACAAAGAAAGTCGTTGATAACTTTAATGTGTCGCTGCTCTGCAGCTTTAATTTCTTAGATATGTTGTGTACTATTAATATATCGCCGCGCTGCGGCTGGTTTATTTGATAGAACAGCATTTTTATGTGACATTATTTCCAGCCGCAGAGCGGCGGTCGAGTAGAGAACTCCATACCATTGTTGCA
>CAZWZF010000087.1:0-14666 GCA_964638715.1 uncultured bacterium | reverse complement strand
CTGCAATAAATTTTGCTGTCGGCATTAATGACTTTTCTGTCTGATCTGCAAAAATGCCATAATTCCAGGTGCAATGAAAAGCCTGATTTAACAAAGGAGTTTTCGG
Organism: uncultured bacterium; assembly: GCA_964638715.1. Classification (GTDB taxonomy): domain Bacteria; phylum Armatimonadota; class Hebobacteria; order CAIYQO01; family CAIYQO01; genus JBAXQQ01. The sequence continues at coordinate 14,560 of CAZWZF010000087.1, read as the reverse complement.
TCCGCGAAAGTTGAATCTTTCTGCAATAAAATTAATATAATCAACGTAAGCGTCTTCAGCGGCAACATCACCGGTAAGTTGAATGAATATACCATCCAGCATTATTTCACCGCTTGCTGGTATCTGAAAACCGCCAGTCTGACCCGGGTCATGAAGTATGGCAAATACATCAAAAACGCTTTCATTTACCATCGCCTGTTTGCGCATTTCAAAAGCTGTGTAATTTAATTCCTGCGATGCCGCGGCAAATACTATGCCATTTTTACCGCGTTCATCTTTTATATATAACGCCGGGAAAGACTGGTCCTGTCCCATACCTAATTGTACCGTTTCCACCGGCAACATGCGCACAAGCGGATATTCCATCTGACAGTGTGGATAACGTTCTGTCCGCACATTATCAGTATGACAATAGCGCAAATCCATTCCCAACCATCCACCTTTACCATGCAAAATTGCCGCACCAGCAGAAAACTGGCCGGTTGCGGCACTGTTTATCCATATCGGGCGTGGTGATGAATTACAAATCTTATGTTGTAAAACTACCGCATTTAACTTTTTATGCATATTTACAGTGGTGATAATCCGCAGATTTTCCCCGACACAACCTTCGCCGATTATTTTATCTTTATCTGTGCAAATATTGTCATAACATATTACATTTGCAGAACCTTCGATAACTAATTTTAATCCAAGGTTTTTTACACCTATATTAGCATCAGCATTAACAAAAGATATTCCATCTTTTGAAAAATCAAAGTTATTATTCATATTTCCCCTTCAATCAGTTTTTTGTTTGTATACACACCATTTGATGGCAAATGAAACTGTCAACAACAAATGTTAAACGGCCATCAATTATATTAAACGGTATTTCTATCCCCTGTGGTTCAAGGGTGACTTTTGACACCGAATTATTTGTCAACAAAGAAACTTTAACATCACAACACTGTGTTAAATCTTCAATGACTTCCATATACATTGGCTCTTTATGTGTCTGTTGCAATCCACCCCGTTGTACCAGATTTCCATATAGCAGATGCAATACATACCTATTTTCATTCGGTTGTTCTGTTAATGAAACTCTGGCGGTACTTGGTAGATTTATTTCAAGACCGATGCCATTACCCAGCATCCTTCGTATACATGCAAGACAGAAATCTTTTAACGCTACCTGACCCATTTTTCGGTATGAAACAAATAAATCCATCGGCAACCACATGACATTATTTTTCTCAACACCACAGGAATAACCTGATACTTCACGGCGTGCGGGTGCATGCTGGTGAGAACAGAAGTGGTTCCATGCCCTTTCAAAATATGGTTCATATACATCACCCAATGATGTGCCAGTACCAATTTTAATACGCGGATATTTTGAATAAATAATCATGGGAGATTCTATAAAAGACGGACGAAGTTCCGGCAACGGCAGAATATAATCCAGAGTAAATTCACTGTCACCTACTATATCCGCACCACAATCAAAATGCAATTTTCCATCGACATCAATTATGCTGCGTCCGGTGAAAAGAATTTTTCCACCGCCGGCAATATAATTATCCAATTTAGCCTTTAAAGCAGGTGATATTTTGCCTTCATCAGATACTATCAGCAATTTATAGGGTTTGAAATCCATTTCACTATCCAGCATATCAAACAGAATATGTCCTTCAAACAGAATTCTGGCAGCACCGGTGTCAGAATCTTCACCGGCAACATGCGCGGGGTCAAGAGCAACTGCGGATAATAATCCTACATCGGCAATGTTTTTACTATTGTCACACCATGCCTCTTTTGCTTCTACCTCCGCATAGGCCTCACCGATAATTTTATAAGTTGATTCATCCAGCAAACCATCAGGATGCAACTGGTCACCCACAGAACATTTTGCGCCATATGCTATCATTGCCGCGCATTCATAACGCAAAGCGTTTGGGTGTTTAAAACCACCGAATTCACCCCAGGTAGTATGAAACTTGCCAGTCATGCCAAGAAATTCCATTCCTGTAAGCCGTGAATATTTCGCCGACATCGGAAAATGGTCATATCCCCAACCCCATGTTGGCAGACTTTCCAGTTCCAGATGTGTAACATGGTCCAAAAATCGTCGATCACCGCGGACAACATGGCCACTATTCTGGGTTAACATCATTGTCGGATGCACTTCACGCAGTGCGGCAAGGGTGCGTTTATAATAATTCTGCAACACTATATCAGCATGGGTTTCTACATCTGCTTTATCTGCCGGATTTAATCCCAACTTTACCATGCTTTCCATACACCACGGGCAATAGCATACCGCTTTATGAATTATATCCAGCCAAAATCCTTCCGTATCCGGAAAGAGTCGGGCTAATTCGCGTATTTCATCACATACATAATCAAGATATGGGGTATTAAAACAAAGCATATGGAAACCAGGATCAACCGGACTTTGACTCCAACCGTAATATCCGCCGTGAACATTTATCGCGCGCCATTCTGAATGCTGACGCGCAACCATGTTATTTACCCCCACGGTTAAATATACCTGGGTTTTAACATCAATTTCATTGCAGGCATCTATCATAATGCGGGTTAAATTAATACCGTCTGCCAGATGCGGATGACGTTTACCTACTTTGGTATCATAATAACTCCAACCATGATGACAAACAGCAAAAACATTAATGCCATTTACATGACCTGTTTGCAATGTTTTTTGCCAATGCTCTTTATTCCAGGCTGAACCAATACCGGGAATATGTTCTGATGTGTGGAAGTCAAGGTGTATCTGACGATATGGAATAGACATGTTAATTCCTCTTGTTATAATTTTCCGGTTATTATTCCGGTTGCAGCAATAATAATTCATTGACAGTAACATCAGCAAGAGATTTTGCTAAATATTTTACACCCGGTAATGTTTGTGGGGTACCAATGCCAAAAACCGCCATCCCTGCCCGTCTGCCTGCTTCTATACCTGCCATGGCATCTTCAATTACCAGGCATTCTTCAGCATTAACACCTAATCTCTGCGCCGCTTTTAAAAACACTTCAGGGCTTGGCTTAGTTTCGTTAATAGCGTTACCATCTATTATAACATCAACCAGATTTAACAACGCTGTGCGATGCATAATTTCCATGGCATTTTTGCTTGAAGAACCTATTGCCGTCTTAATGCTATTTTGGCGCAATTCTTCTAAAATTTCACGCGCACCCGGTAATATATCAGATGGGGTTAAAGTTGATAATGATTCACGATAGATATTATTCTTTTTATCCGCCATATTTTTCTTTTCATCAAACGAATGTTTTCTAACTGCTTTTTCAAGAATAATCATCAGACTTTCCATCCTTCCAACACCACGTAAACGATGATTATCTTCTCTGGTAAATGGGATTCCTTCGATATCCGCTATCTGTTTCCACGCCTGAAAATGCAAATCATCAGTAGAAACCAAAACACCATCGAGATCAAATATTATAGCTTGTATCAAAATAAATCTCCCACTATCTGATTAATCAGAAGAAACAGACATTATCTTCTTCAACAATTTTATGACTGCTTAGTATCAAAGTAAATGGATATTTCATCATAAATATGGATATTTCTTCATTTTGAAGAAATATCTTAAAAAATGTTAAACCATAAACACTGAACCATAAATTTTCATATAATCAGTTATAAAAGTTCCTTAAATGTAAGAAATTTTCTGTGGTACTGTAGTTACAGTTACAATTTTATCTGCAATCAAAACATCACATTTACCACATTTTGTTGATATTTCTATAGTTTCTTTTTTAATTTGTATATTCAGTTTTATACTACGCCATTTTATACTGTAAGATAACAATGACCATTTTTCCGGTAAAACCGGCGCAAATGACGGCATACCATTTTTTATAGTAAATCCACCGAATCCCATTATCATCGCCAACCAGTTACCACCTAAACAGGCGGCGTGAATGCCAGACTCGCATTCCGCGTTAACCCCGGTATCCGTTTCCAATGAAACCATAAATTGGCGCAGTCCTTCATCCAGCATACCGGATTGTGTTGCCACCCGTGAATATATGCAACGACTAAGAGTAGAAGTATGCGAACAACGCGGGTCATAAAATAGATATGCCTGTTTTTGTTCTTCCAGTGAAAAATCGTGTGGGAACAAGGTATAAAGTAATACAGTATCTGCCTGTTGCGCCACTTTGGTTGTTTTAAATGAATGCTGAACCGGACCAACATATTGCATTTTCGTCATGGTACGGTCTATTTCGCGTTCCGATAATAATTCATGACCATCAAATTGGTTAAGGAAAATCTGTCCCGGCAGATATGGAAGATACATTTTATTACAAATATCATCCCATATTTTAAGGTCAGAATCTTTTATCGCGTATCTCTCACTGATTTCCTGCCATTTCCCGTTATCCTGTAAATATTTTGCCGCCTTTACCGCCCGTTGCATATGCCAGCGAATAAGATAATTTGTATACGCGTTATTACTGATATTGGTATGTATTTCATCAGGACCACAGGTGTTATGCAACACGTAACCCTTACCATCTTCCCATACCACACGTGCCGGCCAATACGCCGCAGTGGCTATTATCAATTCCGCGCCATATTTCAAATAAAAATCATCATCACCGGTTGCGCTAATATACTGGTCAACAGCATAAGCGATATCAGGATTAAGATGTTCCTGCCATCCCAACCAATTGGTTTCGCGGCCAATATGCGAACTGTGCCAGGGGAACTTAGCGCCGGTTACCCCCATATCTCTGGCATTCTCAACCGCGTCGGATAAGAAGCTGTACCTGTATTGCAACAATGTCCGGGCAATCTCCGGTTGGGTATAAATGAACATCGGAAGCATGAAAATTTCTGTATCCCAATAAACATGCCCCTGATATCCGTTGCCATGCAAACCCTTGGCACCAATCGATACCTTATCATCATTTTTATTAGGCATAGACGCCAGATGGAAAAGATTAAAGCGCATACCCGACTGCGCGCGTTCGTCACCGTCTATACAGATATCGATATTATTCCAAATTTCTTCCCAGGCTTTTATATGTTCATCCACTAACTCATCAAAATCAGATGATGTAAGACGTTTTAGTTCTTCAACTGCTGCATCTGATGGATTTTCAACATCACGGGAAGTATATATAGTAGTAAACTTTTTAAATGGTATTACTTCGCCTGGTTGCACCGGCACTGTTAAACGTTCTTCAATACGATCATCATCAATTGATACCATTCGATTAACAACACCCGGCGCGGAAATAATGCTGGATTCTGCCACCGTAAAACCGGTCTTTTGTGTTGTTAACTGTAGAGATATCCCTGCGTCATCACCGGAATTCTGTAATTTGCAATTATCGTAACAGGTCTTTCCAGATAAAGAACCATGCTTAACTGCCCATGCGTCTATCTTTGAAATTAATTCTAATTTTCCACCGGCATCAATTACCGTAACTGTGCCCCATTCCAAACCCAGATGTTTCTCAGTCTGGTGCATTATACGGTTGGATGTAAACTTCCACGTGCGTTTTGCGTCATCTTTCCAGGTTATGTCGGTAATCAGTATTCCCCGTCGCATATCCAAAACGCGCCGGTAATCGATAACTTTTCCCTTTTTCAAATCAAGGGTAAATCCATCAAGGTATGCGCTTACCGACAGCCAACATGGCAAATTCACCAGTTCTGTCTCATATCCGCCACGCGATTCATAAACGCCAGCAACATAAAAACCAGGGTCGGCAAGCAGTGGCGACATTGACAATGAACCGCGAACGCCGGCATATCCATTTGACAACGTGAATAACGTTTCAAAATGCGACAGTTTACGTGGGTCAAACTGTTCTTCAACCATTTGCCAGGCTGAATCATTATTTTTTATTCGATCTTTTTCAGTCATTTTTTCTTATCACTTTCCAGCTATTATAAAATTTACTGCCTGTATTATCTGGCATAATTAGCCATCATATTTACAAGTTAACGCTAACAGTATTTTGCTTCTATTTAAAGATTCTGTTTAGTGAAACTTGATTTGTTCTATATTTTACAGAATCCTTGAAATCTATTTTATCCACAATTAAACTACTGTGGATATTTTTAACCTGAAAAGAATCAGGTTATTTCAATATTGCGTTTAAAACGGAATAATCTGCCCTGACCGGGGGTAAAATGCAACGGCATTTTCCGTGGATTATATGGCCACGGTTTTATCCATTCTCCGGTTTGTCCACTACATTCCTCCACATAATCATCGGTGCCAAAACAGAAATTAATCTGCGCCGGTTCAAATGGAGTTCTATTAACAATTAAGGCGTATTCATATCCATCATCATCTGTAAACTGTCCAATCACCACTGCATCTCCACGGGTAAAAAGGTCATTGGGATTACCCAGTAAATATTGGTCAAGTGGACGGGTATACACAAGGTTTGCAGGATGGTGATATACACCAATACTTTTCATTTTCATTAATTTCGGCGCCCACGCTTTCAATACACTATTAATCCGACGGGCAGACTGCCAATTGTCATTAGGTGCGTTATCCGGTGGGTCTATCATCATGCTACCGTGAGCGTAGGTGAAATACTGAATGCATTTCGCGCCATACGCAAGATTCATCATCACCTGAAAAAGCATTTCACCATCACGGGTATCCGACGAATAGGCATAGGTTCCGTAATTACACATCCACACCGGCACATTCCAGGCCTGTGATTTTTGTCGGATTATATCTAACATTTCAAAAAAATGAATACATATCTTCGCCTTATGACGGGGATAATAATGTGGGTCTTTATCCCGGTTTGCCAACCATTCATCTTCCGGAACTGTCGAGAATGGGTATAGGTCGGAACTGACAAAATCCGGTGAACAAATCTTACCGTAATCTGTCCACATTTCGTCATAACTGCGGTACCCACACCAACTCATATTAACAGTCCAGTGGTTACAATACGGCAAATGTTCCGGGTCATGTTCACGGAAAAACGCAAAAGCTTTCGCAATATCTGCCATACGGTCTATCTTTGGTTCATCGGCTATATAATATCCCAGCAGTGCCGGATGATTGCGCACCTGCTGTATAACATCCAGCATCCTTTCTTTCCATTCTTCTGTTACCGACCCGTTTGCTACCCGCATACCCGGTATGCTCATAATTATCTTTATTCCGGCAGCATGCGCGATATCAAGTTGGGGTATCATCATATCCGGCGATAAAGATGAAAGAGACGCGTTAAAACCACCTGCCGCTAAATCACCCATTGTTTTCGCAGTTATCTGTTCACACCCCGGACCAATCCAGGCAAGCACAAGAAAATCTGTTATTTTTTCAATCATCAGCATTTATTCCTATTCTTCAATATTTACATCAACCTTTGCGATATTAGAATCCAATCCGCTGTAATCAGTAGCTTTAAAGGTAAAAGAATCCTCCCCGGCAAAGCCTTCTTCCGGGGTGTAATATACAATTCCCACCGGGTCAAACTTGCGCAGAACCCCGTGTAATGGCTGGTCAAGTAATGTAAAACGAATCTGGTCATCATCTTCATCTTTCGCGCGCAATGTTATCTTGGTACCCCCATTTCCACCCGGACAATCTATTGTCTGGTTAATTGCTACCGGTGTATGTTTTACCCCGGCAAGTTGGTACATCAACTTAATCCGTTTTGCGTCGTCATTGTTATACCAGCAGTTAAATAACATGATATTGCCATTTTGCACTGCATGAAAAGCGTCTTCACGCGCTACTGGGTTAGTGAAATCGATATTAGACATGCAACAAAAAGCATTGGGCCAGCATGCCTTAATTTCATCAGCAACACCACGGGTCCAACCGGTAAATTTTGTGTAACTGAAAGGTGCCGCACCGGCGAATCCACGGGTTCGCGACCATTCCGGTATTAACAACACATCTGGATATTCTTTCAGTATAGAGTTATACCACCAACACCCGAACCATTCATTTACGCTATCAATATAAAACATGCTGCATCCCCAGCGATCAATAGCATATTTTGCCTTGGGAAATGTATAGTCATTCGGGTTATTCACCCATGTCTGTACCGGGGCGGTATCTTTCCATGTCAATGCCTGTGGGCGAATAGTCACCCCGGTTTTAAAACCAGCATCTTTAAACTTTGCAAAACAGGCATCAACCAGTGGCATTTTCTTATCATTATACGTTACTTCTGTATCAAGTTCCGGAGCATATTTATCATGTTGCGGATGCTTTGGATCCAAAACCCGCGGGTCACCAATATATGTTATCGGGTGTGGATTCCGGGCACCTTCAACATCCCACCAGACAACTCCCTGGGCGCCGACATCTTTTAACACCACAATACTTGCGTCAACACGTTCAAGCATACGTTTTGCAAAATCTGCCCGTCCAACATCGGTGGTTACATCAACTTTCTGGTCATTAAACCACCCATTAGGGTTAGTTGGCCATCCCTTGGCAGATTCTGCAACGAAAAATGTGCCAATTGGTCGTCGATCGGGCCAATTAACCTTCATAGGTTCACTACGTCCCCAAGCACGGTAACTATCACCCGCTTCAATAATCGGATTGTCATTAACGGAACGAAATCGGATAGCGATATGTGCTGAATCTGAACCGCCGGCAGGCACAACTGCTTTCGTATTATTTTCATCACCATCTGATGATACTGCTGCCACCCACCTGTCACCATTATCAGTTTTCAAACGATATACGCCCGTCTGCCATTTAGGGTCAAGGTCGGCAAAGATAATTTTCGTGGCACCATCGTTCCACCAATAAACATGCGGGTCAGAAAATGTCCAATGACTATATGGTGAACTACCACCAAACCTTTCGCGTTGATATACCCAATTCATATTTTTGCCACTGGCATCAAATACCAAACGGCTATTAAATTGCATCAGATTCGCTTTCCACCATCCAATATCGTCCTTTGAATTATTCGTTAATTCCGCAGCAATATTCAAATCATTGCCTTTTACGGTATATTTAACTTTAAATGTACCCCACGGATAAGTAACGACAACTGTATTGTCTTTTACTGATGATGATACTGGTTTTGTTGCAAATATATCACGATTTTTCTTAATATCCTGAATACCGGATGGCGTGGCGGAAAATCCGACAACCCCACTGCCGGACTGGTCACAATATTCAACCCTCTGATAAGTTAATGACTTTAACCCCTGTTCGTTTACGGCTATTTGTATTTTCTCCGGCTCCGCGCAATAAATCACCAATGTGGTTGAAAATAACAATATAAAATATAAAAGTCTATACATAATTAACTCTCCGACAAAATTTATCTGCCTGCATCAAATCCTTCCCGCAAGGAAAGATTATTAAACAGGACTTTCGCTTTAAAAGAGAATCTCTCAAAGTGACCTTAAGCGAAAGTCCTGTAAATTTATTCTTGGTGTTATTTATCAGAATAATTGATAAAATGCGACATTTTGAATATCACTACAAGCGTTTACACCTGAACCCCAGATAAAGAAATCATCTTTAACAGCAGCTAATTTTGTTTTTCCCTGCCAATTTTGGATATCTAAATCACTTATATCGTATGACGAATTACCAACAATTTTTGAACCCTGATATACACCAACAGTCATTTTTTTCCTTGCACCGATTACAGTTAATTTAACAGTGTATGCTGTTGGAGATTTTTTTAGGGTTCCAATTACTGCATCCAATGCACCGGCACCATACGAATCAACTCCCAGTGCCGCACCACCATACCAGAAAGCACTACCTGGACCACCATACCCAACGCTATAACCAGCAAAAATGCCCGGAACACGAACATTTGATGTAACCGTATCCGGCAGATACAAACCTATAAGTGTATTCCCGCAATATTGTTCACCTGAGCCTGCATTATGAGCATAAGTAGACATTGTACATGTCATCATATAATTTGGCAGAACACCATTATTTACCAATACTTCAGATGGCAAAGATAATAATGAAGAATATTTGGGGTCATTACTGGTACCAAGTTTATTATCAGGATATGGAGTTGATGATGCTAATGTTGTACCTATCTGTGTGCCACTGGTGCAAATCCAATTTAACTTTCGTGCTGTCAGCATATCGCTAATTAATCCATTCAACGGTATTTGTACCATATCAACATGACCATCAACACAACTAAAGACTAATGAGTTAGAATGACGCGCGTCTAAATCAGTATTAGGGTCAATGAAAGTATAAGATGGATTAGTTGCCTGTATTGGCAATAAATCTGCTGTCATCAACATCGATGACGGATCCTGCACTTCACCTATTGACTTGCTGCCCAGTGTCATATTAAAACCGTATTCCGGTGCACCGCCAGTACCGACGCCAGTATATGTAGGACAATTATACATTGCAGTATCATTATAATTACCCAATGAAGTTGGCCAGGCATCAGAACCGACAGTAATAAACATTTCTTCATGATCCTGTGCGTGCATTAATAAGGTCGCTGATATCTGGCGTTGATTGCTTACGCATGTGGTGGTATGGGCTTTTTCTCGTGCCCGGGCAATAACCGGGAATAAAATAGCTGCCAGTATGGCAATAATTGATATTACCACCAGCAATTCTATTAAGGTAAAACCTTTTAATGTTTTCATATCTTTCATAATTACCATTCCCCTCTCGTATTATTGCATTTTCGACAGACGGAAATTACGCATTATCAAACCTTCTTTCTGGTAATATCCCTCAAAAGCAAGCGCTACTTTATTCTTACCTGCCTGGGCAGATATTGTAGCGGCGGGCACAGTAAATGCCGGTGAAGTTCCCATGCACTTTTGACCATCATAACAACTGGTGGTAATTGTATTGTTCATAACAACAAGTGTCAGATGGTAATATTTCCCGCGAACAGGAAAATTACCAGTCATTTGAGTGCCTGCGCTATACATATCTGATGGAAATGCAGGGGCAGATGACCAAACACGATATTTTCCGTTATTCCAGTTGAATATGCCCCCATACATGGAAGAAGGTTTGGTGGTACCACTGGGAAAGCTATCAGTATTAAAACATATAACAGCATTATCACCAACGAACCACGTCATCTGGTTATATTGCCGCGGATAACAGACGTCAACTTCAATTTTTATATTTGGCATGGTTGTCCCACCGGTTGGGGTATATGTGCCATCCGGCATGGTTAACGCATTGGATGATACCCACTGGGTACCGCCTTCAGATGCTTTGGTATTAAAAATAGCCGGAATACTACCAGCATATAAAACAGGAATTCTTGCCATTCCAACATCATAAAGGTTATATCCTTTCCCCAATAAATCGCCACTTACGTTAGTTGAACTCACCCGTTCAGTTGCCACATGTCCATCCACACATGCCAAAATCAACGAACCGGAATGACGGCAATCCGCCTGACTATTCCATACGGTAATGTCAGTATTTGCGGCACCTGCCGAATTAATGAAATCAGCAAGCATAACTGTGGCAGATGGGTTAGATATTCCACTTACAGTCGCGCCATATAACTGACGATTAAAACCGTAATCTGGCATCCCACTGGTACCTTTAAATGATGATGTCGGGCAATCATAAACCCCGCCTTCAGCATATTTCGTCAAACTGGCATTCCATGTTGCAGAATCTGCTGAAAAAAAAGTCTCACTATTATCCTGCGCGTACATGCCAACAGCAACAGCAATCTGCCTTTGGTTGCTGGTACAGGTAGTTTGCCGGGCTTTTTCACGTGCTCGCGCAAATACCGGGAATAATATGGCAGCTAAAATTGCAATTATGGCAATCACTACCAAAAGTTCAATTAATGTGAAACCCCGACGTGATAGATTTAAACTCATAATCTGATCCCTTTAACATATTTTATAGTTCACGCTAACTACAATGACTTATTTTATTATATTAATGGGTAATTGTCAATAGATAAAATTCGGAATTTATTAAAAAATAAGTTAAATTTATGCTATGAAAAATTTAACATAGTTACAGAAGTTATCGTTTGCATATTTTACAGAGGCAATTTATTCTGGTTGCCCCTGTTTTAATCGTTTCAGACTTGTGCTCAAAGTATGACAGTCCTTGTTATTTTATTGCTGTACCATTCTTACCTGATAAAATGTCAGGTTACGCACCGCGGTGGCATTACCACTGCTATTGCCGGTCATGGGTGACCATTTAGTGCGTCCGGCATAGATAGACGGGTCATTTATTACGCTGCTGTGTACTGCGATTACTGTCTTTTTGGCATCCATCAAAATAGTGGTTACCATCCAGTTTGCGCAATACATCTTCACATTAAGATATTCAGAACCCGGGTAGTCCCATTTTATGGCGGCATCGCCGTCAGGGCCGACCGCTGTGTTAGCGGTGCCGGCAATTGCCCGCGCCAGACCATTAATTGTTGGTTCCTGCCAACCGCTATAAATTCCATTTGACCCGTTCGCACCGGTATTTGGTAGATATAAACCCAGCATACGATAACCGGCCTGATGTCCCCATGAACCTGACCAGTGGGCTTTTATTTCATAAGTAACACTGAATGTCGGAATATCGCTGCCTGTATATATCAGGTTTTCCGGCAAGTCCTGCAGCGGATTTATCACTGACCATCCGCTATCTCCTGCTGTTTTATATTCATTCGGATTGCCGCCGGTACCCATATAGATATAACCAATTTGCGTTCCCTGTAAAAAGATATCTATGCCGCCTTTGTACAACGCGACAAACTTGCTTTTCGCGTTCTTCATACTCATAGATACCACATGACCATCAACACACGCGAAAGTGCTTGAGTTGGAATGACGCGGGTCAAGGTCGGTCTCCACATTGGTAATAAGGCCGTTTGGTTTTGTACCGTCCACCACCCGGTCTGCCAGCATCAACATGCCGGATGGGTTGGTGACATCTGATAATGAAACTCCCAGAAGTGACGCGTTAAATCCATAATCAGGATTGCCGGCTATGCCAACATTTGTGTTTGATGGACAGTTGTAAAGCGCGTTATCAGATGCAGCAAGTGAAGATACCCAGGTTTGCGAACCAGGATTCGGTATGAACATGGAATTATGGTCCTGTATATACATGGTTACTGATATAGCTATCTGTCGCTGATTATTCATACAGTTAGTCTGCCGCGCTTTTTCGCGGGCGCGGGCAAAGACAGGGAATAATATGGCGGCCAAAATGGCAATAATGGCAATTACAACGAGCAATTCAATAAGTGTGAACCCTTTATTAGTTTTCATATAAACCTCCTTAAAATGCTGAATTAATACAACAAGTAATATTTAATATTCTGCACCCTTGCACCATTACTGCCAGTCGATAAAAATGCCCATTTAGTGCGACCAACCCAGTTGGCAAGTTTATCAGATGGTATCTGGTAAGTGGTTGATGCCAGTGCCATGTTAGTATTTGAATATACCGTCCCCAAAGCAACTTTTCCACCCACTATATTTACAACAATCTTGTAATACGGGTATGGTGACCATGTGTATGTCGGCATATCATTCTTAATTAAAACTCCTGCGGTGGATGCACTGCTCCCACATCCGGCAGCGATGTTAGAATAGCCGGTATAAACATCATGAATACCCAAATAAAAACCGTCGTTATTTACCCCACCGGCATCCGGCAGGAATAAACCCAGCATGCGCATCCCCGCCTGATGACCATAAGAATTATGCCATGCGTATCCAATTTGTGCCTCAATACGAAAATTTGGCAAACCGGTTGCTGACGCCACAATCTCAGATGGCATGGTCTGTACTGATGAATATACCCAGGAAGTAAAACCAGTCGGACTGGGTACCGGGTTATCTAATGGTCCGGTATAAGACGCAATTAATTTAGGCGCGCAGAAAAATATATACTTCTTCGCTTCCAGCGACCCTAAAATCGGGGTATCCAACCTTTCCGTTACTACATGGCCATCAACACAGGCAAATACCAACGCGTTGCTATGGCGTTGATGAAAATCGGTGTTAGGGTCACGAATCATAAAACTGGTGTTGCTATTTGTGGGAAATATGTCACCCAATAAAATAGTCTTATCCGGTTCAGTAATATCACCAATCGACATTCCAGTCAGGGCAATATTCATCCCATATTCTGGATTTCCATCGGTGGCATTGCCGGTAAGGGCAGGACAATCATAGGCACCATTCGGACTATTTAACATTGATGACCAGGCTTTATCCGAAGGCGCGTTGAAGAATGTTTCTTCATGGTCCTGGCAATACATCATCAAAGTCATCGCGCTTTGGCGTTGATTGCTCATACAGGTAGTCTGCCATGATTTTTCACGGGCTTTACTGAAGACAGGAAACAATATCGCCGCTAACACGGCAATGATAGCAATTACAACGAGAAGTTCAATAAGAGTGAAACCCCGACGTGGAACGGAATAAACCATAACATTTTCCCCCTTTTTTCGAAATTATTAATTACGATTTTATTAACTCAAATTCAGGTTCGCGTTAACTTAATAATTAACTATATCATATTATATTTGATATGTCAATGCCAGATTTCAAAGTTAACCTTATAAA
>CAZWZF010000086.1:0-14796 GCA_964638715.1 uncultured bacterium | reverse complement strand
AAATGGCTAATTCCTTATGGGATGACTGTGTATGTTTTTAATAAATGTGTATAAGAGTGAGGGCAACAACGCTGGAAAATCTTTTTTATTCAAATTTAAATGCTAACTGGCTACCCACCTTACCCCCTAACATAGCGTGTGTTTAAAAACAAGTGTATAATGGTAGTATTATGAAGGAGGGAAATACATGAAACAAACAGCCTTGAAAATTATCAATCCGATATTGATGTTATCTTTCTTTGTTCAATTTATTGCAGTGGGTATATTAGTATTGGGAGAAAAAGGTTCAGCTCTTAACAAAATTGCATTTCCATTGCACCAGCTTAACGGTCAGATTCTTTTAGTACTCGCAGTAATCCATCTCATTTACAATTGGAATTGGGTTAAGGCGATGTTCAAAGGCGCAAAGTCATAGTTTCTTTAGATGTCTATTTTAAGGTATAATCATCCCGATGAAAAATAATTCGAAATCGGGATGTTTGCCATTTATAATTTGTAGTGCGGCGGCCATAATTGCCGGCGCGTTAATAAAACGACGTTTGAAAAAACTGCCGGTTATCACTGAGAATATCAATATCTTAGGTGTGCCGGTTAACGCTGTTGATATGGATGAAGCGTTGCGGCGCACGGAAAGCTTCATCGCCACCGGTGGTCCCCATCACGTATTCACCGCTGACGCATCCGGGTTGATTCGTGCGGCGGAAGACAGTGAATTTGCCGAATTAGTGCGAGATGCCGACATGGTTACCGCGGATGGTGCTGGCGCGATGCTGGCAGTAGAGATGCGCGGCGGAAAACTGCCGGGCAGAGTCAGCGGTTGCGACTTGGTGGATAAATTATCAGAACTCGCTGCTGTAAAAGGCTATCGCGTTTACCTGTTCGGCGCGGCAGAAGGAGTGGCAATGGCAGCAGCAGAAAAGCTGCAAACAAAATATCCCGCATTAAATATCGTCGGCGTCCGCAACGGCTATTATAAACCAGATGAAGAAGAAGATATAGTCCAACAGATAATCGCCGCCAACCCGCAGATTTTATACGTAGGCCTGGGCATCCCCAAACAGGAACAATTCATCCGCAAATATTTCACCACCCTGAATATCCCAGTCATGATAGGCATCGGCGGCAGCTTTGACGTAATAAGCGGCACCCTGAAACGCGCTCCCCAATGGATGCAAAAAGTCGGCCTGGAATGGCTATACCGCCTGATACAGGAACCCCAGCGCCTGCCCAGAATGACCGCACTGCCCAGATTTATCGTGGCAGCGTGGAAGAGTAGAGAAAGTGAAAGAGTAAAAAAATTGACGATTGACAATTGACAATTTAACGTGGCGTCACCGTCTCGGTGACGTTAACTGTATAAAAGGATGATACAATGAAATTATTTTTTAATATATTTTTTGCAATGATTGTTATTCTTTTAGCGTTTCTGTTATTAAAAAGGCAATTACCTGTATCACTGGCATCTCCAGGTAATGAAATAGTATCTTATAATCATAAGATCTTCATTGACCCGCCAAAACAAGATGAAAAGTTTGTCTGCGGCGAAATGACAAACTTCTATTATCTAAAAGGTATCAAAGGTAAACTTTGTTTTGTTAATGATGATATCTATTGGGAAAATCAATATAGAAAAGGTTGGCGTTCACATTTTTTAATAAAGAATTTTTTAGATAATCCCAATGCACCTGAAATGGCTGATGAGAAAATAGACAGAATTACAAAAATTGAAGGTGATAAATTTAAAAATCCTCTTTTTTCGCATGATGGCAAAAAACTCATAATTAAATATGGCGACCAGACATCGTCAATGAATATGTATCCATATTCAATATATCTTTATGACATCACAAACAAAACAATAACAGAAATTGTTTCGCATAATAATGGTATATCTACTTCTTTCCCTGAATTATGGTCACCTGATGACCGCTATATAGCATATTTTAAATTTGGATTTCATGAATTTCAATTAGCAGGTTCGGTACATATTAATGACACACCGTTAGAATTATGGGTATATGATGTAAAAAATCAAAAACATATCTTAATAAAGAAAGATGGTTTAATTGGTGAAATAGGATGGACAATGGATAATAAACTGTTATATAGCGTTAATGCAGAAAAGATGCGCGTGAAGAAATTAATTTCCCCATTATATTTATTTGATTTTTCTGCCGCTAAACCATATAAAATAATTTCACCAGATGCTGTGTCACCCATAATATCACCAGATGGAAAATGGATGGCATCGTATAGCAAAAGCAGTGACGGTATTAATTTAAAAGGGTTAACCCATCAGAGTTTATTACAAGCAAAAGTAAATAAAACAAGCATCCTGAAATTATTTCCAATGGATGGCGGCAAACCTATAGTGATAGATAAAAAGATTAACAATGCGAAATTTAGATGGTCACCTAATAGCAAATATTTATATTGCATAACACATTTTCCGAAAGGAAGAATTGAAATCACAAATAAATTATTGAAATATTCAATTGGTGCTAAATCTATTACTAATATGTTTTCTTTTGACATTCCAGTTTTTAATTCAACAAATGAAAATCCATATCCATTTCAATTTTTATCTGTCACAAACGATGGCAAGTATCTATTATTTGCCAACCATTATTTAATTGATAAAAAATATCACGGTTTTGATAATTATGTATTAAGAAGATTTAACGCTGTTTCTTTAGATACTGGAAATGTAATTAATATCGCTAATATCGTAGGCTTTAGCAACATCGATTGGCACGATGAATCAGTAAAGAAATAGTGAAACAATATTGTAATGGCAGCCAATTAAAAATATAATTAGTAATAATCACCTAAAGTAAAGATAAACTATAACCATTACTAAAAGGGGCAATAACATGAATCGTCATTTATTTACGTTCTGGTTGTTAATAATCTGCACCGCATTGCTGCATGCCGATTTCCCCGAGGTTGGACCGGGAATGACGTATATTTGCGAGCGCAGTGGTGATACCCCATGGGCGGTTTTTGCGTTGAAAATTGACCGTTCGCGAACAGATTTGCATTTAACCACAATGTTGTCTAATGATAAGATTTTTGGACTGGAAACGGTGCCGGAAATGGCAAAGAATTTGCCCAAGGAGATGGGTAAACCAGTGGCGGCAGTGAATGGCGACTGGTTTGATTTACCCGCCGGACCGTACCAGGGAGACTTACTGAATACTTTCATCCATCATGGCGAGTTGTTGAGTTTGCCCAGTTGGGGTGACACATTTTGGATAGACGCGAAAGACCAGCCACATCTGGATAAAGCAGAAATCACCCTCAACGCGGTGTGGGCAGACGGCAGCAAAACTCCCCTGGCGCTGGATGGACCACGTAAAGATGACGGCGCGGCGCTGTATACCCCAGTTCTCGGAGCATCTACCCATACAAAAGATGGCCGCGAACTGGTGCTGGAAAAATCTGGCGATGACCCCTGGCTTCCGTTGCGAATCGGACATACACTGACAGCAAAAATAAAGGAGATTCGCGAGACCGGCGACTCTCCCATTCCTGCGGATGGCATAGTATTATCCATCGGCCCTAACATAAAGCCACAGCCGACGGTGGCGATAGGCGACAAAATCACTTTTTCAGCAACATCAACCCCCGACTTGACCGGCAGCGAAACAGCAATTGGCGGCGGACCGACGTTAATTCGCGATGGAAAAATTACTGATTTTGGCAAAGGCGAACAACCACGCCACCCTCGCACCATAGTTGGTTGGAATGACACTCATCTTTATTTTATCGTGGTAGACGGTCGCCGTGCCAACTGGTCTGCCGGGATGACCAATTCAGAAGAAGCTGAATTGGTGCAACGTCTTGGCTGTACCAACGCCATAAACCTTGATGGCGGCGGTTCCAGCACGTTATGGCTGAATGACCAAATAATGAATATGCCATCAGACGGCAAACCGCGTCCGGTAGGCAATGGGTTAGTGGTGGTAAGAAGAGAAGAGAGAAGAGTGAAGAGAGAAGAGTGAAAAATTGTAAATGACAGATTGCAAATGGCAAATTATGCCTCCCTCGCCGAGGAAGGTGTCACCGCAGTGACGGAGGGAGTGACAACGAAAAACTTTGATTTCTGGAAATCGTACAATAGCCGGCCCGGCTATTTGAAATAAAAAGGATAGAGAAAATATGACAGCAGATTTTCGTCACATATCAAATGGTTTGGAAATTCCGACTGAGAGCTATAGCGATCAGCCTTATATCGTGCAGACTGATGACGGTGCTTGGCTGTGCTGTGTTACCACCGGTCCGGGACATGAAGGGGCAGACGGCCAGCATGTCATTACCATTCGCAGCACTGATTGCGGTAAAAGCTGGTCTGCACCGGTATCTGTTGAACCTGGTGATAAACGCGAAAACTCTTATGCGGTTATGCTGAAAGTACCATCTGGTAGAATATTCATTTTCTACAACCACAATACTGACAACGTGCGGGAAGTAAAATGCTGCGACGGTAAAACTGTGCTGACCCGGGTGGATTCGCTGGGACATTATGTATTTAAATACAGCGATGACCACGGTAAAAGCTGGTCGGAACAACGGTATGATATTCCCATTCGCAATTTTGCCTGCGACCGCGAAAATGTTTACGGCGGCACATTGCGGTTTTTCTGGAACGTTGGCAAGCCATTCATTTTAAATGGCACTGCTTATATGTCTCTGCATAAAGTCGGCAAGTTTGGACGCGGTTTTTTCGAACATTCAGAAGGGGCGCTGCTGGCAAGCAGCAATATGCTGACAGAATCTGACCCCAATAATTTCACATGGGAAACGCTGCCGGATGGCGATATTGGATTGCGTACCCCGCCTGGTGGTGGACCGATATCAGAAGAACAGAGTTATTCACTGCTCAGCGACGGATCAATTTACTGTGTTTACCGCAGTATTGACGGTTACCCGGTGGAGAGTTACAGCCGCGATGGCGGTCATACCTGGTCGACACCGCGCTACAAATGCTATGCCGATGGACGCCGCATGAAACATCCGCGCGCAGCCAACTTCACCTGGCGATGTGAAAACGGCAATTTCTTATACTGGTTTCACAATCATGGTGGCAAGATAATGCGCGAAACTCCGGGAAATCAGGATGGCTATGCCTACGAAGACCGTAACCCGGTATGGCTGAGCGCAGGAATTGAAATAGATACCCCGAATGGCCGAGAAATTGCCTGGTCTGAACCGGAAATAGTCTTGTATGATGATGACCCTTACTTGCGGATGAGTTACCCCGACCTGGTGGAAAAAGACGGCAAATATTACCTGACGGAAACCCAAAAAGATATCGCACGGGTTCACGAAATACCCGCTGATTTTTTAGATAAAATGTGGACGGCATTGGTTCTTCAACTAAAACAAAACAGCACCATTCCAACGGTATCAGCAGAAAAATGTCTGCTGGATTTGCCGGCAAACGGCGAATCTATGCCGTCATCCGCATTAATGCCCGAATTGCCATGGTTCCGCACGCGCGATTACAGTTATCTCGATTGCCGCGGCAAGGATACCGGCGACGGAATAGCAATTGAAATGGTGATTAATCTTCCGGAAATTTCGCCAGATATTATATTACTGGATAATCGCGATGAAACCGGACGCGGATTTACTCTGCGTACAGTATCAAACGGCGCGTTGGAATTATATCTCAGCGATGGACAAACCGAAAATATCTGGAAAAGCGATGCTGTATTGAAACCTAATCAGCAGCAGCATGTGGTGGTAAATATCGATGGCGGCCCGCGCATAATAACCTTCATCATTGACGGACGATTTTGCGATGGCGGCGATACCCGCCAATTCGGCTGGGGAAGATTCAGCCCGTACATGCGCCACATCAACACCGCAGAAAATATACGCATCGCCGCAGAAATCTTGTCACTGCGAATTTACGGACGTGTATTGTGTACCAGTGAAGCAATTATGCGATATCATTATAATGAATAAATTATAAATAAATTCTCTGTAATTTATATCAATCTTAACATAAACTGATATTATGTAACAATTACACAGTTGTCTGTCTGTAACTATTCAGATTCATCAGTAGTAAAAATGTTATATAAGAACTCTCTTAATTTTACATGTATAGTGTAAAAAAAGAAGAATAGGTGGAATAAGGGGACTGGCTTGCATCATGTAAATTTAGCCTATTTACAAAGACAAGCAGAACCATGATGCGCTGCCTGTACCCGGTAGTTAAGCTTTTTTGTTTATTTTACGCACGGGTTCAGGCACGAATACTGTGTTTATACTTGATTGCGAGTTTATCTGAAATCACAGTATTCAAGCCAGCCCCCTTTGTTGATAATTATAACGATATCTTAAAGAATAAAATTAGTCTGATGAAACTGAATAGTTACGTCTGTCTCCGATTATTGACAAGTAAAATTGTATTATGTATAATATAAATAATTAGGAACGTTCCATATTTATTAAAAGGTGGTTAAAATTATGAAAAAAAGTAATCATTTAAAAGGCTTTACTTTAATAGAGTTGCTGGTTGTAATTGCCATTATCGCCATCCTCGCCGCGATACTTTTTCCTGTATTTGCACGGGCACGCGAAAAAGCACTTGCTACAACTTGCACCAGTAATCAGCGGCAGATTGCAGCGTCAATGCTGATGTATTGTCAGGATCATGAAGAATCATTCCCTACAGCCAGCACTTTGTGGAGCAGTCTCACTCTGGATCCCGGTGTTATGATTTGTCCCACAAAAGGACAGGCTTTCCCAAATGGGTACGGCATTCCGAGAGCCTTGGCTGATTCGACATTAGGCACTTATAATGATCCGTCAAATGTCGTGCTTACCGCAGATGCTACAATTCCAACGTCAAATTTTGACAGCACTATTTCCAACTGGGGTGATATTGAAGCACGACACGGCACTAATTTTATCTATTCTTGTCTTGATGGACATGTTGGTACATTCAAAACTTCCAAATCTACATGGGATGCTGCGGTATCAACACTTATTCTGGGCAGTCCGGCGTGGTCAGTAACTCTGCCATTAGATAAAGACCCAAACCAGGTGCTTTATTATAGCGATGTAACAAAATACGGTACTGCCGGATACTATTTTAGTCATGCTTCCTGGGTTGGGTCTAATAATATAATCACTCTGGTTCCAACATGGGCAAGTGGAGTGTTAAACCCGACCCTTACTGACAGCACAAGTGCTACAACTACAATTTCAACAACAACATTCCCCAATTCATCAGATACCTATCAGACTTACCCATATTTCAAAGTAAAAATTGCAGGTGTTACTCAGAATAGCGGAAAGTTTGGTTATTGGAACGGCCATAATACCGTGCAGTTCGATTTGCCGATAACAGTAAAAGATATGAGTACTCATTATGCCATGCTTTTGTTTGCCATGCGAAATGACGGCGGGTTGCCCGGGGTAACATTCACCGCGACAGATGGTGGAAATGGTAATACTGTTTCTACGAAAATGATATTATTTGACGGTAATCCTCTGCGCGGACAGGTCAGTTTTCAGGCCAGTGCGCCTAATACAGTGATTACTCTTCGTGTTAAGTTCAACACCCCGCTTAACGGCAATGGTGTCATGGGGATTTTATTAGATTAATACAGATAGCGGAACTTCAGCAGATATCCGCGTTGGAAAGGAGAATATTATGAAACAATTATCAATAGGTCGGGGATTCACTCTTATTGAGTTGCTGGTAGTGATTGCCATTATTGCCATCCTCGCTGCCATACTTTTTCCGGTATTTGCCCGCGCAAGAGAAAAAGCGCGGCAAAGCACATGCATGAGCAATCAACGTCAAATCGCTATTGCCGCGCATATGTATGCAATGGACCACAATACTACCATGCCGCCAAAGGAGACTTTCTGGTCTGACATTAAACTTGGAAATGAAGTTATGATATGCCCATCGTTGGGGAAAAATATTCCCAATGCCTATGGTTATAATGCTGCCATGGATAATTCATCTCTCGGAAGTGTTGCTGATCCTGCTGCCACAGTTCTCACCGGTGATGCCCTAACCAGCGTCAAGAATATCCTTAACACCGCCGTTGATTTGGGAACACCACACAGCAACGGTTTTCTCGTTTCGGGTGTTGATGGGCATGTATCATACTGTTCACTGAAAACGACGAATGTAGATGCGTTGGTATTGGCACGTTTCAATCCGTTAGTTGCTGCCTGGGCGGTATCGATCCCGCTGGCAACTGCACCAGTAATAACTGTTGTAAGTGGAAAAAATACCGTAGATATAACCAAGTATGGAACCCAGGGTTATTATCGTCCATACAATAGTGGTTATCCGGCGTGGAGATTACCAAGCTGGATTGGCAATGCGACTGTATCTACAACAGCTTATGATGGGAGTGGCAATAAAATATTAAGCGCTCCAAGTAACAGTGATACATGGTCTACTTATTGCCAATTCACAGGAAAGTATGGCACTACAACACAGACTGAAAACCGGTATTATGTCTGCGGATCTGCGAAAGTTTATGAAGTATCTTTAACTATCATGGATCAGAATGTCCATACAGTAATGATACCGATGGCATTTCATGGTGGAAATGATAACAATGTTACCATCCGGGTGACAGAAACAAGCAACCCTTCTAATACCGTCTCTACAAACATGACTTATGCTGCCCTTCCGGCTTATGGACAGGTTTCATTCCGCGCTTCACAGCCCAACTCTACTATTCTGGTACGTGAAGAATTCGGGAGTGCCAATGGTTGCAATGGATTATGGGCATTATTATTTGATTGATCAGGATTTGAGATGACTGATAATCAGGGATAGTTACCTGAAAAATAGTAACTATCCCATTTTTATAAGGAAAAATAACATGAATGTTCATCCGATGACTTTAAAGATTCTTAGTATTACCTATATTGTAATGCTGTTAACTTCTGCTGCATTCGCCGACAAATCACAGGCTTTATCTGTCAACCAATATTCCGCGGTTCCAACTGATGGGAAGATTACCATGACCGATTACGGGTATCGCGATTGGCCGACGGAAGTGGTGCATTATACCGTTGACAGCAAAGTTTTTAAGCCGGGTAAAGTGGTGCTGCGCGATGAAAAAGGCGTTGAAGTTCCATGCCAGATTGACGGCAATGTGCTGTCATTCGTTGTCGCATTAGGAAAAGGCAAGAAAGTGGAATTTACGCTGTCTGCCGGCAAACCTGATACGAAATTATCGACATTGACGGTTAAAAAAGCTGGTGATTCGCTGGAGATTGGCAATTCGCTGTTCACCGTGCGGGTACCGGCAGAGAAAAAGAAAAGTTTTAAAAAGCCTGTTGCTGCCGCTTCTGTACCTGCACCTTTGCAAGGCTGGCAAAATGCCGGCGGGCCATGGATAGGCGGTTCGCGATTCATTACTGACCGCATGGTGACCAGTTATGCCATGTCAATAATACAGCAAGGCGCGGCAAATATAATTTATGAGGCGCGTTACCAGTTTGCGCCTAAAGGCGAATATGTCTGCCGGGTGCAGGTGAGTCCGGGTCTGGACCGCGCGGAAATTACCGAAGATTTTGATTTTAATGAGATAACCAAAGGCCAGGATTTTCTGCTGCTTGAATTAAATGCCGGCTATACCCCGGCAACATTGGGATGGGTGGCAGGCGAAGACGGTCATATTGAACGTTCCGACTATGCAAGTACCATGGCCGCAAAGTTGAAAGATGGCACTAACCCCCCGGCGCCGGTAGGTGGTGCCGGTGTTACTCCGATGCCGCCGGTACCGGAAACCGGGATGGTGCTGCTGAACAAGATTCTCGCTGCCGGCAAGTGGGGCGGCAACAAAGGCGGCGTTGAAATTCGCGGTGAGGCAGAGAAAAATATTGCCCCGTCGGTACGGTGTGCGGTTGTTCCACTGCATACTGGTGCCTGGCGGCGGGCGATGGCACTTACCGTTTGGGGGAAACCCGATGCCGGTATCCTTGTCGCATTGCCTATTAGTGTGCGTCCGGTAACCTGGTACACCGAGGTAACCGATGATATTTCCCCATTTTCATCGCATGAACATGACACAGAAGTAAAAGAAAGCTACGGCCGTCGCCAATGGGCATTATATTTTGGCGACAAGACAGAAGATGTCCAGCGCACAGTTGGCTATATTGGACTGGATAACTACAAGGAATGGGTTCTTGACTGGCCGGAAACAGCGAAAGCGGTCGATTACCCCCGCGCCTGGGTCACTCCGAAAGAAGTCGCACGATTGAAGAAATCGCTGGAACAGCATCCCGACAAAGCACTGCTTTCAACATATTATATATTCAGCGGCAAGACCGAAGACGCGGTTAGAAACGGCAACAGTTTTGTTAATGGCATGCTGGGACAATTCAATTACCTTGGCGATTGGACCGTTTACGGCTTGTCGCATTATCGCCAGAGCGAATCACTTACCGGTACTCTGGCGGCGGAAGACGCATTGTCATGCCCGAATTTGCCGCCGGATTTGCGCCAGCAGATACGCCGGGTATTGGCGGTCGGCGCCTACCTGATGTCAAATCCCGACCTTAATCCGCGCGGCGTTGGCGTGCATCTTGGCAATAACAACATGTCTATCAACCGCACCTGCGCGTTGGCATTTTTTGCAGGTTTGCTGCCCGACCATCCGATGGATAAATATTGGATGGAACAGATTACCGCATTTATACGCTGCAAAGTAGGCATTTATATTACACCCGACGGCGCCGCCCTGGAACCGCCAACTTACCAGCTTTATGGCCCCTTGCGTTTTCTTGATGACGCGGTGACGATAATCCATAATACCGGCGGCCCGGATTTTGCGCCTTATATTGCCGCGAATGTACGCTACCTGGCTAATCTCAGCATGCCTGACCCGCGTATTGATGGCCGCCGGATGCTGCCCGGCATGGGAAACAGCGGAAATATGCTGGAAAGTATATTTGGCATCACCCTGGCAACTACCGAACGCGCCGACAAAGAATTGGCCGGACAGATGGCAATGCTGCACCGACGAGTTTGGCCAACTGAGCCGGTAGCTGGTTTATTGGCCAACCACCCGGAAAAAGCATTCCGCTACCTGCCGGATATCCCGGAGAAAAACATCCCGCTGACCACCACTATCATGCCAGCTTATGGTGTGGTATTCCGCGCGCATTTCGGTTCGCCGGATGAAACGGGGATGCTCTTCCGCGCCGGGGTAAATTGGGGGCACTGGGATACTGATGCCGGTAATGTGGTGCTATACAGCAAAGGCGCACCGCTGTCGCCGGGAACCGGGTACCAGTATTATGGCGGGCCGGGATCTGATAATAACGCTATTTACCACAACCAGGTAAAGGTGGGTCAACACGACCTGACCGAGGTTTTTGGGCGGGTGGATGATGCTATTCAGGATTACGGCTTTGGTCCAAACGTCGATTATGCCGTTTCCAGCCGTTATTACCCGAGTGATATCTTTACCGATGGCAAAGGCGAGATGAGTTGGAACCGCCACGTTCTTTTCTTGAAGAGCGATAAACCGGAAGGCGCCAACTATTTTGTTATGCGCGATACGTTCCCCGGCGGCAAGGACCGGCCGACCTGGTGGACCTGGCTGAATCTGGATGGCGCCGATAAAATCAGCGTTGAAGGCAAGGCGTTTGACCCAGCAGCCACACCATACAACAAACAGGTTCCAGAAGCGCAAATGCCGGTGATGACCGGGAATAACCTGGAAATGAAAACCGCTTACGGCGCTGGTACGCATTTCTGGTTCGCCGGCGAACCACTGCCGATACGCCTGCGCCTGACCTGGGATTACCCGCAGCAAACCCGCCTGGGTATGAAGGCAGACCAATTCCCCAAATTGATACAGAAAGAAGTGAAGACCACGGTTGAAGCAATTGCGAAACCGGGGAAAGATTATTACTACATCGTATACCCGCACAAAGATGCTGAAGCGGTGCCGCAATGTACCGAAATGGGGAACGGCGGAATCAAGATAATCACGCCGGAAGCTGTAGATTATACCTTTATCAGCGATTCTCCGCTTAACTTTAATGCTGACGGAGTAACCTTCACCGGCAAGGCTGGCGCACTGCGAATATTCCCCGACCGCGTGGTATTCTGCATGAACAGCGGCAGCGGCAGCGTGGGATATAAAGGCCATATCTTCACCAGCAACGGCCCGTTTGAAAAAACAGTGAAAGTGACAGACCTGAAAGCCGGCAACTATCCGGTAAATATCACCGATGAAAAGAAAATCCAGACGGTTGATATCGGCGGCGGAATCACCATCCGTGGCGAAGGGCAATTCAAAGGAACGCAGGACGGCAAAGCAATCCGCATTACCACCGATGGCCGCGCCCGGGTGCTGTACGTAACCCGACCAAATTGGATATGGCAGCCATATTACCAGGTGGATGGCGTTAGTTGGATGGCGAACTGGACTGACTACCCATCAAGCGGTTGGGGGACATATAAAGACACTAACCTGATGGCCATCTCCGTCCCCGCTGGCAAACATGAACTGGTGCTGACAAATTTAGTTTACCCATCAGTCTGGACGCGGCAATTTGTGCCGGCAATATCCGGGGTTGTTAAGTAGTTTTTTTTGACATGATTAACATGATTTTCATGATTTTTGGCTTCGCCATATAAATTAATCATGTCAAATTGACATGTAGCATTAACAAGAATAGAATCTGGCAGTTTTATATTGCGAGGAATAATTATGAATGATATAACTATTGTCCGGGAACTGGCGAAGCAATATCTTGATATTTGCAGCGACCAGGTTTACCAGGAACGACGGGCATTGTGGACCAGGAAAAATAGCCTGCAAAAAACACGGCCGTTGATTATCGCCTCTTTCGGCATGTGGAATGTGTGGTGCCAGGAAGTTTTTGGTGACCATGCTATGCAGTGTAGCGACCCGTTTTATCGCGAGCAGGAACGTTTTTTTAAAATGAAACTGTTTCAACATGAAATCGGTGATGACCAGTTACTGGATCCGTGGATAACTCTTCGCGCGTCATTAACCACGCCCGGATGGGATAATTTATGGGGGGTCCATACCGGAACCACTGAGAAAGAGTTTGGCGGTTCATGGCAATACGACCCGCCGTTAAAAAATTGGGATGATATGGCGAAGTTGAAGCTACCGCATCATGGTATTGATGAAGAAGCTACCCGCCAGAACATAAATAAACTTCAGGATGCCCTTGGCGATATTATAACCATAAACATAGATCGCGGTCCAGCGTGTCTTGCATTCATGTCTGACATATCAACCATGCTTTGCAAATTGCGCGGGTTGGAACAGGTGATGATTGATATGTATGAATCACCGGAAGAACTTCATCAATTGCTGGCATTTATGCGCGATGGTATTTTGACTAATCATAACGAAGCAGAAGCCGCGGGAGATTTCAGCTTGACCGATAGTAGCTCTCAGGAACCATTTTATTGTGATGATATGGAAATATTAAAGCCAAATTCCGGCACGCGAAAGATAAATGAGCTGTGGGGATTTGCTGCCGCCCAGGAGTTCACCTTGATTTCGCCAGATATGCATGACGAATTTATGCTGCAATACCAGATGCCTATTTATCGTCGGTTTAAACATACCAGTTATGGATGTTGTGAAAACCTGACGAACAAAATTGACATATTGCGGCAATTGCCGAACCTGCGGGTTATCGCGGTGGCACCCACCGCCGATGTTGGTAAATGTGCTGAACAGATAAAGGATGACTACGTCTTCTCCTGGCGTCCCAACCCGACAGATATGGTATGTTGTGGATGGAATGAATCAGCAATCAAGAAAACTATCAGTGAAGGCTGTGAAGCCGCAAAAGATTGCCACCTGGTGATTCACCTGAAAGATATCGAAACTGTCGAAGGCGACCCAACGCGTTTGCGGCGCTGGGTTGAACTGGTTCGTTCAGTGACGAATGGTTAGCAGATGAAAAATATCACTGTCGCTGCCATCGCCGTTGCCACTGTTGACGGTATGGTGGATGCGAATTATCAGCGGGCAATACGGCTGGCAGAGATAAGCCTGGCGGAAAAGCCGGATATTATCCTGCTGCCGGAAGCGTTTGCCGCCGGGTATTGCGGCGATGATTTGCGTCCATTTGGCGAGAATCTGCATGACAGCCCATATTTGCAGGCATTTCGCCGCATCTCTGCCGATGGCGGATGCATGGTGGCAACAGGATTCCTTGAAACGGTACCGTCAGGGGTGAAGAACTCGGTAGTTATATTTGACCGCGGCGAGATAATCGGCGTCCAAGCGAAACGGTCGTTGTGGCCGGATGATGAACGCCCCTACCGCGATGAACGCCAGTTGTTAGTACCGGGAGGCAATCTGGAGATATTCTCCAGCCGCTTTGGCGATTTTGCGACGCTGATTTGCTACGAAAATATGCTGGATGTCAACTGGGACGAAATCGCCGGTCGAGTATCCTTTGTGCTTAGCCCATATAACTGCGAAGACGACCCCTCGCGCCACAACATCTACAATGCCATCCGACTGGGCATACCATCAGCCTGGGCAAACCGCACCGGCACCGTATACAGCAGCACCGGATATCGCGACAACCCGGGCACCGCCGGCATTACCGACAAGAAAGGAAACATGATAACTATCTCAAAACCGGGGGTTGAAGAGATAGTGGTGGGAACTTTGCCGATATAATTTTTTGACATGATTAACATGATTGACATGATTTTTGGCTTCGCCATATAAATTTAACGGGGTAGTCGGTTAGCTCCTCCTACTGCTTTTACTATCATGTTCATCCCAA
>CAZWZF010000085.1:0-14829 GCA_964638715.1 uncultured bacterium | reverse complement strand
CTTCAGTTTCATAGAAGGTCACAAAAGCTAACCTTTATCCGTGCTGTACCCGGCATTTAAAAGGTCAAAAAACATGTCACAACAAATCATATCAAAAATTACTATGATGGCAGGCAAAAATGCAACAGTGCTGGAGCAGGAATGGGGACGACTCACCTGGTACGCCTCTGCAGAACTTGGTAATTCCTCGTTTATGACGGTGGGCATTTGTGAGATTAAATCTGGTTGCGCAAACCCTCGCCACCTGCACCCCAACTGCGAAGAAGTGCTGCATGTAATGCAGGGAACAATTTCCCACACCGGCAATACCGGCGATGAAATAATGCACCCTGGCGATACAATCAGCGTTCCGGCAAATACTATGCACAATGCGCGCAACATCGGCGATGAAAGAGCAATTTTGCTCATCAGTTTTTCCAGCCCGGTTCGACTTACCCAGGGAGAATAATCTCCAGGAAAAGGTAAAATATGACAACTTTGACAATGCTCAGCGATATGGCTGGAAGCGATTTCGCCACCGGGCTTATCAATCAGCATAACCACAGTATTTTCATGCTGGATTTAAAAGGCGGTATTTTCGGTAAAGCACTTCTTTCCTTAACAGATGATGAAGCAGAAAAAGCGAATGGTCTTATTAAAGACACGGGGATGATGAACTATGTTTTTTAATAAATGATATTTTATATAACATGAGTTTTATAACCAATTCACGACCACCCCCGACACCTCCAAAGGAGGGGAGTGTAAGAATAATCAAAAGTATGTCATTCAACATGTCACCTGTTTCTCCCAACTAAAGAGCAACCTATGATCTTCCCCCGTTTTAATGGACACCCTGTTAAGGGACTATTATACTTAATAAAAGTGAGGTTGCCCATGATTCGGAAACAATACAGCGAAGATTTTAAAAGAGAAGCTGTTCGACTGGCGCTTTCTGGCGAGAAAACAAAAGTTCAAGTAGCTCGCGATCTTGGTGTTGCCAAGAGCAAAATATATGTATGGATTGCTAAGTTCGGACCGGATGCGCCGACGAATGAAATAGCTACTGATAATCCAGAAATTATTAAATTGCGTAAGGCTCTGGCTCGTGCAGAAATGGAACGCGATATATTAAAAAAAGCAATCGGTATCTTTTCAGAGACACAGCGATGAGATACCTGTTTATTAGTAATCATGCAAAGCAGTATCCGGTTTCAGTGATGTGTCATCTTCTTGAAGTTATGCGTAGCGGTTATTATGTATGGTTATGCAATAAAGTCACTACTCGCGAGAAGGATGATGGTTTGTTATTAAATGAAATAGAGGTTATTTATAAAGGCAGCAAAGATACTTACGGCAGTCCACGTGTATATGCCGCCTTACGTCAGCAAGGCAGAGTTTGTGGCAGGCATCGAGTTGCTCGAATAATGCGCTTGGGCAAGATGGTCTCAAAACATCACCGCAAACGTCAATGTACCACGGATTCCAATCATAATTATCCTGTTGCTATGAATATACTTGATCGTCAATTTTCTCCTACCGCACTTAACCAGGTGTGGGTAAATGATATAACTTACATACCTACAGGAGAAGGTTGGCTTTACCTTGCTGCTGTTATGGATCTTGCTTCTCGTCGGATAGTTGGCTGGTCTATGTCATCACGTATAGATAAATTACTGGTATCCGATGCTCTCGTAGCGGCTCTTAACAATCGAAATCCGACAGCCGGGTTAATTCACCATTCTGATCGCGGCAGCCAGTATGCAAGTAATGACTACCAGACGCTGCTTGCACAACACGGCATCATTCCATCCATGAGCAGAAAAGGTAACTGCTGGGATAACGCTCCAATGGAATCATTCTTTCATTCAATGAAAGTAGAGTGGCTCCATGATTTGAACTTTCGCACCCGGGCTGATGCCCGGCTAACGATTTTTGCATATATTGAAATATGGTATAATCGTAAACGACTCCATTCAACATTAGGATATCGATCACCCGAAACCTACGAACAACAGATCGTCTCCTAAGAAACTGTCCATAAAAACGGGGCAACATCACTAAGTCTCCACTTCGGGGAGATTTAGAGGGGTCACTCCAAAACCACAGCAGTAACGGCAAAGACTATCTGCAGTGTGCTGTCTGACGCCTGTCTGTTTACATTGGCCTTTTGCGCGGTAGTACCGGTTTTATTTTCATTGCCATTGAATGACATCAGTACCATGGTCTTGCCGGGAGATAATGTGACGGTGGGGATTGTTGTTTTTCCGTCGGTAACCATGCTTATATTTATACCGCCATTTTTCAGAATTGCGGCTGAAGTTATGGTGAGATTGCCAAAGTTCAGGATATCATTGGGCATGTGGATGCTTGTCGGCGCATCGCCTGCCGGCTTCAATACCTGGACAGATATGCTGTTTTTCTCACTGCTGGCAGTGGTTGCCGGTTTCAACAAACCGCTAATGTCGCAATTTGGCTGCAGCCATCCCCCACCCGCCGGTTTAAATTCTATTTTATCGATATCGGTTTTTCGCACTTTCATTAAATCTACTTTTACAGAAATTAACTGCATTTTGGTATCAATCACTTTAACAAATTTGATAAAATTATCAACAGCTTCCTGACTGTCTGCCTTCACTAATAATACATTACGTTCGGGCAAACCGGCAAAATCCTGCACACCTGGTGGAATGAATGCCCCAAGGTTATTTAATGCTTCCAATGCGGCGTAAACAGGTGTATTCTCTAACGGAATAATACGCACTACCGACCCGGCAAATGCGCTGGTGAAAGATATCATCATCAATAAAAGAAGTAATATTTTTTTCATATTAATTATACGCTTTTTGCATCATTGCAGATGCATTCGAGGGTATACATTACACCTTGCAAAACCAGATCTTCCGCAAAATTAACGCCTTCGCCTACATAATCAGCTACTAACCTTCCCCACCCGCCGCTAACGATTACATTGTTTCCTATATTATCAAACTCGGATAACCGGTAGACCATCTCTTTTATCCCGCCGATTGCGCTGGCTACTATCCCTGCCTGCACACATTCTTCCGGAGTTGTTCCCGGCACAGTGATATTTGCCGTTAACGCAACCTGCGGAAGTGCCGGTGCGGCAGCGTATAAACCTTCTGCTGCCGATGAAATGCCTGGAGCAATGAAACCACCGCGATATGTGCCATCGGTACTAACCAGGTCAACCACTGTCGCGGTACCTGCCAACACTGTTATTACAGGAGTTCTACAGATGCGCATTGCGCCGATAGCAGCCATGATACGGTCAATGCCAAGACGATCAATATTGTTATACGCGATTTTTATTGGAATTTGAGATGTTTGAGATAGAATAAATAATTTATTGTATTTTAATAATGAGACCAATTTGTCGCGATTCGGCAAATTTACTGAAGACAATGCAATTGTCATATTTTGCTGCAACATTTTTAATTCGGCACAACTGCTTTCTTCACCGCTGACGCAGCTCCATTTCATATCACCGTCTGCGGTTTTTGCCCAAAACTTGGTTCGGCTATTTCCCTGGTCAATTGCCAGCAGATTCATCGTGATGGACCTTCTTTGCAGACATAAAGAACTGCGCCCCGCGAGAAGCGATTAATGAACCAAAATATCCCATGGCAAAAAGCATTACCAGCTTAATAACCAATGGCAAATAAAGCTTTTCCGGCGAAATCATACTCTTGTTGTTCAAAAGAGTCGCCGGCAAAAACCAATCCGGGGTTGTAAAACTTCTATACGCGATAGAAAATGTCGCACTGAGCAATATTATACCTGCGATAAAAACTAATATGCCTACAAACCTGCCGATGACCTGTTCGGTTGGTTCTCTTTTTTCAACATCATCAAATGGATCAACCATTATTTTCTCCCGTCTCAATTTCCGCGGTATTCAACTCTGACCGCAGTGCGTCTAAAAATGCATGCATTACCATTATACGCTCACTTGCCATCCGTTTTGCTTCTTCAGTGTGCATTTTTTCAGGTAATTTCAATAATTTCGCATAAAAATGGTCCAAAATATAATTTTCGTCATCCGGGTCGCGATTCTCTACAAATGGGTCATTAGAATGATACAACATTCTGCCTTCGCTGAGGGCAAATGTCCGGGCGATCCCTACCGAACCAATCGCGTCTAAACGATCCGCATCCTGTAATATTTTCCCGGTTAATCGTACTGGCGCGCTGCCTGCCGAAAAGCTGTGACCTTTTATTGCTTCTAAAACTTCGTCTTTCTCATCATCTGTCAAATTGATATCATTCAATACTGGCACTGCCATTTCTGCCGATATCAATGCATGCGAGCGACTGTCATCACGAACTGACCTGCCGATATCGTGAAGCCACGCTGCCATTTCCACCAGTTGCGGGTTGGCTCCCGGGGTATCTCTTGCGATACGCACAGCCAGCATAACCACCCTTTCGGTATGATGAAAATCATGCGTAGCTTCAATGCCATTCTGATGGTCATAGGCTATTATACGCAACATTCCACGAATATCTTTAAAATCAAGAATCATGCAGGCAAATAATACATTAAATATACCCATATCGGCAAATAAAAGCTGATAATTTTCGGTTTTCAGTTTTCAGTACAGAGTTAAAGAGTGTCAATATCAATTTCTTAAAGTTTCCCTAATTGTCAATTGTCAATTGTCAATTGTCAATCGACTGTGTTATTATTCGTATGTGAAAACTACTGATATTATTGTACCTGAATTGATTATATTTGACTTGGATGATACTATTCTTGCATATCATGCGGCTATTGAACCCAGCATGATAAAGGCATTTGCGAATTGCGCGTCTATTCAGCCCATACCCGATACTGAATTACTGAAACATGAGATTCATGATATGGCAGAATGGTACTGGAGCGACCTGGAAAGGCACCGTATCGGCCGTGCTGACTTGCGACAGGCAAGATATGAAGTTATTACCCTGGCATTAAAAAAGTTGGGAATTGTCGATGACCGATACGCAAATACATTGGCAACAGAACGCGCCCGTTTGCATGAAGAGTATATTGATCTATTCCCGGGCGCAATTGAAACTATAAAACAATTGCGTTCTGCAAATTATAAGCTGGGAATGATTACCAATGGTGCGGCAAACGTGCAAAACGCAAAAATAGACCGCTTCAACCTGCGTGATTACTTTGATTTCATTCTGGTTGAAGGTGAGATAGGATATGGCAAACCGGATGACCGCATTTACGCAGATGCGCTGAAAATAACCGGAGTTGAAGCTAAAAAGACGTGGATGGTTGGCGATAACCTGCATTTTGATATCCTTGCCGCACAGCAGCAGGGAATTTTTACCGTGTGGAATGACCACAAAAACGAAGGACTGACAAAAGACAGTGTTGCGATTCCTGATATGATAATTCACTCAATCACAGAATTGCCCGCTATTCTAAAAGGGAGATAATTATGGATTTTTTTCATCCTAATTTACAACAGCAATATCTGATGCAATCTGCTCCGCTGACTATGAGTTATCGGCAAGAAGAAGATTTCAGTATTTGGAAAAACGAAGTTAACACAAAATTTCGAGAATTAATTGGTGAAATATCTACTGATAAACCATTGGATATTCGAATAGAACACGAGATAAGAGGCGAAGAATACCGTGAGATTCGTTATATCTTCACTGCCGAAGAAATGGCAGATGTACCATGTTACCTGTTAATTCCCAATAATACCCCTACCCCATGCCCGGTTGTTATCTGCCTGCAAGGCCATACCACCGGTATGCATATATCATTAGGTATTGCGCGCAACCCGGAAGATAAGGAAGCCATTGCAGGGGGACGCGATTTTGCATTACAGGCGGTAGCACAGGGATATGCCGCACTGGTGATTGAACAACGCTGTTTTGGCGAAAGAAACGATGACCGCGGCGGCGATCCGCATGGTTGTTCTCATATTTCAATGGTATCTCTACTGTTGG
Source organism: uncultured bacterium (assembly GCA_964638715.1). Taxonomy (GTDB): domain Bacteria; phylum Armatimonadota; class Hebobacteria; order CAIYQO01; family CAIYQO01; genus JBAXQQ01. Next base: position 8,871 of record CAZWZF010000085.1, on the reverse strand, counting down.
GTCGCACCATGATTGGCGAACGTTGTTTTGATGTATCCCGCGCGATAGACACGCTAAGTTATTTCTCTGAAATTGATACTAATCGCATTGGCTGTATGGGAAACTCCGGCGGGGGTACTATTACTTACTATGCCGCTTGTTTAGACCACAGGATCACTGCCGCGATGCCTTCATGCAGCGTTTGTACATATACTGATTCCATCGGAACAATAAACCATTGCGCCGATAATTACATCCCGCGCATTCTGCAATATTTTGAAATGGGTGACCTGGCATGCCTGATAGCACCGCGAAAATTAATTGTCATCACTGGGAAAAACGACGAAATATTTCCGATAGATGCAGTTAAGCGGAATTTTAGTATAATAGAAGAAATCTATAATTCTGCCGAAGCAGATGATAATTGCAAATTAATAATTGGCAATAAAGGCCATCAATTTTATCCTGAAGAAGGATGGGCAGCATTCAAAGAAATTACCGGTTGGTAACAAGGAGTCAATAATGGCAAATCATCGCATAGAAGTATCAAGAATATTTAAAATCCACACCGAAATCGCATCCGGCAGAAAACCGAGTATTACGAAACTTGCCGATATGTGCAATGTTGGCGAACGCACCATAAAACGCGATATTAAAATGATGCGCGAAGAGATGTTTGCACCCCTGAAAACTTCACGCACCAAAGGCGAAGAAGGCTATTATTACGAAAAAGCATTCAACCTTGCCCCGGAAACATTTGACGATAAAGAAGTTGCAGCGTTGGGGATAGCCATGCAGGTATCAGAAATGTTCCGTACCACCCCGTATTCGCAAGCTATCAAAGGCGCCTTGGATAAAATGCGTGAAATGCAGGCTTCGAGCAGTGGCAAATTCGACAATATCTCTAAAAATGTATCACTGTTAAAAAATAATGAATTGATAGATCGGGCTGATGACAGTATCTATTTTACCGATATTTTAACAGCAATTGAGAAAAACCAGACTGTAAGAATTAAATATCACAGCTTTATCAATGATGAAACATCAGAAAGAAAAGTAAACCCTTACCATATTTACCATTTTGATGGCATCTGGTACTTCTTTGGGTATTGCCATAAAAGAGAAGAGATACGTGATTTCGCATTCAGCAGGATTAAGGAAGTTAAACTGCTGCAGGAATATTTTGAGAAGCCGGACCAGAAGGAAATTAACAAGCAAATCGAAGAGAAATTTGGCAATATATCTGGCGAAGAAATAACTGTAAAAATTAAATTCGAGAAAAAAACTGCCAATTATATAAGAGAAAGAATCTGGCACAAAACACAAAAAATAACCAATTTCCCCAATGGCGATTGCGAATTAGCAATGTCGGTGAACGGACTCGAAGCTGTCACCCGCTGGGTGTTGTCTTTCGGCAGCAAGGCGGTTGTAGTGTCGCCGGATAAACTGATAAAAAGCGTTAAGAAAGAAATAAAAGCGATGGAAAATAAATACAAATAATTTTTTAACAAAAAACTAAAGTGACAGATTGTTGCACCCCTGCTGGATAATAATATATTCATCAAACACAAAGGGGTGCAAAAATGCAGATTATCCTATCCACAAATTGTGATGAACTGTCGGCGGAAATAACTAAAACCGCTGAAGACAACGATGCAGTAATATGCCGTCCGGAAAATATGCTGGATATGCTGTTTTCCGACGCGGTCATACTTATAATCGACCCGAATGTAATAAATCACAATGTTTGGGAAGCATACCTGGAATACCAGCAAACAAACGCCATCAATGACAATACTTTGCTTATCTTGCTATTGCCGGCAGAATGGTCTGTCTGTGCGAAAACTCCTTGCGAATTATTCGATAAACCCCAAAATAAACTTTACCATTGTTATGTTGATGACATTGCGGCTATTCAACTGATAGTAAATAAATTCATTCCCTGCAAAGCAGCAGTATAAGGAGAAGGTTATGCAGAAACAAACACAAACTACAACAGCGTATATGGATTTCAAACCATACCTGTACGTAAAAACTGAAATCAATGGAACAACATCATTGAAATATATCGATTTGAAGTCGAATATGACGATACAGCAAGTAAGCGAAGCCATACGCGAACATTTCCACATCAACCTGGGGAAATGTATCTTTTGCGGCAATATCACTGGATATACTTACCACGAAAGCATCACTACCGCGATTGAATTTGATGTATGCGGCAATTATTTAAGCGAAACACAGACAACGCCTGAAAACAATCGAAATATCACCACATTCGGCGGGTTATTTGCATTGTTAACGTACTGATGGTCCCGCTGTATATCGATCCATAATTTCTATCGGTTCAAATGCTTTGTCGTGAATTGCCAATCTGTAAAATGTACCCATAATCCCATGCAGACCGCTGACATCATTGCCAATCAATAACGGCGGCCAGGTGGCGATTACTTTACTCCACTGCTCGGGCATCCAGGCGATATTAGCATTCCCGCCGGTATATACGCCATTCACATATACCGATGTTTGTGTGCCATTCCAGGTATACATAATATGCTGCAGACCAACTTTGCACCGACCGACAGTGGTTTGTCCATTTTCAACCATTCTGCTATACATATTTGCGGCTATCACCCGGTTGGAATGATGGCCAAAATTGAATATCGACATATCAGGTGAAACTTGCGAGGTGCAGAAAACACCAAACCATTTCTCAGCCAAGTCATTATTGGGATACAATGTGTCAGGCAGGAACCATATTTCAACTGACATCTGTTTGCTTTTTTCAATTGCCTGCAATTTTGACGTTGTACCGATGCTAACTAATGGCGTTGACGATGATAATCTCAATCCACCTTTGTACCAATCTGCCTTGGCGTTTGTTGGAATATTTATATTTAATGCCGGTGTTATCGGACTTACATCAAATACCCGGTTTCCTTTTCCAGTATCAAAATTGTAAAGATACAACGCGTGAGAATTATCAATGGTCTTTGTTTTATCAAAGGCAGTTATAATCAAATTAAATGGCGCGGATATCACATCACCATCAATACCGGTAATTTCATACCAGTGGTCTCCAACAACTTTTGGGGTAAACGCTATGGAATTGCCAACTATCTTTATAACATCGTCTACCTCTGTTGCGGGGGCGGTATGCTTTTTAATTTGCAGTTTTACCTGCCTGCCAGATGTTGAACATAATCTTGGGAAATTGATATTTATAGTTTCGCCGATATTTATCCAGTTGCCATATTCCGGCTGGTCAATTTGTACGCGAACATCTTTTCTGGCAACCGGCGCATTTGCATAATTCAACCTGACCCGTGCGACTGATATGCCATTATCGTTAGTCCATACCGCAGGAATGCCGCCTTCAATAGGTGCCGGGTCGGTATAAGTTAATACCTGCACACCACCCAGCCAAAACTCAACCGTTGCTCCGTGCTTGCGTAATTCAAGATCAAACCAGCTATTATGTGCGGTATCGCGTCCCGGCATTCTCACCGGACTTTCCGCCACTTCTACACCATTGCGCAATAAAATCGTTCTGGCGTTCTGAGTTGTGCCATCTTTTGAATCCGCTCCATAAATTGCCGAATATCCAGATCGCGGATTTTTACCATCACCGCAAATTGTAATTCCCAAGTCGCGATAGCGGTTATCATAAATTTCGCGCTGATACGGGTATTCCATTTTAACGCCGACAAACGCCTGCAGCAATTGGTCGCCGGTGAATATCTTCTTGTGCCACAGTGCTACATCACTTGCTCCCCAACCAGCCAGAAATGACCATTGCGGTGCACACGACCAGCGGGTGGTGGCTTCCCATGTTCCTTCGTTAACCCAGTCTGCAGGAGCGCCGGTAAACACATAATCCAGATTGTTTTCACCCATTACCAGCACATCGCCAATACCGGCAAATGCGCCATCAACATGATACGCCGGTTTTAAACCATTTATTGGATTAGCATCGTCATAACTTATTTTTACTTCATCATCTACGGTGAAAATAAATTTGCTTTTTAGACGTTTAAATCTCAAACTATATTCTTCGCCAGGTTCAATTCCTAATTTCCCGGTAGCGACAACAAGTCCGTTTCGATAAATCGCCAACTCTGGTATATCTTTAGCTGCTCCCATTCGCGCTGACAACCGATAACCATTATCAATTGACTTGCCATCGCCCGATAAAATAATATCAAGCGACCCAGATAATGATTCCGCCGGAATTTTTAATCCCATTACCACCCAATGACTGCCGTAAAATTCGCTGCGATGTGCTAAATATCCAGGTGCACCGGGTACGGGTTTCCATTCTGATTTCACCGCTGCCCAAACAGCCATCCCGCGATTATCTTGTTTAAACTTATCATTTATCTTTGCCTGTTGCGACTCATGAATGATATCTTCATTTATACCGCTGCCAATTACTGAAACATCATCAAAAACAGCACCGGATTTGCCGTCGCAATATAGACCAACACCACCACGGGAAGGAAATACCGGCGGCGAAGAAAGCACTTCGTGACCATCTATTAACACACGAACGCCGGAAAGGTTGGAGATTATAGAAAGACGATACCACTGACCGGGGAGATAGCCGAAGTCGGCAGACTTTATTTCGGTTTGAGCAGTACCTGCTACATTTAACAGGGTGATTTTCTTTGCATTTGCATTTTGTGTTGACGCGGACAACCATTTGACTAACAAATAATTCTGTCCGGATACGTTAGCAGCAATTCCAACCGCACCATCGCCGCCGGGGCATATAGATGTTGAAAAGGTATAGTCTTCCCAGGTATCCAGTCCCGCGGTACAGAACGCTGCTTTATCATCTTTTGCGCGTCCTGCCCAGGCAAATGGATTCTGCGCATACTCTTTTTTATCCATGGTAGTCGCGCTATTCACCACATCATCCCACGCGCTGCGCAATTCCCATTCGCCAGATGCCACTTTCCATTGATTCTGGTCATCTGCTGTGCGCATAAAATCGTCAGTAAAAAATACTGGTTCCAGTTTGTTTACATTTATATCTATAGTGCCTTCACCGCCGGCTACATATCGGCCAATACTGCCGGGAGCATGATTAACCTGGCAATTAAGCAGCATTCTTTCCGCATCAAATATCGCCAATGATTCACCACGGCGGTGAATGCTGAACTTAATTACTTCAATATTTTTTTCTTTTTCTATCGTGCTGTTAATTTTCAAGCTTCCTGCTTTAAATATTGTTCCAGCTTTAATCGAATTAATTGTTACATTATTATTTAAGATATCTAAACGAATGCAATCGCGATCGCTTTGCCATTCAAGATACAATTTTACATTTATCGCCCGGTCGCCTGCCGGATGTGTCAGATTTACGGCACAATCATACATATCGGAATCAAGGTCTTCGCTGAAATTATTATCTAAGTCAGGAGCACCGCCCGCGTGTATTAAAATAGCGATGGTAAATAACAGCATTACCACCGCATATCTGAAATATTTAATTAATATCCTATTCATGATTTATATGACACAATCCCGTTAAATTTGTTCTATTTTTAAATTGAAAACTCTTCATTTGCTGCTTTTATCATTGCAAAGTAATTTTCGTCAGGTACGTAATATGGCACGCTATTTCCAGTACCCAGGGCATACCCGCCGCGTTCGGCGGATCTTTCAATCATTGCTTTGCTGCGTTTATACACTTCTTCCGGAGTACTGCGGCATACAAAATCAAGGTCGATGCCGCCTAATATCGCAATGCGGCTTCCCCATAATTCATAGGCATCTTCGACGGGCAGAATATTATCTTCATACGAATGTTTTCCCTGATAGCCTAAATCATCAATGATATCATCCATTACCAACTTTAAATTACCGCATGAATGCAGGATTGCCGGTTTTCCTGCCGCGTGAATGGTTTCAACAATTTTTCTATGCCAAGGCATTACATATTCACGCATTTCCGCCGGAGCCAACATGGTCTGGGTATTAAATCCCCAGTCATCATTGGAAATGACGGCTCCTACCCCATCGTGATTAACTGATAATTCGTAATACTTAATAAATCTGCTGCCGACATTCTCAAAAATTTCATGCACTAAATCCGGGTCGTCAGCTATCATAAAACACAAATTTTCATAACCGCATAACTGCATTACATTTTCCAACACACCACCCGGACCCCAGATGATAATTTTCATACCATCCGGCAATTCTTTAGCCATTTTATCAACCATGCCATAATCGCATTTCTCCGGGTCCGGCCATTCATATAATTCGAATGATTCGCGATCAACGATAATTGCTGTATCATTCATCGACCGGCTTTTTTGATGGAGTACCTGTTTCGCGGGAAAGCCAAATTGTGCTCCCTGCATCACAGTATAATCGTACCCGGCTTTCAAATTCGCTTTCATCACAGTTTTGCGCCCCTCCAGAGAGTTCCAGTCGAAATTATCATTGCCGGTCATGCCAGCTAATCTTGCATATAATGGACCATTCAAAAAAAACTCAAAAAGTGTCGGACGAGATGGCTTATCTCTTCTTAATACTGCTAACAAATTGTTAAAATCTGGCTGTCGCATTTTATCATGCTCCTAAATTTATGTTGCGCTATTTTGACATTATTTATCAGCAATAGCAATAGATTATACAAAAAAAAGGCGGCCATTATAAAAATGACCGCCTTTACAAAATAAATATTGTACCTAAATCAGCTCGTATTGTTAATTGAATGATGTTATATCCCAAGTAAATTAAATCTGCTATTGTAGAACAATTCTTAATGTTAAGAATATAAATAATATTGGAATTTCAGGTTTAATATCCATTATTTTGTCCGGATCAAAAACTACATTCTTACTAATTTTTCCGCTTCATCCGCACAGCGTTTCGCTGCGCCGCGATGAATATCGATAACTTCAACGGTCTTATCTGCCATTTTTTTGCAATAATCCGGGTTCTGCAGGAATTCCAACCAGCGTGCTGCTAAATCTTCTGCATTTTCCACCTTAAAACCAACACCGTTATTCAATGCCAGTATAGTAATATCGCGGAAATTATTCATGTGCGGTCCAAATATAGCCGGCTTGCCTAATCCCATCGGTTCTAAAATATTATGCCCGCCAACATTTATCAGGCTGCCGCCTACAAATGCGGCGGTACACATTGAATATGCTTTCGCCAACTCGCCAATTGTATCCAGAATTAACACTGCATCCGGCGGTACGATAAAATCTTCATTAATCTTTGTTTTCCGTACGGCGGCAAAGCCATGTGCTTTTATCAATTCTTCAATTTCCGCGCCGCGGTTAATATGCCGGGGAGCTATCACAAGACGGGTCTCGGGGTTGCTCTTTTTTACTATCCGGTATGCCTGCATGACAATTTCTTCTTCACCGGGATGCGTAGAACCAGCTAACAGAACAGGCTCATCGCGTTTAAGTCCCAAATTATTCCGCAAAATAGCTTCTTCACCCAATGTTACTGATACCATCGCCTGGTCAAACTTAACATTACCAGTCACTCTTACTTTATCTGGCGATGCTCCTAACGAGATAATTCTGGCAGCGTCTTCCTGTGATTGCATACAGAACAAATCCACTCTGCTGGTCATCCAGCGATAAAGCGATATCGCCATGCGGGCATCCCGCGCGGTATCATCAGAAATTCTGCCATTAACCACCATTAATTTGCAGCCATACATCTTTGCCATGAATAACAAGTTAGGCCATAACTCTGTTTCCATCAATACTAATAATCGCGGACGCAGCCTGGCAAATACCATCCACACGCAAATGAAGAAATCAAAGGGCATATAGAAGATTATCCCCTTGTTATCAACACCTTTTGTTACTTCACCCATTCCGGTATCTGTAAAGGTACTGTGCGCCATTTTCCAATCCGGCAAAGCTTTCTGTATCTCCGGCCATACCGCACGTGCAGCAATGGTCTCGCCGACTGATACCGCATGCAGCCAAAATAATGGCACATCTTTTGCATTTTGACGTTTAGCAATAAACCCAAAACGCTGCCAAGTACCTTTAATCAAGTTATGGCGAGTCATAGCATTTATCAGATATACGATAAATAAAATCGGACTAAAAATTAATGATAACAGGTTGTAGAGAAAATATAAAAACATTAACGCGTGAAAGTATAGCATTTTCTGTCTTGTTTAACAAAAATCTAACGCAACAAATAAAAAATATTATTGATAAAACTTTTTGAAAGCAAGTAATTGATGAAGATGAAGTAAAATTTAATATTAATCACATGTGATTTTGATATAATAATTGCATGATTTTAAACAAGTTAAAAAATATTCTGCATTTCCCGGGCATATATAGATGTTTCACTACATTAATATCAAAAAATTGCGGCAATAGGCTGGTTAATGAAATTATTAAGCCGAAGAGTAATGAATCTATTTTAGACATTGGATGCGAACCGGCAGATATCGCAGCATTTTTACCGTCATCGATAAAATATACCGGATTTGATATCAGTATTGAATATATTAATGCCGCAAAAAAACGATTTGGCGATTGCGGCAACTTCATCTGTTCACCAGTCAGCTCATTCTCGGTAGTGGACAGTTTTGATATAGTAATTGCAATCGGTGTATTGCATCACCTGGAAGACGATGAAGCACAGCGTTTATTAGCACTAAAACCAGGCGGAAGATTTATCACTATGGATGGTTGTTACGAGGTAAAACAGCATCCAGTGGCGCATTGGCTGTTAAAAAACGACCGTGGCGGAAATGTCAGGACTAAAGATGAATATCTAAAAATAGCCCAACAAAACTTCCCTAATGTTCAAGCTGAAATAAAATATGATATGTTAAGACTACCGTACTCGCATTGTATATTGCAGGCCATAAAAGGGGAATAGGGG
>CAZWZF010000084.1:7738-14853 GCA_964638715.1 uncultured bacterium | reverse complement strand
AGATTATTTTTAAAATAATTTTGAGGGTATAGTAATAATTAGCGAGATTTTAGGTTACTATAATCTTTCTCGGCATTGGCCCTTCTGCAACAGTATTTTCTTTGCCGTCTAAATTATAGTGCCATGGCCCGCGGCCGGTTATTGTTTTTTCGAATGCGGTGATGCTTTCGCCATCAGGCACTACGGCTTCTATTTTGCCGTTTTTATACTGGCGAATCCAGCCGGCGCGGCCGGTGAACTCCGGCTGGTACACCATGCTATTGTGCAGGAATACATAATCAGTGTATTCGGGTGTGGTAACTTTCATCCCCGCGTCGCCTACCGCCTCAATCCGCACATCCCGTCCGCGTTCCTGGGCAAACAGCAGTGTGCGATAAATGCCATCATTATGGTTATACAGACGGAACCATTTTTGCGCGTGGTTCTTGCGGTTTTCATCTCCACCGCAACCAGGATGCAGGTTTGGAACCAGTTCGCCGGTTTGCATCTCAAACTCGGTTGGGTGCTGAACAAATACCTTCAGGTCAAGGTCAAACCTGCCATCGGCACTCAGCAATTGTCCGTCGCGCTGAAGATTGTCGCCGGTTACGTGCAGGCAATAACGATGGGGGATATCGCCATAAATACGGTCAAATATCACCATGTAGTCTGGCTTTACGAATAAAATCTGCCGTACCTTCCAGCATTTTGGACCCACCGGGTTGCGGTCGCCGATATAAAAATAAGGGCATTTCAGCCAGCTATCCGAACCTTTTAAATTATCAACTTCGTCAAAACTGCGCGTGCGTCCCCACAGCAATTTTAATATCACCGGCATTTCGCAGCGGGTGTAATCCAGTGCATTAGTAAACAGATGGTCGGCCAGGTAGCCGCGTCGCAACGGGTCAAGGTCGGGAATATCAATGATATTATGAGCATTGCCCACACCAACTTCGCCGGTGTAGGTTCCATAATCCATACACAACGGCGTGCCTTTTGCGTACCAGTTAAAGGCGGTTTCATCGGCTTCGTAATGGTCCTTGGCAAAACCTATTTTCTGGAACAGGTAGCTTTCATCCGGCTGGGTGTGCTTGTCGCGCATGGCAACGCCAATCTCATCCATATTTTCGCTGCCCAATAGTCGCAATGGCAATTGCTCAGTTACTATTGGTGCCATTGCGCCCATCACCGACGGGTAATGTTCACCCAGGCTGCAATTCACCTCTAATCGCTGCCATACCGCTATGCAGTCGGCGCGCAACGGGTCGTCTATCGCCAATTCGGCAGCATAACACAGCATATATTCACCACCACCAGTGGGACATACAGCATTGCCGACACCTGGCCAGGTATATTTATTCCAGCGCTTGTCTTTTGGCCCCAGGAAGTGGCACAACCAGGACGCGTATCGGCGCACCCGTTCATCATTAAAATAATCGATGCCGCAGCGGTTTTTCAAAGCACGGAAGGTAATTATAAAGTAGGAGAATGTATATAGCGCGTAGTTAATTGATTCTTCCCAAGCACCGCTTTTTCCGCAATAGGCATTCAACTGGTTCTCAATATCATCAATAGCAAAACGCTGCCACTCGCTGGAATCCGGATGGTCGGGGAAGATGGCGGAGAGTTGCGCCAGCGCGCACATCGGGTCACCCTGAAAGTTTGGCAGACTGTTAGTCCAGTACAAACGGTCGGGTTTGTGTTCACCGCCATAGTTGTACAGGTCACGGGTAGACTCCGGGTGGTCAGGATGTATCGCGGTGCGGGAATGTGGCCAGCGGCCTTCATCTTTTATGCGGCGGGCAGCAAAGACGAAATAGGCATTCAATCGGCCAACCTGCTCACTGGTTAGCACGCAATCGCGGCGCAATTGCTCGTAACCGATGAGCATTCCCCGCAGAAATCGCGAGAATCCGATAACATTTTTCATGTAATCGTTTTGTTCTGTCCGATATCCCTGGAATTGAAATACCCATCGCTCGAAACGGGCAATCAACTGGTCATACAGATTCGCGGCGTTATCAGCGTTCGGCTCCAGCAGGTAGCGGAAACAGGCAATGTGCATGCCGCCGTTTTCTTTCAGCCAATCGTTAGGATCAGGCAATACCGCCTGCAATGCCGGGAAAGCTGCGAGTCGTTTTTTTGCATCCGCGTGATAGTTCCCCACGTCAAACATTCCAGGTGCATCGGCAACGCTGGTGTCATATTCAACCTCGCCGGTCAGGTCGAGGTGTTCATCAAGCCGGAGCGCGTTGAACTCAGCATGCAAACGATGGAATATCAGTCGATGGTCGGGTGTGAAACCCTTTTCTACCGCACCGGTGTAAATAAGCCAATACCGCGCACCACTTTCCAACGACGCATTCCACTCGATAGTGCCTTTACTGTCCAGCAGTTCCGGCATATTTTCTACTGGCTGCTGCCACCTGGCTCCATATAACCCGAGTATTCCAAACATTCCCTGCTTTTCGTCACGCTGATTGAAAAATGAGAACCAGCCGCGGTTGTTGGGGATGAAATATTCGCTGAGTACCGGCATTTGCAGGCGGCACAGCACGTCGCGAGGATGTTCCTCGCCCAATGGCTCAACTGTCGGTTGATTGTCGCCTTCAAACGAATCGCGGGAAATTATATGGGTGAAGTTATTATCAGGATTTATAGTCCAAATCAACTTTGAACCCATCTGCAAGCCAAACCGCTCTGCCACTTCGATATATGAATTATTTTTATAGCAGCGAAAGTTAATGGTATAAAAACGATGCCCGGCATAACGATACGCCAATTCATAATCAGTAAACAGCGGCCCATCATTGATTCGCGACAGGCTGGCACCTTCAAACGCCGCGTCGCAAACAATACGGCTTTTCATATTCAACCCGGCAAATCCGACAAACGGCGCGGCATCACCAACAATTAATTCCCGGCCTGCAACACCAATCGCGGTCTTATCCGACAATGACAATTCCACCCGCGCCAAATCCGTTTTTTTATCAGCACATGGCGTAAATGTCAGAGTTTTGCTCTCATCCTTGCCGAATCCGAGACACAACATTATCTCCGCGCCGTCTCCGCGCTGCTCCCCGGTATACTGAAAATCAACGGCCACGCCATTAATATCAAGTTTCAACGCGGTACCCGATTCAATACCAGGCAGAGCAATTTTAATATATTGCTCCGACCAGTCGGTAAATAAAGGGCTTTTCAATATCAATTGTGTCATAAATATATCCTCTGCCACGATTGTACACCGGATTACCTGTGGTTGTAAATATGGTTACAGAAATAAATTGCAAATGGCGAATGGCAAATGACAAATTGAGAACGAATTAAAAATTAAAAATGCAAAATTAAAACACCATCATGGCTTCGCCATTCGGTGTCAATCACTGAAAGTCGTTCTTCCCCTCTCCAACCGGGGAGGGGCTTTTAAGGAGCCAATCTCTAATTAAAAAAACATGTTTTATAAAGCCTTTTGTATACGATAAACATAATCCGATAGTATCACCTTATCTCTTACACCGGCGCATCTCCCCAGTCTGCCACCATGACCGTTTCGCCATCTTTAAGCGCGGATTGATGTGCCGCTATGCCCATTGCCATATATCGCACCGATTCCCAGATATTTATTTCCGGGTGGCGCTTATTATATACCGCGTTAACAAACTCATTCACCAGGTATGGGTGAGAACCGCCGTGGCCAGCCGGCTGGAAATCTACGCTTAATAGTTCCTCTTCGTTAAGGTTTTGATTCATCAGCCGTTTGAATGCCAATTCTACATCCGGCGGCAGCGGGTCGAACATCTCTGCGGGTGCAAGCGATTCGGTTTGCGGCACCGGCAAAGCATCCATATTTATCTGCGAAAAATCAGGACGTCCGGTGGAGAACCAGCGATCCTCGGAAAATGCTCCACGGGTGCCAAAAATGCGGAATGCTTCGCTGTCTTTTCCAACTAAACCGGGGGTTTCACGGGCTTCAAATATCCGCACCACTGCACCGTTGCTCATTTTAAACAGCGCCATTTCATTACTGAAGATATCTTTGGTGAAAAACGGGTCATTTTCCTGGTTTTTATATCCGTAGGCGTTTACTTTCACAGCGTGGGCATTCATTACACATACCGGACCGCTGACAGAGTGGGTCGGGTAGTGCATCGGCCCGCCTAAAATGCCGCGTTTCTGGTATTCCTCAGATATTTTCAACCATTCCTTGCCGGAAGCACTCGATGTGCGGGATTTTACTACCTGTCGCAGATTACAATAATTATCAACATCATGAGTATATTCGCCTTCAGCATAAACAAACTCGCCAAAGGCGCCTTCCCGCGCTTTGCGCCGGCAAAACATCGATTGCGGGTGATAATAGGTGGTTTCTCCCAGCATGTAACGCTGACCGGTACGGCGAACGGTATCAACTAACTTGTCGCACCAATCCAACGTTTCATCATCATCAGGCAGGCTGATAATCGGCACCGCGCTATAGACATCTTTACCGCTTTCCATCGCCTGGATACACTGCGGCGCGTGCAGCCACGGCTGAGTTATTATAACCAGCGCATCAAAATCCGCCTTGCATATATCATCAAGCGATTCGTAGCAATCGCGAGGGTTCAATTTATCATGGTAGAAAGGGTCATTGGCAAACTTCGCCAGCAAACTCGCCTCGCGGTCGCATAACCCAATGCGGTCAACCAGTGGGTGGCTCTTAAATAATGGCGCGAAACAACTGCCAAACGAACCTAAACCGACCAAACCTATGCTGATACCCATGATGATTCCCCCAATAGATGTATCTATATTATGCTGGTATTATATCGTTTATTTTGTGATTCGAATTGTAATTATTTTATTTTTCCAGAATTATTTTAATAATTGATGCTGCTTATAAATTTTTGTTGCAAAAAATATAAAATATGTTTAGAATCAACTCCAACGGGAATAATTGGTAAGGTTTTAATACAACTGATACAATTGTTTCAGTTAAAACTTTACGTTTTTAGACTTTGGCCATGAAAGGCTGATAACAAACAAAGCTATCAACGTTTAAGAGATAAAGGAGGTCTATATGTTTTTTACAGTAGCTATGTGGATAGCTGGTGTAATACTGGTTCTCTGGTTCATAATCTACTTGATTGGAATCCGGGTAATCAGATCCACGGAAGTCGGGATTGTGGAAAAATGGTGGTCAGGCAAGGGTTCGCTTGATAAATCCATTATTGCCCTGCACGGAGAAGCTGGTTTCCAGCCGGAGCTTTTGCGCGGTGGCATTCACTTCCGTTCCCCATTCATCTATCGTGTTTACACGGTACCCCTTATCACCATCAACCAGGGTAAAATCGGTTACCTGTTTGCCCGCGATGGCCAGCAGCTTTCACCGACGCAATTGCTGGGTAAGGTAGTCAGCGACTTTTTAGATGCCCGCGAGTTTCTTGTTAAGGGTGGTCAGCGCGGTCCTCAGCGCGGTATATTGCGTGAAGGTACCTACGCGATTAATACAGCATTGTTTGCGGTTATTACCGATGAACGAGTTCATTACCTGCCGATGGGCGGACGCGACGACTCCAAAGAAATGGAAGCGATGCGCGACCAGATTGATGAAGTGGATGGATTTACCCCGATTATCATCGATGGACGTGACGACCGGATAGGTATTGTCACTGTTAACGATGGTTCTAACCCGGGTGAAGGCCACATTATTTGTCCGACAGTCGGCAACAACTCGCGTGAGTCGGCAACTTATCATCATAGCTTCCAGGACCCGGAAAAATTCCTGATTGCCGGTGGTCAGCGCGGTAAGCAAAACCAGGTGCTGCTGGATGGTAAATATTACATCAACCGCCTGTTTGCAACCGTGAAATACGTGCCAAAAACAGTTATTAATGTCGGTTTTGTCGGCGTAGTCATCAGTTATTTCGGTGAAAAAGGCGACGACACCTCTGGCGACAGTTATACCCATGGCGAGTTAGTTGATGAAGGCAAACGCGGTATTTGGAATACTCCGCTGATGCCAGGTAAATACGCCATCAACACTGACGCCGCCAAGGTGATACCAATTCCCACCACCAACTTCGTGTTGAAATGGGACGCTTCATCGTCTGGTGAACATGGATTCGACCAGGGCCTGTCAGCCGTTAAACTGATTACCAAAGACGCATTCGAACCGGAATTACCGTTGTCCGTTGTGCTGAGCATCGATTATAAAGAAGCCCCGCAGCTTATCCAGCGATTTGGCGATGTTAAACTGCTGGTGGAACAAAGCCTTGACCCGATGGTCAGCGCTTTCTTCAAAAATGCCGGTCAGACCAGGACGCTGCTCCAGTTAATTCAGGAGCGTTCGGAACTTGGCGTTGAGGCACTCGACAAAATGAGTACACGTTTCAATGAATACAACCTGAAACTGCATGATGTCCTTATCGGTACACCGCGGTCAGTTTCCGGCGACGACCGTATCGAAACCATGTATACCCAGTTGCGCGACCGGCAAATAGCCACTGAACAGGTGGAAACCTATAAGCGCCAGGGTGAAGCCGCTGACCAGGAAAAACAGTTGCGCCTTGCCCAGGCCGCCGCGAAACAGCAGACCCAGTTAACCGAGTCCGAAATTAACATTACGGTACAAGGCAACATTGGGCAGGCTCAGCGGGCGAAAACGGTACAGGACGCGCAAAGCAAGGTTATCATGACCGAAGCGGAAGCGAACTCCACCCTGCTGCTGGCAAATGCTGACTCTACCCGGGTAGCCAAGATGGGTGTTGCGGAAGGTATCGCAACCCAGCAAAAGGTAAACGCATTCGGTGGCGCGGAATACCAGGTTTACACCACAGTATTAACCGCCTTCGCAGAAGCGCTGAAAATAGGCAAACAACCGCTGGTTCCGTCTACCCAAATAACCATGGGCGGCGAAGGCAACACCGGTGGCGGCAATGCCCTCAGCCTGCTGCTGAATCTCTTATCAATGAAACAGCTAAGAGAACTCGCTCCCGAAGGCGCGGATAAAAACATAACCCCGGAAATGCAGCACCAGATTGATGAACTGACCAAAAGCGTAATGTCATCAATCAACCCGAATCCGCAGAAATAAGAAGAGAGAAGAGTGAGGAGAGAAGAGTGAGGAGAGAAGAGTGAGGAGAGAAGAGTGA
>CAZWZF010000084.1:0-7638 GCA_964638715.1 uncultured bacterium | reverse complement strand
GAGAGAAGAGTGAGGAGAGAAGAGTGAGGAGAGAAGAGTGAGGAGAGAAGAGTGAAAAAAGGGTAATCCGCAAGGATTGCCTATTTTCACTCTTCACTCTTCCAATTTTCTCTCTTCCTCAATCTCCTCCGCCGAAACTTCCTAATTCCTTCGATGTGATGCCGCCGGCGAGAGTTCCGTTCAGCGATGCGGAGCCTTTGGCATTTAATTGGGTGTCTATCTCTGCTTCACCGCTCAGGCTTACCGCGCCAATTCCTAAATTTCCTTCAGCTTTGGCACCATAACCTTCCTTATAGGTTCCGTTTTGAAAATCCCATTTTGTCCATTTGCGGGCAAAATCACCTTTACCTTCCGCTTTCACCCCTACCCCTGCAACTTTCACTCCTACTTCAAATTTCGCGCCGACACCAGTGTACGTTTCCATTGTTTCGTCCACCATATCAACCTTAATCCCGGCACCAGGACCGAATACCCAGGCGTTCAGTTCTATGGTGCGTGCAGTTATTTTAAATGTAAGAAATTCGGCGGATACTTCAAATGACAAGTGGTCTTCAATCCATTTCATCCAGTCGCCATCCGGGGTGGCGCATTCACCTTCAAACTTTTTCCGTTCCCATGGGGCTTCTTCTTCTGCTTTTGCCAGTAATGCTTCCAGCTCTTTTTCTTCTTCTTCAGTCGCGGCATCATAAGGGAAAGCGACACCAATCATTATATGTTTTGCGGCTTCCATGGCGTAATTCATATAATTATCTTTCACCCGCAGATACTCGCGTTCTATCACCTTGGGGTCGTTCATATTGCGCAGGTATAACGCCTCAACATACCAGTAATCTTCCAGCATTGGTTTCATCTTTTGCGCATACTGGGGCATATACAGGTTTACCCACTGTTTATAATATTCGTTGCGAAGGGTATTCATCTCGCGAATACAGCGTATTCTCTCTCTTACACACGGTTCATCTTTATCATTATGTGCAGAATTCTTGCCACTTGCTGCATCATGCTGTTGCTGCATTTTATCCAATTGCGCATTATGAGCGTCTTTAAGCTCTTTCTCTTTTTTTGAAAATACGTCGATAATATCTTTTTCTTTAGCATTATAATCTGCAAAGAACTTGCGGATATAACTCTCGTAGGAACGGGAAATAATCAGGTAATCCGAGTAATTCGCACGTGAATATAGGCCGCCGCTATCCCATCCTGCAGGCACATCCGAAATGGGTTGTTCTGCACCAGGTTTTGTAGTAGATTCAAACTTGTATTCCTTTTCTAATTTAGCAATTTCAATTTCGGCTGTTTTTATATCGCTTTTATTAACCCCCGGCATATTTTTCACCATAGCAAGCTGCTTTTTAGCCATATCCAATGCAGCCCGCAGCTTTTCACGAGCAACTTCTTTGCCTTTAGCTTCTACCGCCGCGTCATCATCGCTTCCTGGAATCATGCCTTTAAATTTTTCTTTCACCAGAAAATCTTTCTGTCGATCGACAAAAACATTGATCCATTCTGTAAAAATCGGTTTATTATCTTCATAATCTTTATTGCTATTTGTTTTTCCCTGTGGCAATTTTGGCATTTTCATCTTTTCACTATCCAGCAATTTGCCGTATTTTTCCCGTATCTTTTGCGCTACCATTGGGAAATCGTCTTCAATAGCATCTGCGGTGGTCAGCGGAACTTGATTTTTCAATTTATCAATCTTAGTTTCCATTACAGGCAGCCCATCTGCTTCATTAACGTCTTCTTTCCGTATATCTTCTTCATGTTTTTTCGATGCTTTTCTCACCATACCCACAACTTGCCCAGCTTTATCCAACATTTCTTTCGCTTTCATTTTGTCATTTTTTTTATACCAGTATAATGCCAAAGACAAATAGCCGTCGCGATTAGTTGGTTCTTTCTTCATTACAGCGTCCAGCAACGGTTTTGCTTTGTCAGTTTTATCTAAATCCAGGTAAACATTGGCAAGGTTCAGCATAATCAGCATGCTTTCCTTGTCTATTCCGCGTGAATATTCCAGCAGTGCTGCTGCATCATCATATTTTTTAGCAGAATGTAGAATTGATGCAAGCAGGTTTATTGCCCGTGGATTCTCCGGTTGCGCCTTCACCAGGTAAGCTGACGATACCGTCAATGCATCAAGAGATTTCATATTTGCCAGACTGAGTGTAAGGGCATTTATAGTTTCATTTACCAGTTTAACCAGAAAAACCGGATTGTTCTTTAACGAGTTTAAATGAAATTTAAAACTATCAACAGTGGTTTTATTAACGCCACTCAGTTTTGCTTCCCGTGCGGAAATATAGCGATCTGCCAATGCAGTCACCGTTGCCTTAGTCAGTTGAACTGCTACTGGCACAGTCGGTTTCGCAACTCCAGCGCATATTCCGACGAGTGATATAGCAATTAAAATAGCAAACAATACTATAATTCTCATTATGTAATCCTCTTTGGCAGTCATTATATCTAATGTGGGTTTCACCCACAACCCAATATTTACTATTCACCGCGAGAGAACACATAGAACACAAAGAAATTTTTATTATTATCTCCCTTTGCGTTCCTTGAGTTCCTTCGCGGTGAATATCTTGTTATTACATTAATTTATAAAAAACATGTTTTTATCAACATTTTTGCGGTTTAAGGTACTAATGTGGGATAATCTCACATTAATATTTAACACGTCACCGAGACGGTGACGCCACGGTTTCACTTTTTACTTCCCATGCAGCACATCATAACAAACCACCCAATCCTCGCCACGAATATACAGGCGGCCATTGGCGATAGTGGGTTGTTGCGGGTAGCCAAGTTCTAATTTGTGCTTTACGCTGCCGGTTTCTTTGCATCCGGCGGGAGTTACTTCAGCCAATACTACATCAAACGGAGTCAGCGCAAAAACCAGTCCGTCAGCCATGATTAGTTGAGATGCTGTGCCGATTTTCCCTTCTTTTCGCCACAGCAATTTGCCATCTGCCAGGCTGGTGCATTGCATAGAGTTGCCGCTTAACCCATAAACCGCTCCATCAGCAATTGACGGGGTATTGTACAGGCTGCATTGCAGATGGTTATCGCGATACAACTCCCGCGCCTGGATTTTACCCTTGGCGACATACATTTGCAGACAGGCGGAAAAAGGCGGGATGGCGTCGCAGAGAAATACCTGGGAATCCACCGCCACCGGCGAGGGAATCAGGCCGTAATGCGCGTTCGGCGCGTATCGCCAGAATATTTCACCGGTTTTTGCATTAACACCCCACACTTCATTAGTGCCAGTGTTGTATACCGATATGATGATTTGCGGCATACCATCAATAATTTGGTAAGTCGGTGAACTGATGCCGGATCCGCGTCGTCCGGTTTTTGGTGCTTTCCAGATAATTGTTCCGGTCATTTTATTAATAGCCGCTAGTGGCGAAAAAGGTGTTTCTTTGGCGCTGTAAAGGCAGCAATACAAGACATCACCGACAATTAACGGGGTACTGCTGGATTCGGTGAATTGCAGGTCGCCTTCGCCGCGCCAGATTATTTTGCCATCATTTGCCCCCAGGCAAACGATGGAGTCGCCTAACTCCTGGCTTTTACTGTTTGGCACAATATATACCCGGTCGCCGTCAACGATGGGGCTGGAAATAACTTCGGTGGCGTCGACATCCTTGCCGGCTATTTCGGTGCTCCACAAAATTTTCCCGGTTTTCGGGTCAAGACAAATGGCAACCTGTATACCGTCAACCATGGCGGCGGTAAAAGCGCGGCCATTTGATTCCACCACGCAACTTTTCCCTTTTCCCACCTTCATACGCCACAACTCTTTCGGACCGGTTTTCGGCCAACTGCGCAGCAGACCCTTACCATTGTAGACATTGTTGCCATCGGCAGGGATAAACCGGTCAAGGTCGGTATTTGCCGCCAGCAATGCGCGAACCGGGGTAGATGTAGGTATAGTGATCGGCATGGTGCGGGTGGTCAGCGTCTCGCGTGCCATGTTGCAGTAGTTTTTATAGGCATTTCGTTCAATATTGGTGCGTGCCGGGTCGGTATTCACTGTCGCCTGTATGCTATCAAGAAACTTCAGGTCATCGGCAACACCAACTTTTGCCAGTGCGCGGATAGCGGTGAAAGATACCGTTAAATCCGGGTTCAGTGCCAATGCGCGAAGTTGCGTTGAATATCCCAGTTTATATTTTTCATTCAACAGGTTTACCAATGTCAGCACGTATGGGGATTCATCCATGGCAACTGCCGGGTTATACACCGCGTCAACGCCTGCCTTCACCGCATCATCATTCTGTGTTGTGAATAATAATACCGACAGGGTCTTTTCGCGCACATTCGCGGATGCTGTTTTCATCAGGCTTTTTACAGTTGCGACATTCAGGGATACCCCCTGCATACCATCCCATGACACCATATCCGTAAGGCGCGTGTTGTCTATTTTGCCGATAGCTTTTTGCAGGTCGATAATTTTGGGAGCTTCGCCAAATAAAGCCGAAAATGTTTTGGGCAGCGGTTCATTTTGCAGCATTACTGGTTTGGGTTGAGGTTTAGTCGACAACATGCCGTATAG
This sequence comes from uncultured bacterium, assembly GCA_964638715.1. Taxonomy (GTDB): domain Bacteria; phylum Armatimonadota; class Hebobacteria; order CAIYQO01; family CAIYQO01; genus JBAXQQ01. The sequence continues at coordinate 3,071 of CAZWZF010000084.1, read as the reverse complement.
ATTAGGAAAAGCGTGAACCATGCCATCGCCAAATAAACGGTACAGACCGTGGTCATTTGCCCAGCCATCTGTCCAAAGGCGAATATTGTAATCCTGATCCATCAGTCCTATGTCGATGCCGATATATGACGGCAGCTCTTTTATTTTCAAGTCGGTTAATATTGAACGGGTATCCAGCCGCATTTCATAAGCAATGGCGCCTTCTACCGGTATCGAGGTGTAATCTACTTTCCAATTAATGCTGCCTGCGGTATTTAATACTTTGGGGGTAACCTGCAAGGTGCGCGGACGGAACCCGAACTGGCCCATTCCCGGCGGTGTGTGCCATTTCTTGGTGTCTTTATACCAATCAGGGATTTCTTTATCACGGGCTTCCCGTCCAAAATCAAGGAAAAATTCGATATAATCCCCTGCCATCCACTGCGCGCTGTCTTCGTCAAATAACTGCGAATCCTTCACTATTATAAGAAAATACAGGTCATTGCCGCCTTTTTTCATCCCGCAGCGCAATGATGGCGCAAAGCTATCCGACGGGGTAATCGCTTCATTTTTCATGGCAAATTTAAAATTATCCGCTGTTGCCGACGCCGGAATCCCGTTCCACTCGTCAAACTTGCCATCTACCGCCGCGCTATCCGGCAGCAGGTAAATCGGCAGTGTGGTAGTGCGCGGGTCAAGCGATTTACCCGCTAAAATTAATAATGGCATAATCAGCAGCAGCATAAAATAAATGAAACGCATTCGGGGATCCTCATTCAGCAAACAATCTAAGTTTATATTACTGACTGGCGCATTGAGTGTCAAACGGAATCTGCTGGGATACAATCTGCCGAGGACAGGCAACAAAACTAACCATATCAAATACTCACCATATCATTGTCAAATCACTCAATTATCTGTAGACTTTTTCAATATTGATTTTCAAAGGAAAAACTTATGAAAATTTCGGGACGGACCCAGCCTTTATCAAAATATCCGATTGGCGAATGCCTTTCTATAATTAAACATCTCGGGTTTGACGGCGTGGAGATTTGCCTGGAAAATCCTGACCTGGCGCCGGATTTGCTGACACTGGAATTGGTCGCATCTATACGGAAACAGGTTGGTGATTTTGGGCTTCATCCACATTCCATCAGTTATCACAAAGATTTCATTTATGACGATGATATGTTTCAGCAAAGCTGTCGGGCAATTCGATTAACGCCGGATTTTGGCACAAACATCTTTATCATCTCCAGCGCCTGGGCACGCACAAAAGACGACGCGGAGTGGAACCTGACGGTAAAGCGCACTGCAGAATTGGTAAAGGTTGCCGAGGACGCGGGTGTAATACTTGCGCTGGAACCCGAACCGGGCATGGTAATATCCAGCACGGCAGACCTGCTGCGCCTGTTTGACGCTGTTCCTTCGCCGCACCTTGCCGCCAACCTCGACCTGGGCCACGTATTTCTCACCGACCCCGACCCGCTGCAGTCAATCCGCCAGGTCGGCGCAAAAATTATCCACTGCCACATAGAAAACATGGCAACCGGCATCCACAATCATCTGCTGCCGTATGAAGGCGACATGAACCTGGCAGAATACCTGAAAACCCTCGCCGAAACAGGTTTCACCGGCAGCCTGGCGCTGGATTTATACAGCTATGATTACGAGGAAATAGCAGAAAAATCTATTTTGTATTTGCGTGGGTTGGTGGGATAGGAAGAAGAAAAAAATGGCAACAAAAATTAAACAAGAAATACCTAATCAAATAGAAATTAATGAAAGTGGAAATTTTTCAGGTCTTGCATTCTTGATTCCAGGACTTGCGCTGGTGTTGATTGGCTTTGGCGTAATAATGATAGACGAAAGTTTTGTGCCGGGTATGGGCTTTTTTGGCTTAATATTCTTCATAACAGGCATTCATATTGTCTCTAATAAAAAACGAGTTGCAATTGATATCCATTACCAGGATATTACCAGTTCACACGGGTGGTTTGTACCATCTATTGAAGACAAACATTTTAAGTTGAGTGAATATAAAGGTGTCAATATAGCATATCATCTTAAATATGATGATAATATAGATGAAGAATCTTTCTATTATGTATTGTTTTCTTCTGATGATAGTTCAAAAAATATTTCTATTGGTCATTTTAAAACCTATGGTGAAGTTTATGACCAGGCCGCGAAAATTGCCAGTTTTATTAACTACCCAATAATCGAATGTGAAGATATTATAAAACCTGAAGATATATATAACCCATTGCAGGCAAGATTAAAGTCAGATACCAGGCTAAATGTTGATACACCGCCGCCGGCAGATATGAAGAGCAGAATACAGGGAACAACTCTTGGGGTGATTATTACCATACCCATCCAACTCACCGGGCAATGGGTATATATTATAGCTCAATTCATCGTGTTCACCATAACACTATTGTCTTTAGCAAGCGTTGGTTTTGCTGTTAATCTAAAGGGATTAAGCAGGGGAGAATTAATTTTCACCTGTATCGTGATATTGCTGATATTTGCGCCAATGATTACCTTGTATTTTGCATACCTGAAAGCGAAAAAATCACGGATTGTGGTGTCAGTTGATAGTCAGAATATAACCATAGAACACCTATTTTTCAAAATGAAATATAAAAAGATAGATATTCCTATAAAAGAAATCGTGGATGTTTATTGCGATAGCGCTAATTCAATTACAATTTATTCGTCAGGAGTTATTATTAAAACAAGAGACACTTTTTATTATTTTGGTGCTGCCTTGCCATTAAAAGAAGTCGAATATCTCACCAAAGTGGTGAAGAAACAACTTGTAGAAATATCATAAAATACAGTCACCGTTTGGAACTGGGCGGGAGCCCGGCTGATTTCATTTAATCAATCATTTTTATCACTTGCCAATCAGGAGATTGGCGTTCCCTGGAAGAGCCGGGCTCCCGCCCCTTTCCAAACTGTGACTATATATTCAACTGTGACTGTTAATTTAAAGGTATATTCTTTCACTCCCCCAGTATCCTCATCGCATTTCTATATAGAATATTCCTGCGGTCTTCATCAGTGATATCAGCGCCGAGGATGGT
>CAZWZF010000083.1:0-14907 GCA_964638715.1 uncultured bacterium | reverse complement strand
TCCTAATGGTATTGTAATTATGGGACGAGATACAGGTATGAATAATGAGCAGAAAGCAGATTTTGAAATAATTAAACGAAAATATCACAATATCGTTGATATCCTTTCATATGATGACTTAATTCATCGATTAGAAATAATCTTAGCAAAGTTTCGTAAAAAGTTATAATAATCAAAAAAACAGAGGGTCTAATATAGAAGTTCCGTTAATTTATTGTAATGAAAAAATATAGAACAATTGTAATTGAAAGACATAAAATCTTAAATATCTACCAATTACATTGGTGCACCTGTTAGGGAGTATTATAAAAACAAATCAAATTTAAAGAGATATAAAATTGTAATAAATCAAAACGTATATAAGTCATCAATTTTATTATCTTCAATCATATATCCCATATTTTTGTTTCTCAATTTATAAGCCTTTTCTATTAATTCATCATCTGATTCTGGTTCTTCTAATAATGATAATTGCCCTTTGTTGGGAAAATACATGTTTAGCAGTTTTTTTTCTATATCATTTTGATTCTGTAAACTTCCATCTGACAGGATATTTTCTATGTTAAAACCATGTTTGGTTAATCCATGTGCCACCATTATTGAACGGTGACAATTTATAGGATCTTTTTCTGCACACATTAAAACTATTATATATTTTTTCTCGATACCATTTCTTATTTTTCGAACACCGTCTGAAAACTCTTTGGAATTAATGAAAAGTTGGAAATCTAAGTAACCTTCATTGGAAAAGAAATCAATATTATTTTGTTTTGCTCCAAACTCTCTGGCGTAATTTAAGTATAAGATATTGTTCTCTTTTAAAATAGGCTCAAGTATATTTCTACTAAAATCTTTATGATATTCAGAAGCAAATGGATTACTTCTTACATCTATAATACAAGAAATATTATATTTCTTTATAGTATCTAAGAATTCATTAATATTAAAACCTGAATATCCGATTGTAAATACAGTATCCAATATTTATAATTCCTTTTGTTCTTTATTTGACTTTTTCTATGATTATTAGTGGATTAAACCACCAATAAGTTTTACTTTATTGCAATTTTTAGTGAACTTATTATAGGATACCTTTTATATATTGTAAATACAAAAGGTGTAATATTTCAATTGTTTATAAGCCTATACTTGATATTTTAGGTAAATTTTATATTTACCACCATATTCCAATTCAGTAATATGTATGTTATAATTAACCAGAGGATAAAATGATGGCTGATAAACAGAAGATGACTGATGAGGCGCTTGAAATGGTGGCGCGTCGATTTAAGATACTTTCCGAACCGATACGTTTGCGTTTGTTGCAGGAGTTAATGGAAGAGGAACGGAATGTTACCGAGTTGATAGCCATTACCGGTTTTACCCAATCCAACATTAGCAAACATCTGGGAATTCTCCTTACCGCCGGTATGGTATCCCGCCGCCGCAACGGCCCCTGTGCGGTATATGCCATCACCGATCCATCGATTTACGATATGTGTACCATAGTATGCCGCAGCCTGTCTCAGCATTTTGAAGATGTCAGGATATCATTTAATGTGGAGAAGAAGTAATTTTTTACAGGATTAACATGATTGACATGATGATTCTGGCAGTTAAATTAAATCAGAAAATATAAACAAAACGCTGCAATTTATAAAAAAGTTGCAGCGTTTTGTCTGATTTACAGTTTAATCTACCTCTACCAGAAAAAAGCCACCGCCGACATTATTAAACCTAACACTGCTAATCCCCACATATATGGTATCGTGCGTTTCAGAATATCCTGGACGTCGGTGTTGGTGTAGTTTGCTACCCAAACGTTGTGGGTGTTGGTAGGGTCGCATACACCTTGTATCATACCGACAGACATGAAGGCGCCCATTATGGCGCCGGGGGGCAGCAGCGGTTTCAGTATTCCCATCAACGGCGCACCCATCCCGTACAGGTTCATAGGACCGCGGTACAGCGCGAGTGGTGCAAGCAGCGTAAACAGGATAACATAGTGCATTTTGTCGCCAAATCCTACTCCGGTGGGCAGAACAGATTGGACATACGGGGTGATATATTGAGTTACATCCGGGTTCATGGTTGCTTTCAGCACCATGCCGATGCCAATCATTAGTATTATTGCGGGACCGACGGCGGTGACGCCGTCAAATGCGCATTTAGTTAATAACTGTACCGAGTTTTTGCGCCATGGCACCGCGGTTATCGCGCCATATACGATGCCCATCAACAATGCGGCAATTACCGGGAAGTCATACGGCTGTTCACCGCGTATTTTAGGGATGATGTAAGAAAGAATAATTGGAATCAGTGGTATTACCGGTGTGAGCAATGCTATGGCTGGTGGTTTCGGGTGGTCATCGTCAATATCTATTTCCGCTTTAAATTTGGCTTTGCCCATTCGTTTCCCTTCGATTATCAGGAAAATTAAGATAAAAATAAACATCATACCGGCGAATGGGGCAGCGAAGTTGAATATTAATTTCTGCGTCATCCCTAATTCCGTCATGTAAAATTGCCAGTTGGTAAGGTTGAATGCGCCACCCAGCGACATTGCCAGCAGGAAAACGCATCCGACATATAGCGGGCGCAAACCGAGTGAAAGCAGGATGGGAATGACGATGCTGGCAACCATTATAACCGCGCCTAACCCGCCGATGGTAGTGAACAGCACCGCGATTACCAAGGTAAGAACTACTGTTAAAATAAATGGCTTGTCGCCGCCTAACTCCGCGGCATTTTTGATGGCGGTTTGTGCTATCCCTGTTTTCTCCACAATTTGTCCCAACGTTGCGCCAAGTATCGCCGCCATAATCCATTTTGCCAACCGAACAGAACCGTCCTGAATGACGTCAGAACAAATTACTTCCCATTTGACTCCGGCCATCGCTGCCAATGCAACCGCCATAATCGGCAACACTACCAGCGCAGGCAGCAATCGCATATACATTGCCAGCACCATGGCAGCAAAAAACAGCAGCATCCATATCGATATTATCCAGTGCGGCAAGGCATTAGACAGTGAATATTGTCCTAACATATAGAACAGTATCAGAGAAACAATTAAGACTATTCGCGCCATTTGTATTACCTCTGGTGCTTATTTTATTAACATCGATTCCGAGAACAGGTAATTACTACACTATATACTACACTTTTATGATGTGTGTTAATTCGCCAAAATACCAGTAATTTCCTTTACAACTTGCGATATGATTTATTCTCCCAATCATTATAATGCTGTTGTCCTCAATTACATTATATTTTTATGTTCTTCGCTTCTTTTGTCTGAACCACGGATTTAGAGAAATGAAATGATTTAGAGGATTTTTTGCGTTACTCTGCAATTTTAATAATTCTCAATTTTCCATTCTCAATTCTCAATTGAAATTACGGGTTTTCTTTTGTTATCTCTTCTTCCGCTTTCAGTTCTACCGCGCCGGATAAAGCACCGAAGTTGCGGAGTACCGGGAAGATGTATGCCCAGATGGCGATTATTACCAGGGTGCCGATACCGCCGCTTACTACTGATGCTACCGGGGAGAATCTTTGCGCTACTAATCCGGATTCGTAACCGCCAATTTCGTTGGATGAGCCAATGAAGATGTTGTTTACCGCGGATACCCGACCGCGCATTTCGTCGGGGGTAAGGATGAGCACCAGCGAGTGGCGCACGATGACGCTGATATTATCGAATACGCCGGTGAGGAAAAGCATTAGCATGGACAGCCAGAAGATATGGGACATGCCGAATATGATGGTGGCGATGCCAAAACCAACTACTGCCCACAACATGGTGCTGCCGGCGCGTTTCATCGGTGGCAGGTGAGCTAACAACGTACCCATTGCCAGTGCGCCGACTGCCGGGGCAGCACGCAACAAGCCTAATCCAAATTCACCGACGTGGAGAATATCCTTGGCGTAAATTGGCAGCAGATAAACCGCGCCGCCCAGCAGTACCGCGAACATATCAAGCGAAATGGTGGACAGCAGTATTTTATTATCCCAGACAAACCTGACGCCGGCAAAGACGGATTGCAGCGTCATCGGTTCTTTCTTTTCCTGTTGAACAGGCAGGTGAAGTGTGAACAATATGATTAAAAATAGAAATGCGAATATCGCGTTGGTAAGGTATGTCGCGGGAATGCTCCACTGCAATATCAGGCCGCCCAGCGCCGGACCTATCATAGATGACATCTGGAAGGTGTTTGACCGCCATTTCATCGAGTTTTCCAGCATGTCGTGTGGAACCAGCATTGGCATTATCGCCGCACCGGCCGACGACCCCAGGGTCATAAAGGTGGCATCTAAAAATAACAGTCCATATAATAAAAGGGTGTCGCCATGATAATACGATATATATGCCAACCCCAGCGAGCACAGAATAACTCCCAAACGGCTGATAAAGAGTATCATTCTGCGGGAATACCTGTCCGCCAGCCAACCGGCAGGGAGATTGAAGAGCAGCATGGGAATTGCCTGGGCAGCACCGACATAACCCAATGAAATCGCCTGTCCGGTGCGCAGATAAACTTCCCAGCCGATTGCGACAGACTGCGCTGCCATGCCAATCTGCATCAACAAGGAGCTAATCAGAAAATTCCGAAAACCTACAACCTGCAGCGCCGCATAAGGATTATGTTTTATTTCACCATCAGAAGAATTCATCGTTTAATAATTCGCTAATTTTTTTGAATATACCTGCAAGGCAATCAAATATGGGAATTTAAAGTTTCTGAAGGATTAAAGAATCTTTTGTTGAAAATTAAGTCATTCGATAATATCGAAGGAGACTTAATTATGACGCCGCGAGAACGATTTATTACCGCATTGGAACGCAAACCGCTTACCGGACGGGTTCCACATTTTGAATTGGTATTCTATCTAACCATGGAAGCATTTGGGAAATTGCATCCATCGCATCGTAGTTACGGCCAGTGGGATCAAATGGAAGAGAAAGAGCGGCAACTGCATCGCAATGATATGGCTGATTTATATATCGCCACCGCCGAAAGATTTGAGCATAGCGCGATATTTTTGCATCCAAATCCCGGCAAATTTGAAGAAGTAGTGCGCCTGATTGATTTAATCCGCGAAAAAAGCGGCGATAAATATTTCCTGATGCTCCATGGCGATGCGACTTATGGCATTCCAGACGGCAACAATATGGAGGAATTCTCTTACCAGTTAGTCGATGAACCGGAAAAGTTGAAACAGCAATCTGAAAATTGGGTAAACGGTGCGCTGGCAAATGCCGAACGTTATAAAGCCATTACCAGTCTGGATGGATTTGCCCTTTGTTCCGACTATTGCCTTAACGTCGGCCCTTTCCTCAGTCCCAACCAATTCAGCGAATTTGTAACCCCATATCTGACGAAGTTAATTAAGGGATATCGCGATATGGGCTACTACACCATCAAACACACCGACGGAAACATTATGCCGATTATTGACCAGTTAGTATCGGCAAATCCCCATGCGCTCCACTCCATCGACCCGCAAGCCGGCGTAGATATCGCTGAAGTAAAACGGCTGCATGGCGATAAAGTATGTATAATCGGCAACGTTAATTGCGGAAAACTGGACACCGGCACCGACGAAGAATGCGCAGAGTCGGTAAGATACGCTTTACTCAGCGGAATGCCCGGCGGCGGCTACATATTCTCCACCAGCAACTGTGTATACACCGGCATGAAATTAAAACGATACGAAGATATGCTGGATATCTGGCGGGCTGAAGGGAATTATTAAGTAATTAAAAATTGCAAATTGCAAATTACGAATTTTTCACATCGATTAGTAGGATTTAATACGTGACGTCACCGTCTCGGTGACGTTTTAATTGTTATATTGCAAGTTCTAATTGTGGACTTAACGAATTAGTTAATGATGTAAATGTTTCTGATATTTTTGGCAGTGGTGAATATTCTGCAACATATTCAAGTTTATCTGAAGTTTTTGTTATATTGTTAATAGTATAAAATAATATTTCAGTTTCCTGTTTAGTCATCACTGGAAATCCATAGTTTGAACTTCTGTGTTTCAGTTCACCTTTTTCTGCATTATATTCACTGACAAATTGTTTGTGAGCGTTTATGCGTTCTAATGTTTTCTGGTTTGCACTATCTTTACATGTTGAAATTGCATCTTCGATTAGTGGAGTAAGTGTATTATCTATTTCAATACCGATACTGTTTCTTACTGATGAAAGTGCGGCTACTGATGTAGTTCCTGTCCCAATAAACGGATCAAGAATAGTTTCACCTTCCAGCGAATACATATTTATCAACCTATAAGCTAAATCTAATGGATATGCTGCACTTCGGTCTCTTGATTGCCCATTAGTGATTTTTTGCGCAACTCCTTTTAAATCCCAGGTGTCAGAAAACCATTTGTTTCTTTCTTCCCAAAAAAAAGCACTTTCATTACGTGATTTTTTCTCATCATTTGTAGAAAATACTCTTTTTCCGTTCTTACGAAAAATCAAGATATATTCATGTTCCAAGGTTATATATGCACCTGCAGGCAGCATGCCGGAACCCATGAATTTATTTGGTGCATTACTTGTTTTTTTCCAAATAATAACAGGTAAAATATCAAATCCAATTTTTTTACATGCCTGGGTAATTCTTGAATGATTTGAATACAGTTGAAATCTACCGTCAAGACTTCTGGTAGCATCTCCAATATTAATACATGCAAAACAACCATCAGCTAAAACGCGATACATTTCATGCCAAACTTTATCCAGTTCAAGATGCATTAATTCAAATGCTGAATCACCATCGAATTTTTCAAGATATGATTTTATTGCTGGTGAATCAGACATGAATAACTCATCCCACATTTCAATCATAGGATAAGGGGGAGATGTTACTACTAACTGCACCGATCCAGAGGCTATCGGTGACAAGTCTCGCGCATCAGTATTTAGAATTTGATGTGATGTATTCATTCTGAAAGCCTTCTAATTTCTTCACGGATTTCGTCAATGACTTCATAATTATGAATCTTTTTAACAGTCCCATCTTTAATTGAGTAAATGTAAAAGACTTTCCCGCCGAATTCTTTTGTAAATTTCTTGTGTGATTCAAGTTGAAATGCATGCTCATTATATATTTGTGGTATATGAGAAACATTGCTTACAGGTTTAATTTGAATTCCAATAAACTTTTCTTTTATTTCAATAAAGAAATCAACACTATATAATCTATCCCACTTATCTGAAGCAGGAGAAATTTTACATTCTAAAATTTGTTCAAGCTGACCGTAGATAGTTTTTACTTCAGTCATATAACCATCAAAAGTTCTATTAATCACTACATCTTGAAGATATAAAATGCAATCATTTTCTGTTATATCATCAATTTCTGCTGCAATAACTTCTGTAATTTTTACATATAATCTTTTTCCGAGTTCTACTAAATGATCTTGAGTTTTAACATTAGCAAAATAATAATTCTTCCAATCTTCAAGATTTTTAGGTGTGCATTTGCGAATTTCCTCAGAAACTTTTCCTACATTACGGGAAAAATTAAATTGAAACCTGTTCATAGCACTATTTAATATCCATTCTTTTGCCATATTTTGATAATTCCTTGTATTTTTCTGTATGCAATTATACCATTCAAAAATAGTATAAGTTAATATTATTAAATTTCTACATCATATTTATCTTCTAAATCCTATTAATCGATGTAAAAATTCTCAACTGTCAACTGTCAACTCGTCACCTATTCTACACTGACCAGCACTGCGTTTTTTGTGGCGTAATATATTTTATCATTGCGGGTGGCGGTTATGGCGTAGGGGTTTACGCTGGTGTTTTCAAAGCCGGTGAATTTTACCTCGGTTGAGTTTACAAAATCGAGATTGTCGTCATATTCGTCAATTTTATCTTCATCGGATTTCCACAGGTAGCAATTGTGACCGCAGAAAGGGATTACTTTTGAGTTGATGCTGGTGCGGACTACTCTTTTCCAGCCCATCGATTTTCCCTGCGGACTGAATTTTGTAATTAATACGCCGTCTTTGTCTTTATTTATTAATCCCATGGTTCCATTAATGGTGACCACACTGACCCCGGTTACTTCTGGCGGCAGTGTTTGCATTAATGACCCGGATGGCGAGTAGGTGTATACTCGCGATCCTTTATCGGTGTCGCGGGTAATATACAGCCTGCCATTTGCGCCGGTGAATAACGGTATGCCGCCGGTTGGTTTGCTTTTTACAACCACGGCATCGCGCCATAACGCCGGACCGGGAGAGCCGTCGGCAAACCAGCAATCTACATAACTTACTCCCGCACACCCAATTATTTGCCAGCCTACGTACACTATATCCGCAGATGTGCAGGCAATTATTGGCACAGCATTAGTTAATGTTTTAGGTGCCTTTATCTGCCGGCTCCAGCGCCATTTGCCGTTGTTATCGAATTGATGCAGACAGTAATCGCCACTGCATGATGTAACTATATACACATTATTTTCATCGCTTGCTATGCTGACCGGATTATATAAATTATATGCAGGGGGAATATTCCAGGTGCGGACTTGTTTCATGTCCATGGTAAATTCCCGCACTGCTCCGCTGTTTGCACCGTTTACAGTGATGATTTTCTTATTGTCCGCGCCGTTAATTATTGCCGTCGCCTGCCCGCCGGCATTTGATGCGGGATATGCCAATACCGACTTATCTGCGGTATTATAAATCCGCACAAACGGGTCTTTGTTACACCCGCCGGTGATGATATTGCCGTCGCTTGTTTGAGATATTGAGGTAAAAAGTGGTACGGAAACTTGTGGCGGGTAGCCGTTTTTCCCGGCGGTTAATGCCAGCAATCGCGCGCGTTCCGTTGGCATATTTTTGCTGTCAAACAGGGATTGTTTGTTTATCACGGTGATATCTTTGGTGATTTTTCTGTTGATAATGGTGAGTTGCAACAGCCAGGAGCGGACGAAAGAATATGGGTTGTCGCCAGCTTGTGCGACGCCTACTAAAACCTGACCGGCTTTATTTATGCTTATTCCGGTGATAACTAATTTTGTGTATTGTCCGTCAAATAGATTGTTTAACGTTGTTAGCGAAGTGAAATCCCCCTCGCTGTCTTCGATAGTCAGAGCGAACTCAGCGGTTTTGTTTTTCACCCGGATAAATGCAATGATTGCGTGCTTGTCGGGTAGCAAAGTTGCCGCGCCATTCTCGGTACCTTCAGGCAACATGATGTCCGGGCGGTCATCGCCGGCTTCGTCCAGGCAGGTTACTTCAATAGCAATGCCATTGGCATCTTTCCTTTTGCATAGTATGTAGCTGTTTTCTCCCGCGACTGCCAATTGCGGGTTGGCAATTAACGGGTCAGTCGGAAAGTTGTCGGGGGATAATGCAAGGTTAATATCGCGAAGCTGTTTGGCGTCATAATTAAAGAAAATCACCCGGCTCCCGTTGTCCTGGTCAAAATCAACAACGGCAATTTGCCGGGTGGTTTCATTATTTACTATTGCCCGCGGACAATTAAGGACACCAATATCACGGGATGTTTTGCTGACTAATGGGTGAAATGTCACCGCATTTACACAAAAAGAGATGATGATGCCCATTATAAATAACATTAAATAACGCATGTATCTTCTCCTTTTATTTATTATAGTCACTTCGACAGTCTCAGTGACCATAATTAAACTGCATAATACTATTCTGCGACAATCTGGCTGCCGATTACTTCACCCATAATTGCGCGCAGCAAGTTACCGGATTTACGCATATCCAGTACCAACAGCGGGATTTTATTTTCCATGGATAGCGAAATAGCGGTGGCATCCATTACTTTCAACCCCATTTTCAAGGCGTCCATATATGAAATTGTGTTCAGCAATTTGGCATCAGGGTTAGTTTTGGGGTCGCAGTCATATACGCCGTCTACGTTTGTTGCTTTTATAATAGCCTGGGCATTAATCTCTGCTGCCCGCAGTGCTGCCGCAGTGTCGGTGGTGAAATACGGGTTGCCGGTTCCGCAGGCAAAGATTATGATACGGCCTTTTTCCAGATGGCGCACGGCCCGTCGGCGGATGTATGGTTCGGCTACCTGCTGCATGGTGATGGCGGATAAAACCCGCGTCTGTACCCCGGCTTTCTCCAGCGCGTCCTGCAATGCAAGTCCGTTCAATGCGCTTGCCAGCATCCCCATGTAGTCTGCTGTGGTGCGCTCGATACCAGCGGTTTTGGTGCCGGTGCGGGCGCGGAAAATATTGCCGCCACCCACCACTATACCTATCTCAACATTATGGTCATGAATCTCTTTCAACTGTTCGGCCATATCTGCCACAATATCCGGGTCAATGCCGAAACCACGCTCGCCAGCCAACGCCTCACCGGATAATTTCAACATAACACGCTTGTATTTAGGGGATGACATTATATATCCTTCTCTCAAATAATATGGGGATATTATACAGTTTTTAGCTTATTTTGGAAAGAGCGGAAGAAGAGAGAAGAGATAAGAACGTGGCGTCACCGTCTCGGTGACGCTAACTCAAAATCAATCACGTTTTATCTCTTCACTCTTCTCTCTTCTTCTCAGTCCATAAATTCCATCAGCTTGCCGCAGCAAGGAGGGATGGAATCGCCTTTTTTTACATCCTGAATTCGGTTGCAGATATCGCAATATACTTTGCAGTCAAAATCAACTACAACACTTGGAATATTCGGCAGATTATCCGCCCCTGGGCCTTCAATGGCAAATTGGGCAGGATGATGTTTAACCGGGGAAAACTCGCCAATCGGTACAAGTTGACGCGCTTCACCATTACAATCTATCAACAACCGCCAAACCGCCTGCAGCATTACGCGCTCTTCCGGAGTATCCGGTGTCAGGGTAACCAGCTTTTTTTGAAGATTAATCTTCATAGGTATATCTCCTTCAAATCTCGTTTTAATTGAGTATACCCATATTATTTAATTTTACATCGATTGATAGGATCTTTTTTTATAAGGGGATTAAGTTTTCAGTTTTCAGTTCTGTAGTTTAAAATAATAGATTTTCCATAAGCCAATTAAATTTTCAGGTCACTTCGAAAATCAAAGTGACCTGAAATCATGTTAATCATGTCTGAAAACTAAACACAAAAAACTGAACACTTGTTAATATTATCCTGGTAAAACTTCAGCAATGAGAATATTGTCTACATAGGTGGTTTCAAAGTCGGCTGAGCCGTAGTTCTTAACATCAAAGTTAAAACCGTAGGCGGTTCCAGCATCAGCAACAAAGGCGCCAGGGGTGATGGTATAGCGCATATCGTTCTGAAGCAACACCGTATAGTTGGGGACCGGAAGGTGATACTGAAGGATTTCGTTGTGCTTCTAACATTCCAAGAAATTAAATGTTTTAAGAATTACGTTAATTTCTTATTGACAATGACTGAGTTTTATTCTATATTTTCATTATAAGTTTTGATGATTTTTCAAGTTTCAGGATAAATTATCAAAAACATAAAAAGGAGTCCCTTTATTCTACCATCTCTTCCTTTTTACACCATAAATGTAAAATTAAGAGAGTTCTTTTATTTAATATTTTAAAAACTGACGAGTCTGAATAGTTACGTAGAAGCGGTAAATCCGCTTGCGCGTTTGGGAATCACCCCGATAGTCGGCTTAACATTGCGTGGCGACTTTGGCGTAACTTATGACAATGGCACCGGATCAGACGTGGTAGCGCACAAATACTGATCAAACCAGAACACCGCCATCGTAAAGACGAAGTTTTCGAGCTGCGCATAGAACCGCGCAACAGGGGTATCTTGAAATTCGAGTTTTGGCAATATCTTTTATTTAGAACGTGAACAGTGAACTGATATTATATATCGGTTCACTGTTATTACTAACTATTTTTTCTGATTGCTTTATCAAAAAACACCACTCAAAAGTTCTGGATTCGTAGCATACGCCCTGCCACACTTTACGAAACTAAGAACTTTGTTCCTCGCGCCAGTTAAAGCAGGTGCGGGGAATTTGTATTTTAAGCTCCCCTGCCAATTATTGCCATCCCGTTTAATAATTATTCTTTCAATAAATATCTGCAATTCGGTAAGCACCTGTTTAAATATTCAAGATATGCCCGTAAGTAAATACGATATGTTGGGTGTATCTAATCCATCAACGAGTAATAAAAATGCAGTTTCAACACGCGGTTATTCAATGCTTTTGATAATTCGGAGATAGCGGCGCGACCAAATGTGGTATTGGTAATCTTCTTGTATGTTAACGCTATCTCCCACATGTAAAATCCATCATGATGCTTGGTGGTTATCAAGAGGAATTTCTGTCTGGATTCCAACATTAAATCAGCTCATTCACCCACATTAAAAAGGTTGAATTAAACTTTTTAATTATTTCAAAATATTTGTCATGATGGATATATTCCAAGTGCAATGCCTGTTCGCAACGTCCAATCAGTGAATAAATCCCCAATGCAAGGATAATGCAAAATCAGGATTTGTAAACTCTAATAGCCTATCATTAATCGCATGTAATTTAGTCACATAGGTATCTTCAATTACAATATTATCTTCTCCTCATTTAAATTCAATTTTACTTTCAAATACGACAAACCCTTCTGCCTGCAATACTGGCAATGTGACATGCCATGTGCCTCTTTGAACAACCAGTTCTAACTTAACACCCTCATTTTCCATATTATAAAAAGTTAAATCAGCCGCATCGCCTTTCCCCAGCAGTCTTACACCGTTAATCGCGTTTTTATCGTAATTCAATAATCCAAGCATGTATCTGCCGTCTGTCAATAAACGCCATGTCACACCCAATGACGGTAGTGGAGAAATTACTTCCGGCATATCCACAGCATCACGAACAGCACGGGCAATACGGTCGCTGGTAAGCTGGCAATTTGCTGATAATCCCCATTCACCAGGGATAAACACAGAACCGTTAACAGGGTTTACAACAATTGAGTTTCCATATTCTAATTCAAACTTCTGACTAAATGACTGACCGAAAATCAACGACAATGAATAGTCATGTCGTTGTCGCATCTTTTCATCATACATTGATGTTCTGCCAGTTGCTAATACCCGTCCGCCATTTGCAACATAGTTGCTAATTACAGCAATCTGTTCATCGCTCATCGGCAATACATGCGGTAAAATCAGTAGAGAAACGTCATTAAGTTGTTCAAGACGGTCGCTGAGGATATAACGGAATGGAATCTGCTGCTGCATTAACAATTGAACCATGGAATCAAATACAATTCTGCTGTTCTTTTCATCACCGCTCATTGCTTCTTTACTGTATAACAATGCCACCGGTGCCGCATTCACACTGCCGGAGAACAGTTCAGCATGTTCCGCGTACCAGTCAACCATACTCCTATGCGCATTGCGGTATTCAGCGTCCCTCAGCAAAATTGGTACTGCACCTCCATCCTCTCCGCGCAATCCCCATGGCCCGCCAAATGCATGACCACCATTAATCGCGCTCTCCGCAAAAAGTTGCCGGAGTTGTGATTTGTCAGGTACACGGCCACCCGGGTTACCGGCCCCCGGAACAATACTTATGCCAATTGATTCCGCTATCCCCATTGGCCAACTTTGTGTGATAATTTTTCCGTCTTTCCAATTTGGAAAAAATCCATTTTCCGCGTAAGTATAATCCACGCAGTCAAGATTGCCAAACCAGTTGCCGTTTTCTATCAAAGCCCGTTGATGATTGCCTATCCCGACATTAACAGCCACCAAAACATCCGGCTTAAGTTGCTGTGCCCGTTCCGCCATCATGCGCAAACTGGTCTTTGTTTCTTCACACCGGAAAGCCATCCATGCCTGATAAACCGGATCTCGTGGACGTTCCGCCCGGGGAATTGCCACCCATGTTAAATCCTTTACTCCCAACTGGCGCCAGGGGTCGGCAATATTTTTCCGCAGATATTCCTGAAAAGCATTCTGGCAGCACGGACAATAGCATCCGTCTGCCTGCAGATTGTCAATCCAGATGCCGTCCGCGCCGATTTCTATGGCTTTATCGACACATTTCAACATATATTCACGGAATCCCGGTTGGTTAGCGCATGGTTTGGCACGCCAATACTGGTCGCCATATTCATAAGGATGGCCGTCATGCCTGCCATTCCAATCTATTCTTCCCCAACTTTTCGATTCTTCGTTTTCCACCTGTATCGTCTCCGGCATCACAGTACCGTATTGTATATAGGTAAATACTTTAACGCCATGACGGTGGTAATTTTCTATCATCTTAGCTGTTGCGGCGATTTCCTCATTTTCCGACTCTAAACCGAATCCCTTATAAAAATGCGTGGTTACCCAGTTTATCCCGGCTTCCACCAATTTACCTGCGCACTCTTCTGAATCAAGCAATGCCCGCCAGTCATCCGCCCACACGGCATTCCCTTCCTGTGCCTCATGAAAACCACCCAATCGACGGTAAAACTGCAGCGGTTCCCAACCGCACCATGTCCAAACCATATTCTCTTTCTTCATATTACTTTTCATTGAATTACATCCAATAGCAATGCAGAACGCCCTTCCAAACGCTTGCTGATAAAATCACCGTCAAGTAATTCACGTTCCCCCGTCCAAAAATTTTCAGCTTCCACAGGATGAATTTGACCAATATTTTCACGATAAACAGAAATTATCTTTGGTTCGTCAGTCCAATTAAAAAATGCCAGAGACTGGGTAACTCCAGCTTTTGCAGTAGAACTATCAGACGGATAATCAACATACAGCACTTCCGGCAATGGTATACCGGTAAATGCGCGTTCATCTGGACAGCGAACGCGATAACCCCGGTCACAACGATCAGTCAATTTCCGCATCGCTTTTACCCATTTTTCTGGCCATGTTTCCATGCGACCACCAGTTTCAATCATAC
>CAZWZF010000082.1:0-14977 GCA_964638715.1 uncultured bacterium | reverse complement strand
AGAAAATCACCTGAAAACTATGTGTTCTCAGGTGATATGGGATGACTGTGATATTTCAACTAAGAATTACCCGTTATTTGATAATAAATATTTTAAAGCACAGTTTGGTAAACCTTTTACGGGTTTAAAAGAAGGAAATGTATGAGTAAAAATATGCACAATCTCACCCCCAACCCGCCAATGGGATGGAACAGTTACGATAGTTTTGGCTGTTTTGTTAATGAAGAACGTTTATTGCAAAACCTGAATGTTTTTGTAGAACGATTAAAGCCGCATGGTTATGAATATTTTGTTGTTGATGCTGGTTGGTATAGAAATTATGATATGGATTACCGTGAGTTCCCTGGCAAAGATGATGGATATACTGTTTTATTTGATGAATATAGTCGTCCAATACCGGCAAAAAACTTTTTTCCAAATGGCATTAAAGTTGTTGCAGATGCCTGTCATGCCGTTGGTGTGAAGTTTGGTATTCACATGATGCGTGGTATTCCACGTGCAGCAATTGAGGAAAATACGCTGATTTATGGTACGAATTTTCATGCCAGGGATATCGCAAACACCGCAGACACATGCAACTGGTGTCCGGACAACTTTGGGGTGGACATGCGCAAGTCTGGCGCTCAGGCGTACTATGATAGCATCATCGAACTGCTGGCCAGTTGGGGTGTGGACTTCATCAAGTACGATGATATCGTGCCATCGCCGCCTGAGGTTGACGCTGTGGTGGCTGCCATAGAAAAATGTCCCCGCGATATCGTGTTGAGCCTGTCGCCTGGCAACGGGCACAACCCCGACGGTTGGTCTATTTACTTCAAGGCCAATATGATCCGCACCAGTGGCGACATTTGGGACGACCGCGAGGATTTTCGCTGGGTATTTGAACGTTGGGAGATGTTTCTTCCATTAATAGATAAATTACCACAGGGATGCTGGCTGGACATGGACATGATTCCCTTTGGCGAGTTGCAGGTTTGGAATCCAGCAAAAGGAGAACATGTAGGGCATATTTTGATGAATGGCAAAGGTTCTCATCGGATGAGTGGATTAAATGAACCGCAAAAACGAACATTTATGACTATGCGGGCTATGGCAGCATCGCCACTTTTTATGGGAGGCAATTTGCCAGGAACAGATGATTATTCATTCAAACTGCTAACTGATTGTGATATGCTTGAATGCAATCAGAATGGAGTCACTGGCAAACTTATTGCCTATACTGATTGGACAAGTACATGGCTGACAAAGCATTTTTCAAAACCGGATTCAGGATGGTTTTGTGTATTCAACCGTGACGGTGATAATCCGCGTGATATTAATATTGATGCTGAAATGCTGGGGATTTCACCATATAGCCGATTGTATGATATCTGGAAAAAAGCTGATTTAGGCAATTTTCAACAACCATTGACAATGACATTGCCGCCGGATGAAGTTTTATTTGTAAGGTATAGTAAAAGATGATAAAAAATGCTCGAATAACCGGCACTTTTATAGATTTTGGTGTTGAGTTTGGTACTCCTGTACCGAGATATCCAGATAAAATGCTGCTGCCAGATTTTTGGAACAATGAACTCGGTGATATGGCAAATGCGGGAATTACTGATGTTATTATTGCTCGTATAATGGAGTTGGGACGAACGCATTATCATTCTGAACTATTTCAGGAATGGGAGTCTGCCGACCACACAGAACGCATTATGAATGCTGCGGCGGAAAATGGTATTAAGGTATGGTTGGGGGGGCATCTTAACCTTGCCTTTTGGGACAGGAATTGGGATTTTACCCGCATGATGCGTCGGGATTTAGCAATAAATACTGTCATTTATCGCGAATTGTGGCAGCAGTATAGTAAACATCCGGCGCTTGCCGGGTGGTATGTCTCTAACGAACCAGACCGCGATAATCTTGATACACCTGACAGGTATGAAACGCTACGGAATTGTCTGCATGGCATTTATAAAGCAGTTCATGAAGAAACTCAGTTGTCGGTATTAGTATCACCGTTCTTTTCAAAATCGCTGCCACCCGCGGAATTAGCCGCCTGGTGGGATACATTTCTCGATCGTCCGATGTTTGATGTTCTGGCAATGCAGGATGGTGTGGGGTGTTACCCGCGCCGTGACTTGCATCCAGAAGATATACCGCCATATTATGCCGCGTTGGCGCCGGTTTATAAAAAACATGGTATTGAATTTTGGAATAATGTTGAGACATTCGCGTCGCCCTGGCCTTCACCAGGTGATATCGATAGAATAAACCGCCAATATGAAGCTGGGAAATCGTATGTTGAGCGAACGATTACCTGGGAATACGGACATTTTTTGGGACGGCAGCAAGTCGGCAAAGTACGGTATGAATCATTTTGTGAGTGGAATATTTAAACAGAATAGAGTAGTAAATTTTCAAGAAACTCAAAGCGACCGAAATCGGTAGAAATCGTTCGAACTCGTATGAAATCGATTGCTTACGACTCCTGCCGATTTCAATCGACTTCAATCGAAAAAATACGACTGTTGGCTAACCGTTTTTTTGACACAATTATCCAATTAACCTACAATAATTATGGAACGTTCCTAAAAACAAGGTGTCAAAAGTAAAAATCATACCTTTGCACTTGGGGAGTATAATATGAAAAGTTCACTTGTCACGCTTTTACTATCGTTAATTGGGATGCTCAGCGTCTCTGCTTTTGCTGCTGATGAAGTTAAAATTATCTTTGACCAGCCGCAAACCGCCGGTATTTGCGGGTATCGGGCAATGTGGAATACTCCAGTGCCGATGTCGCAGGATGGTGCGCGTGCTATTGTTGACACTGTGGTTAAAGACCGTGGCGGTGTGGCAGTATGGATTCCCAATGATCGCAAGGGAAAACCGGCACCGATTTCATTTGATGCAATGAACCGTTCATTATTAGTACGATTTCCTGATGCTGCTGAGAAGATAGCTGAACATATAAACAAGGGATACGCAATAACAAAGATTGATTTGGTGCTGCCATTTGCAGATGAGGAATTATTCCCGGAAGGCAGCACAAACTGGGCACCGCCAGAGGGTGGATATCTATATCGCGCTAATTGGGGTGTTGACACCATGTATCGTAACCAGCGTCCGACCTCGCACGCGATTGCATTCGCGTTACGCAAACCCTGGAATACTGATGCTAATGATGGACCGACTTACAACGCATATATTAAAGGAGCAGGATACTGGTCTAAGTTTGGAGCGCAGGATGTAAAAGATGACATTGTTGCAGTCCAGTTTGGTCCTACGTCGGTTAATTATAAAGAGCCTGATGGTACGATGGATATTACCGCAATAATTAATGATAAATCATTTGGTAATACATTGGCCGACCGTTTACGTGCAGTTGCGGATTGCGGTTTTATGGTGCGTAAATGGGAAACGTATGACGCGCGTTATTATAGCGGAGCGTATGAATGGGGAACTGGTACCGGTTGCCGGGCGATTATCATAAATACTCCTAAACTGGTGGTTACTTTCAGTAAAAATGCTGATGCCCAGAAAATTGACAAGTTGGTGCCTGCGGTTGATATACCAATGCTGGCAGAAGATTTGCAGAAAACCGGCAAAGGCGGCAAAGCGACAGCATTCATACCTTCACGAGAAGAATTAGAGAAGATTGCCGCGAAATACAGCGTGACTAAGCCAGCGTGGATGCCGGAATGGCAATGGGTGCGGGTAAAAGAGATGCTCGCGGTTGAGGGTGGTGAGGCAATTGCTGACGAACCATTCTGGTTCCAGTTTGTTGAAGGTTATGTCAAAGGACGATTTAATGGTAAATATAAAGATTCTAAAGGAGTTGAACATCCCGGTCCTGACCCGGTGAAAATATATGAAACCTGGGTTGACCACACTATTGGCAAGCCATACCGCGGGTGGTTTGGTTTTGAAGCTGCCCCGGCCATGCTGCCATGGTTTGTATATAAAGATGCCATGCCGGCAGTATCGCAGGAATGGAATAAAAATTACTGGACTGCCTGGCTGATGCCGGATAAAGTGACTGCTGAAACCGATGCAAAGCGGAAAGATTTTAGAAATTTTGATGGAACTCTTATTCATCCGCAGGCAGACGATTATCGGGTAGGCGGTCCTGAAGCATCCAATCCTGATCCTGCCAGCGGCAAATACGATACTTATTATGCAAAGACCGGCGATTGGCGGGGCAACAAAAGTTTCTATCGTTCCGGTTATTGCTATACCATGTCAACGACCAACTTTAATAATACTGCTTCAATGGGTGCTTTGCTGGGTGGAGCAATTATTAACTCGAAAAATGCCATTGAAGACGGTCGCCACGGCCAGGCGAATTATCCGTTGAAATTGTGGACATGGTTTGATGGCAGTACCCAGGAAGAATTGGACGATTACTACTTTGGCGTTACTATTCGAGCACAAAAAATGGTAGCAGATTTCGGTCCGGAAACTGTCGATAGAATGTTGGGCAAATCGATGCTGATGAAGTCGATGACGATGCTGGTGGATGATTATCATCCTGGTCTGCGACGTTATGTCACCGGGTCATCACGTACTGCAATTTATCTAAGGTTAGTTTCACAGGATGGTTTATACAGCGTGTTGAATTCGATCAGCAAACTGGGAACATATACTGATGTTGGCGAAAAAGATTTGCCGGAAGGCGAATCGAAATTTGGCCATGAGTTCCCACCTGCTGATGTTGCCCGTCAGGCAACGCAAAGCCCCTACGCGCCAGAATGGTACCAGCATGTTGTAGACGAAAAGGCATTACCTTATGAAGTGACTGCCGCATATAAAATGTGGGGTTCATTCATGGAAAAACCGCTGATGCGCCGGTCATACCTTGGCAAAAATTATGGCATGTATAGCGTTAATGCTCAAACTGGCATAGTTCCCATAACAGCCCAATGGAGGCGGCAGGATAAACAGGTTGCGACATCACGCGACCTTGGGACGATGTTTGTTCGCATGGGTGTAAATAAAACGAACTGGGTCAGCGAGGCGCCGGGTTGGATGTCATCATCCGGCAACCAGGCGGTATTGCAGAAAGGCAATAAAATGGTGGTAGTCACCAGTCCATGGGCTTGGTTGGATCCGAATAGAAAAATTACCAGCATTCAAAGCAGCATTGCTTTCCATAATTATGAGAAACCGGCGCCAACCTGGGAAATTTATGTTGCTGACCAGAAAATTACAGCATTTCCGGTCAAAGCGAAAGCACTGCAGTCAATAACTATAAAAGACGGGGTGACATTTATCGGGATCATTCCGCTGCCATCGACAAATCTTGGCCGCACTGATGAAGTTGTATTGAGAGAAGGCGATGCACAGACTTACCTGAATGGTCATAGTGCCAAACCTGCTTTAGTGATTGATAACTTTATGATGCAAAGCGATCAGCCGTTAACCAAAGATTCTGACTTTGCGACTATTGATAAAGCGTATGGCGGATTTGTTATTGAGTATGGCGACACCACAGAATACAAAGATTTTGCCGCTTTCCAACAGCATATTAAAGATGTTAAAACAACTATTAATTATAACGCGGATAAAAATCTGGTAGATGTATCATGCCAGACCGGCAGCGATAACCTGGCGATGGGTGTCTTTACCACTTACAAAGAAAGCGAAACGTTGGACAAACTGTATACTTATCAAACCGTAAACGGAAAAGACGCGTACCTGCCAACCGGTGTTGAAAGAGATTCTCCGTTTAATATTCAAAGCCGTACCGGTAATTTAGTTAAGGGCGATGCCATATTGCACTGTACTGCCGGTCAACTGGCAGTATTACAGAATGAACCGGTAAGCGGTACTGTATTCGCCGCGAATCCGCTGGCAGAACTGAATAATTTCTCACTGCAAATGCCAAAAGGTGTTGAAGTCACCGCCGATGGTAAACTTGGCATCAGCTTTATTACTGTTCAGCCAAAGCAAAATACAGTGACTATTGATACTGGTTTCATTGAGAAGCAGGCAGAAGATAAAGATGCCGCTCAAACTATTTTGATTTTTGGCATGGACAAAAAAACTGTGATTACTATGAATGGAAATATTATTAAAGCCCAAGAAGTGAAGATAGACAAACGGAATGCATTGGCAGTATCAATTGATAATTCAAAAATAGATGCCAAAAAGGTTAACGAACGATATTTGGCAGTGAAATAACGTGGCGTGACCGTCCCGGTCACGTTGTAGAGACGCACGGCCGTGCGTCTCTACCGATTTTCAGGAGATAAATATGAATAAATTACTGGCAATTTCAATATTTTTATTGTGTTGCTCACTGTCAGCTTTTTCTGCCGACACAGTAACGGTCCCCCCGATTATTGGCATTGAAAACCTTGCCAGTTGGCGTGAAGGTGTTAAACAGGCCGATGAGAATAAAAAGCCGTTGACGATAGCTTGTTTTGGCGATTCAAATACTGAAAATCCAATTTATAGCGCGGCAATTCGGGATATTTTACAGAGTTGTTATGGTGACCATGGCACCGGATATTATACCTTTAACAAAAATCGTGCCCCCATACCGCGTGGGCCGGAAGTCCAGTATGACGGCAAATGGACTTATTACGATACCTCTCCTGGTCGCGATACCCCGCCACCCGCGCCATATTATGCGATGGATGGTTTCTGGTCATCCACAGATGATGCCGTCGCTTCAATTAATGTGCAATTTCCGCAGATTCCCGGTAACGCAAACCATCGTGTGCGGGTGCATTACCAGGTAGGTCCGGGGTTGGGAACATTTTCAATTTTCACCGGTAATTGGGAACGGATAAAGATAAATTGCAACGCTGATAAACCCGGGTATGCAGTATCAGAATCATTTTTGGCTGAACAGTTTAAAATAGCAAAAATCACCGGAAAAGTAGTGTTATTCGGATGCGATATCGACCGAGTGAAAATATTGCAAGGTGAAAATGCTATGCCTGGCGGTGCATTGGTATATGCACTGGGTAATGGTTGGGGAATGTCGCAGCATTTATCACCAACTGACGAACAGGCGTTTAAGAAGTTTTTTGAAACTACAAAACCTGACCTTGTGACGATATTATTTGGCACCAATGATATGCATAATGACGGTCGAATTAACACATATCGACAGGCTATGGCGACAATAATTGATAAAATCCAGCATGCTTCGCCAGGCACCGGTATTCTGGTTATTTCTTGCCCGGAAGCCGGGCAGACAAAAGATGGGTTGGCAGAAGAATTTGCCAATGCCATCAAAGAAATTGCGGCTGACAAAAAATGCGCATTTTGGGACTGGCGGGTGTTGATGGGCAGCCACTCGCGTCCCGCCGAACAGTTGGGCTGGATGGCGGATGGTCTGCATTACGGTACAGTAGGAGGCAGCGTATTCGGGCATTTACTGTTGAAACAACTGGGATTCGATATCAATGACATGAAACATTGGACATCGCTGGCGCGATCAAAAGATCAGACTGATCGGCGGGAAATTAAAATACCGCGTTTAAAGCAGCTAAAAATAGATGAAGTCGCAAATGCGCTGAAAGATGAAGAAGCATATACTTGCTGGAATCTTGACCAGAAAGCTGCCGATGTTAAATTTGCGATGGCTGGCGATTCACTCGCTGTATTTGTCCGCATTTATGATGGCAGGTGTATTGCAGACCAGGCGGTTTGGTCCGGCAGCAATATTGACGTTTATGCGTCAAAAGTCGGTTCTTGGGCAGGCGATGAGAATGAAAAATTTCGCGGATATCATGGCATAATTCGCCAGATGGTAATACAGGCGACTGGTGCTGATGGCGGGGTGAAAACGTCAGGTCATGAGAGTGGTAAAGACCAGCCAGCACCAGAGTTTCCGACCCAGGTGAAGTTAATGCAGCCTTATGGTTATGAATTAAGCGCACTGGTACCGTTGTCATGGCTGCTGATAGATGAAAAAACCGACCAGTTCTACCTGGAATCCGCTGTTGTTGTTGCCCCTGGCGTTGGCGCACCCGCGACATTCTGCCGGTTATTTTTACCACCCAACCAGCCTGATGGCGGCGCATTTCGTGATAATTCAAAAGCGGCAATTGTTACCGTGAAAAAGTAATATTAAAGGACATTTTTTCTATGAACCCAATAATTGATATTCGTCAGCATAATGGTGCGCCGTGTATTCATGTTAATGGCGAACCGCATAATGGACTTGCTTTTTGGCATGCACCGGATGAAAGCGGGATTGAAGAATGGCAATTATTTGCACGTTGCGGTATTCACCTGTTTCAGGTGGATACTTCGTTATGGCCGGCAGATATTGATGGAGATGACCCGACATCGGCATGGGACGGTATCATTGAAGTGCTGTTGAAAGCCGACCCGCAGGCGAAAGCATGGATTCGATTGTGGACAGAGCCATCTGCCGCCTGGCTGCGGGCACATCCTGATGATGTCCAGGTGCATATTGACCAGCATAATGGAGATAAATTTAGTTGGCGGGTGGCATATTCCAGCAAGTTGTGGCGACAGGAAACTGCTGAACGTTTGAAGCGGTTTGTAAGTTACATGGAAAAGCGCTGGGGTGACAAGGTTTGGGTGTACCAGCTAAATGCCGGCGATTGCGGCGAATGGGCGTATGCCTGGAAACCGGTAGTCAGCGGTTATGCGCCGGTGCAGATATCTGCCTGGCGCGATTGGCTGCGCGGGCAATATGGTGACGAAACAGTGCTGCAAAACGCTTGGAATCAGCCTAATGCAACATTCACGACTGCTAAGCCGCCGACATGGCAAGACCGCACTCGTGGCGAAACATGGCCGCCGGCAAGTCATCTAATTGACCCAGTGCAGGAACGCTCAATGGTGGACTGGCTGAACTTTCATGGTTATACCCAGGCGGATGCGCTGGCGGAATTGGCGACAGCGACGAGAAATGCTTTAAATGAAGTAGCCAGCACTAAGTTGATTTCCGCATTTCACGGATATCACATCTGGCCTTATGGATCAGCCTATGGCGCGTGCAATACTGGATTCAGCGATCTTAACCCGGTGCTTAACTCGCCGAATATTGATGTTATATGTACTCCGCTGGCGTATATTCACCGTAATCCGGGCGGGGTTTACAGCCACCATGATTTAGCCGCCTCTATTCGTCTGCATGGCAAGATTTTTTATGCCGAGGATGATACTTTTACCCATCATGCAAATTGGACACCCTGGCGGTATTGCTGCCAGAATGCAACTGAAACTGTGCAAATATTACGCAGGAACATATCCGGCGCGCTTGCTGATGGCGGGTGCCAGTGGTGGATGGACCATGATGGCGGCAACTGGTATTGCGATGATGAAACGGAAGCCGGTGTTGCCGGGATGCTCCAAATTGCCGATGCTGCATTGACCCGCCAGCGTGGTTCCTGTGCGGAAATAGCATTTTTAACCAATGAAGAATCTTTTCGCATTTTAAAGCAGGATGACGCTTTGATTGATATCTTATGGCCGCGGCAGCAGACCGAATTAATGCGGATTGGTACACCGGTAGATTTTGTGCGGGTAGCGGATTTGGCATTGGCAGAACAAAATGGCGATGCTTCCCGGTGGAAAATGATTATTGTTGCCGGCTGCCTGTGGCTTGATGATGCAGAAAAAGAATTAATGAAACGGATTCTAATGCGCGACGGCAAAACATTGATTTTCCTGCATGGCCAGGGAATCAGTGACGGCAAACGGTTGGATGTTGAATTGACCAGTCAGCTAACCGGCATAAACCTGAAAACTTACCCTCATGGCGGACCATGCCGGGGTGAAACTGTATTGCATGAAACACAATTTTCATGGGGCACAGACAAAGAAATTTCGCCGATTTTATATGCTGACGACCCGGATGCTGATACTATTGGCTGGCTGGAAAGGCAATATTGCCCGGCGTTAGTGCGCAAACGGCAAGATAACTGGATATCAATTTGGAGCGGTGTGCCGGGATTGCCCGCACCACTGCTTGGGTATTTTGCAGAACAAGCAGGTGCTCATCGCTACATGACTGATGGCAGCCAGGTAATGGCAAATGAAGGTTTGCTGGCAGTTCACGCGACCGGTGATGGGGAACGCATAATCAGTCTACCGCGGATGCGACATATTGTTGACGCAATATATGGCGATGATTTGGGAATTGTAAGTGAAATAAAACTCGATTTGCAGCGTGGTGATACGAGAATTTGGCATTTGGACGAGGGAGTGAAGAGAGAAAGTGAAGAGTGAAGAGTGAAAATGGGAATGGCAAATGGCAAATTAATTTTCGATTTAGGTCGTACTGACGACTTCAAACGGTTTCTAAGGAATCAGTGTTTTTCGCTATCATTCCCTCCGTCACTGCGGTGACACCTCCCTCGTAAGGGAGGCTAATTTGCCATTTGCCATTTGCCATT
The DNA here is from genome assembly GCA_964638715.1 of uncultured bacterium. Lineage (GTDB taxonomy): Bacteria > Armatimonadota > Hebobacteria > CAIYQO01 > CAIYQO01 > JBAXQQ01. The sequence continues at coordinate 4,604 of CAZWZF010000082.1, read as the reverse complement.
TGCCATTTGCCATTTACCATTTACAATTTTCCTGAGTTTCGCATTTCAGTGCCCCAAAATTTTATCTAAAATTGATTTAACTTTGGGATCCAGTTCTTATTCTACTGGCATAACTATTTTATTTATTTTTATTTCGCCTTCTCCAACCTTACCGAGAATCTCAATCGCTTTTATTACCAATATCTCAATTGGTTTTAAAAGTCTTTCAGTTTCTTTCATTACTAAAAGACTGCAAAAACAAAGCAGCAAATGGCCTCTAATGCGGTTGAGTTTACGGTGAAAGATTGGCCTTTCTTGCAAGTCGCTTTTTGACATTCTAAAGGCTTTTTCCACTTTCCAAAGGTTATTGTACTGATCTATGATATCTGTAGGTTTAATCTCAGATTTAAGATTCGTCCAGTATCCTTTTAAACCATCATGATGTTTATCCTGCTCAATTTTATCATTGTCTATTCCAACTATATCTCCCTTGTTTTCGATTAAAAGATATTTACTTTTTCTGATGACTTCTTTTTTAGATGCAAGTTTTAACTCTAAACTTTTTATTAATTTGTCGCGGTTATAACTATTTTTTTGCACGTTTCTCTGAGTAATTCACTATTATTCTCTTCTTTTCTAATTCTTTTTCATCAGATGTACAAACAATATCTATTGTTGGATTTTTGATGAAATCATGGGCAAATATTTGTTTTTTAAACTCTGCTGACATTACTTTAAGCCTTGCTCCAACAATATACGAAAGATTTTTTGTTTCCAGGAAACTGATGTTCTTTTCAGAAAGCATACCGGCATCAGCAACAACAACCAGATCATCGAACTGATATTTCGTTGTTAATGCTGTTATAGCTTTTTGAAATGTATGACCTTCAAATGTATTACCTTCATAAAAATCAAAATCAAATGGATAGCCATCTTTATCAACAAAAATACCGAATACAATTTGAGGCAATTCATTTTTATGGTCTTTTGAATATCCTCTCTTTCTCAAATCATCTTCTTCGTCAGCTTTAAAATACAACGTTGTAACATCATAAAATATTAACGCGATGCCATTGTTCTTTTTGGAAACAAAATCAAAAGCTATTCTGGTTAATTCATCTTTTTGCAATGTATCTAAAAAACGATACACCTTGTCTTTCTGGACGGAAATACCGAGATATTGATCAAGATTTTGAAAACATGTAGAGTTTCTTGATTTTATCTTGCGAACATACATAATAAAACTATATTAACAGTTTCAGTGCCCCAAAATCAAACAAAAAACAGTAGATTTGAGAGTGAAATTTTTGAAAATATTTGTTTTTTTAATATTTTTGCGAAACTCAGGAATAAATTGGTCATATATGCTGGCGGGACATACGCAATACTCCAACCGATTGTGGTATTAAAAATAGTTCTCACACATTCAGAAGTATGGGTCACCCGCAAAAAAGAAATCCTTTCTGCAATCCGCTATTGCGAGGGGAGTGAACAATAATTGCACAGCGGCAAAACGTCTCCAGGCAAGCTCTGGCAGGCGGAGCAATTATGCGTCCGATAATCCATGATAAAAATAAAATCTTCCATCCCTACAAAAATAAATTATATTAAATCACTACGCTTCATCTATAATAAAAATGGCATGACATAAAATTACACCCCATATCAAAAAAATACTACTAAATAAGAGTTAAACTGAAATTTATCATTTAAAAACGATATTCCTGGATAAAAAATTATCATTTATTATATTGACGCTGGGTTATTCAAATGATACGATACCGCACATATTATGAATACAAAAGAGCTGCCGATAACCGGTGAGATTTTCAATGTTGATGGCTGTACCGCTTTCCTTATTTTGCCGGCACAAAATGCCAGCAAAAATAAACCATGGGTATGGTATGCCCCAACGCTGCCAGGCTTGCCGGGTATGGAAGAAAAATGGATGTTCCAGCAATTTATCGACGCCGGCATTGCCATCGCCGGGATAGATGTCGGCGAGTCATTCGGTTCCCCAAAAGGATGCACACACTTTACATCGTTTTATGATGAACTGGTTAGGCGCGGCATGTCAAAAAAACCTTGCCTGCTGGCAAGAAGCCGGGGCGGGTTGATGCTATATAACTGGGCAGTTGAGCACCCCAATTCAGTTTCCTGTATCGCGGGAATCTACCCGGTATGCAATATTAACAGCTACCCGGGCATAAAAAATGCCTGCGGTGCATACGAAATGACTGAAGAAGAACTGCATGAAAAAATTAACCAGCATAACCCAATAGATCGCATCGAATCTCTTGCCAGGACAGGTGTCCCAATCTACCATATACACGGCGATTGCGATACCGTAGTGCCAATTGAAGACAACTCCGGCGAATTAGCAAAAAGGTATCAACAAGCAGGCGGAGAAATGACATTGAACATTATAACCGGTCAGGGACACAATATGTGGTCAGGCTGGTTTGAATGTCAGGAATTGGTTGATTTTATCATCAGGAGAGTAGTCCGTTAGCAATCATTAATAACAAATAGATTTTTACATTAACATGGATGGGCAGGATAGGCAGGATAAATTTAATCATGTCAATCATGTTAATCATGTCAAAAAAAGGAACAATTATGAGCATAGATTTTACTACCCAACGGTGGGAAGCGGTTAAAGATAATTACCGCAAGTGGTGGGCTGGCGAGTTGGAACGGCCTCTTATACAGGCGACTATATCCGGTCGCACTCCTCAGCGTACAAAACCGACTATTCCCTATTATCATTTTAACAGCTTTTACGATTTTTCAGTGCCGGCGGAGCAGATTGTCGACTGGTATGAATATCTCCTTGAAGGGACATACTTCCTCGGCGACAGCTTCCCGCATTGCAACCCTTATTTCGGCCCTGGGGTATTGGCCGCTTATATGGGTGCGCTGGTTGATAACAGCGAATATGCGGGAACTACCTGGTTTCACCCGCAATCCATATTGCTCGCAGAAGAAATATTCTTAAAATTTGACCCGTCCTCACCCTGGTGGCTGCGGACAGTAGATTTATATCGCGCCGCGCAGGAACGATTCCAGGGAATGGTACAGTTAGACATGACCGACCTGGGCGGCAACCTGGATATCGCGTCAACCTTCCGTCCCAGCGAAAACCTGCTGATGGACCTTTATGACTGCCCGGAAGAAGTAACCCGACTTGCCTGGGAAGGACATAATGCCTGGTGGCATTGTTTCAAGAAACTCGCTGATGTTGCAAATATGAATCCCGGTTATACCGCATGGTGCCCGATATTCTCCGAAGCGCCTTACTATATGCTGCAATGCGACTTCTGCTACATGATTGGTCCGGAACAGTTTAAGAAATTTGTCCTGCCGGAATTAGCGGTAAGCTGCAAAAAACTGACTAACCCATTCTATCATCTCGACGGCCCCGGACAACTGCCTCACCTCGATTATCTGCTCAGCATTCCGGAGTTGAAAGGCATCCAGTGGGTTCCCGGCGACGGCAGCCCGGATATCACCCAATGGCCGGAAGTTTATAAAAAGATACGCGCCGCCGGCAAGCTAATCCAAATCTACTCATCACAATCCCAATACGGATGGGAAGCTCTCGATATCATCGCCGACCAACTCGGCAGTGCTAAAGGCATCATAATAATCGGCGGCGGCGGGAAGGAAGACGAAGAAAATATTAATAAGGTTATTGAGAAGTATGGCGCATAGAGTAAATTGCAAATTGTAAATTATTATCTGAAATATAAAGAACATCTAATTTATTTTCGTGCTTTTCGTGTATTTCGTGGTTAAAATAAAAATTATAAGTATCAGGGACTGACACAGAGTGGCGAAGCCATGAATGTGTCTGTCCCAACGTTGAAAGCTGGTAAATATGAAATCTATAAAACTCTATGATGGTGGAATTATTGTCCTTGCTGTATTTGTGCTGGGAGTGCTTATATTTGGCCATGGCAAGCAGGAAAAACCGGTTATCGGCCCCGACGGCAACGTTCGCATTGTCAGTTGGGATGGCCAGGGACCGTTGGTTGATGATAAGGGAACATTCACCTGGGTATCAGTGCGCGGCATGGTAACCAAACATCGCGACGGAGTGCTGCGGGTAAATATGCCCGGCCCATATCCCTATGGTGCCTGGACCCAGCACGCCGGTGCCATCGCCACCCTTGCCGCCGAGATACCCGCCGGCACCCCATTCACCGTCAGCTTTCAGGCGCGCTCCCTGTCCGGCGCCAAATTCCTCAGCGTCCTTCGCCGTTGGGGCAGCAGCGAACCATGGGAACACGTTACCCTTACCCAGGACTGGACTACCTGCCAAGTCCGCCGCACCGCATCATACCCCACCCAATTCCTGACCTTCTCCCTTGCTCCCTATTCCACTGGCCTCCACACCGTAGCCGTCGGCAGCTTTGAAATTAAAGATGTGGTAGTGAAAATAGAACCAACAAAACCGCTACCCGGCAGCGTAGAAGATACCAAGCCTTCCTCTGCGAAATAGGTTTTTTGACAGGATTAACATGATTATTGGCTTCGCCGGTGTGTTTTAATCATGATAAAAGGAACCTTTCTTAGTAACTATTCAGACTCGTCAGTTTTAACCAATGCAAAAAAATAAAAAA
>CAZWZF010000081.1:0-15659 GCA_964638715.1 uncultured bacterium | reverse complement strand
GATTACTATTTTGCATAAATCGGGTGACACCGCACGGCACTCTTCTATCATTTCCCGGTTCCATAATGCCCCGGGGGTGTCTGACAATATCTCCGCGTATAGCTCTTGCCTGCCCAAGCGGGTGCCGTCGTATTTATCGCGGATCGACTGCAAAAATCCCGGTGCCAGGTTCGCCGCGTTATCAAATGTGCTGCCGCGAGTTACCACGCAACTGTCGGCAATCAATGTTTTTATCAGCTTAGTTGGTCGCGGTGTGGTGGTAATCAATGTTTGCGGATTATCTCCCAACCGCAGGCCGAACTGCAGCATATCCCAGGTTTCCGGCTTGCGCCATGCTGCCAATTCGTCGCACCAGGCAGCATCATGCTGTGGTCCGCGCAGACGGTCGGGTTCATCCGCGCTAAAGGTGTATCCCACCGCGCCATTTGCCCAGGTCAGCCGGTTAAGCGATGGTTCCCATTTTGGACGTTCTCCGGGCGGCGATATCGATAATATTCCGCTCTCGCCTTCCACCATTACTGCCCGCACATCATTATATGTCGGGGCAACTAATGCAACCCGGCGTGCCGACCCTTGTTGTACCATATTGCGAATCCATTCAGCACCGGTACGGGTTTTACCCCATCCGCGTCCCGCCAATATCATCCACACCCGCCAATCGCCAGTCGGCGCCAACTGTTCCGGCCTTGCCCACAATGGCCAATGATATAGCAGTTTTCGCCGTTCCGTTTTACTCAGTTTCTTTATCTGTTCTGCCCGTACTTGCGCCGGCAGCGATACCAGCCAATCGGTTAAGGATAATTTGTATGTCTGTGTCATCTTCCTTCTCTTCCTTCATATCTTTTCCGCTCCAACGACTGGGAAATCTGCGTTCCAGGTACCATGCCGCTGCCCGCCACTCCGTTTTGCCTTTACCGACATTAATTATCGCGTCAATACACTCACTTTCCAGCATTGCCTCAGTTGCAGCGCATTTCATACGAAATTCATCATTCGCCGCCTGCCATTCTTCTATCAAAGCAAGTCTGACACCCGCAAATTCCGCTGCCTGTGCCGGCAGTAACCCCGTCCGCAAAGCATCCAAATAAAGCAGCTTCCCATCGTCATTCATATAAAACTCCATTCAAAATATTATACATTATAATCAAACATTTGTTTGCTGTCAAGAGGGATGGAAGAGAGAAGAGTGAGGAGAGAAAATTGGAAATGGCAAATTATGTCTCCCTTTCGAGGGGGATGTCACCGCAGTGATAGGGAGAATGACTACGGAAAAACTCGGTATTTGTAATCGTTTGAGCAATGCAGAGTCGCTTATAAATTAACGCTTACCTTTCGGGTACAGGCACGAATACTGTGTTTGCTGGTAATTGAAAGTATGCTGATAGTTGCAGTATTCAAGCCAGTCCCCTTATCCTGCCATCCTTCTTTTTTATCACCTTCACTGATTTACACCCATTTTTCAGAAATCGTTTAAAATCGTCTGCACGACCGAATTCGACCTTTTCATTGTCAATCGTCAATTGTCAATTCTTAAACTCCTCATTCTTCTTCCGCCCCTTCTTCCTTTTCCACCACGCCGTGCCATAATCTGTTTAATTCATCATTAGTTTCCAGCAGGTCAGCGAGTTTTCCTATGGCGTCTACGCGGCCGTCCTGCATTACTATTATCTGGTCGGCGCTTCGCAGGGCGGCTTTGCGGTGGCTTACCACCAGGCAGGTGGCACCTTCGCGCTGGAATACCCGTTCCCACAGTTTCTTTTCGGTTTCTACGTCCAATGCGCTGCTGAGGTCGTCGAATACCAGCAATTCGGGGTCGCGGACAAACATGCGAGCGGCGGCGGTGCGCTGCATTTGACCGCCGGATAGTTTTACGCCTTTCGGGCCGACCCGGGTTTCCAGTCCTTCATCTAATTGACTCAGGTCTTCTTCCAGCACGGCGGTGAACATGGCGGCATAGATATCGTCGTCGTTTTTATCCATCCCCATTAATATGTTATCGCGCAAGGTGTCGCTGAAAAGCCGCGGCACCTGGGCAGTATATGCGCTGTGAGGCGGCACAAAAAATTCGCCGGGATTTTCCACTTCGTTGGAGTTCCAGAATATCTTGCCTTCGTCCTTGGATAATAGTCCCAGCATCACCCGCAACAGGGTGGTTTTTCCGCTGCCGTTTCGACCGGTTATTACGGTGAATGACCCGCGCGGAATGGTGAATGATACATCGCGAATGCCGTTTTCGCTATTGGGAAAAGTATATGATAAACCTTCTGCCCGCAATTCCTGCAACGGGCCGAACTCGCTTTCTTTGGAGTATGTAACTTCAGGCAGTGATCCGTCCAAGTGAGTGTCGATGAACTCAACCAGTGCTTCCGGAGTTGAGCCTTCCATCAACCGGTGCATGCGGTCGGCAGATACCCCGATTTGCTGGTAGCGCGCAATCAGCAGGCCAACGAAAGCGGTTAGTTCGCTGATGAAACCGAGATAGAATACAAACAACGAAAAGTCGCCAACACTGAAGGTTTTTTCACGCATTGCCTGTCCGGCAAGAATGAGAATTATCCCGGTGCCGAGATTGGTGGCATTCATAAATATAGAACGCAATATTTCGTTAAACAACCGGTCTTTCAGCGAAATTACCCGGCGTTCTTCATTCAAATTATGGAAATGGGTGATAACTTCTTTTTCCGCGGTTGCCGCCTTCACCGCCTGCACCGCGCCGAATAGTTCGCCGATGAAACCGCTGACAATGCCGGAAGCCTTGCGGCTGGCGCGGCGGTACATCTCGATTTTTTTCATGGCGAAATTTGCGACAATGCCGACTATTATGAACGGCAGCACCGCCATAATGGTAATTTTTGCATTGATGCGCGACATGACAACCAGCGCCACCGTGCAAAACGCGATGGAACCCAGCAGGTCATTCATCCATAATGCGAAAAGCGGCATTTCCAGGGCATCATTGCGGAAACGGCTGACTGCCTCTCCGGGAGAATCCGGCAGCGATGACGCGCCTGGCCGCCGCAAAATATGGCGCAGCAGATTATGGCGGAGCAATGTCAGGCTGTGGACGAAAAACGGCACATTGGTAAGGGTCAGCCAGAAAACCCCGGAAATGACAGTTAATTCGCTGGCGAACATGAAGGCAACCAGCGTCCATACCCCGAATTCCGCAGGAGCACTGGAAGTAAGCTGATTGAAAAATTGACGGATTACCAACCCGGGGATTTGCCATGCCCCCATCAGCAGGAACATCGCCAGCAAATTGCTGATGAATATCCACGGTTTGAAGCAAATCAGCCGCCAGATTATCTTCCAGGTAGGTATTGACCGTTTATTGCTGAATTCAGAATCCGGCATGATTTCGTCTTGATACGTCATACCATCACCTCTTCCAACCCGGTCTGGTGCAGAGTGTAAAAATGCGAGTTTTCATCTGCCAGCAGTTCAAGCCGATTGCCGTATTCGCCGATTCCGCCATGTTCCAGCACCAGCACGTCGTCCGCCCGTTTTAATGTACCAAGGCGGTGGGCAACGATAATTGCCGTTCTGTTTTCCAGCAGGTGGTTTATCGCGCGTTCCACCATTTGTTCGGTTGCCGGGTCAAGCCGCGACGATGCCTCGTCCAGAATGACTAATCCCGGGTTGCGCAGGAAAACCCGGGTGAATGCCAGCAGTTGCGCCTCGCCGGCGGATAAACTGCGGCCGCCTGTTTGCAGCCGGGTATTCAGCCCTTCCGGCAGCGATTCAAACCAATCCGCCAATTCCAGCTTGTTTATCACTTCGATTATGGTTTCATCAGGAATATCTTTATTAAAAAACGTTATGTTATCGCGTACACTGGCCTGAAAAAGCTGCACATCCTGGGTGACAAAAGCGACGCGGTGGCGCAATTCGTCCAGCGTTGCGCGTTTTATGCTGTCGCCATTCAGCAATATATCGCCGCTTTGTGCTTCGTATAGGCGAAATATCAGCCGGGCAATGGTGGTTTTGCCGCTGCCGGTGCGTCCCAGCAACCCCAATATTTTGCCGGGTTCTACTTTGAATGACAGGTTTTTCAACACCGGCTTATCTTCGTGATAGGCAAATGAAATATCTTTAAACTCTATCTCCAGTGGAATGCCAACGGGCCAATTTGCGCCTTCGCCTTCAGAAATTGTGCTGTTTTGCCTCAGCAATTCACCCATTCTTTCCACGGTGGCGCCGATATTTTGCAGGCTTTCCACCTGCTGGGTCAGTTCGCGAATCGGCTGCGAAATAAGACCGGTGTAATGGATTATCATATACATCACGCCGATGGTGATTATTTTATCGTGAAATAACTGGCTGCCCAGCACAAATGCCACACCGATACCGCACATCAGCAGCAGTCCGGCGGTCATCCGCACGTAAATCTGGGTAAGTGCCGATTTTCGCCACAGCCGGTAGATTTTCGTCATTAATTCAAACAGCCTGCGCAGTACAAAACCGACCGCTCCGCTGGAGCGGATATCTTCGGTACCCGACAGCCTTTCTTCCAGAAATCCAAAAAAATCGGTGGCGGCGTCGCGATGCGCTTTTTGGAAAGGTATAGCAATGCCGCGTACCATATTCAGTCCTAACAGGGTGATAATGGCGAAGACGGTGAAAAACGCGCCTAATTTCATATCGACGCGAAACATCGCTATGAGAATACCCGTCAACAGCAGTATATTGCCAGCAACGCGCAGCACCATCTGCGAAAAAAAGTTGGAAAACTCCAGAGAATCGCCTTCTATGCGTTCAATGAACTCGCCGGGGCTTTTTTCGTGGTGAAACTGCATATCCAGGTACAAACAATGCTTCGCCAGGTCCTCGCGCAGACCATTGGTAGCAATCCAGGCGACATATTCGCCAACATACGCGGCGGAGACCGATAATATTTGCTGGCATATTGCGATACCAACGAATAATAACGCCGACATCAATAGTATATGCAGAGATTTGCCATGGGTAGCATCATCAATAAATTGTCGCATTACCTGCGGGTTGATGACCTGCATGCCGATACTGGTGAATACCAGCAGTGACAGCAAAGCAAACCGCAATTTTTGCGGCCGCAAATAACGCGCCAAAATATCGTAATATTGCCGAAGTGATATATTCATAAATCTGCTACATTATTAGTTTAAACAAATGGTGATTAATACCTTTTGTGCAAGGGAATAAAATTAAGGAGCGCCGGCTTCCAGCCAGTGCTCAGTATAAGAAATGTTCCCATAAATCACCAGTCTTTACGGAATATTATATTTTTTCTTGAAATAATTGACGTATGTCATGCGTTCGCTGTCGGTCAGTACCTGGTTTAGGATGGCTACATCGGAAATGCTGACTTCGTTGTTGGCATCGCCGCCGGCCTGATTGCCGCCGATGCGCACCATGGTATTGCCGCTGCCAAAGTTATATGTACCGGCAACGCCAGAGTTCATGACAACGCCATTTTTATTTAAGCTGTATGACCGGTCAGCGTTAACGTAGACATCGAGAATAGTCCAGGTGTTCAATGGGAAAGGAGCCAGCGAGGCGGGATACCAGACGTTGCCATGGATATGCGGGCTGCTGCCCATGCCGCGTACCATCCAGTTGTAATTTGTCGACCGGTTAGTCACCAGGCCCCAATCGCCGGCACCGGCGGTTCGCTGGTTGTAAACGCAGATAATTTCCAGTTGCGCGCCATTTGCCATGCTGAAATCTGGCGCGTTTTTCTCCATTGATTTGTAGGTAGTGGTGTCAAAATATAACGCGGGTGTGTTGTTTGGTCCGCCAGTTAGTTTATACATCGGTTCGGAACCGGCGGTGGTGGCGGTGAAAGTGAACGCTTTCGGACTCTGGTCTGCCCAGGCGGTCACCCGGGCATTATCCGCCAACACCAGCGAATCGGCAGTGAGGTAGGTAATTGATTTCGCCTTTACGGTGGCTACAATCGGGTCGATAAGGTCCATAATCGGCAAAGTTTTTGACACACCGACGTGGCCGTCAACATACGACACAACTATTTGCCCGCTGTGGCGCAGTTCCATATTCAGAGCGTAAGTACCATCAGATGCGATGCCGGGGTTGCCGTCTGCGGTTGCCGCCCGGGTTGTCGGGTCGTCAATGGTTCCCAAAGGCAGATTTGCCAGTCCGTTGCTGTATGCATATCCCTGGGTTACCTTGCTGGATGGGCATTTCAGGACACCTTTATCAATTGCTGCCACCGTCCATACGTTTCCAGTAGCGGGAAACTGCTCATCATGGTCCTGAACATACATCAGAATAGACGCGGCAATTTGTCTCTGATTGCTGGTACAGGTTGTCTGTCGAGCTTTTTCGCGGGCACGCGCAAACACCGGGAATAATATAGCGGCGAGGATGGCAATAATGGCAATTACAACCAACAACTCAATCAACGTAAAACCAGAACGTTTCATCTTTTCCTCCAATATGGACTTATTATAATACGATGAATAAAGTTTATTGTTTCATTGTTTGAGTGTCAATGACAGGATTGTTTTGTAAAATGAAAATTTAATAAAATAGATTTGCATGAGAATTGTTAAAATAAATAGTCACCGTATGGAAAGGGACGCAAGTCCGGCCGATTTTCCAAAATTTATCATTTTAACTACTCGCCAATCAGGATATTGGCGTTCCCAGGGAGTTATCTCTGATTTAAATCGAGCCGGACTTGCGTCCCTTTCCATACGGTGACTGACTATTAATAACATCTTTTATTAGAATGGAAAATAGGTTTTGCATTTTTCAATTATCAATCGTCAATTCCCCCAAAAGTCGCGCCGTTTCATCTACAATCTTATACCCGGCGTATGGTTCCATGCGTGCCCAATAAATAGCGCGTCCGGAATAACCGCCGCCGAGGATGCCGTAGATGGTGGGGACATAACCAAGGCAGCCGTTGGTTAATTGGGCTATCATGGTGTTCTTTGCCGCGCTTCGTCGGCGGATATCCAGGCCGAACTGGCAATATAGTTCAAACGGATTGGCGGCGATTACCAAATCGCCAATGCGGATTGCTGACAGTGGCACTGCTTCCTGCGGATTGTCGTGGAATTCATCCCATAAATGCAATACCCCGTCAACGTCAATCACGTAATCCCAGCGGCTGGTATTCTCCTCGCCTTTATCTTTTGTTGCCCGTGCTGTTGCCAATTCTTCTGCTGTCGGCATACGCACTTCCATCACCGGCGTGCTATTTACCGCCTTGATAACTGGATTATTAATGGGGGTGGTAGATCGCAGCAACCGCAGCGTTTCGGCGGCAAGGGCAGCGCCCATTTCATGCAGGCGTTGTTCACCGGAGTATCGGTGCGGTGTTTTCGACATATCCCATGGCGAGGTGTCGCCGCTGGCTCCCTGCAGGTATAAAACAGGCACTTCAACAGACAACGCTTCGCGGATTACGCGCCGTGCTTCGCCGGGGAAATCAGCAGAGGCGAAGTAGTCCCCTTCGACACTGGTGCTGTGGCTGCAATTGTTGTGGCAAATGGCGATATATTTGCCATCTTCGTCTTGCACAAAAAGCACGGTGTGGGTCGGGTCGTCCGGGCCTTCCAATCCGGTGAAGTCTGGCAATGACGAATCGCCATACATGGTATGGGTACTATCTTTCCAGCAAAGCCGGCGATTAAATCCGACATGCGCCTGACCAGTGGCAGAGCCGACTTTCACCGGGCGTGCATTGGAAAATGCCTCATGTGCCGCATAACCGATATTATCAAATATAAGTTTTAGATAATCATCATTATCCGGCGCGTCATGCAGCAGCGACCAGGCGTTGCCGCCAGTATGGGTGTGAGTGCTCGATATCATGATATTGCTGACCGGCAATCCGGTTTCGCGGCTGATGATAGTGCGCATTTCGTTAAATTGCGACATTTTGAATAAACCTGAATGGTCCATGCTCACCAGGCAGACTCCGGCTTCGCGGTTGGCAATATACAGCAGGTTTATCTCGAGATTATCGCGGACGTAGGTCATTTTACGATTATGCAGTTGTCCTGGTAAAAATGAGCCAATTTCAGGATTAATAGTACGGGTAGCGGCACCGGCGCGGCAGCTATTGCCCATTTTGCGTTCCGCGTAAAACTCCGGCATTTCCGGCGCATCCTCGCGGGCATCACGCATTTGCTGGCGAATTATTTTAAATCCCATGCTGGTATACAATTTCCAGGCGCGTTCGTTTTCTACCTGCACCGTCAGGTCCATCACCGGCGGACCATACAGGTCGCCAATCTCCATTAACCGGGTCATGATGATGCGTCCAGCACCAACGCCCTGCATGGTACGGCGGATAGCGATGCCAAACCAGCTCTGGTTCTTACGTTCCTTATCGTCCCAACGATACCACGCTTCTCCATGAATCATACCGTCATCATCAACCAGCACCAGGCAAACTTCATACGGGTCATCCACCATAGCGGCGCGTTCCAACGCTTTTTCGCGGGTTCGACAACTTGGCGGCATGTAGTAAACGCCGTCTTCATCCGGTATGGCAGCGTAAAAATCAACGATGGCTTCCGCGTCCATCGAATTCAGCAGGCGGACAGTAATATTGCGTCCATCCCGCAGCGTTAAACGGCGGGGAGTGGCGAATTGGCGATCTTGTGGTTTCATATCTTTCCTCTCATGCGCACCAATCTGTAATTTGTTCGAGCAGTTTTTCACCTTCGTCGTGGCTTTGACACCAGGTTTCCAGCATTAACAGTGCCGGGTTGAGTTCACGTACCAGCGGTTCAATATTTTCTGCCGGCAGTTGAATATGAACTATTTTACCAGCTTCCTGAATATGGCGATACATCTCCAGATGAGCAGGCCCATTAGCTTGTTCAAACGGCGCCGGTACATACTGAATCACCTTCATGAATGGCAGCGACAGTAATCGCGGCAGGTGCTGTTTGGCGTCGCCGCCATCCAGATGATACCACAGCGCATTGTATTCTTCGCCGTAAATCTCTAATTCCGGCAAGATGAACCTGTCAAAAGTTGCCGGCGACAACATGCAAGATACATCGGATTGGGTAGGTATATAAGGTTCTGGTGCCCAGAATGGCATCCATCCGGCATTGCCGTACCAAAAATCATGTCCCATTTCAATCATCATTACCTGAAGTTCTTTGGATGTCCTGCGCTGGTCATACGCTCCGGTACAGATAGCATCTATCATCCATTCGGGGTGGTCCTCCAACGCATACATAAACTCCTCTGTTCCCATGTGCATTGAAATCAAGTCGTTAGCAGGAAGGCCAAGTGGAGAACCTATTAAGAAATCATCTTTACCGGCAAATTTGCACAATTCTATCAATAATGTCCGGTATTTCTGCATCCAAATGCTGTCAGGATTGTGCCGAAATGGCGATGGCTGGGTGAAATCAACTGTCCGCGTTTCAAACCAGATGGTATCTTTTGCGAAAAGCGGGGTTCCACCAAGGCATATCATCCATCCTGCCATCAGCAGGCTTGATGGTATCGCTTCGCCACCCCACCAGGTTCTTTCCATATTAAGATGAGTGATGGCGACACGATAAGCCGGATCCAGCCATTGAGATTCGACATCATTAATTTCCGGAAATTGTATATCAACATCGGTCAGTTGCGGCGCCATTATGGCAACACACGGCCGATCCAGCCGTTCACCATGCCATAAAGCCGTTAGTCGCCTTTGTGCCTCTGTCCAGTCAGGTTTATATATCATCGCTAACCTTTTATGCGCACCAGCGACATTGGTGGTATAGATACAATGCTGCCATTTATATCGGGGACAAACTCTGTCACCGGTTGCAAAATATCAGTAGCAAATATCCCGGTTGCTTCGCTGATGGTGCCAAAACCTTCCATTGAGATTTCGACGGTCTCTGTCGCGCTGAAATTAATCAGGAATCCGTAAATGCTGCCATCTTTGCGAATAAAATTGGCGTCAATTGTTTTATGTTTTTCGGTCAGTTGCGGCGCGTTAATATCCAGTTTCAAGACATCGCCAGGTAGAGCATCGGCATACAGATTCATCACCTTCACCATATCGGAAAACTGCACCTGGCCATCATGGACATGTATTATTCCCATGGTATTTATCAGTGCGTAAAAATTGGCAACTTCCAATATCTCACCCATTCGGCAAAAGGCATTTATATACCCGGCTGAATACAGGCAGTGGCGAATATCATTTGGCTCGTAAAATCCAGCGTGGTCGTTGTGGCTGGCGCGGGTCCAGTAGTTCCACTCCACAATGCCTATGGTGGCATTCAGCCCGGCATCGCGAATAGTCTGCGCCTGCCGCTGCAGGTCGGCTTCCTTATCCGCCAGGTTATTTGCAACACTCGCCATGCTTTCACCGATGGTAATATTATCTCCGCTGCCGCAGTAGCGGGTGACCACCAGCATGTCAAACAAATCCGCCGCTTTTTCGATAACTACCGCACGCCATTGGTTATTCGGGTTATCGCGCAGGCTGCCGCCTTCAAACTCGCCAATTGCCATCACGCGAGCCTCGGGATATGCCGCGCGCACCAGTGGGACGAATTCGCGCAGTTGGGCGGCATACATCTCGCCAGTCATATGGCCGTACTCATGAATCCAATAATTTTCATTGCCGAACATCAAATATGCCGCCGGAATCGCCATCCCGCGGGAAATGTACCAATTGCGGATATAGCCAGCCCATTCCGCCGCTTGTTCCGGTGTGGCAGTTGTCAGGTTTAAAGTAATAAGAGGAATAATATTTTTCGCGGCGCAAAGTTCCAAAAACTCATCGGTGCCGAAATCGTAGTAAACCTTGTATTTAAATTGCGGGTCATCACAAACCGGGCGCAGGTGAACAGGTCCGACGCCATGTTCCCAATGATAGACATTTGTCACAGTGCCGCCAGGGAAACGCAATACCGGACAGGGGAATTTATCAAAAGCGTCAATCATCTCCTGGCAGACATGGGTCTGTCCAACTGGTCGCAGATGTACCTGGTCTATAACAATCCGGCTGTCACCGGGAACCTTTATATGAAGTTCGCCAGCGTTGCTGGTACCGGGAGATTTTAACCGGCAGGTGCGGCGGTGCCAGTGAACATGATCAAAGGTGACCGACTGCTGAATGATTTCCTTGCCGCTGATACGCAGTTCGATAGAAACAGTGACCGGATTATGCTGCGCTCGCGCCCATATTTCCATTTCAAACTCTTCGTCGGCGCGAATATGAATGCCAGCCTGCATGATGCCAACCCATTGATTCTGGGTGTAATTATGAATCAACTGCGCCTCGCGTCCCGACATATACATACCGGGAATCAATCGGCAGGAAAAACCGGCCATATTATTGCCATTAGGTTCCCATTCAGCGGCGATGCCGGTCTGCACATTCTCCGGTCCAGCAAATTTGGCATTCCGCAGTCGGTCAGACAGCATCGAAGGAATAGTATTTTCATACGCTTCAATGTTATTGCCAATTAACTGCTCGCTGGCAAACCCCAACACCTCGCCAGCAGTAGAAACAACAGCTTTCATAAAAAATCCCCTCAAAAATCAGGTACGGTAATAATACCACGTGACACAAGTGGATGTAATCAATAGTTGTATGAAATAACAATAAATGAAGAGAAAAATTTGTAACGCAAATGCGTTACAAATTGTAAATGGCAAATGGCAAATTAAAATTTCGATTTCGGTCGTGCAGACGATTTCAAACGATTTCTGAAAAAAATAAAAAGAACAGCAGTTGTAGGGCACTGATACAATTGAATCAACCATGGGTATACTTATTATGTTCCTGTTGTGATGACAGAAACAAAGGAGCCTAATATGACTAAGTATACCAGTCTGACGATTTCTGATCCTGATCTTTTGATTTTCGGTCATGCACCAAAGCCTGTTACCACCAAACGCGGATTGGTGATTGGCGGCGGTACCGTTTATCCAGAGTTGAATTTTACATTGCCAGCTATGGAAATAAATCAGGAAAGCCTGCCAAAGGTGAACGCGCATTTTGCGCAAATTATAGAGGAAGCTTGCCAGCGCGCCGTTGATTTGCACGCGCCGGGCCTGGTGGCGGAGTTTGAATTGCTGCCGCCAATGACTTTGAACCCTGAATGGGGTGCCGATATAACCGCGATACTCAGCGGAACACTCGATAAGTATTATGCCAGTGACGGACTGAAAAGCGCGCTGCGGGTAACCCCCAATGATATTCGCGAAAATCATCGTCCGCCTGTCATGCGGGACGGCGATTTATGGGACAACATGGTACGCAGCTTTGAGTTGAATGCCCAGGCCGGTGCCGAACTTCTTTCCATTGAATCTACCGGCGGAAAAGAGGTACATGACGATGGCATTTTGAATGCCGATATGCAGGCGGTGGCTTTTGGATTAGGCATCTTGGGATCCAGAGACATGGCTTACCTGTGGGATATGATTGTAGGAGTAAGCAACAAGTATGGCGTGGTTCCTGCTGGCGACTCTGCCTGCGGATTTGGCAATACCGCGATGGTATTGGCAGAAAAACGCTACATTCCGCGAGTTTGGGCGGCAGTCATTCGAGTAATGACAGTAGCGCGCGCACTGGTTGCCCACGAACGCGGCGCATTAGGCCCGGGTAAAGACTGCGCGTATGAGAATCCGTACCTGAAAGCTATCACCGGTTACCCGATGTCTGGCGAAGGTTCGGAAGCCGCATGTGCCCACCTTTCACCTGTCGGCAACATTGCCCGCGCTACCAGCGATATCTGGAGCAATGAATCAGTACAGAATATTAAACTGCTTGGCGGCATGGCGCCAACCGTGTCACTGGAGCAGTTAGTCTATGCGGCCAGATTGCTCAACACCGCATCATCTCATGGACCGGAAGCTGCCCGCACTCTGCGCGACTGGTATGCGGAAAGTGATGTACAATTTGATCCGCAGGCCTATGTGCTGAGACCGGATGTTGTAGTACGCCTTGCCGGTGAAATAATTGCCGAACCAACGGCATACCTGCGTACGCGCCGGGCGGCATTAGCCACCATCGCAGAATTGCGCAAGGCTGCAGAGCGCAAGGAATTTATCCTGTCAGCGCAGGATGAACCATGGCTCGAATTACTGTCAGACCAGGCAGATGAATTGCCGGAAAATGAAGATGATTTGATAACTGCCATGGTGGCATCAGTTGATAATGAAAAAGTATTGCTTGACCAGTATGAAATAGATGTGAAGAATTACAAGTAAAAGTTAAGTAAATTGATTTCAAGCTTGTCCGGCAATGTCGGGCAAGCTTGTTTTTTGACATACACAGTCATCATCAATATCAAATTTTAGGTGGCGGGTAGTCATATCTGCCGCGTTGATGGTGTGCAATATTCCGGTAGGCACCTGGTTGGCTCCGCTGAGGTAATTTAATGCTTGTGTCGCCTGCATGGTTCCTATCCAGCCTGGTACCGGTGAAAATATTCCTTCCACGGCACTGGATGGCGCGGCGTAAATATCCGGGTATAGGCAGCGGTAACAGGGACCGGCACCGGGGTGAAAGAATGCGGTTTGACCGATGAATTGATGCACACTGCCATGCACCCACGGTTTGCCGGCGGCAAGCGCGGTGTCATTTAACAGGTAGCGAGTTTCCAGGTTGTCTACCGCATCAATGGCGACATCGCACCACTGCAACTGCTGTTCGGCATTTTCCCCGGTAAATCGTTCGGTAATTGCTTCGGCGGTGATATGCGGGTTCATCTGTTCCATTCGCGCCGCCATCACCTGCGCTTTCAACTTGCCGGTATCGGCGGTAACATACATCACCTGGCGCTGCAGGTTGGA
Source organism: uncultured bacterium (assembly GCA_964638715.1). Taxonomy (GTDB): domain Bacteria; phylum Armatimonadota; class Hebobacteria; order CAIYQO01; family CAIYQO01; genus JBAXQQ01. Next base: position 1,880 of record CAZWZF010000081.1, on the reverse strand, counting down.
AATCTCTACGATATCCGCGTCCATGATGCGAATATGCCCGACACCCACCGCGGCAAGATACAGCGCGACCGGCGACCCCAGACCACCCGCGCCAATCAGCAAAACCCGCGCCTTCGCCAATCGCCGCTGCCCGTCCTCACCCATTCCCGGCAACGCTATATGCCGTCCATATCTCATCAATTCTTCAGGAGTAAACATCTGTTGGGTATTATAGCAACAACCGGGACCGACACCAAATGGTGGAGCCAGGCAATTATCAATCCACCAATATTTTTATTATCCCTAACCCCTCGCCCCCTAAAAATGCCGATTTTGTATACAATATTCGCGAAATATTTAAAAATTACTGTTATTCTTTAAATCAGTTGTGCTATACTTTGCCACAATAAAGTATAGCGGATTACCGAGGGGTATTTTAATTATGGGTGACGCATTTTTTGACACTTACATGGGGCGCGGACCGCGCAAAGTGACGCATTACGAGCATTGGTCAAACCCTGATGCCGAGACTTATCTGACGGGGATAGATTATTACGAGCATCCGCGCCAGTGCCGGCAGCGGTTGGCGGAGATGTATCCGATGCTGGGATTGGGCGTGCCAGATACTGACGACCCGCGTCCGCGTCCCCGCTTAAGCGGCGATAGCAATGCCCCCAGTGCAGATTTGGAACGCCACACCGTGCGGTGGGGTGAGGGAGAAACGGGAACCTGGGAGCATGGCGAGGCGATATTTAAAACCGTTGATGATGTGTTGAACTTCAGTCCATTGGCAAAGGCGGATTTCAGCGATTGGGAATTCGTGGTGATGGCGCAGGACTACAGCAGCGAAGAAGCCATTTATCAGCAATACCGCAAGCATTATCCTGCGGAATGGGGTGATAAAGCACCGGAATGCAGCAGTGCCGGCACCTGGTTTTACAACACCATGTTCATGTGGCCAATGCTTACCTTCGGGTGGGAACTATTCCTGGAAGCCTGCCTGCTGGACGAGTTTGAACCGGTGATGGATGAATTCGCGGAGATTAACCGCCGCGTTTTCCGCGCGTTTTCACGGCTGCCGATTAATTTTGTCACCTGTCACGACGATATCGTCACCACCCGCGGTCCAGTCTGTTCACCAGCCTGGATGCATAAATATATCTTCCCCCGCTACGAGGAATATTGGAGCATTTTGAAAGATGCCGGCAAAGAAGTAATATTCATGGTAGATGGCCGGTTGGATGACTATGTTGACGATGTAATGGCATGCGGTGCCCGCGGTTTCGTAACCGAACCATACACCGACTTCAAATCCGTCGCTAAACGCTACGATAACCCGGTGCTTGCCGGTGAAGGCGACAACCGCATATTAATGCGCAACAACCCGGCAGAAATACGCGCCATGGTGGAATCAATGGTAGAAACCGCGAAAATGAGCGGCGGCTACTTTATGTGCGTAGGCAACCACATCCCTTGGAACGTCCCGCCGGAAGCAGTGAAGCTTTACCTTGATTATAGTCATGAATTGGCATATCGGTAGGAAGAGTGAAGAGAGAAGAGAGAAGAGAGAAGAGAGAAAATTGGAAATGGCAAATGGTAAATTGTTGAAAGTTAGTGAAGGTGATTAATAGGAAGGATGGCAGTGGTAGGGGATCTGTCCCCAGCTCCCGCGATGAACCGGAATAATGATGTAAATAAGCGTTACAGCGACAGATTTTTTAAATGGTGTTGTGTTTTTTAACTTTATTTTGTCGCTACGACTGAATCTTTTTATAAGAAAGACGTTGTCGCGGGAGCTGGGGACAGATCCCCTTGGGGCATATCATATATAGCGAACATAATCTTTAATTAGTTATCTAAAACTGATAAAATATATCATTAAAATAGAAAGGATAACTTGA
>CAZWZF010000080.1:0-16529 GCA_964638715.1 uncultured bacterium | reverse complement strand
TTGCACAAAAGTCTTTTTTTATAAATTAGTCTGACGAAACTGAGTAGTTACTTTTTACCCAATAAATAGTATAAATCATATAAATTGGGTATACTTATTTAATCTTTAATAACTTTACGTATATCATGGATGTATTTTAATGACATATAATACTTGAATACAAGTATTTATTAAAGGTTTTAATACTTATGAATAATACTAATGTGGATGAAAAACGCGAAAATAGAATTAATAAGTTATTCAAGTTAGGGATGATTCTTGGATTTATCACCTTGTTTACAGGTGTAATGGTATTGGTCGGCTGGGCATTTGATATACCCGTTTTAAAGAGTATTTTGCCGGGTTATGTATCAATGAAGGCAAATACTGCAATCGGGTTCATTTTTGCGAGTTTGTCACTATTATTTCTGAAATATAAATCAAACTTGCTGCTTCAACGACTGTCAGTGGTTTTTGCAGCAATAACAGTACTTTTGGGCTTTCTTACTTTAATTCAATATTTCTTTGGCATAAATTTGGGCATTGACCAATTATTTTTTTCTGAACCGACAGGCACTATCGGCACTTTTTCTCCCGGTCGCATGGCTCTTGCCACCGCAATTAATTTTCTCATCTCTGGGTATGCGCTGCTATTGGCGGGATCTCCTCGCGGCATCGCGACTGCTCAACGCCTGGCGTTGTGCATTGGGATAATGGGTCTACTGCCGTTGTTGGGGTATTTATATGGCGCCACTGCAATGATAGGCATCGGCCAGTATACCCAAATGGCGGTTCATACGGCACTGCTCTTCATATTATTAAGTCTGGGCGTACTGCTGCTGCGCCCAATGGACAGTCTGACGCGAGTAATCTTCAGCGACACCCGTGGCGGATGGTTGATCAGATTTATGATGCCATTCATAATCGTATTTCCAATAACACTCGGATGGTTGCGGATAAGAGGAGAGAATGCTGACTATTTTGAAAGTCAACTTGGTACCGCGCTGATGATGGTGATCCTGATGATCCTGTTGTTGGGGATATTATTCTGGACGGCACAAATGTTGAACAAGGAAGAGACAAATGTAAAACATGCCACTGCCGCATTAGCAGAACGTGAAGCACTATATCATTCGTTATTCTCAAATATGCTGAACGGTTATGCCTATTGCCAGATGGTATTTGAAGAAGGTAAGCCGCGAGATTTTATCTACCTTGCCGTCAATGAATCGTTTTATAAACTGACCGGGCTGAAAGATGTTATCGGGAAAAAGATTACCGAAGTTATTCCTAACATTCGTGAGGTTGACCCTCAGATATTAGAATTCTACGGTCGTGTAACAATGACCGGACAGCCGGAACAACAGGAAATCTTCGTTGAATCCTTGCAGATGTGGTTATTGCTGTCGGTGTATTGTCCGGCTCCGGAACATTTCGTGGCAGTGTTTGACGTCATAACTGACCGCAAGTTGACTGAGGTGCAAATAGCTGCCTCTGAAATACGCTATCGCCGGCTGTTTGAGGCGGCGCATGATGGCATTTTGATTCTTGATGCTGAAACAGGGATGGTGGTGGATGTGAATCCCTATATGATCGAGTTGCTGGGAGTGACGCGTGAGGTGTTTCTCGGTAAGAAAGTCTGGGAGTTGGGATTTTTTAAAGATCTCGTCGGCAACGAGGCCAACTTTGTAGAACTGCAGGCGAAGCAACACATTCGCTACGAAGACATGGCGTTGGAAGGTTATGATGGCAAACGACACGAGGTAGAGTTCATCAGTAATGTGTATCTGGTGGATGGGAATAAGGTGATCCAGTGCAATATTCGCGATATCTCCGAGCGCGCAAGGAATGCGGAGAAAATGTTTCTAATCGCGGAAGAGTTGGAGCGCAGTAACTCGGAGTTGACGCGCTTCCTGTATACCGCCTCCCATGATTTGAAGAGTCCGCTTGTGACGATAAATACGTTCCTCGGCTACCTGACACAGGACTTGATAACCGGTGATACTCAACGGATTACTAAGGATATGAACTTTATGCAAACCGCTATCGACAAAATGTTACCTTTGCTGGATGACTTGCTGGAGATGGCGCGTGTTGGTCGTGTGATTGGTTCGTTGGTTCACGTGACTTTTCGCGAAGTGGTTGACGACGCACTGGCGGCGGTGGCAGGACGCATTGCCGAACGAGGCATTGCAGTGTGTGTGGAGGAAGCAGACGGGGTGACGTTCTACGCTGACCGAGTCCGATTGGTAGAAATTTTCCAGAATCTGGTGGAAAACTCATGCAAGTTCATGGGCGATCAGCCAGTGCCGCGCATCGAGATCGGCATGAAGGTACAAGACGCGGAGACGGTGTTCTTTGTGCGCGACAACGGCGGCGGGATTGACCCGCACCACCAGGCGAAGGTGTTTGACTTGTTCGAGCAGCTCGATACCCACATTGATGGGACCGGCATAGGTCTAACTCTGGTCAAACGGATTGTGGATTTGCACAACGGGCGCATCTGGTTGGAATCCGCCGGTATCGGCCAGGGTGTGTGCTTCTATTTCACGCTGCCGGGGGCCATTCCACCAGCCGACGCAGGGGTGACATCATGACTAACATCACCAGCCGACGACAACTCGAAGCGGAAATACGTCGGAGCGAACAGCGTTTTCGCCAGTTATTCGACAATTCCAGTGATGCTATTATGACCATAGAACCGCCGTCCTGGAAGTTTACCACCGGCAACCATGCCACCGTCGTGATGTTCGGGGCGCGGGACGTGGCACAGTTCGTGGAACTTGGCCCGGGGGAGTTGTCGCCGGAACAGCAACCTGATGGACGCGCGTCTGTCGAGAAAGCCCAGGAGATGATCGAGACCGCGCTGCGCGTCGGCTCGCACTATTTCGAGTGGACGCACCGGCGCATCAGCGGCGAGTTGTTCCCCGCCACCGTGCGGTTGAGCCGGATAGAGACAGACGGGAAGGTCTTTCTGCAAGCCACCGTCCGCGACATCACCGAACGTGTGCAGGCGGAAGAAGCGATACGGACCAAGAGCGAAGAATTAGAGCGATTCGTTTATACGGTCTCGCACGATTTGCGCAGCCCGGTGGTGACTTTGCAAACCTTTCTCGGACATCTGGAACAGGATATCCTCGCCAATAATGCCGGCAGAATGGCGACGGATTTTGAATTTATGCACGCGGCGGCTGATAAAATGGCGCAACTGCTTGATGAACTGCTTAAACTGTCGCGCCTCGGGCATCAATTTAACCCACCGGAGAATGTCCTGCTTCAGGATGTAGTGAAAGAAGTATTGGACCTGGTGGCTGGGCGCATTGCCCAACGCGGCGTGCAGGTGACGGTGACCGAGGAACCTATTACGCTTCACGGCGACCGCGCGCGCTTTGTGGGGTTGTTCCAGAATCTGGTGGACAACGCCTGCAAGTTCATGGACAATCAGCCTGCGCCGCACATCGAAATCGGCGTGGAGACGCACAGCGCGGAGACGGTATTTTTCGTGCGCGACAACGGAAGCGGGATTGACCCGCGCCACCAGGCGAAGGTGTTCGGGTTGTTCGAAAAGCTCGATCCGCACATCGAAGGGATCGGCATGGGTCTGACGCTGGTTAAGCGGATCGTGGAATTGCACAATGGGCGCGTTTGGGTGGAGTCCGCTGGTATCGGGCAGGGAACGTGCTTTTATTTTACATTGCCGGGGGCGATTCAACAAGCAAACAAAGGGGATAAATTATGAAAGGTGAACCGATAGTAGTATTGCTGGTGGAAGATGATGCGGCACATGCCGAGATTGTGCGGCGGAACTTCACGGACTGCCGACTGGCCAACCGGATGATGCACGTCGACAACGGGCAGGCGGCACTGGATTACCTGCACCATCAGAGTGAATTCAGCGACCATGCCGACTCGCCGCGGCCCGGCATCATTCTACTCGACCTGCGCCTGCCAAAGGTGAACGGGTTGGAGGTTCTGCAGCACATCAAGACCAACCCTGAGTTCAGTTCGATTCCGGTGGTGGTATTGACCACCTCGAAAGCCGAACAGGACATGGTTAAGGCGTATGCCCTCCACGCCAACAGTTACCTGGTCAAGCCGGTTGATTTCACGAAGTTCACTGAATTGATGACAACCTTCGGCTTCTATTGGGTGGCTTGGAACCAGTATCCGGATTGGAGTGAATGATGACCCCTCTGAATCTGATTATAGTAGAAGACAACGCGGCGCACGTCGAGGCTATCCGCCGCGCCTTTGAAGATGAAGGGGTGCCTGTGAATATCCACGCCGTCGGCACCTTACTGGAATACCGCGCGTATATTGCCGAACATTCGCCCGACATTGCGTTGGTTGACCTGAACCTACCCGACGGCCGCGCTGTGGAAATCCTGTCAAATCCGCCGGAAGATGCGCCATTCCCAGTCCTGGTGATGACCGCGTTCGGCAGTCAGCCCATTGTCGTTGAAGTGATGAAAGCAGGCGCGCTGGACTATGTCGTCAAATCCTCCGAAGTGTTTGCTGCCATGCCCCACTCTGTAAAGAGAATCCTCCGCGAGTGGACACTGCTCCAGCAGCACCGCTCTGCAGAGACGGCGTTGCAGGCGAGGGATATCAGGTACAGCAAACTTTTAGCAAATATCGGCGACGTGATTGTTATCATCGATAAGGATGGCATCAATCGCTACAAGTCTCCCAACATCGAGCGGTTGTTTGGCTGGCGACCCGAGGAGGTCATCGGCGCTGGCGCATTGGATAATGTGCATCCTGATGACCTCGCCCATGCCTGGAAATTCATTGGTGCTCTCTTTCGTGAACCAGATGCGACCGGAAGTACGGAATGCCGTTACCAGTGCAAGGACGGCCAATACAAATGGATAGAATTTGTCGGTATTAATCTTACGCATGACCCCGACATCAACGGCCTGCTGGGAAATTATCACGACATCACCGCGCGCAAGCAGGCGGAAGAATTGATAAAACAAGAGCAAGTCATCAGCAAGGCAATTATCGACAGTATCCCCGGCACCTTCTACATGCTCGACGCAAATGGCCAATATTTTCGTTGGAACGCTTACCAGCGTGAGGTGATTGTCGGCAAACTGGAAGGCCAGATCGCCGGTATGAACGCGATAGATACCATTTATCCAGACGACCGCGAGTTGGTCCAGTCGAAAATAGCGAACGTATTATCGCAAAAAAGTACTTACGAGTTAGTTGAAAGCCGGGTTCTTTTGCACGGTGGACCGGCATACAAATGGCTCCTGATGACAGGCCAACAAATGATGATCGACAATAGTCCGTTCCTTGTAGGAATCGGTATCGACATCACAGAACGCAAGAAGTTGGAATCAGAACGTGTAAATTTGGAAGAACAGTTAAGGCAGCAGCAGCGCCTTGAATCTGTTGGTCAATTAGCCGCCGGCGTTGCCCATGACTTTAATAACCTGCTGACTGGCATTAAAGGGTTCACCCAGTTTGCACATGATGCCGCACCAGAAGGATCATCATCACGCGATGACCTTGCCGAAGTATTGACACTGGCAAAACGTGCTGCTGATTTAACGCGTCAATTACTCGCTTTCAGCAGGCGGCAGACTTTGCTGCCAGTTATTATTGATATCAATATGCTGGTAAGAAATTTAATAAAAATGTTGGGCCGATTGATTGGTGAACAGATTGATTTGAAATTTGTTTCAAACTCTATAGACGGAATTGTAAAGGCTGATCCTGGACAAATTGAGCAAGTTTTGGTTAACCTTGTTATAAATTCACGTGATGCCATGCCGAATGGCGGGAAATTAACCATTGAAACATCTGACATTGAAATTGATGAGGATTATGCCAACACACATGTTGGTACATTGCCTGGTTCTTATGTAGTAATATCTGTGACTGATACAGGATGCGGGATGGATGTATCAGTGTTGGAGCATATATTTGAACCGTTCTTTACAACAAAAGGAATCGGCAAAGGTACCGGTTTAGGATTGGCAACAGTCTATGGCATCGTTAAGCAGCATGGCGGTAATATCTGGGCGTATAGCGAGAAAGATATGGGGACAACTTTTAAAATATACCTTCCCAAAATAGAAGGTGTGGTTGACACGCTATCAATTATAAGTCAATCTGAAAACCTATCTGGTACAGAAACAATCCTTATAGTTGAAGACGAAGATACCGTGCGTAATATAGCGCAGAGAATATTAGAGAAACAAGGATATAAAGTATTAGCAGCAGCTTTGCCGTCTGAGGCCATATCAATCCTTGAAGAGCATGGTGATGAGATAGCATTAATGCTGACAGATGTAGTAATGCCAGAACAAACAGGTCCGCAACTTTATGAATCCATACATGAGAAATACCCGCATTTGAAGGTTTTATTCATGTCTGGTTATCCAGATAACGCCAGATTACCTCATAAAATGCTTGATGCAAACGCGCCATTCATACAAAAACCCTTCAAATATGACTCTCTGGGAAAGAAAATAAGAGAGGTATTAAATGAAAAATAATTCTGATGTTTTTATCCTTGTTGTTGATGATGATGAAAGTATACGAGGGTTAGTTGAAGAAATTCTGCTTATTGACGGCTATTCAACTGTTCAGGCATCGAATGGCACTGAAGCATTGGAAATATTGCAAAATCAGGATTTTGATTTGCTTATTACCGATATTATGATGCCAGGTATATCGGGAATGAAATTATTAACAACTGTACGTAACTTAAAACCAGATATGGCAATTATCATGCTGACAAGTGTAGATAAGAAAGAAACTGCAATTCAAGCTATAGAACAAGGTGCCTATGGTTATATGATTAAACCATTCCAGGTTAATGAACTTCTTATGAATGTTTTTAGTGCTTTGCATCGTCGTAAATCAGAAAAGATGCGTGATGACTATGAAAAAGAATTAGAGAAACAAATTCATGAAATAAATAAAGAATTCCGGAATAAAGAATGGTTAAATAATCATGGCAGGGAGAAAATATAATGCCCAATAACTTTGATATTAATATACTGGTAGTTGATGATGAAGATTACTTGCGTCGATTAGTCGCTCGCATATTGCAGGAAAAAGGTTATACCTGTATTCAGGCTTGCAGCGGTAAGGAAGCACTGGATTTGCTGCTTATTCAGGATTTCGCGTTAATGATTACAGATATAATGATGCCGGGTATGACAGGTATTGAATTGTTGTCGCTTGCCCGCAAGTTGCGTCCTGATATAGCAGTAATTATGCTGACAGGTCTTGACAGCCAGGAAACGGCAATACAGGCATTGGAACAAGGCGCGTATGGATATATGATAAAACCTTTCCAGCCAAACGAATTGCTGATAAATGTCATTAATGCTTTGCGTCGTCAAGATTTGGAAAAACTGCGTAACGATTTTGAGAATGATTTGCAAGCACAGGTGCTTGAACGCACCAGGGATATTCGCAATCGTGAAGAAGAAATCACCATGCACCTGGTGGCGGCTTCAGAATACCGGGATGAAGAAACAGGCAGCCATATTCGTCGAATCGGATTGTATGCCGCGGCACTTGCCAAAGCACTTGGCTGGTCAGAAGAACAGGTGGATTTACTGCGCCTCGCCGCACCGATGCATGATATCGGAAAAATTGGCATACCAGACCACATTTTGTTGAAGTCAGGCAAGTTTACCAATGAAGAATTTGAAATTATGAAAAAACATACAAAAATGGGAGCGGGAATATTGGCAGGTTCAAATATTCAATTAATGAATATGGCGGTTGAAATCGCCCTTAACCACCACGAACGCTGGGACGGCAGCGGTTATCCAAACGGGCTATCGAAAGAAGAAATTCCTGAAAGTGCCCGCATAGTAGCAATAGTTGATGTATATGATGCTCTCCTCACTGACCGCGTATATCGAAAAGCATTTAGTGAAGAAGAAGCATTCCCCATGATGATAGCGGGATCCGGGCATCATTTTGATCCGAAAATATTCCAGTGTATGTGCGATATCCACGAAGAATTTCGTGAAATACGAAAAAATACAACTTCAGAGAAGATGTGAAAAATTTAGTATAATACTTTCGCTTTTGTTGCTTATTATTTAAAATTTTCTGACTACATACGACTAATCAGTCCGATCCGACATATCCGACTGATATTTGAATTGGGACTGTCATCGAACGGCGAAGCCGGGAAGGCTGTTTGTCCCATGCTTGCAATAAATAAAAAACCATATTTTTTGTTTGCTCAATATATCTCCAAAATGTATAATCAATTCGGGTGGTATTACCATGAAATATGAATTAAAACGTGAGATTCCTGTTTGTGACGGGTGGGATGTTATTGTGGCTGGCGGTGGTCCTGCCGGTTGCGCGGCGGCAACGGCTGCGGCGCGGGAAGGGGCTAAAACGCTGCTGATTGAGGCTACTGGTATGCTGGGCGGTATGGGAACTTCTGGCCTTGTTCCTGCCTGGTGTCCGTATACTGATAAAGAACAGATTATATATCGCGGCATCGCGCTGGAAGTATTAAATGAATGTAAAGCCGGAATGCCTCACGTGAAAGATACCGATGTTGATTGGGTTCCTATTAATCACGAGTTATTGAAAAGTGTTTACGATAAGTTAGTAACCGGCAGCGGCGCGGAAGTGTTGTTTTTCTCGCAATGCGTAGGCGTTGACCGCGATGACGCCGGCAACATAAACTACCTACTGGTTGCCAATAAGGAAGGTTTGAAGGCTTACCGTGCATCGGTGGTGATAGATTGTACCGGCGATGCTGACCTTTGCGCTTTTGCTGGTGCCGATTTTGACAAAGGCGACAACAAAGGCGAAATGATGCCGGTAACCCATTGTTTCGAACTGACAAATGTTGATGAATACGCTTATCTGAACGGAGTATCCCTGCATAATAACAACCCGGACAGTCCGATATGGGCGATTGCGCAAGACCCGCGTTTTCCGCTGATAAAAGATACCCATGCCTGCAACAATATTGTAGGCCCAAAAACTGTCGGTTTTAACGCTGGTCATCTGTGGGATGTTGATTCGACTGATCCGCATAGTTTGTCAAAGGCAATGATTGAAGGTCGCGAACTGGCTGCGCAATTCCGCGACGCACTGGCAATTTATTATCCCAAGGCATTTGCCAATGCTTTTTTGGTCAATACCGCTTCATTGATGGGGGTACGCGAAAGCCGACGCATTAAAGGCGACTACATCCTGACTATCGATGATTGGGTTGCACGGCAATCATTTCCTGATGAAATTTGCCGCAACAGTTATTTCATTGATATCCATACCGCGAAAAATGAAGTCGGTGAATCGCTGCTAAACAAAAAAGACCCGACAATGACCCGGGCAATGCATTATGGCAAAGGCGACTCCCACGGGATACCTTACCGCTGCCTGACCCCGCTAAAACTGCGCAACGTGCTGGTAGCCGGGCGTTCCATATCAACCGACCGCACTGTACAAGGCAGCACCCGGGTAATGCCGGTTTGCCTGGCAATGGGAGAAGCTGCTGGTGTTGCTGCGGCTATGGCGGTAAAGGTTGGTAATGATGTAAGGGAAATTGATGTTAATGACTTGCGCGCCAAATTACAACAGAACGGGTGTTATCTGCCGTAAATTTTTAAAAAGTAATAAAAAAGGTATCTCATGAAAACTATGCTGGTTAAAGAAGAAATGCTGCCGATTGTTGACGATATTGATGTGCTGGTTGTTGGCGGTGGTCCTGCCGGTTTGGCGGCAGCTTTTGCTGCTGCGCGGGCTGGTGCAAGCGTGCTGATTATCGAGCAATTTAACTGTCTTGGCGGGGTTGCTGGTGCCGGCGGGCATGGGCATATCAGCATCTATTGCGCGTGGGGATTGCAAAACCGCATAGTTGGCGGTATTGCCGATGAAATAGCAAGCCGGTTAGTCGATGACGGGGTAGCGCATCGCAACCCGCATGGTGTATGGTTTGAAGTGGAAGGTCTGAAGTTCTTGCTGGACCGCATGATAAAAGAGACCGGCACGAAGATACTCTATTACACTCAATTCAGCAGTTCAATTGTTGAAGATGGCAAGATTACCGGCGCTATTATTCAGAATAAAGCTGGCCGCCAGGTGATAACAGCGAAAAGAGTAATTGATTGTACCGGCGATGGCGATGTTGCGGCATCCGCTGGCGCGCCTTTCGACATGGGGCGTCCCAATGACCACAAGTGCCAACCGGTGACGCTGATGTTTACCATTGGCGGGGTTGAATGGCCGCGGGTAGCAGAATGGAACAAACATGACTATAAAATGACCCATGTATGGGAAGAAGCGCAGCGCAACGGCGATATGGAACCTTTCCAGAAAACCATCATGGGGTTCTGGCACACTCCAAGCCGTCCAGACCAGGTAGGCATAAACTTCACCCATATCACTAATATTGATTCAACAAAGGCAGCAGACCTGACTTATGCTACTATGGAAGGACGGCGACAAGCTTACCAGAGTATTGATGTGTTTAGAAAATATGTGCCGGGAATGGAGAACTGCTACATGGTTTCCACCCCCAACACTGTAGGTATTCGCGAATCGCGACGTATCATCGGCGACCTGGTACTGACAGAAGAAGATTTGATGACGGAACGTGAATGGGACGATTCGATCGGTTACGGTTCATTCTTTATCGATATTCACCACATTGATGGAGCAGGAATGGATAAAACAACATTTTACCCAAAACCAGGTTTCAAATACCAGATACCTTATCGTGTGCTGGTGCCGCAAAAAATAGAAAACCTGTTAGCTGCCGGTCGTTGTATATCCTGCACCCACGTTGCTCTTGGTTCGCTGCGGGTAATGGTGCAATGCATGCTGACAGGCGAGGCTGCCGGCATCGCCGCCTGGCAATCTATCCAGCAAGATGTAACACCAGGAAAAATAAATGTGCCAACACTGCAGACAACACTCCGCGAAAACGGCGGAATCTTAACTGAAGATGATATAGCTAAGTATAATTAGAAGTAGAAATAGATTACGGAGCGCTGGCTTCCAGCCGGCGCTCCGTATCACCCTCTGGAACTGCAATTCCTCATCCTCCAAATAATCACAATTTTAAATAGAAATGTGTGGTATAATATTTTATTGATAAAATGTTTTTTATCTGGATGAGATAATAATCTTATCTGGCAACTAAACAGATGTCAAAAGCAAAAAATAGCTGTAATAGCTATTGAAATGGAGAATAATATGCTTGAAATCATTGCTGGAGTCTTAGTTGTCCTTTGGATTCTTGGATTTGTCACTGCGCATACCATCGGAGGATTTATTCATATCCTACTGGTTATCGCCGTTGTGATGATTCTTGTTCGTATCATTCGCGGCAAAAAATTGTAACTAATCAGATTATATTACCCCGAATTTTCAACAGTTGGAGAAAATATTTCCAACTATTCACATAATGCAAGGAGAAATATCATGAAAAAACAAGCTGGATTATGGATTGACCATCGAAAGGCAGTTGTTGTACTTATTACTGGTAAAAGTGAAGAAATAAAGGAAGTTTTATCCCGTACGGAAAAACGTGACCGTTTTACTGGTGGTACAGACTCGGAAAATAACTCGATAGAAGACATCCTGGATAATCGATTTAAAAACCACCTTAACAGTTATTACGATGAAGTAATAGCAGTTATTCGTGAAGCAGAATCTTTCCTGATTATTGGCCCGGGCGAGGCGAAAGGCGAGTTGGGAAAACGTATTGAACACGAAGGACTTGTTAAACGCATTCTCGCCATTGAAACTGTAGATAAAATGACAAACCCGCAAATAGCGGCGATAGTTAGAGAGCGTTTTTCAGAAAAGGTAAAAAATAATTAACAATGATGGGCAGGATAAACATGATATTATTTTTTTGCGAAGCAAAATATATCCTGTCCATCCTGCCCATCCATGTTAATTTATAAACGATGCATTCGGCATATTTTTATTGATCATCAAACGGGTCGTTGATATTGTCGATGGGAGGCATTTCCCAATCGCCGGTATTTGTTGCTGCTGCCTGGTTGGTTGTCGGCGGGGGTGGGGCATTGCGAGGAGCGGTGTAGCCATTATTCTGATTCTGGTTCTGGTATTGTCCACCGCCACCACCGTCTTGCTGCGCTCTATCAAGGCCTTCAACGCGGTCGCCGATAACTTCCGGCGCTATGCGGTTGTTGCCGTCTTTATCCTGGTATTTTCTGATTTCCAACCGGCCTTCCACTGCTATCAATCGGCCTTTGCCGCAATATTTTGATACAAATTCTGCTGATTTCTCCCACAGTACAACAGTGATAAAATCGGTTTCTTTCTCACCCTGGGCGTTTCGGAATTGGCGATCAACCGCAATATTAAAGTTTGTGACCATTTTACCATTAGCTGTCTGTCTTAATTCAGCATCGGTAGTCATGCGGCCGGTTAAAATAATTCTGTTCATTTTCCTTTACCTCGTAGTTAAAATAATTGAGAATATCATGCAAAAATAGAAAACATTACTCTCTCAACCTTTATAAAATAATTTTACCACATTGAATGAATTTTGTAATAGGGGAAATTTTGTTTTGAAAAAAAAAGAGGCGGACAATAGATGTCCGCCTCTGTTGGTTTTATTTAACTGATATACTCGGGTTACTCAAATATCAGCACACCCCAGTTTTTGGGTTCCATTTTCAGTTCAAAAACTTCGTCGGCTACCAGACCGGTTGACTGGTTGTTCCAGTAGGTGCGCAGTACCGTATCGGTGCCTGCCGGGTCGCCATGGGTGGCGCCAAAGTCGCCTGATAGTTTCATGCCTGGCACCGGGGTGAATCCCAGTTCCTTCAGCGGAATAGCTGCTTCAACGGTATAGCGTTTTCGCTGGGCATCAACATTTACCTTGATATTTGCGCTGTCCATTGCCTTGACATATTCCATCAAGTAACCACTCTGGATTACGCCGGAGTAGAACTTGCGCGGGCTTTTTTCTGCTGATACCTGGCGATAGATTTCCGCGGTCGCTTTGCCCTGGAAATTACCGATGGATAACCGCAAATCGCCTGCACCCGCTTCACCGCGTTTCTTGTCGGCTTTCGGGTCGGTACCCAGTTGGAAGTCAACGGTGTCGCCGAGGGCATACATTACTGCTGTTTCGGTTGCGCCGTTCACCCATGGCGAGTCATCGTTTACGACCCATCCCAGGTACAGGTTGGTATCGTCATAATTTATCGCTGTTTCCACCGCGGCGGATGGACTTTTTGAGAATATCATCGGGTCTTTTACTTCAAAGTCTTTGCGCATGTCGCCGGTGAATTTCACTGACAGGCGTTTTACAACTACTTGTTTTGTCCCTACCGTCGCCTGCAGCAATTTTTCTCGGAAACCATTAGCGAGTTTCAGGTCATTATCTGTTATTGTCAATTTACCGCTATCGAGTTTCTTTACCGTTTCCATTCCGGTGACTGTTATATTAATGAATGCTGTTTTACCAGCCTGCACATATAATTGGCCATCTTTGGTATAAATTATGGATCCGCCAAAATCTTCTGCGCCCATGCCCGGTGGTACGCTGTCCATGGATGCGCCAGGAACAGCGGGATCCGGCCATTTAATTTTCATAGGGTCGCTTTCAAACAGTTTGGTGAGATAGTAGCCATCGCCGGTGAGAATATGCCATTCACCTTTGTCGGTTGGAATGACAAAGATATCGCCAATCGGATCGGGCAGTTTGGCAGTTCCTACAATGTCGTAAGCTGCGCGAATTAAACCTGTTGCCGGCGGCGGAGCAAGATGGCCGCCATGTACGCCGACGTAGGTGTTAGGATAGGTCCATTTCAACTTTCCGCTTTCGATATCAAAACATTCAAAATCGCTGTGAGCAGCACCGTAATGTCCGTTGTAAATTGCCAGCTTGCCATCTTCTGAACCGCTGCCGCGCTGTGCGCCCATACCGCCGCGACTAAAAACATCGTCAGGTGCGGGCATCTTTTTCGCCTTATTAAGGTCGTATAATGGTGCGCCGCAAGCGGTATAGCCGGTGACTGCGATGCGATATACACCGCCATAGAAAGTCAGGCTTTGCGCCATTGGCATGTACCAGCCAGATATCCATCCACCCAGGTTGATGGTGTAGTTTTTAACTTCCTCTGGCTGTTCTTTCTGGTCATCATTGGCATCGCTCCAGACGCGCATGCCGATAAGGTTGTTTTTATCAAGAATACTTGATAAAACAGTGCGCAGTTTCCATACTCCCGGCGACATTCGCTGGTAAATCAATACTGGGTTAGGCTGATAGCCGCTGCCGCCGATGGCAACGTATTCGCAGCCATTGGTACCAACGCCAAATCGGGTATTGCTCATTGCGCCGCGATGGAATACGCCGACACATTCTGCCTTGCCGGTTGCTTTGTCTAATTTCCATTCGCAGCCATGGCCAACCATGACCATTGGGTCAAGCGGGCTGATAGCACCACCGCCTGCGCCGTAGTCAGTCGGGCCAAAATATTCTTTCATGAACTTGCCGGTTTTAGCATCCCATACCGAAATGCGGCGCGGCTTGTCGTCATTTTCCATCACCCATAATTTGTTTTGTGCATCAACGCGCATACCGGCTATAAAGCGCATGCCGTCTTTATCCCATGGTCCGTATTCAGGACGTCCACCAGTTTTTCCGATGGTGTGAACCTGTTTACCATCTGCTCCAAATACCTTTACCTGGTTGTCAGGATCGCCAACGCCAACGTAAATTGCACCGTCTGGGTCCAACGCCAACCCGGATGCGTTTGTCAGACCGTCTACCGCTGTTTCAACTTTGTCAGTAGTTAAGTCAACCCGGACTACTTTATTTTTTGCAGAGATAACGTATAATTTGCCGTCTTTGCCTAATTCCAGGTCTCCAGCGCTGTCAATGGTAATGGTTTTTATCAACTTTCCGGTTACATCATCAACAACAGCAACTATATTATCTGCACTCAGGAATAATTTACCACCGGAAGCCGTCATGCCAGTTAATATCGGAGGTGTTGTTGCTTTTAATAAAGTGGTAATATTCAAAGTTGCATCATCACTGTCTTTCCAAGATGTATAACTGCCTTTAGCTGAACTTAAACGGTATACTATATTGTCATTTTGCTGCCGGTCGTAAACATAAACGGTTCCGCCATCAACTGCTATCAAGTGGCAATTGCCAAATCCGCCGCGTTTGTGCCGCCATTTAACATTGCCGTCAAGGTCGGTGGTAACTACTGCCTGTCCGGCTTCCGCACCACTCCAACCGAGATACATATTTGTGCCATCAGAATCAACAGCGGTAGGATTGCCCTGGTCGCCCCCCCAGTTGCCGCCCGGGGAATCAAATGGAGCGCGTCCGCCGTTATGTGCCCAGCCAACAAGTTTCATGCCGATTCCCTTGTGCCAGATAGCATCCCAGGTATATTTGCCCGCCGATACCACAGTGCCGGGTTCAAGATGGTTGATATTAGTCAGGCCATCCCAGGGAATAACATGTTTGCCCTTGGTCAGGAATGTTGCGGATAACAGTTGCCGTACCACCATGCCGTCTGCATTCTTGATATTTAATGATACATAGCCATCATCAGGCATGTCTAAGTTAATATTGGCAAATCCTTCCATCTTTTTGGCTTCATACAGTCCTGTCCAATCGATAGATGAAACGCCTTTTGCGATATGAACGTTGAACTCGCGGTTGTCTGCCAGTCTCAGCGGTTGCGGATCAACGTATCCCTTGTTTGAAAATGTGCCGTATCCCCAGCAATTGTATGCCATGAAGGTGAATACGCGGTCGGGTATTACTCCCGGTCGGAATAAATCTTTCAATGAAATGCGGAATTTTGTGTCGGTGCCAAAGTTTGGCTCTACGGAGATAACCATGCGAGCACCCGGTTTTGGTGAGATGCCGTCCTTAATGATGGTTTTCCATGGCAATGCCATTTCTTGCACATAACCTTTGCCATCAGCATTTTTCAAGAATGCCTGCTGCCCGCCTCTTGTTTTTGCGTCTTTTACATTTTCGCCGCCGCCCTGTGGAAACGCCAGGTCTATTACATCTTTGCCGTCGCGATCGCTCCATGCGGTAACCCAGCATACAACCTGTTTGCCCGGACCATCAGGATTGGCAATTAATCGCAACTGCAAACAGTCGCCTGCAAAGCCCATGTCGCCGGCAACGCTGCCCGGGTTGTTCATCGGTGTTTCATCATTCCATTTGGTAAGAACATATAAATTGTCCTGGTCATACATGGTGTATACCCAACAGGAAATCTTGTCGCGCATATTCTCTACGTCGCCGCAGACAAACACACCGCCCGACATATCCCAGTCGTTTGTTTTACCGTCAACCACCACCTTGCCAGGGGCAGGCAAAATTCGAATACCCAGATTCTCAGTCTCCGTCGCAAAGACAGACAACGTGATGAGCAACAATACAAAAACAAATAGCGCACGTCGCATGAAAGGACTCCTTAAGCTGATATTTTTGATTACTATATTGTAAATCGGTATAACTGTAAATATAAATACACCAGAATGATAAGAAAGTTTTGGAATTTTGTATAACCGGTTAACGA
>CAZWZF010000079.1:0-16677 GCA_964638715.1 uncultured bacterium | reverse complement strand
GTGCTGGTGCTGCTACTCATCATCTGTTTAATCAGATAATGGTTTATGGTCCGGGGTAAACTATTTCCCATTATAATCGGTAAAAATTTGAAGCTTATAATATTAATTTCGGACAGGTGTGATAAAATTTTAAAATTTCCTATGTACTATCTTATAATAAATACTGCTGGTTTTAATTACAGGACTTTCGCTTTTGTTAAGAAAGACTGGGCAACTACAAGGGATTGCCCCTACAAAATATATTAAAAAGTTAAAGTTCTGAATTATACTATTTCCTACAAAATATGCATGCATATCACACTTTTTTTAGCAGGTATTGTATATCAAAACCGAGAAAATATATATTATGTCTGAAATTATTAAAATTAATCCTAAGGATTCTGTGGCTGTTGTTCTTCAGGAGATTGTTGGCGGTGATGTTGTCACCGTTTATGGGATTGCCATAACAGCTAAAGATAACATACCGACAGGTCATAAAATAGCGTTGATTGATATAAAATCGGGTGATAATATCATCAAATATGGCGAGGCTATTGGCCATGCTACCGCTAATATTATGGTTGGCGAACATGTGCATACCCATAACACCAGCACCAATTTGGCTGGTTTGTTGGAATACGCATATAAACCCCGCGGCGCATCACTTCCGATTATTGATGACCAACGCACTTTTGATGGTTATCTACGCGATAATGGCGATGTAGGAATTCGAAATGAAATATGGATTATTCCCACTGTGGGTTGTGTCAATAAAACAACAGAAAGACTGGCATCGCTGGCTGAAAAAAAGATATCAGGAAAAGTTGATGGTTTTCATGCCTTCGTGCATCCTTACGGCTGTTCACAGTTAGGTGACGACCACAAAACCACCCAGCGCATTCTGGCTAATCTCGCTATACATCCAAATGCAGGCGGGGTATTGATAGTAGGTTTGGGTTGTGAGAATAATCATATTGCAGAGTTTAAAGAAGTTCTGGGTGATTATGACCCGCAACGAATAAAGTTCGTCAATGCCCAGGATGAAGGCGACGAGTATGATCGCGGTCTATTGTTGCTGAATGAATTGGCAGATTTTGCCGCTTCGTTTTCTCGCCAACCATTCCCCATTTCAAAATTAAAAGTCGGCTTAAAATGCGGTGGTTCCGATGCGTTCAGCGGGATAACCGCCAACCCCCTTACCGGAGAATTTTCTGACATGCTGGTATCGCGCGGCGGCACCACGGTACTGACCGAAGTGCCGGAGATGTTTGGGGCTGAACATTTATTAATGGAAAGATGCAATGCAGAAAATATCTTTACCGACTGTGTTGATTTGATTAATGATTTTAAAGATTATTATATCAAACATAACCAGGTTGTTTATGATAACCCATCACCAGGCAATAAAGCCGGTGGAATCACCACACTTGAAGAAAAATCTCTGGGATGCACACAAAAAAGCGGCGCCGGTCCGGTAGCGGATGTTTTGCCTTATGGCGGAATATTAAAATTAAATGGTTTAAATCTTCTTTCCGGTCCTGGCAACGACATTGTGGCAGTAACTGCGCTGGCGGCGGCAGGAGTGCATATAATATTATTCACCACTGGCCGCGGCACACCACTGGGTGCGCCAGTGCCAACTATAAAAATATCAACCAATAGCAATCTTGCGAAAAATAAGCCTAACTGGATAGATTTCAACGCCGGCGAGTTATTGACAGGAATAAATATGTCAGAAATGCGTGAAATATTCTTTGAATATGTTTTATCTGTTGCAAATGGTGGTAAGACTAAAAACGAACTGAATGACTTTCGCGAGATAGCTATATTCAAAGACGGTGTCACACTTTAATGTAAAAAATGAGCCGAAATATGTTCGGTTCATATTTTTTTAACAAAACCTTAACTATCTGACCGTAAATTTTCTTGACACTATTTGTGCAGATATTTATACTACCCAAGGCGGCTAAAATATTTTCGCCGTCACGTCATCATTTAACCGTATAAAAAATACGGGGTGGGAGCATTTTATTATGGTTCCTTCAGGTACTGAAGCTGCCAGCCAGCCGCTGGTCGATATCAGAAATTTACAGAAAGTATATAAGCTGATTTCCGGTCGTGAAATCAACGCCCTTAACGGATTGGACCTGACGATTAAGAAAGGTGAAACTTTCGGAATAGTCGGACCAAACGGCAGCGGCAAAACCACGACAATGAAAATCTTGTTAGGGTTAATTTACCCAACAAGTGGTGAAGCTTATCTATTCGGTCGCGAACCGGGCGACAATGAGGTACAGCGTCGGGTGGGTTACCTGCCAGAAGCACCTTATTTCTATGAATTCCTTACCGGGCGCGAATTGCTGCATTATTACGGCAGTTTGTGCGGAGTATCCAAAGACATCATTGCCAAGCGCACTGATGACTTGCTGAAAATGGTTGACCTGTACGATCGCGGAGCAGACATGATGATTCGTTTCTACTCCCGTGGTATGCGTCAACGCATCGGCATTGCACAGACGATGATCAATGACCCGGAACTGCTCATTCTTGATGAGCCTACCAACGGTCTTGACCCCATCGGTACAGTGCAGGTACGCCAGTTCATTCTGGAACAGAAAAAGCAAGGCCGCACCATCATACTCTGCTCGCACTTGTTGTCAGAGGTAGAAGCGGTAGCAGACAGCGTAGCTATTTTGCATCGCGGCAATCTGCTGGCCACCGGGCCTGTTGCGCAAATCGTACCGGAAAGCAAACAGTGGCAGCTTGTTGTTACTGACCTTACCCGTGACGCTATCGGAACCTTGAAGAAAGAAGGGATTAACCTCGATATTCACGGTGATGTTATTACATATCTCAGTGAAGATATGGATGATGTCTACAAGGTACTGGGTAGAATGCGCGATGCTGGCGGCAAGTTAGTTGAAATAACCCGCCCGCAACCAACATTAGAAGAACAGTTCTTGAAGGCCGTCGGCGAAGACGACCTGAGCAGAACGATTGCAAAACTGCAACGATAACTTTTTTGGCTAACGCCATTATCAACACAACGGAGTTTATGTCATCATGACCGATAACACCGGAATAAAATGCAAAATCTGTGGCGATAATATCGCGACAGGTGAAGAAACCAAATGCGAAACCTGCAACGAATCTGTGCATGTAAAATGCCTGCAGGAAAAAGGCTGTCCTGATGTAGTGTCAAGACCAGCCCCGATACCTTGTGCAGCAGTTACTGAAAGTAGCTTTCATGCCTTCACATTGAGTATTCGCAACGTCTTTTTAGTCGCCAATAACACTATTGTGGGCGTAACACGCGGCGTAGTATTGAACGTTATGATGGTTCTCGCCATGATGATGATTATCGCCAGCACCTCTACCACCCTGGTGGAAAAAGGCGCACGCGAAATGCTCATGGACACCGGGCTTGCTTCCATATCAGTTTTAGGCGCCATGATTGCAATTCTCACCGGTTTCACCTTGATTCCGAATGAAATTGAGAATCGCACCATTTATCCAATCGTATCCAAACCGGTACGACGATGGCAATTCGTGTTAGGCAAGTTCTTCGGTGCCGCCGGCATTAACGGCATTACCACCGGAATCCTTTCAATATTGTTAATGGTTGTATACGCTATTAAGTTCAAAGAATTTGATTCACGCCTGGTTATGGCTGTTATCATGCTCTACTTCATGCAGGTAGTATTATCCAGCTTAATCATCTTCTTCTCCACCTTCATGTCCTGGATAGGCACAATTATCGTCAGCATGGTGGTGTGGGCACTGGGCAACTACTCGTACTTCATTAAAGAACTCACCGAAGGCGACGGCGTAACCGGAGCAACAAAATATCTGATTATGTTCGTACAAAAAGCATTGCCGAACTTCCAGTCTATGGACCTTCGTTATGCCATTGTAAACGAGCATGTAGTGAAGTTCAGTCCCCATGATATCGGGTTGGCATTTGTGAATGGTAGCATTTTCCTGATAATTGCGCTGGTTTTAGCATCAATTATTTTCAGCTATCGTGAACTTTAAGGAGAGCGGTAAATGAAGTCGCTCCATAAGAAAAATTTAATATTGGTGATTGTCGTGATTGCATTATTCCTCATTCGCTGGCCGATTGATAATATAATGACAGACCCGGCAACCTGGCCATACCTTCCTAAACATGGTGAAGGCGCAACATTTTTCAAATCAGTATTTTCAGGTGGTGCCGGTACTCCAGCTATCTTTGCCATGCTTGGCGGACAGAGATACATGGTTGCCAACATCATGTGGAGTTACTCCGACGTGTTGTTTCACAAAGGCCAGCCATTCAAAATGGTGCAGCCTTTAGATGCGTGCGTCACTCTTAACCCATCATTCATGGAAGCCTGGTCAACCTATGGCTGGCACCTTGCATGGAACCTTAACTTTGAAGAAAAAGACGTGGTTAGAAAAGCAAAATGGATGCGCGCGGGCATTAAGGTTTACGAACGCGACCTGGAGAAAAATCCAGATAAAATCCAGCCGTATTTCGACCTGGCATGGTTATATTTGAACAGAACCCGCGACTATGGCAAAGCATTGCCATACTTAAAGGCGATAGTTGCCCCGACGGCAATAGATCTCTATGGCAAAACGATTCCTAATGTGCCAAATGACCCCAGCTATAAGTTTGTTATGCTGAAACCTGGTGATAAAGGATATGATCTGAAAGAAACCAGCAAAAGTCCAGAAGACCAGGCTGCCAATAACGCTATAGTAAATGCAAACGAAAGCAAATGGCGCGCATCACGAGAAGGTAATCGTCTTGCATATACATATCGCAAGTTAGGCGTAGTTCTTTACGGTGAAACAAAATTTGAAACCGACCCGGCAAAGAAACAAGCACTGCTTGACGCTGCAAAGTTATCATTCACCAAGGCTATTGAAACCTACAAGTTTGCCGGTGCTGAAATTAACAGCGGAAACGATAACCTGATAGCGATAGTAAATATGAAAGAAGTCCAGAAAGGGATGAATAACCCTAAATGGCTTGATTCCGAATGGGATGGCGAAAAGAAACTGCGAACCACCTACGGTTTGCCGGATGACCCGGGAATTGACCCGAAAGTAGTACAATAAAGCAAACTTATCCCCCGTTTTTATGACGGGGGATTTTTTTTAAAGGATTTCACACCATCTTGGCGTATAAATATATTTAATGATAATTGGAGCTATATCTGCAATAGGACAAGGATTAATAGACAGTGTCGGCGCGTTTGGTGCTGGTGCTGTTATGCTGCTTGATGCATTGTTAGGTTTATTCACAAAAAACAGCCGCGCCTTCAAACGAATCCTTGACCAGATGGCCAAGGTAGGTATTGAGTCTTTACCCATTGTATTGATTACTATGTTCTTCTTTGGCATGGTATTGGGATTTCAAACGTCACAAATAATGGTGCGCTATGGTGCCGGAGCTTATGTTGGCATGCTGGTGGCAGTATCTATAGCCCGTGAAGGCGGCCCTACCCTGGCAGGTATTGTCGTTGCCGCCCGCATAGGGTCATCATTTGCCGCAGAATTAGGGTCGATGAAAATCACCAACCAGATTGATGCTATGCGCGCCCTTGCCACAAATCCTGTCCGCTATCTTGTCACCCCACGTCTTATTGCGGCAATAATCATGGTACCGTTATTAACTATCTTCGGTGATGTTATAGGTACTATTGGCGGTGCCCTGGTGGCGATTGATGCCGGTATTGCACGACAAACATTCTTTACCTCAGCGACTCAATTTTTAACCGTTTATGATATACAAGGCGGGTTAATTAAAGCCGCCGTATTCGGCATAATAATAGCCATTACTTCCTGCAGAGTTGGGTTAAATACCGAAGGCGGAGCCGCCGGAGTAGGCAGATCCACCACCGCCGCAGTAGTATGGAGCATCGTATTTGTATACGCCAGCAACTTCATAATGACCTGGCTCATTTATAAGGGAAGATAGTTCAGTTGACAGTTGACAGAGACAATTGCAAAAACTATTTTTATAACTTATAGATTGGCAGTTTAAAAGCCCCTCCCCTCAATCCCCTCCCCGGTTGGAGAGGGGAAGAACGACTATCAGGGACTGACACCGAGCGGCGAAGCCACGATGGTGTCTGTCCCACCGGGTTTTGCAAAAGCCTCGACAATTGTCTTTCAATTGGAAGGTATTAATAAAATAGTCACCCTACTTCATCAGGTTTCAACCTAAGTTCCATAAGATGACTATCATTAATAACTAATTTTTCTATTCAACACTATAATTGTCAATCGTCAATTGTCCATTGTCAATTCTCACTTGCCCCCAACTACGTCCATGGCTATTTCTGCCCATTTCCACAGTCTTTGTGGTTCGTATTTTACCGTACTGATATCTTTCAGGATTAATTCTAATGGAGTGCCGTGTTGTGCGCAAATATCCACTGTTGTCTGCAGGTGGTTTCGCACTTCCTTCTCGTTGAAGTCGAACCATGCCAGCATGGCGGGATTTGGTTTGCGCGAGAAGACATAGTCGCCTTTCAATTGAGCCGCACTGGATTCTTCACTTGCCCATGGGCTGACGGATATTTTTCTTACATTGGGAATTTTCTTTACTTGATTCATTTTTAAATCAAGCGGGTCACAGCAACCGTAGTAAACCAGTCCAAATCGCTCAAATATCGGCATGCACATATCAATTTCGAACTCCTCAAACATTGATGGCGACACGGTAGAAAACATCTGCGCCAGACCGAACATCCAGATATCTTTTGTCCTCGGTTTAGCGGCATCAAAACCCGGTGCCGGCAATTCATCGGTATACGCGCCGGTGCAGTGAACCAACGATTGATGATGAACCAGCAAGCCTTGCTCTTCCAATTGGTCAAGCATACCCATGTAGCCATTAACCATGCGTTTTACCATTTCTAACATATATTCAGGTCGGTCAGCCATGGTATAGAGGGCATCTTCAACGCTCATCCAGGTGCTTATCGGATCCCATACTGATAAATACGGGTCGCAACCGATTTCCTTCACACCAATAGTGCCATCAAACAAGTTGTGGGCAAATTCAAGACGGCGATTAGTTTCCTTCTGGTCATGAGTAATAACCGGTGACTTTATTTTATCAAGGTCGGCATCCGTCTCAAACTGATTTGTATATGCATGTCCAACCACACTGTTAGTCGGGTCGGATACCACAATATCTTCTTTAACGCCAAAGCCAAAGCCGGAGTTATAAATCGCCTTGCCAACCGGAATAAACGGTTCCATCACCATATCAACTGGAAAATGTTTCCACTGGTACAGTTTCATCCTTAAATGGTTTTCGTAACCACGGCATTCGTTGTCTTCACACAACAGTGTTAATTCGTCATTGACATTCATCTCGTTCCAGCAGACCTGGTCAATCATCACCATAGGACGAACAGGTTTCAAGCCATTCAACTTGCGCCACATATCGCGCTTTTGCTCTTGAATAGGCAAGGCGGCAATTTCTGCAATTTCAGCAGCTAAACGGGTGATTATATCCCGATCTTTAATACTCGGCATAATAATGTCTCCAAATTAAAAAAATAGTTTCAAATGCTGTATTACCATACAACATTCATAAATCCTTTTTATATTTTCAGATGATTTGATAAATTAACGACATAGAATTAAATTATTGATATAATGGTACCATCATTAGAAACCTGGAGGCTGGCTTAATGAAACTGCTTTATTCGATTCTCTTTTGCGTCACCCTGCTTTTGCCAATGTTTTCAATGGCAACCACCCTGGAGCAGGTTATTTCGCGTGAACACCCTACTTTCAACTGTACAGAAGCGACACTTGCTGCTGGCCGTGACGGGATGGTGTATATTGCTAATGGCGGCAACCCCAGCGGGTATGTTATTAGGATGAATCCGGATGGTGGTAATAAAGTCGGGGGATCTATCCATTACGCATCACATAACGTAGCGGTTAATGGCTCTGGCACTATAGCCGCGTCTGCCGGACATTTTCAGCGTTCGATATTGCTTTACAATAAAAATTTCACCCAGACTGCATTATGCAATGACTTTTTAGTTAGCGATGCTGTTGGTTGGGATGCGCCGGGGCGTGTGGAGGTTGGTGCATCTGGCGACTTTTACGGACTTGACCAGCATCGTCAGCGCATATTGCGGATTAATCCTGTGACGGGGAAGATTGTAACATCTTACCCACTGACCAAAGAAGCAGATAAAGAACATGATGTTAACGATTTCCGGGTGAGCGAGAAAGCGCAAACCTTTGTAATTTATCCCTACGCGGAGAAAATGCGCTGTATCGGATTTGATGGAAAGACGAAATATTATCCATCAATGCCCAACATGGGTGGTTGGGATACCGATGACGATGGCAATATTTATTGGATAGACCGCAACAATAATAACCTTATCAAACTGGGTCCAGACGGCAAACAAATAGCCGCGGTTAAACTGCAAATGGGTGACACTGCGCCGACAAGCGAACAATACATCACCAGTCTACGCATCAGCGGGAATGACGTCTATATTAAACGTCGACACCAATTCGAGCTATTCCAGCATTATAACATGACAACCGGCGAGAAAATAAATACCGTATCAATAGATTACGAACGTCTTGGCGTAACTTTCCCGAATGAATTATGGACTGCAGGACAGGATGTTCCCTTCAAGATAGATTTTGCTGCTGGTGGACGAAACATTACCCCGCATTGGCGAGTATGGGCGAACCCAATAGGAACTACTGAATACAAAGAATTAAAAATCAACAATGAAACACTGACTGTGCCAGCAGATTGCGCGGGAATATATCAAGTCAAGGTAACCCCGGAAACCCAGCCAATTCAATATGATAAAGCATCAGAATACCTGGTTCGTACAGCAATAGAAATCCGCCAGCCAGACACCAAAGGATCAATCTCCGTATTAACTCCCAACAACCGGGTTTATTGGGGACAAGGCGATGAAATACCGGTAAGAATAGTTGTCAGAGCGGCAGAAATACCAGGCAAAGTCATCATAAAAATGAAAAATAATGCTGGGGTTGCCGTAATAGAAAAAACAGTTGATATTAAACCCGGCGAGAAAGAATGCAGTTTATCGCTGGCACCAACCATGCTGGCAGGAATTACTGTTGGCAAATATATCCTGCAGGCAGAAATTCCCGGATTAACCAGCGTACCACAAAATATTACAATAGGTTCCGGCATTCAGCCACAGTTATTCACCTACGTGCAATTTGGCGATTACGGCGCGACATACCCGCAGGTTGCCATCCCCAACGGTTACTGGGAAGGACCGGACGAAGTAGCTGCCCATCTGAAACAAACGTCGAAGATGGGAATAAATATGCTGGTTGACCGCATCGGCAGTCCATTGCAGATACCAGATTTGACCGGCGACCATCGAATTCGCGGCATCGGCGAGAATATTGCTAAAAAGCTGGATGCAGACCCATTATCAACCGCACCGGACAAAGCACGACTGGACGCGGCACTGTTGCAGACAATGGCAGGATATTCATCACTCGGTATCACCGAAATGGCAGAGCCACTGGGGATGGACGCCGGACTGCCGCTGAACACCGGTTATGATGCCCGCAAACCGGAAGATATGTGCAAAAACATCACTATAACCACCCAGGCGTTGAAATCATTCTCGTCATTCCGCGGTTGGGTGCTTTCCATGAACTGGTGGAACTTTGGCGGATTAAAAGATGATGCCGTTGATGATGCCGAAGCGAAAGCATATACAGACGCATTGAAGATTGCCAAAGATACCGGCAAATGGGACCCGGTGCTGGATAAAGTATCCAACCGGCGATATAGTTTCGGTGTAGATGCCCAGAAACTGTTCACCGACACCGCCAGAGCAGTGTCGCCAAATATCATCACCGCCAATTCTGCCCCTTACCGCAAGGTAGAGGCTTACCCGCCGGTCTCGCTGAGCAACGTTGACGAGGTTGACCTTCATATCCAATGGGAACAGGTTGCCCCGCCTTATACTTTCGCCCACAATGTCGATTTTTACAAGCGTCCCGGCAAACGCGCCTGGGCACACCCCGAGGTGTGGAATGACGCCGGAACCGGTGACCAGGCATTGCCAGCATTGTTTGACATGATAATGCGCGGCGCGGATGGCGTCGGATTCTCTGGCAAAGCGCATCCATGGGGAATCAAGCCGGAAGACAATCGCCTGTCCGATCACGGTTACCTGTCATTCTGGCGGTCATTAGGTGAAGTGACTAAAAACTACGGCGCGTGGTTCACTACCCTGAAAAACAATGACACCGTGGCAATCGTCGCTGACGGTAGGCAATTCCGCATTGATGAATGGCAGCATATCACCGGCCGCCATTTCGCCCGGTTATGGGAAGCATACACCACCTGCATGTATAACCACACCCCGGCAAGCATTATCTTCACCGATGATATGACTCCGAACTCGTTAAATAAATACAAAGCAGTTATTTTAGTTGACCAGTGGGTAGAGATGGAACCGAAACTGGCGGAAACGCTGAAAAACGCGAAAGCGGCGGGAACGGCGATATTTTATGATGATACCTGCCGCAAAGAGTTAATGGCTGATTTCACCTCATTGGGAATAAAGTTCGACAAGTTCGAGAAAGACCCAAGCCAGGCTGGCGACGATGGCGCATACTGGCGATTCCAGAGTTACGTGCGCGCCAATCTGCCTGCGGTAGCGAAAGCCATTAACGCCGTCACCACGGCACCGGCAGCAGTCGATATCGACGAAGTATTCATCTCTGAAAGCAACAATGGCGACGGCAAAGTTCTGTTCGCGGTGAATAATACCGTTCCCGCGCTGGATCCCGGTCAAATGTGGCGGGTATCCCTGGCACTGACATCACGGGTGCCAGTAATCGCGCCAATAAAACTGCCTGCCGATGCGAAATATGTTTACGACGTATTCGCCATGAAGAAAGTTGATGTAAAAGACGGCATAGTGCAGGCAGACTTGCGTACCATACCGGCGCGGGTGTATGCAATGTTGCCAGCGGAGATAGGCAGAATTAATTTACAAACAACCCCACCCCAGAAAGATGGTGAAAAATATAATTTGTCAGTAAAAGTTCAGGACACTAATGGCAATCCTATAAACTTTGATATTCCTGTACATATCAGGCTTTTTGATATAAGCGGTAAAGCTATCGAAGATGAGATAATATCTGTTGGAAAAGATGGTTTCAGCAAAGATTATTCTGCAAAGAATTATTCTGTGATAGATGCTAAAGAATTATTAAGCGGGATATCCGCTAAAAAACAATTCGTAATGGCTGTAGGAAAATGGTTCGATGTCCCTAATACTGTTGCCACAGAAAAATCCTTTGGCCCGCACATCCGCGATATGGTTTTATCTGCTGACGGAACTACGCTATTCCTAAATGCCAACAACTGGGATAACAACCTGTATGCCATTGATACCAAGGCGGCAGCGGTTAAATGGCGTGGACGCGTCGGGCATTACTTCGCATTTGCTCCACAGGCATTAAAGAATGGATTTGCGGTGCAGGGATTCGATTTCAATTCTGCCGAAGGTTACCACACGTATCTGGTTGGCAACGACGGCAAACTGGCACGTCGATTCGCGCTGTATGGATTGCCGAAACGTCTTGTTCATCGATTTGTGCCGGCTATCTTAAATGACCGCATCAATAACTTTGCTGTTGCACCAGACGGCAGTTGGGTTGCCAGTGCCGGCGACCTGGGACTTGCTGTTTGGAACGCGGATGGCAAACTGTTGTGGAAACAGGACTGGTGGAAGAAAGAACGACACACTGCCACCCTGGCAGTGCAAAGCGATAACAAGCTGATTGTTATTGAAGGCATGTTGATGACGATATACCAGGCTGCCGACGGCACCAGAATGTGGCAGCAAAGCCTCGCTGCTACAGGTGAAGTACGCAGCATAAGGGTAAATAATGACGGCCACACTATCGCTATCCAAACTACTACCGAAGGCGGACGGGTATTCGTACAACGCGACGGCAAGCCATTAACCACGCTGATTACTAATAGCGGCACCATCGATCTTTCCGCAGATGGTTCTACCGTGGCAGTGACAGAAGATAACTTGCTTAAACTATACTCGATAACCAGCGGTTTGCAATGGACATTCGCCTGCGATAACACCGCCCGCTGTCCGCACATATCGCCAGATGGCAAACAAGTGACCGTTACCAGCGACTTGGGCAGCCTGTATATCCTGAATATTGACGGCACATTGCAGATGGAACGCGACTTGGGAGCAGTAGCAACGACGGTATGGCTGCGCGACAACACATTAGTTGCCGGTACCTGGGAAGGAACGATAAGCTGGTTTGCCAACAATATCCTGGTAAAATCAATGAGAATCCAGCCAGACCCCGCTATCACCGATATGCGCGACAAACTGCTTAAAGATGATGGCGCGCCAACTACACGAATATCTGAATGGAGCAATGCCGAAGCGCAGGCGAAACCGATAACGCCGAACCTGCTGGCAGACAACAAAGCTATTATCCGCTTTGTACCATCTGGAAATTGGGGTGGAGAAATTGCGCTGCAGCAAAATGCTAATTTACTCTATGATGGCAAAACCGATCCTCCTGCCGACACCTGGCTGGGATGGCACAACGTTAACCAATTTGCAGAGACATCGCCATTCAATTACCTGCTGCTGGACTTTTTCAACACCCGGGTAAAACTTACCGGCATCACACTGGTAGAAGACGCGTCTCACCCCGAATCATGGCTGCGCGATGCGACGCTGGAATATTGGGATGTTACAAAAGAGCAATGGCTGCCAATAATGCCGTTATTGTCCAACTCTGCGGTACATACCCACATACTGCCACAATCGGTAGAAGCTGCGCGATTCCGCATTGTTATGCCATGGGGATTAGTTGGCAACCTGCGACTGGCTGAAATCGTTATGCATGGCGATACACTGGGTTCATCGCACCCCGATGTTATCGCAAAAAAACCGCTTGCTGTGCTGTTTGACGAAAACGAAGATGACATGAAAAATCTGACATATCCCGGCAGTCCAGCCAAGTTTATACTTACTGGTGCATATTCCGGCGGTCGCTGCATCGCCATTGATGCCGACAAGCAGGTTGCCCCTATCTGGCGACCGCCATTTGGCCATGTTATACCTAACTGGAAATTTGAAATCGTCGAAAAACCGGAACCCGGACAATACCGCTGGCTGCAATTCGCCTGGAAAGCACTTGATGCCAAAACTACCGGTATCACATTAAGAATAGACGGCATGGCATTCAACGCCGGCAAACCCACCAGCATAATGAGCGTAAATCCCAAAAAAGTTGCTGATATTCCCCCAACAGAATGGTCCACCGTCCGCATAGACCTGTGGGATTACCTGAAACGTCCTGCCACCATAGACATGATGGCAATAGCGGCAGAAGGCGGCCCGGCAGCATTCGACCAGGTAGTGTTGGGGAGGACTGAGGGAGATTTTCCGAAATAATTGTCTGAACCACTGATTGAACCACAGATTAGAATGATTTATTATGATTAAATGATTAAAGCTGTATTCCTTTTTTAAAAGGTTGCAATTAATAAATCCGGCTTATTTACAGAACCGGAAAATCATTTTAATCATTATTAATCATTTTAATCTGTGGTTAAAATATACAACCATCACAATACCTGCTAAAATGACGCCAACGTAATAATTCAAGGGATTTATATAATCATGACTGCTAAAATTACTGAACTTAGCCAGCCGCAGATTGGGTGGCGTTATCACTCTGGTTCCGTCATATATGTTGAACGGTTCCGCGATGGCCGGCTTATTGCCGGGGAATTGCAGGCGACCGGGATACCTATTCATGACCGGCATGAGGATGCCAATACTCACGCGTTTGATTTGCAGGTGGATGGCGAATCGCTGTATTTCGGGTGGGAATTGGCGGAGAGTTGCGTTGTTAATGACGCTGCCAGCGGATGCCCGGAAACCGTTATTGTACTGAAACATTCGTGGAAACCGTTGCAGTTGAATATCCGCACTACTGCCGCCGGTAATGGTTTTTTTCGCCGCCGCATGTCGCTTACCAGCCTTTCGAAAGATAAAACCATGTCGCTGAATATGGTGACTCCACTGATGGGCAGCGCATTCTGGATGGCTGATTTCGTTGATTTCGGAAAAGCTATTCAACATGAGTCAAATAAGCTGCCATATCGCGTTGGGTGGATGCAAGACAATGAATGGGGTCAGGAAGGCAATTTTCAGTGGCAGGACGTGCCTTTACGTACTGAACTGGCATTTGGCTCTTCACGAGGTCGCAGCGGCCATACAACGCCATTTGCAGTAGCTCATAACAACCTGTTCGGCGGCTATTTTGTCGCTGGTTTAAGCTGGTCTGCCAATTGGCGAATGTCCTTCACTTGCGACCAGAGCGGCGACACCCGATTGCGATACGCGTTAATGCCGGTATCCCCTGCCCCAATGCGGCTGATTGCTCCGGGTGAAACCATCGTTCTGCCAGAAACGCACTTCGGTTTAAACGCGGAAGGTTTCGACCAGGCTATTCAGTCATGGCACAACTACCAGCGCCAGCATATACTGCCGAAAGTAGGCGATGGCAAACAGCCGTTAATTTACAACCACTGGGGATTTACCGAACACGAATTGAGTGAAACCAGTTTGCGCCGCGAAATTGAAACCGCTACCGAATTAGGCGCTGAACTATTCATGGTGGATGCTGGTTGGTATGCCGATGCCAACACCG
Organism: uncultured bacterium; assembly: GCA_964638715.1. Lineage (GTDB taxonomy): Bacteria > Armatimonadota > Hebobacteria > CAIYQO01 > CAIYQO01 > JBAXQQ01. The sequence goes on along the minus strand of CAZWZF010000079.1, from coordinate 1,944 downwards.
CATGGTGGGATACCAGCGGCGACTGGCAGGTTGGCAATCGTTTGCCCAACGGACTGGAACCGATATTTGAACTGGCAAGATCAAAAGGTATGGCATGTGGATTGTGGGTAGAAATTGAGAGTGCCGGTCATCTATCGAATCTGGCGAAAGAAAAACCGGAATGGTTCATTCATCGCTACGGTAATAAAATTGATCGCGTCCTTGACCTTGCCAAGCCGGAAGTACGCCAATATGTCGAAGATAACATCATTCGGCTGATTGAACAGTACAAACTCGAAATGTTCCGTCTTGACTATAATCTCGATGCCTGGGAAGGCGGATTTAATGAACGCGATGGCCGTCAGGAAAATACCCTATGGCGGCATGTTGAGGCAATTTACGAAATATTCGACAAAATACGCGAAAAATACCCGAATATGCAATTGGAAAATTGCTCCAGTGGCGGCGGTCGCACCGACATCGGCTTGAACAGCAGATTCACCACCGCCTGGATATCAGACTGGATGCGAATGCCGCGCACACTACGAATATTAAACGGCATGAGCATGGCAATGCCGGCAGAATATCTGAATCGGCTGTTTGGCGTATGTATGGAAGGCAGCTACAAAGGCAATCCTGAAATACAATTGCAGGCGATTATACTCGGTCATCCGACTATCTCCGGCCTTACCTACAGCCTGGCAGAAATGAACCCGGAACTGATGGAGCTGACAAAAAAATATATCGGCATCTATAAAAACTTCATCCGCCCATTCCACCGTGATGCCCGCCTGTATCACCACACCCCGGTGATACCCGGCACCGAAGCCAGCGGATGGTGTGTATTGGAAAACGTCGCTAATGACCGCACCCGCGCCGTCGCCGGCGTATTCCGCCTGGTTAATACCCCGGAAGACACCTACCAACTGAAGTTCCGCGGCCTTGATCCCGGCAAACGCTACCGGGTAACCACCGAACCCGGCGGGTTAATCTGCGAGGTAGACGGCATAAAACTGATAGAATACGGCATAACCGTTAGACTGGATACCGCGCTGACTTCGAAGATGCTGTTGTGCGAGGCGGTGTAATAAATTCACATCGATTAACATGGATGGACAGGATAAGCAGGATAATTTTTTGCAACCATCATACAAAATAGGTACAACATCATATATCATCGACGGCGATATCCCCGCTAATGTGCGTTATCTTGGGGGTATCGTCGACGATGTTGAACTGGTACTTTTCGATGATCCGGTGCATGGGTCAAATATTCCCGACCAGACCGTAATCAAACAGCTTATCAATTATGCAGTTGAATACAATCTAACATACACCGTGCACCTGCCAATGGATGTCGGCCATGACCCGCGGTCGCATTCATTGGCAAAACAGGTTATAGCAGTAACAAAACCGCTGAATCCGGTAGCATTCATCATGCACTTTGATGGGGAAACACTTACAAATAATCCCTATACAGAAACTAAAATTTGCTGGCAAAATGATGCTCGCAAATGGCTTAAAGAAATTATTACTTTTGTCGGCGACCCAAAACTGGTTTGTATAGAGAATCTCGAAGGCTGGGAACCGGAAATATTCGACGACATAGTAACTGAATCTGGAGTAAGCCGCTGTGTTGATGTTGGTCATTTATGGTTGGAAAACCGCGACCCGCTGCCATACCTGCAAAAACATCTTTCCAATACCCGGGTAATTCACCTTCACGGCATCGGCGACCGCGACCATCAATCACTGAGCTACACCGACAAATCAAAAATATCTGCCGTTTTAGCCTTGCTAAATCAAGAAAATTACACCGGCATAGTAACTCTTGAAATATTTGGCGAGGAAGATTTTTTGTCGTCAATGCGGGTTCTTGATGAAATTGAGTTACAGCAAGATTAAGAAAATTGTAAGTATTCGGTAAACCCCATTCCTCCAACCTTTTAATTATCGGTTGGGGAA
>CAZWZF010000078.1:0-17178 GCA_964638715.1 uncultured bacterium | reverse complement strand
GACAATGGACAATGGACAATGGACAATGGACAATGGACAATGGACAATGGACAATTAATGGTTATAATTTTTTAGATTCTTGTCAAATTTTAAATTAAACTAAATCACACAAAACTCTGTTGACATTTTACACTCTAATAACATACTCTGGTAACACAGAATTTAAAGTGTAACAGTTAAAGGGGTGCATCATGCACAAAAAGAATCTTGCCAGTTTTCTTTTCGCTTTATCAGCGATTATTTGTTTTGGGTTTACTGCCCGGGGTGCCGGGGAGGGAGCCAGCTTGGTGAAACAGATTTCTGGTGCCAAGGCGGGGTCTATTGTTACCTTGCCTGCCGGAACATTCTCTATGGGTGAGATTAATGTGCCGACTGGCGTGACACTGAAAGGTGCCGGGTATGACAAGACATTTATCGACGCTACCGGGAAAGATTTTGGCGTTAAACTGGGTAATTCTGCCAATCTCAGCGATGTCACCATTACAAAAGCCGCGCAGGCTGGTGTATGGGTAGAAGATGTCATCAACACCTGCATTGAAAGGGTATATATACGCTACTGCGGCAGCGGTTTGCTGGCGCGGAACGCAACAGAGTGCAAAGCCAGCAATCTTATTATTGCCGATTGTTACTCCGGGGTAAACTTTACTCGCTGCATTTCATCATCACTGACTAATGCAACGGTGGCAAATACCGGCAGCAGCGCTATTCGGGTTGGAAACAGCACAAAAGTTACCGTATTTAATAATATCTTCGTCTTCGCAGCCACCGGTATTTCCGTTAATGGCGACAACCCGGGATGCGCTATTGACCATAACCTGTATATCGCTAATTTTGTCGGGCAGACTGACGGTGAAGCAACACGCAAAAAAGTAGAAGCCTGGGCCACCCTTTCTGGTTTTGACGCCCATTCATTGACTATCGATTTTAAATTCAAGGATTCCATCAATGGCGATTTTCGCCCTATTTCTCCCCTTACGTGGGCACCCATCCGCGCAACCTCATCTGACTGGGGAATTGAAGAACTCAACAAGGTAAAGGCGCCATTGACTGACATCGACGGCAGTAAACGTTCCGGCGGTATTGACCTGGGCGCGTATGAAGCATCCTTCACCGCACCCCGCAAAGCAGACGGCACATTTAATGTTAAGTCCGGCGTCGGCGTCACCAGCGCAGGTTTATTCACCAAAGACGACCGCAATATGCGATATTTATTCCAAAACCTGCCGTTAGCAAAAGGTAAATACGAATACTGGCTGCCTTCCCGCGACTGGCAGGGACGGGTTATTCCGGCAGGCGACTACCAGCTTAAACTAACCGAAGCAAAACTGAATTTTGATTATGTGGCTGCCGCCGGCAATGGCGATTTGCAAATGAGTACCACTTCACTGGGCAGCGTAAAAAAACGTGCTTCTCTGAGTGTTTTCAGCGTAGCTTTTGATGCAACAGGCAAACTTATCGTAGGACAGGATGGTTTTGAAAGCGGTCAGCATGTGCGCGCTTATGATGCCGCCATGAGCAAATTTACCTGGTCTTATTCCGGCGGCGGCGACGTGGCAGGAATGACGGTTGATAATAAAGGCCGCCTGCTGGTAATGCGCCGTCCCGCTAATCTGTTGCGACTTGATGCTGCCACCGGCGGTAAAACCGACTTCAGCGATGGCAGTTCTACCCATAAATACCGCGAAGGAATAAAAAGCGTTAATGGTATCGCGTGGTACAACAACAGCCTGTATCTCGCCGATACCACCGCAAACAAGCTGCTTATTTTGACTGGCGACGACCTGAATATTACCGGCAGCGTGGATTTGCCCGGAGTTACCCAACCCGCCGTCGATACGAAAACCGGCCTGTTGTGGACAATATGTGGTAAAGAAATAGTGGCGATTGATGCCGCCGGAACTGTAAAACAACGCTCCGCGATAGTTGACACCCCGACACTACTTGCCGCCAATAATGGCCGACTGGCAGCATATTCAACCATAACCCGCAAAATTCACGTTTTCGACAGCAGCGATCCCGCCAAACTGAAACCGCTCTTTACCATTGGCACCGGCGATGATGGATATGGCAAGATTCAAGATGATCGTTTCTGGGATCCCCGCGCCATCGCCATGAGCGCAAGCGGCGAAATCGCTGTTGCCGACCCACCGCGCACATGCCTGTTCGCCGCTGACGGTAGTGCAAAAAAACTTCACATGGGTATGTGGGGACAGGGTATCGCCTATGGCTGGTTCGCAGGTGATGACCGCGCGCATTTCTTTAACATTAACGGCGGTTACGACATCACCATTGATGCGAAAAATAACAGTTGGGAACCGGGCACTCGCTGGCGCTACACCATGGAAATGTCGCCTATTTTCTACTTCAGCACCGGTGGAAAAAACTTTGGCATATTCCAGCAGAATGTGAAGGATAAAGGTATTTTCCTGGTCATTGCGGGTATGGAACCCAGCGGCCTGGGTCGCGCACTGGTGCGCTATGGCTGCGATAATAATGGCATGTATGCCCAACGTGATACTGATGGGGATGGCATCATTAAAGATACCGACCCTATCGATCCAGTCCTGGAAAACGATGGCAAACGCATCCAGGGGAATATCTTTAATATGATGTTTAACACCGACACCCGTCGCGACGGCAGCCTGGCATTGATTATCGGCAATGGCATGATGTATGTACCTATGACCGGGTTAGACGCTGCCGGTATACCGAAATACGACTTTGCTAATCGTAAAAATATGGGTGGACAGGTAGAAGGAACACCAAATTATATTTCACCGTATGACTTTAAATATAAAGAGAGCGTCTCCAGCGGCAACGATTTGTTCATGATGCCTGACGGTGGTTATGTTTCATGCATTCGCACCGCCAGTGGACCGGGACCAGACCCGGCGACTGAACATTCCAATGGCACCAGTATGGCTGGTTTTGACAATAAAGGTCAGTTGCGCTGGTTCTCGCCAATGAACCCATTCGGGTTAAAGCTGGGTCTTCACGGCATAACCAACATCAATGGAATCACCGTCGCCGGACGCGGGCAGATATGTGAATTTGAGACCATGGATGCTGACGGGCTGGGAACCGGCGTTATCGGCACTCCCCGCGCCTTTGGCTGGCACGGAATGTGGCTGGACAACCATCGCCAGGTAGAAGGTTTTACGGGAAACGACGGCAAACCCTACCTGATAGTGGGCGACTATGCTGAACAGAGTTATCACTGGATGGCACTGACCGGATACGACAAATTAATTCATCAATCGCTGCCAGTCACTATATCAACAGAGAAAGCCGCGGCATTGCAGGCAGAACCAGCAGTTCCGCTGGCAATCTGCCCGGTACCACCGGCACCGCGTGTAACTATCCATAAAATAGCCGCCGCTTTGCCAATTGATGGCGATATGGCAAAATGGCGCACCCTGGGAATAACTCCCATTGTAATGAGCGCCGACGACCCCACCGACAACAGCGCGGTAATACGCCTTGGTTATGTCGATGACGCGCTGTTTGTACAGGTTATCAAGTTTGACAACGCCCTTACATTTCACCAGTCAGAGTCGGGACGACACTACCAGCAAGACGGCATTGAGTTCAATATCGGCACTTTCTGGTCGGGATGGAAATACAATGTTACTCGATTAGACTGGAAAAATGATATTATCCTGCGTGACCGCTTCTTTGGCGAAAGCCGCCTGCTGGCACCGGAAGAAGCACCACGCAACATAAAAATACTGGATAATGCCATCGATGTACCGGAACGCAAACTGCTGGAAGGCGCCACAGGTGCCGACCTGAGCAAATGCAAAGTAATGGTCATCGAAATGAAGTTGGGTAAAGCCGCTCTTGCCGGACTGCCTGCCAACTATGACGTATCATTCAAATCAGGTAAAACCTTCCTGTTGGGCATCTGTATAAATGACAATGATGTGGTGGGCGGCGACCTGTTTGCCCCTATCGGCTGGCCCACCGGCTACGGAGCATTCAGTCGGGATGATGGTTTAGCGACAGCGGTGATAGAGTAGCTAATAACTCAATATGGAATTTTATAAATGTATATTGTTTTCATTTTAATATGTATCTTATCTGTAATATGCCAGGCTGCAGATCTTTCAGTAGAATACCGCATTACCGGACGAGATTTTCCATCTGTTTTTCAGGCGTGGAATCCTGCCGATAACATGAAACATGAAGACGCGTTGACGACATTAACGCGGCATGATTTGGTGTTTCACGGGACGGATTTCTTTAAATTGCAATGGGATAAAACACCATCGGGTTTAGCAGAAGGATTCACTAAAAAATCAGTTAAACAGGCAATTTTGCAACGTAAAAAAATACTTAAATGTAATCCAAATATATTGATGCTGCTGGAGATTCGTTACCGCGATGCCAGTTCTGACTTTTTACCCAAAAATCATCCCTGGTGGAAACGCGATAAAAATGGCAAGCCTGTTTACGGTTGGGAAGAGGGTGGATATCTGCAACTTGATTTCGCCAATCCAGACTTTCGCAAGCATCTGGCTGTCCAATGTAAAGCAGCAATGCAAAGCGGTGTGGTAGATGGTATCATGCTGGATTGGTGGCAGGATGATGATGATCGCTTGGCTTTAATTAAAGAAATCCGCGAAAGTATCGGCGATAAAGCATTAATATTAGCAAACGCAAATGACCGCACCACACCCCACACTGCACCGTATATCAATGGCTATTTTATGGAATGTTATCGCAGCAATACAGCAGAAGATTGGCAGCGTATCGCGACGACTCTCATCTGGGCAGAAACAAATCTTCGTACTCCCCGTATTAATTGCCTGGAAACCTGGTACCATCAATCACGTGATGACCTTAACCTGATGCGTGCCACCACCACAATGGTGCTCACATTATCAGATGGATACTGTCTTTTTTCTGACCCGAACCCGCTGCCTACGCCGGATCATCTTCACAACTGGTATCCATTTTGGAATAAAAGTTTGGGGAAACCGCTATCGCCAAGAAGCAAATGCAACGATGGCAGTTATCGGCGTGAATTTGCCAATGGTGTAGTGATTTACAATCCTTTTGGCAATCCGGCTGTAACCGTTACTTTCCCCACCCTACACACCAGCGCCGCCACCGGGAAATCTTTATTGTCACATACAATTAACAGTGGCGATGGTGATTATTTTATAAATAAAATGTAACTTTCACCTTTTGCATATTAAAAATAACCAGATAAACTATGGGAGACACCAAATGTCATTGCCAAAATTAAAAGTAGTTAACGGTCAATTTATGAATGGACAGCAGCGGGTGGTTCCGTTTGGACCAGTATATTTCGCGCGCAAACCCCGGTACCTGTGGCGGCCCTTATTTTAATGATGAATGGTGGCCGGAGGCGAAGACATGGATGGAGAAGGATTTTCCGCGCATGGCGCAGCTTGGCTGCAATTTCGTGGTGCCATTTGTAAAAACAACGCTATTTTATCACCATGGTAAGCCGGTGGAGAAATATTTTGAGCGATTCGATTACCTGATGAAGGTTGCTGAAGATAACGGACTATATGTTTTTCCCCTGCCGAATTGCCCGCCGGATAATTTTCAGGAAGTCATGTGCCGTCCATACGTTGGTGACACGGAAATACCGGTGCTGCGTACCGCACTGGATGAGCAGGTGCGCCAACGTCGAAACCGACCAGAATCACAGCCTGTCAATCCTTGCCCAAGAATTTCTTAATTTTAAACCAACAGGATAAGGAAAATATCATAAAATTCAAATCTGATTTTAAATATAGCACAGCTTTATTATTCAAAAAATTATATCTGATGATGCAATGGGTGGGGGAACTATTCTAATTCATTGTGATTTTATGATAGATGTATAAGGTTATTTAATATCCCGACGACAGAACAATTGGGACATAGTCAGTTAGCAATCAAATCCGAACAAAAAAAGTCATGATTTATAGAGGCTCTTGCAAAACCATACTAAATATATAATCAACCAAACCACCCCCTACCCCCTCCTTGTCAAGGAGGGGAGTTATGATAGTTACTTGATAAAATAATGGCTGCTTTAATAATCAAAACCTTTGTTTTAAACTCCCCTCCTTGGCAAGGAGGGGTGGCCGAAGGTCGGGGTGGTTTTCGCCTACTACAAACCTGCAACTTAAAAAATTGAAAAAATAGGTTTTGCAAGAATCTGTAAATTTATAATTTTTAATAAAAGTAATTAATTTTCTTGGGTTAATGTGAAATTGTGGTTTCATTATGACTCCAGCGAAGTCAAATAGTTATAGAACATCGTCAAAAATATAAAAATCTACCCCAGCGCGGGTCGCATGTAATAGTCGATAATCTGCTTGACATACCGTAGGGAAATAATAGTAATATAACGCATGAATCACCTTTTCAATTGATATGGTTACCGAATTCTTATGGTTATAAAGGAAACGAATATGTTGACGTCTATTTCTGCATCTTGGCGCGTAATAATTCTGGGAGTTTGCTTATTTTATGCTTCTATTATGGGATATGCATGGGATTCTTCATTGCGAATTATCAAGATGGATGTGCCACCCGTTATTGATGGAAAGGTTGATGATTGGGCTGGAAATACCACTAAGCATATTATTACCGGCAAAACCAATCCATGTGCTTCGGTACGACTTGGATATGATGCCGCAAACCTGTACCTGCTTTATGAAGTCCAGTGTGCGACCCTTGGCATAAATAATACCACAATATTTCAAGAACTCATGAAAGGCGGAGATGCCGTTGGTATTTGCCTGGGACCGATCAATGGTGTCGGGGTGAATCAGCGCCTACTATTAGCCAGGGTTAACGGAAAACCAACTGTGGTTTTACTCCGTCCGCAATCGCCAGGGAAAAATACTTACACTTACCGTTCACCCGCGGGTTCCGCAATCATGGACGATGTACATATTATTTCCAACGCCAGTGCGGCAATCTGTCCGGTCACAGGTGGTTATATTGCTGAAATGGCAGTTCCCTGGACGGCACTGAGAGTGACCGCATTGGATAAAGCCTCCTTCCAATGCGATGTGCAGGTAATTTTTGCCAATCCTGCCGGTACAACTAACATTGCCAGCTATTGGTGGTGCAGCACCGGTTCTGGTCCTACTGCCGTGATGGATTTACCCACAGAAGCTAAATTGTACCCGGATCAATGGGCACAGGCAACCTTTACCAATATAAATTCTGGAACACGTATTGGACGACCTATATTTACGGATAATCCATTTAGTCCACCGGGAACACCTATTCAACTAACGTTATCACGCGCTTGTACGATGAGCCTGAATATTATCAATCAGAAAGGCTGGATTGTGCGCGAATTGGTGAGATGTACTCCAATGTCAGCCGGTCCGGTAACAGTCTATTGGGATGGTCGCGACCGCAATGGTTTGTTGTGTCCTCCCGGTGTATATCGTTATTCTATGGGCACTTTTAATATGCAGACGAAATTTGTTGGTGCAATCGGCAATTCCGGACACCCGCCTTACGTAACCGCGGACGGCAAAGGTTCGTATGGCGGTGTGCATGCTGGTCCCACTGCACTTGCAGCTGACGCCGGCGGGGTATATTTTATGAACTCGGGTGAAGAAGGTTTGCCTGCTGGTCGGAAGGTTACTACTCAAGGTGATATGCTTTGGTCAACCAGCCTGGGCGTTTTCGCAGGATGCGCCGCTGTCACCGCTGATGATTCTTCTATTTACCTGGTAATTTTAAACAGTGACGGGAAACATCCTGTGTTGCGTCGGCAAAATTCCGCCACTGGTGCCGTGACACCCATGGGTACCAGCCAGTCTGTTTCTTTGGGAGAGGTGGTAATTGACAGTGTTGCCGTCGTCAATCATAAACTTTATTTTTCAGTTAAAGCTGAAAACCGCATAGGTGTTGTCGATATCCAGACTGGAAAATTGGAAAACTCATTGACAATTGCCGCGCCTTCCGGCATTTGCGCTAATGATAATACTCACCTGCTGGTATGCTGCGGAACAGTAGTAAAACTCCTTGATGTAGTCAATGGCGGCAGCATCGATGCAATTACCGACTTGACGGCTCCGCAGGCAGTCGTCAAAGATGCCGCTGGCAATTGCTACGTTTCTGACCTTGGCAGCAGCCAGCAAATCAAGAAGTTTTCACCTGCCGGGAAACTGATAAAGACCATAGGTCTTCTGGGTGGACGAACTTTTCCCATGACCAAATATGACCCGCTGGTTTTCTCCAATATCACTGCGCTGGCAATCGATGCAGATCAGAACTTATGGTGCTTGGAAAAAAGCCCGCTGCGCCGTTATATCAAACTTACTGCCGATGGGAAGTGGCTGCGCGATTTTTATGGTCCTACACCTTATGCTTCTATAGTCGTTGATCTGGATAACCCAATGTCGGTATATTATGAAGCCACACGATGGGATGGCTGCTTCTACGCGAAAGCAACACTGAATGCCGCTGCCTTTGCCAAAGACCACAGTTCAATTGATGGTTGCAAGGTTGATGCCATTTACTATATGAGTCAGAATGGCAAGGACCACACCGCGAAACCTGATTTGATGAATGGCGAAGGCGGACCGATGGCGGACAGTGCCGGGTATGGCCGCGGGATAGTCTTCACCGGAACCAACGGCAAACGCTACTTCTGGCGTCCGGGTGGGTATCGGTGTGGTTTATGGATATGGAAAACCGACCGCTGGCAGGCATGCGCTGCCATCCGCAGCAATACCTGGCAGAATAATCCTTACGCCAACTGGTCGGATGCGAATGATGACGGACTGGTGCAACAGGATGAATTCGAGACGAAAAACCCGCCGGATAACCGTTGGGTGTGGATAGACCGCGATTTATCCCTCTATGGCCTGCACGGGAAATGGACGCCGAAGAGCATCGATGCAAATGGCATACCGCACTATCAGGATGGCGTATACACTACCTATCTGCCAGCAACGGTTCCCACTGCTGACAGTGCCTATTACCTGCCATCTTACTGTTACGATACCTTCTTCGCCAAAGGCGATGATGGTTCCATGTATTACACGGCGAATTGCGGCATCCAGCAAGGGCGCGGTTTCTGGGACCGCTGTTCGGAAAACCGCATTCTGAAAGTGAAAGACGGGCAAGTGCAGTGGATGGTCGGGCATCATGATGCACAACATCTGCAACCCGGCGACACCGATATGCTGATGAATATGATTGGTGCTGTTGACGGGGTATTACTGGCGTCAGAAGTTGACAGCAATGCCATGGCATATACCAGCGATGGCTTATCACTGGGTTACGTCTGCGGGATTGGCGGGGAAGGCACTGCGATTGGCATAGAAAACGTCGCCGCCAATCTTTTTGTAAAAGATCCTGCCACCGGCAAGCGTCTGCTCTTTATCACGAATTCCGAGGATATCCGCGTGTTGGAAATTACCGGGGTATTCGGCAACGAGATTACCCGCAGTAGCGGGACGGTTACGCTAACCTCTGTCGTTTCCCATAACACTGACGCGAAGGGACACCAGCGGATTCCGTATTTAAGCTGGCCCAGCCTGTTGGGAACCTGGTACGAAACCGTTGATGGCTACCCCTGGGAATGGGATGCAAATATGTCCGCCGCGACCATCTCCCGGAATAACGCGGATATCGCCGAGATTCGCCTGCGCCGGGATGCCGGAGTATTGTGCGTCTTCGCTGACGTACTTGCTCCTTCACCGTTTTTCGCCGAAGCAAAAAGTACTCCCGCCGTTATCTTTGGTCATTCAGACGGAGTTGAGATTCTGCTGGGATCAGGCAGCTTAAACACCAAACGTACTGTACCACAGCCAGGTGACACCCGTATTTTTCTGACGGCGGTTCGCCAGCCGGATGGAAAACTAATCGGCAAAGCCTACGCGTGCAAACCAGCTTCAATTCCAGTACCCGCCGATGCCGGTATGCGCAAGTTGGATAACAATGGCAGTTACGAAGGCGATCTTTATAAAGATGCTATTGACTTTAAAAACGGGTTGGTGGAAATACCGGGAGCGGATATTGCCGTTGTGATGCGACCGGATAAACAGGGATATTCCCTGGAAGCAGAAATTCCTCTCGCGATACTGCCTGAACTATGCAGCAAAACTACAGTGACATTTATGCGAAATGAAAATAAGTCGCATTCTGATATCCGTTGGGATTTTAATGCTAATAAACCGTTGAAGTTCAACGCAGCTGTCTATCTTGGGTCGGAAACCGCCCCTGCGCAGCGATATGCCTGGAAAGAAGACTATCAGACGACATTAGAACCGACCGACATGAACATTGCTGGATGGGGGATGGCAAATGACGCCATAACTATAAGTTGGACGAGTGCATTGGGAGCAACAGATTATCATATCTACCGTGGAAACCAGCCTGATCCTGCTTCCGCAAAACTGCTGTCAAACACTTCTAAAACATCGCCAAACTATGATTATGTCGATGAAGGTGATTGGTATTACTGGCTGGCGGCGATTACTGCTGATGGAGAAGGGCAATGGTATGGACCGGTGAAAGCTGCTAACGGCTTTGTCAATTTTGCTTCCTATGAGCAAATTACGCCGTATCCCGCCAAGCCATTCGAAATTCCTGTTCGCACGGGAACCGGCATTGCGGTTAATATTGCCAGTGCCGCCAAAACTCTTACTCTTGATACTCAAATACCCGGGTTATCAGTTACTACTCGAAAAGGTCAGGGTGCAGTCTGGACGGTGTTTATCACCGCTGATAAAACCTTCATTCCGGGCAGTACTGCTGCCGTCACGCTGCGCAGCGATACCCAGGAACTGATAGTCATCACGGTGAAAGGTGCCAGTCTCTGGACCGATGCCTACCGCGTCCGCGGCGTATCGCAGGTTACCCGTTCAAGCATAAATAACGTAGAAATCGATTCCACAAAATGCGCTGATGCCGCCGCCGGCCAGCCAGTGACCACGCTTGGACTTGGAGGGATAGGAACAATAGTGGAGACTGCTGTGGGCAAACATGGATATATCATTCCCAATTGGAATAATAAAGGAATGGTACGCAAAGTTTGTGCGCCATTCACTGATACCTTCACAGTTAATCCTTTCGTCAACACTGGGTACTCATCCCCAAACTTTACCATTGATAAAGTTACGGGAACCGGCACTAATGCTGTAGTGAATGGGAATTATATTGGCTCAAAAGGCACACTAACTTTTCGTACAGGAACAGACCATGGAGTGCATCACCTGACTATTCTGAGGACGATGCGTTTTTCCGACGGTGCAGCAATGCGCTACACCGTCCATGATCCTGCAACTGACCGCACCTGGTTATTGGCTGAGGCTGCCAGCAGTCAGGGTGTCACCGATCGCGGAGCTGTGCAGTTCGACTTTATCTCTGGAGTAGATGTAACAGTAACACAAACAGAAGTCTTTCCTGACCCATACTGTCTTGCAAACTTTTCAGCAGTATTCCTTGATTAAATCAGTGAAAGAGACTCTATAAAACCAGACCCATAGAGAACTTATCCCGATACTATCTAAAAATATAAACACCTGGCACTTTCCATGTGTTACAACCTTGGTTTGTTTAATTTAAGGCATCCTAATGAAACAAAAATTTTGGTCGATATTAATTTCTATTTTTAGATAGTATCTCTCCAGCGTTCCACAAAAAGTAGTTTCTCATATTTTTGCAATATCAAAAGTACTGCATGCTTCAAGTCAGCATCCTCCGGAATCGATGACAAAATCTGGTCATATAGATCTTTGTCATTAGCGTTACTGCCGTCCGGAACTAATCTGCACCACTACATTATATTGATGTAATATATCGACCACTGTCAATTTTATAGAATTAGTCTATTTGTATTAGCCTGATATTTTTTAAGATTTTAAAATTTCATTTTGTAACTATTGATTAACATAAATAATTGTGGTATAACAACATTTAACCGGTAAAACTAAAATTAGATCCTATTATTTTATGGAGGTTTTTATGTCAGCTAAAAAAGGTTTTACTCTCATTGAATTGCTGGTCGTGATAGCCATTATTGCTATCCTCGCCGCCATTCTGTTCCCAGTCTTTGGTCGTGCCCGTGAAAAAGCACGACAAACTACCTGCCTTGCTAATCAACGGCAAATCGCCGCATCAATTCAGATGTGGGCGCAGGATCACAACTCTTCGTTGCCATCATCAGCGACTATCTGGAAAGATTTGAGTATTGATCCAGGTATCCTGATTTGTCCAACTAAAGGAAAAACTGTTCCTAATGCTTATTTTTTCAACTCTTCATTGTCAGATGTATCTCAGGGAGATATTAATGATCCTACGACTGCAATTCTTACTGCTGACGGATTAGAAGTAACCGGATTAACCGGTGCATCACCAAATCTGTTAGTTAATGCAGCAAATGTCGATTATCGGCACAGTGGTAAATTTATCAGTTCCTATGCTGATGGTCATGCTTTAATTACCTCGCAGGAACAGTTTTATAATTACGGTTTGTTGGGATCGCGAAACCCAGCGAATGACTACTTACGTATCAATTCAAATCCAGCTTATGGCAAGGTCGGAGTATCAATTCCCAGCAGTTGGGTTAATATTCCGGTGAAATTTGTTGGAACAAAAGGTTACCTGCTACCTTTTTGGAGTAGTGTTACTCCACCTCGAACTACCCCTGATCCCCCAACCAGACTGGTTAAAGCACCTTTTGTTGATTATTATAGTACTGAATATTTTAAAGATGGTGGTGGATATTACGGCGGAAATTTGCAATTAAGTACCGATGGCATAAACTATCAAACTGGTGGAAATTTTGGTGCAGTAAATGGAACCGGAGCAGGTGAAACAATAACATTTCCAGTAGAGGCAAAAGATTTTGCTACTCACACTTTAACGATTATTACTGGCGCGCGCTTTGGTGATCAACCACCATCTCGTATCACAATAACATCAGATACAAACTCCAGTAATGGACGTGAAGTCAGCATTTCCAAAGATTGGGGTGGTTCTGGAACATCGCCTTACGCGTTTCAATTTTCATTTAAATTTAAAGCAAAAATTAAAATTGAAACACTTTCGTGGATTGAATGGTATACAAAAACTGGTATAGGTGGTGTCTTTTTCGATTAAGCATTATCTGCTTATATTTAAGATTTAAAGGAGAACTTAAATGCGTAAAATAAATTTATCAAAAGGGTTTACCCTTATAGAGTTGCTGGTCGTGATTGCCATTATTGCCATTTTAGCCGCAATTCTGTTTCCTGTATTTGCTCGTGCGCGTGAAAAAGCCATGCAATCTACCTGCACCAGCAATCAACGTCAAATTTCAGCATCTATACTAATGTATGCACAGGATCATGAAGAAACATTACCCGCGAATGATGCTGTTTGGACAGGAATTAAAGTGGATTCTGGTGTATTAATTTGCCCGACTCTTGGGAAAAAAATCCCAAATGGTTATATATATGATGGTTATTTGTCAAGTACTTCATTAGGTGAGGTTTCTGACCCTGTAAAGGCGTTTATGACTGTTGATGGTTTTTCTGTTGATGTGGTTGCACCGGGACTTACACTGCCATATGGTACGAATGTCCTTTACAGCACCTCACAAATTGACTCTCGCCACAGCAATAAATCTATTGCAAGTTTTATTGACGGTCATGTAGAAACTCGATCTTTACTTACTCTGCCTGACGTGCCAAACGCACCTTATGCCAGTGTTTTAGGTTCAGCCCGAAACATCACCGGTGGTTCTCCTATTAGCATAACTTCAAATCCACCATCTTGCACTTTACCTGCTGGCTATGCCGGAAAAATCCCTAATTTAACCATAGGAACCAAAGGTTATCTATGTCCATGGAATCGAAGCATAGATCCACCCAGCAATATCGTTACTCCACCAACCCGTAAAATTTTAGCACCATTTTCAGATATATCAACCTGGCCTGGTGGAAGATATTCAAACGGATATGGCGGTGTAAGTGTAAATATCGATGGTTCTGCCGGCGGCGATAATTATGGCACCACTAATGGTCGCACAGCCGGATCGTTTGTTGAGATACCAATTACTGTCTCAGATAATAGCATGCATAAAGTAACAGTTATTTCAGGTGGCCGCTTCAGCTCTGAACCTGATGCAATATACAAACTTTATAATCTGTTTAATCCTGATGGTGCAGCGCAGGTTATTATTTCCCAGGAAGGGGCACCGCATGTTGCGCAATTCCAATTCCGCGGCAACCATGTATTGCGTATTGAATGCCAGATTACTCATGGTGATGCATATACCTGGACAACTATTGCAGGGATACTTTTTGATTAAAAGATAATACCAGTAATGAATATTTGTGGACGAACATTAAATGGTCGTCCACAAATCTATTATTGCAGAGACATGGCGTATGCAATTATTTTGTTGAATACGACATTTGCTTCACATGCAACCAGTCCGATGCGTCCGCCATGTGGACGATATACGTAAGTCTGCACCAGCATATTGTCAATATATAACTCGAAAACATCATGCCGCACCAACAAGCGAAAATGGTGGGTGGCATCATTTGTTATCCCCATGACAGTTGCACACCCTTTTCCGGTAACGTCTTCGCTGCTGAATCCGGTCACAACATTCCACCGGCCTATATGTGTTTCGCATTCATCCGCTACATTGATTCCCAATCTAATTTCCATGACACCTTCGTTATTCTCTGAAAATGCAAAACCTGCTGCTGACTTAATACCATTAGAATGGGCACAAATAGTTCCTTCGATAATTACTCCTTTGCAAAGGTCGAACTCGCATGGCAGCCATTCGATAATATGAGATTTTTCAATTTCTGCTCCAATAGTTAGGTCCTTTATTATAGGTTCAATAATCATTCCTTTGAGTTTTTCGTTTTCCTGCCACCACCCAAGACGCAGATGACCATCTTCGAAAACCGCTTTTCGCAACGGCAGCATCCATGTTCCGGATGGTACAGAGATATAATTTGATATCAGTTTTTCGCCATTTTTACCGCGACACCAGGCTGCCAAAAAAGAAACTCCCCATCCACCTGCAGTAGTAGATGTACCACAAAGTCGAAATGCCTCGGTATCTGGTCGAAATGGCCCGCACGGGTTGTCACTAATAAGGGTATACATTGAATATCCAGTACTTAAATAATGCAGTTGTCCGCCGATGATGACATATTTATCACCCATTCGTTCACACCCGCCAATCTCCAGGTCTAATGCTGGCACATCATCCCATTGTACTTCCGGCGGTGGTAATATTGTCCAATCACGACCATCGACTGATTCCATCATACCCATTGCGCGGGGAAGCACTGGCTTGGTTGTCGCCACCGGATAACCCCAGTAGCCGGCAGATGCATCATTTTCATTTTTCGGCAGCATATACATGTGGTCCCAGCGTCCTGATGGTTCATACCAGCGCGGGTCAGGATTGCTATTGAACAGCGGCGACCAATCGTGAAGATTTTTTGATTCATAAAAACGCAAAATATCCTGCCGTCCATTCGCCTGTTGCACGCCGTGATCCATGATAAATCTATCCCCAATCTTCGCGATGAATGCCTTAAAATAACGGCCGCCATCTGCAAAAAAAGGCTCCTGTGTTACTGTCCAACCATCTCGCCAATGAATGCCGTCATCAGAAACGGCTATCAACCCGCAACTGGCCGCCAACCCGTCTGGACAAGGGGTAAACAAACTGGGGTTAGTATTGCTGCCATTCGGGTTATACATCATAATCGCATAATACACTCCATCATCATAAAAAACCGATGGATCCCACATGGCACCAGATAATGGTTTATAAATCATATTTTGTACCGATTAACCTTTATTAAAGTCTTGTTATTTTTGACGACCCGGATAAACTTGCAAAAATAATGCATTTTTGAGGGAGCCGGGCTGCGACCATGTTCCACACTGAGACTGTTATTTATGGAGAATATTATACATTTAACCTTACTTGCATATCAACAGATTTCCAGATAAACATGTATTTTAAAAGAAGATTTTTAAATTTTCAATTATATTAAATATTATATTTTTGATAACTTTTTTGAAAAGAAAATTAATACTTATGAATAAATCATAAAGTCTACAACCATACACACATAACTCTTTTGACATTCTGTGTTCTAATAACATATTCTGATAACATAAAATGCAACATTTCATAGCTACTAAGGGAGAACCATGAACACCTACAACCACCTGTTTGACCACATTCAATCATTAAAAATCATTGATACCCACGAGCATCTGCCGTTTGAGTCGGAACGTTCGATGACTATGGACGTTCTTGAAGAATGGTTGATACATTATTTCGTATGCGACCTGGTGTCGGCTGGTTTGTCCGATGATGACTTGGTTACGGTACGGGACAGCAAACGAGACTTGAAAAGCCGCTGGAAGATTGTCGAACCATATTGGCACGCCGCCGAAGATACCGGCTACGGACGTTCGCTGGCTCTTGCCGCCCGTGATATTTACGGCATTAACGCCATAAATGCCCAAACCATTGAAGAACTCAACCAATTGTTTATAGCATCACGCGAACGCGGCGGGCATTACAAGTTAGTGTTAAAAGAAAAATCCGGCATTTCACTGTCAATACGCGACTCAATGGCGATACCATATAAAGAGACAGACGACCCTTTTGTATTCACCATGCGAACGGATGATTTTGTCTGTCCGACCCATAATAATCAGATACGTATAATGGCAGCGGCAGTTGGTATGACGGTTCATACCCTCGCCGATTGGATGGAAGTCACCCGAAAGCATATCGAAAAAAATCTGAATGGGAAAACCAGGGTGGTCTGCCTTAAGAGCGGACTTGCCTATAGCCGCAGTCTGCACTACGAAAAAGTCACCTATTCCGAAGCGGAAAATGCTTTCAACGAGCTATTTCAGGATAACAATCTGCCGGAATGGCGGCCGCCAATCAAAGTGGCAAAAGTGCTGGCGGACTGGATGATGCATTTTGTCTGTAAAGTTGCTGATGACAACAAGCTGGTTTATCAGATTCATACCGGTCTGCAAGAAGGCTTTGGCAATGTTATTTACGATTCAAATCCAACGTTGCTGACGAACCTTTTCCTGGAATACCGCAACGTAAAATTCGATATTTTCCACATGGGATATCCATACGTTATGGAAATGGGAAATCTGGCAAAGAACTTCCGCAATGTC
>CAZWZF010000077.1:0-18379 GCA_964638715.1 uncultured bacterium | reverse complement strand
AACTACCATAACTCCCCTCCTTGACAAGGAGGGGGTAGGGGGTGGTTGGGTTGATTATATATTTAGTATGGTTTTGCAAAAGCCTGGGAAAATCACCAATTATTTATAAAATCGTCATTTTTCAATGTTGTTGTTATGACTTGCCAATTGATTAATTGTCAGTATGTTGATATAATCATAGTGTTAAAACTTGGTTGGAATTAGTAATTCCGGCAGTCCCAGAAGTTATGTGAATGTAGAATAAATAAAAGGAGGAAACCACATGAACGGTTTCAATCTCAAAATCAGCAGTGATGTCACCGGACCCGAGCGTATTAAAATCATAATCACTGCCATTCTCGCGGCCTTCACGATTATAGGTATTATGTTCGTGTTTGCGCTTTTCTTGATCAAGATTCTATGGGCGTGGACAATACCAGACTTGTTTCCCGGTGCGGTGCAGCAAGGACTGATCGCGAAGTCCATCTCCTGGATAACAGCCGCAAAACTCGCTATTTTCTTATCCATCCTGGCAGGCGTTGCGGGAATTGCCCGGGAATCTAAAAAAGAAGGGGAAGTCCAGGTATAGGATACTGAATATAACTCATATTTTAAACCGCCGACATCTGTCGGCGGTTTTTTGTTTTTGGATAAGGTTAAATTGATTATCTGAATAGCGAATTATGAAGGTCAAGATATGTAGGATAGGTTATTAATTATTTGTCACCGTTTGGAAAAGGACGCAAGTCCGGCTCGATTTACATCAGAATTTACTTTTTGGTGCTATTAATATTTGATATTCAGGTGGTAATAATGATGAATTGTGGAAAATCCGCCGGACTTGCATCCCTTCTCACACGGTGACTATAGATTTTTACAATTTTTGTGTAAAAAATGACAAAATATATAGAATATTAAAGGGAAGTTGTATACAAATTCCCTTGTAAATAAACCATCATTTTTTGTTTGGATTTGGTTGCTAACTATCCCATTACCTCATACACCTGCCACGCTTCTGCGTTAATGCTGCCGGTGCCTTTGGCGCCGGTGAGCACATTGCGGTAGGCGGTGCCGGCTGGCAGCGCGATTGGGCCGGCTTTGAAGGTATAGATGGCGCTTAAATTGCCCTGGCGATCTTGCCATTGTACACCGGCATCGTTGTGCAGGATGGTGCGGGTGTGCATGCGTGGCTGCACGGCGCGGTAGGCAAGGTTGGCGGCGCGCAGCAATGGGCTGGCAACCTGGTCTATGCGCGCACGTTTGCCGTCGGCGTCATTCACCCACAGGTTTAATGTACTTGGTGCTTTGTTTGCAAGCAGACGGAAGTAGAACTCAGGTCCAACTTCTTCTTTGCCGGTGCTGGTATCTGGTGTAGGTATAACGGAGTAGCCGATATTTACTGCGCATTGGTATGCCAACGCTCCGCCGGCAGCGCGGTAATTTCCCTGCACGCCGTGCTGCGGCTGACCCCACGGACCCAGCGACTCGATGAGCATGTGCACGCCGCTGCGCTGCCAGTGCGCCATAATCTCTGCCACTTGCCGCCACTGGGTATGCGCACTTAACGTTCCCTGGTGTGGATCGGTGGGTTTCTCGGGGTCAGGGGTATGGAAATTAATCGGCATCCATCCGAAGTTATAGAACGAGTCGTAAAGATAGCCGCTGACCGTGGTTGACTGTTGTCCGCGCAGGATATTATCGCGGAACATGGTGCCAAATGGTGAAGATATATCCATCCCATAAATGGCATCATAGCCGGATCCGTAGGTATGACGGCCGTCAGGACCTTTGATTACTTCGACAGGATGTTTTCGCAAGTAGGGTGAGTTCTGGCTTTGGTGCGAGCCGATCCAGGATATCAGTTCCACGCCTTGCGCACGGGCAATCTCCGCTACCCGTTTATATCCCTCGATGCCGCCCAGCACTTTTGCCACCTCGTATTCGTGCGGGCAGCACATGTTGCCGGTGGCGAAGTCGGGCAGTATACCTTCGCGATTGCTGGTCATATCGTTTTCCCAATAAGGGTCGATGAAAACTTGCTGAAAACCAAGGGCCGCGGCCGCGGGAATCAGATCATCCAGGTAACTGTCGCAGGTGAAGTTGTTCCAGAAGTTGTGTGACAGTGTGGTGCGCGCATAGGTGCGCTCCATGCCAAACTGACCCAGTACATTATCCTGGTCGGCGTCGAAAACCTGCGTCCAGGCATTCAGGTGGTCGGTATCGTCGCCAATCACGGCGATGCCGATGAATTTTGATATAGTTTGACCGGCAGCGGTTTGGTCAAAGATATGTTTGTCAAAGTGGCGGATCTGCGCGTCACCCGGGTCGCGAGCCACGATAGTACGGATGAGACCGCATTCCGCGAAAAAGCCAATGAGAGCGATATCGCCGCGATACTGATAGTCAAATCCCTGTTCGGAAGCCCAGCGCGGGCAGTCATGGGTCATTACTGGATTGAGCGGGAAGGGAATGTTTGCCGCAGTGGAATAACGGGTGTTGGCAGCAACAGTAACAATCGGGTCACCGCCCATCTGCTGACGCAGCAGAGTGACGCCTACCGCCTCGCCACCAAGTTCCCAAGTGGCGCGGTCCATCATATAATAAAGTTCTTCGTTTTCTGACTTGAAGGCGATGCTATAGCTGAATCCCGTCCAGGTGCGACCGGAAATCTCGCGGCTATCCGCCTTCAGTATCCAATCAACCTGCATTTCGGATAGTACGTTCTGGTTCCATGGGCGAATGCTCCATACCGGATCAAGTGAATGGTCCTGCAATGCAGGGACGTTGAGGCCGATGCCCAACGCGCGGGTGTGCAGTATAACGCCATCGACACCAAACGACTCTACCTGTTCAAGTACGAAGCGGTCGAATTCGATGCCAAAATGCGTCGCCATATATGGCCGCATTGGCAGCGCATTGCTGCGCACCACTTGGCCATCAATAGTGATTTCACCCAGGCCAAGAAATAATTCCCCCTGGTGCAACAGTTCAATTTCAACTGAACCGATGGAAAGAGACGCAGGCTGTGTAATCATAGCAAAACTCCAGTAAAAGTATGGTGATGTGTCATTTAATATTTCCCAGAAAAAGTTGAAATCTTTCCAGTTATTTTCTAAGCGAATAGTAGTCTTACGCCGCATATTGTGTCAAGCGGTTGTGTGTCATCCAAGCATGCGGTTTTTATTTTAATTGTTGCATTCGCACAATAAATATTAGCAAATATTTATTGTGGAGCGCCGGCTTCCAGCCGGCGAATGAATGATGGTTACATCTTATACGCGCCGGCTGGAAGCCAGCACTCCGTTGAATAAGATGTTTAAAATCTATTAAATTTCAAATGAAAGGCATAGAGTACATGGACATATTACATATAAACCTCCTCCAGCATCCAATCCAGCTCCTGGGCGTTGAAACATAATTTATAGGCGTTTCCCGCGGCGGTGACGGCAAAGTAGTACAGCCTGATGCTGCCGTTGCGTCCGGCCCATTTCTGGTTTACCACATCTACCTGGTACGTGCGCCCCGCCCAGCGGAATGCCCGCGGCACCACCTGGCCGTGCATAAATACCGCGTATACGTCCACTGACTCGTGCACCCTTGATTGACTCATAATTTATTACCTCTCTCTTTACGGATGCAGAGCATCTTTATTATCTACTGCATATCTCTTGCGCAGGGCATTTACCGGGCCTCCGCGCGGAATGTCGTCATTGCATTTAAAATGTGCTGCCGGTGCAACTGTCAACTCGCCGTACTTGTCGTTAACCGCATCCATCATCTGCTGCAATCGCTGTTTTTTTACCCGATCCTCCACCAGCGACAGTTGCATTTCTCCCCGGCACAGGCCGCTTACGCACACGCTTACCCGGCGTATTGGGCGCGGCAAGCCATACGGCGGCATAAAGCGCTGCGCCTCCGCGTAAATCTCCATGGTGCTGTCCACCGCGTGGGGCAGGGTATGGCGTCCGCCAATGCCGCCGGGGTCGTCCTGAAAACTTATCCATAAATGAAATGTCCGCGCCATGAATCCTTTTGACCGCAACCGCCGTCCCACCCGTTCGCACAGGCGCATCAGCACCCCGTCCACTTCGGCGCGGTTATACACCGGCTTTTCCATCGTCTGGGTATGGCCGATGGATTTCTCGTCTTCCTGCTGGTGATACGGTGTGACCGGCGACAAATCCATTCCGCGTCCCCACAGCCAGTATAAATTCCCCAATACGCCAAATTCGCGCACCAGCAGTTCCCGCGGAAAACGTCCCAACTGCTCCACGGTATAGATCCCCAGCCGGTTCAGCCGCTTCAGCACCCGCGGGCCAATGCCGCAGATATCTATCAGCGATATATGTTTTACCAGTTCCGGTATTTCCGACGGCCGCACATGGGTTATTCCGTCGGGTTTGTGAAAATGCGACACCAGCTTTGCCAGCATTTTGTTCGGCCCTATTCCGATGGAACAGGTGACGCTGTCCCCCAGTTCCATGCGTAAATCGCGCTTGATATTCTGTGCCAGTATGTGCGGATCGCCGTACACCTCCACCAGGTCGGTCACGTCCATAAACGCCTCATCTATGGAAAAAGGCTCCACCAGGTTGGTGTAACCGGTAAGTACCCGCAGCGACTTGGTGCAGATATTAACGTACATATCCATATCCGGCGGCACGAACAATATATTGGGACATAGAGCCTTCGCCTCGCTCAGCGGCGTGCCGGTTTTAATTCCCCGCGCCTTCGCCTCTGTCGATGCCGCGATGATTATCGCCCCGCTGGCTGGCCCGCGCACCGCCATCGGCTTGCCGCGCAGCGGCGGGTAAGCCTGCTGCATGCACCGAGCAAAAAAAGAATCATAATCCAGCAAAAAAATCGTTCGTTTATCCTCGCACTCATCGGGGGCAAAGGCAACCCGCGCCTGCGCCTGCAAAGAAACTGCCAGCGAAGAACGAAAACCTGTAACCATAACGCCACCCCCTTTAACTTGTTGTATTTAGTAAATAATTCCATAGCCCACGGTATCGCTCTCACCCTTATACATATTTTGTAAATAGACATTAAAAAATTTAAAGATACTGCATTTGTACCTTTTAAATTTAGAAATATCTGGTAAAGGTAGGGGAGCTGTCCTCAGCTCCCGCGACAGTGTCTTTCTTATAAAAAAGAATGGGTCGTAGCGACAAAATTAGGTTAAAAAACACAACACCACTTGAGAAATCTGTCGCTATTTCGCTTTTTCACATTATTATTCCGGTTCATCGCGGGAATTGGGGACAATTCCCCTACCTCGTCATCCAATATTTCAATTCCAAAAATGTGTATAAGGGTAAGAGCATCGCTATGGGTCTGGAATTATGAAATAAAAGAAAATCATTATATATCTACACATTTTCGCTTTGTGTAGAATATTATTGGCTGCCTGTCCCATAACACAGCAAAATTATTTTAGTGATAAATTAGCTATTTGTCAAACATTTGTTTGCTATTTATATCTTTTTTTTGGAACTTTAATTCAGAAATATATGGTAGATGGTATTTTTAATATCTTATTTGACAACACTTTCACCTGAATAGTACTATTTAAGAAAATGGAGATTATATTAAATGAACAAGGTAATGTTAATCGTATTTCTGGCATGCATTTCAGGGAGTATCGTGTGGTCAGCCGACGCTCCTGCGACAACCCCGGCAACTCAGTTGCCAGCCGTGAAAGTGAACCCAAAAGACGGTGCTGAAATGGTGCTTATTCCCGCTGGTGAGTTTTTGATGGGTACAAGCGAAGATCAAATAGTAGTTATGCAGAAAGCTAATCCAGACTACAAGAGCGAGTATTTCTCAAATGAGTTGCCACAGCATAAAGTCTACTTGGATGCTTATTATATCTACAAGACCGAGGTGACAGTGGCTCAGTATCGTAAGTTTTGCAAGACAACAAAATACGCAATGCCACCAGAGCCACCTTGGAAGTGGCAGGATACTCATCCTATAGTGAATGTAACTTGGAATGATGCGAAAGCTTATGCAGATTGGGCAGGTGTAATTCTACCTTCAGAGGCGCAATGGGAGAAGGCAGCAAGGGGTGATGATGGACGCATTTATCCATGGGGGAATGACTGGGATGCAGGGAAATGTGCCAATCGGATTAATTCAGACGGTGAAAAAGGGCATATCAAAGGAACACACCCGGTGGGCAGTTATCCGGCAGGTGCCAGTCCTAATGGCGTTATGGATATGGTGGGCAACGTGTGGGAGTGGTGCGCGGATTGGTATAGCGCGGATTATTTTAAAAACGCACCGGCTAAGAATCCTACCGGCCCAAAAACGGGAAAATTCCGCGTGGAGAAAGGTGGTTCGTGGGCAGACGGCAACAACTATAGTATTCGTGGTGCATGTCGCTACAGCGAAGGTCCAGGCATCCTTAACTACGATGCCGGTTTCCGTTGCGCCATGCCAGGGTTGTAATTTATCCCTTTACCCCTTTACAAGGAGCAGGAACGCTATAATGACCAGTGAAGGCTTGTTTGAAAAGTAAAGAAAATGTTCTACAGTTCTTTCTCTAAAAACTCAAAGAAGTTGCCTGAAAATAGTTTCTTGATATCTCTTGCCAATTCTCTTTCGGTGATTTGCCAGCCGGTTTCCATCAGGTCAGTATATTTGTCGTTTAGCACATTGGCGATTATTCTACGGCTGTGGTCCCATTTGTAAATTAGCTGGTCCAGTACCCGGGCGTCGGAGTGTTGGGGGATAACTGCCGTTCCCAGCAGTTCCAGGCGCATGCGGGTCATCTCTTCGATTAATGACGGGATATTCAGGAACCACCAGCAGCCGAATACCATCAGGTTGCGAAATTTGCGGGCGGCTACGTTAAGGCTGTGCTGGTTTTCCCGCTGCAGCATGGTAACCAGAAACTTGTTTTGCGGGTATTTGGCACACAGGTATTCGACGGACTCAATCTGCGACAGGCCGACGCCATCGCCAGCCAACTTCAGGTTGGGGTTAATCAGCTTCTTCACGCCTATCATCATGGCAAACGGCTTGTTGGTTTCCCGGCTAACCGGCAATACCGCCTGTTCTATCAATACTCCGCATGGCGAGTTATCGGGCATGGCGAATGTCGGGGGCAGCGAAGCCGCCATATACAGCGCATCTTGCCTTACAAGCCATTCTGTGAGGAATCTGCGCACTTCTGCCAGGGTTGTTTCATTTAGCTCAACCGTCACCTCGTAACCCCATTCCTGCAGAGATTTGTGGGCGTTAGGCCAATCAAGCAGCAAATTATCTATTCGTAAAGCCGCCATGAAACGCGGGTCGGCCTGGTAGCCGTCAAACCATATCGGGCGTTCTTCCGGGTCAAACGGGTTATTGGTCATCACCAGGCGGTCTACATTTGCTACTTCAAATACCTTGTCGATATATTCGGCAGAGGTCATGGAGTCGAAATAAGCGCGGTATGCTGCCAAATCGCGGGTTGATGTGTCCAAACCCAGCTTGTCCAATACGGTCAATACGCCGCGGGTCGCCTCGCTGATGGGGCTGTTTTCAATAAATAATGTCTGCCAAATCAAGTCTGCCTGCTGGCGTTTCGTCATCTTCCAGTATTCATCATAAGAGAGATTTTTCCAGCGGAAAGTTTCCGCCACCAGGTAGTGGTATGTCAGCAGTTCATCGATACCCCATAACAGCAAATTGCCAAAACAAGGCGTATACAGATGAGTGTGAATGTCGGTAACAGGGGTATTTTCAACTATATTATCAATAGTCGACCGCAAATTTTCAGCAGCAATAATAGACATAATTTCTCCGTTTTATAGTATCTAAATTTTATTGTAACAATACAGATTTAAGTTTTTAACCACGAAATACACGAAAGGCACGAAAAAGGTAATATTTCAAAATTAATGTCAATTATGAACGAAAGTCATTTTTAAAAGATAAGAAAAACTCCCCTCCTTAATAAGGAGGGGGCAGGGGGTGGTTGTTTTGGAAATCAAACCCAAGCTAAACCACCTCGTCTCTGACATTAATTTATATTTTTTTCAAACTTTATATAATATTTCTGCCAAATTTATACTTTTCCTGTAAATTTCCTTTAATTTATTTCCTGAAGATTTTCATATTCCATCATTTTATTATACCCATAATAGCATATTTTTAATCAATGCAAATAACTTTAATTTGTTGTGAATTTAATCTAAATTTAACCTATTTTGTGAATAGATGCAGTGAGATTGTGGAATATATAAAGTAGGTCAGGATGAGAAAATAAAGAGAAAAGGGGGTGAGAAAGATGAAAAGAGTATATGAATTATCTGTCATGATGATGTTATTATGCTCATTAGCATGGGCTGGCAATAAATCTGTATATTATGACTCGGTTCGCGCTGCTGGTGTCAATGCCCATACGGTGAACATCAGCATGAACGATACTACTATTCAAGTTCGCCCTGCTTTCGCGTGGGGTATCCCTGGCAAACGGCAATTATTTAAAGATTTTATACATGATTATAACCCGATAGCACAAATAACCGGTCCATACTTTGGAATGTTAAATGGATTGCCGGTAGGCGACATTGTCATTGATGGAAAAGGTTTATTCAAAGGATTCATCGGTTCTGCGTTGGTGATAGATAAAAATGGAAAGGCGAAAATAATAGATATCCCATTTAAATGGGAATATTCCTGGCCAGGTTATCAGATGGTAATGCAAGGTGGAGTAAGGTTAGTGGAAAATGGCAAATCGACGGTTTACCCGCGCAGTCAGGGATTCACTCATCTTGACTTGTTTAAACCTGCGGCAAGAACAGCAATTGGCATACATGGAGATACATTGGTGATGCTTGCAGTAACAAAGCCAATTTATTTATCCAAGTTAGCTGCAGTTATGAAAGGTATCGGATGTACTGAAGCAATGACTCTTGATGGCGGTTCATCTACCGGGTTGGCTATAGGAAAAAGCATTATAGTTAACCCGGGGAGAGAATTACCTACAGTTTTAATGGTGGTAAAGAAAAAGATTAATATGGTTGTTGCTAAAGAAACAACAGAACCAGTCAAAGAAACAACAGGACCATTTAAATTGAAGGTAAATGATTCCAAGGCTAATGAGATTTTCTCTAATGGCATATTGCCTGACATAATTAAAACGCCGTATACGCCAATGAATAATCAGGATAGAATTCTTGCCAATACGACGTTAATCCGGTACATTAATGGCGCGGATAATCCAATGGCACCGCGAAAGATTCGCCGTATGAAACGTGGTTATTTGCGAATTACGGTATAAAAGACTTGTCTATAGTTTAAAGGATAGATTTTAAATACTCCCTCTTCACTAACAGCGAAGGGGGAGTCTCTTATCAGGTAAAGGTTAATGCAGAAAAAATATCATATAGAAGTCTGGGGCTGCCAGATGAATGTGGCAGATGCGGCGGCGGCAGCGCGCCAGTTAGAGGCAATGGGTTATACCGAAGTACCTGACCCGGCAGACGCAGACGTCGTGCTGCTGGAAACCTGTTGTGTGCGTGAAAAGCCGGAGCATAAGGTTTACAGCAGATTAGGCGAGTTAAGGCCATTCAAGGCAGCCAAACCGGATATGATTCTGGGTGTCTGCGGTTGTATGGCGCAAAAAGAAGGAAAAGAAATATTCCGTCGCGCGCCGTATGTTGACATTATAGTAGGACCGCGCCGATTGAACAGATTGCCGGAATTAATACATAATTTTTTAACCACTGGCAAACGCCAATTGGACCAGGAAATAGATGAAAACCCGGATGAAATAAAAGAAGTAGATTATTCGCGCATCACCCGTCTGGGTGAGATTAAGGCGTTTGTGAATATCATTGAAGGCTGCAACTATCATTGCGCGTATTGTATTGTACCGTTTGTCAGGGGAAAATTCACCAGCCGCACCCCGCAGTCAGTAACTGAAGAAATAAAAAAGCTGGTTGATGCTGGTATACGCGAAGTAACATTGCTGGGGCAAAGCGTGCTGGCGTATGGCAGAGACGCCGACCGTGAGTTTGATATTGTCACCCTTTTCGAGATGATTCATGAAATTCCTGACTTGAAACGTATTCGTTTTACCACCAATCATCCACTGGAAATAACCGACCGAATTATTGACGCGGTTGCATACATGCCGAAGGTAATGGAACATTTTCACATGCCTATTCAGGCGGGTGATGATGAATTATTGAGGATGATGAAACGCGGTTACACGGTTGCAAGGTATGAAGAATCACTGGCGAAAATTCGCGCACAGATAAAGGGTGTCAGTGTAACCAGCGACACCATCGTCGGTTTTCCTGGTGAAACTGATGAAATGTACGAGAAATCCCTTGATACCTACCGACGCTTGAAGTTAGACCAGCAATTCATGTTCGTTTACTCATCGCGTCCCGGCACCCCGGCGGCTAAAATGGAAAACCAAATTGATAATAAAGTGAAAGTCGCCAGAATGAATAAACTGGTGGAAGTACAGAACAACATCAGTATGGAAATCAATCAGGCGCAGGTAGGCAAGGTAGTATCGGTAATGGTGGAAAATGAAACCGGACGCGTAGAAAACCAGTATACCGGCAAAGCAAGAAACGATAAATCAGTGGTATTTACCGCAACAAATAATAAGATATACACCCCGGGTGACATGACTGACGTCAAGATAACAAAAGGGCATTTGTGGGGATTTGAAGGCGAAGTCAGCGAATAGAGAAATATAATGCTTCTATTCTTCTTCTAAATATCTTTAAACTTTGGCTGTATTTTATACATTTTGGCTGATTATTTATACTATAATTTATTCATCAGATGTTACCATATAATAAAATCAGCATAAAGGAAATATCAGCGTGAAAATAGTAGTTCTTGATGGTTACACATTAAATCCCGGCGATTTAAATTGGTTGTCTTTACAGAATATTGGCGAATGCACGATATACGACAGAACACCACCTGAGATACTTCTTGCCAGGACAGCAGACGCAGAAATTTTGCTAACTAATAAAGTTGTATTGAATAAAACTGCAATTGAACAGTTGCCGAAATTGAAATATATTGGCGTATTGGCGACAGGTTACAATGTTGTTGATATTGCTGCCGCACGTGAACATGGGATAATAGTAACAAATGTGCCGGCATACAGTACACGGTCAGTTGCCCAGCAGGCCATTGCTTTATTATTGGAGTTAACAAACAGAGTTGGACTGCATGATCAGGCTGTGCATAATGGCGAATGGAGCAGCAGTGTCGATTTCTCTTTCACGAAAGCACCATTAATCGAATTGCAAGGCAAGACCCTTGGCATATTCGGGTATGGCGAGATTGGGAAAGCTGTTGCGCAAATCGGTATCGCATTGGGAATGAAAATATTAGCTCACTCGCGAAACTGTCCGGCGGAATTATCAGCAGAGATTGAATGGGCGTCAGACCGTGATCGTTTATTCGCTGAATCTGATGTATTAACATTGCATTGTCCATTAACAAATGATACCCAGAACTTGATTTGCAATGAAACAATTGCAATGATGAAATCATCTGCATTTTTGATTAATACTGGACGCGGCCCATTAGTAAATGAAGCTGATTTGGCAAGTGCATTGCAGGCAGGCAAAATAGCTGGTGCCGCTGTTGATGTATTATCAACAGAACCGCCAGCAGCAAGAAATCCACTGCTGTCAGCCCCGAATTGTATAATTACACCGCATGTAGCATGGGCAACCGATGCTGCCCGTCAAAGATTGTTGCAAATAGTAGTCGATAACATAATAGCATTTCAAAATGGTAGTCCACAGAACGTTGTTAATTAAAGGAGAAATATAATGTATACACACATTGAAGGGTTAATTGCTGCGCCATATACACCGTTTAACGCGGATGGAACTATAAATTTGCAAGTTATTCCCGCTTATGCTGAAATGCTGCATCGTAATGGTGTTGCTGGTGCATTTGTATGCGGGTCGACTGGTGAGGGAGTATCACTGACGACAGCAGAACGAATAACCGTGACTCGCGCCTGGGTTAGTTCTGCACCGGCTGGATTTAAGGTATTAGTTCATGTGGGACATACCAGTGTTGAAGACAGTAAGGTTCTGGCAAAAGATGCTCAGGATGCCGGCGTTTATGGCTTTGCTACTATGGCGCCTTTCTATTTTAAACCGGCATCAATAGAGGCATTAACTGTTTATTGCGCAGAAATTGCTGCCACGGCACCACAATTGCCGTTTTACTATTATCACATTCCATCAATGACCGGTGTATCATTGCCAATGGTGGATTTGTTGCGAACAGCAGGACCGCGAATACCTAATATGGCAGGAATTAAGTTCACTTATGAAAACCTGATGGATTTTCAGGAATGCCTGGCACTTGAAAATGGCAAGTATGATATGTTGTTTGGTCGCGATGAAATATTGCTATGCGGGTTAACCCTTGGCACCCGCGGCGGCATTGGCAGCACATATAATTTTGCATCATCGCTTTATCTGGGAATTATAGATGCATTTAATAATGGCAATTTAGCCGAAGCCCGACGTTTGCAGTTAAAATCTGTTGAAATGATTCAATATATTGTTAGCAGCGGGTTGCCTTTCATGTCTGCGTCAAAGGCGATAATGGGAATGATAGGCATCGAATGTGGACCGCCCAGATTGCCACTGACATCGTTAACTAAACAGCAGATAGATAAATTTCGTGCAGGACTTGAAAAGATAAATTTCTTTGATTATGCATGCAAATAGTAGAATTTAGTAAAGCAGCAAAAGAAAAGTTCAGAAAGGGAGAATGATAGAATGTTTTGCGAGAGAATTGATTTATTTGAAGCAAGAAAAGATGGTTATCACATTTGTCGTATTCCCGGCATCGTAGTCACAAAAAATAATGTGGTACTCGTTACTACCGAAGCGCGCCAAGGTGTCGGCGGAGATTATGATAATATTGATATTTTCATACGCCGCAGCCTTGATTGCGGTAAAACATTTACACCTGCAACAAAACTGGTTGATCATCTTAATTATGGTGACGGACCTGTAAGCAATTTTGTAATGATTCCAGATATGACAACTGGTCGGGTTATAGCAGTATATTGTCATGATTATGCCCGCGCATTCACCATGTATAGCGATGACGACGGCGCAACTTTCAGCGAACCAGTTGAAATTACTGCAACTTTTGATTTGTTTAAAAATGAATACCCCTGGCAAGTGTGCGCCACCGGTCCGGGACATGGTTTGCAATTGCGAAATGGTCGTATGATTATCCCAATATGGATGTCAGATGGCAGCGGCACAGAAATGGGCAGTGGGCATCGTGGACATAGGCCATCCGCGGTGGCATCTATCTACAGCGATGATAATGGCATCACCTGGAATCGCAGTGAAATGGTATGTCGTCATGGTGATATTATCGGTACTGAAACTATAATTAATCCGAGCGAAACGATTGCTGTAGAACTTACTGATGGCAGTGTGATGTTTAACTTACGCACAGAATCAAAAATTCACCGTCGATTAATTGCTAATAGTAAAGATGGAGTAAGCAATTGGAAAGTAACCGGATTTGATGATGCATTATTAGAACCTGTATGCATGGCAAGTATGATTAGGTATAGTTGGCCTGAAGCAGGAAGTCCGGGGTGTATTATTTTTGCCAACCCGGATAATCTTGAACAAACGATGGCTACCTGGGCAATTGATAGAAAACGCATAACAATAAAATGCAGCAATGATGACTGTAATACCTGGTCTGTTTCAAAAGTTTTGGAACCAGGACCATCAGGATACAGCGATCTTGCAGTTTTAAAAGATGGTACCATGCTCTGTTTCTATGAATGTGACATAGTGGAACATTTATGCGACACCAAGTATTTGCGATTGGCACGGTTTGATATGGAATGGGTAAAGCAGTAAATTTTCTGTTTAACAGAAACGTAATGACAGATAATGCAGAGAAAGTGGAAAATGGCAAAAAAATGGAGCCTCCTATCAGATTCGAACTGATGACCTGCTGATTACAAGTCGCCCTTTTTTTATTAAATTCGAGAGGGAAATTGCTGTAAATTGCTATTTAACAGGCATTTTTGGGGACAATAGGGTCGTCTATTTGTTAAATTAAGCAATATTTTTATAACGACTTCTATTTTTTAAAAGTGCTAAAGTTATAGAAACTTTCTATCAAAATACCCAGATAGCCTTCTTTTAAACATTAGCAACATCATTAAAATTTGAATAAGAAATATGATTACTTTGTTGATTACCACAGTCAGTGTGCAAGATATCGTGCAAGAGACTATCCATTAATAGTATCAGGTGATGGCTTTATTGCCAATGCCCGATAGGTAATATTGAGTTCAGATTTATTTTTTGAAGTCGTCACAGGTATATTAATCAAAATATATTGAGTGAATGAGTACTGGAACGCATGATATGATTAGGCGTTGTCATGAAGTAGGTTTACGAAAATTAGAGTTTTAAATACAGATGGATTTTCATTAACAATTTATCGTAATTCTGCCGATGCAATAATTAGATAAAAAGGTAAGTTGGGTGATAGGTTGGGTAATGAGTTGGATGAAACCCGTGTAACTATTATAAAAACAATACTGAATGATTCTAAAATATCCATAACGAAGCTATCAAAGATATTAAATATTAGCACAAAAGAAGTAGGAAAGAATATTAACTACTTAAAGTCAAATGGATATCTTAAACGTAAATAATCAACAAAAAGTGGATGCTGGAAAGTTTTGTTGTAAGTGCTTCTGGGTAGTGAACATAAACAAAAACCGCTGAGGCAATTCAGGAGATTAAAAACTGGTAGGGTATATGTTACGGAATCAGCAACTTTTAAATATTGTTTTTTTGATTAAAGTTGGCAGGATTAAAATGGTTGATTGTTCGCACTCAAAATAGTGCTATATAAAATTTGATATGACGAACTATCTGCCATTTATAAATTGCGAAATTCATCCTGCAGTGCACGGTGACGCGGATAGCGTTGTCGAATTTTTGTTATATATGCTTGCCATCCTGCGTTATCCTTCAAAATAGTGCTGTAGATATTTTTGATACCTTCAGCATATTCTGCAGCAGTTGTATAAGCTGTTCGATTCTGCTGATCAATATAATTTTGCACAAGCTTTTGTAAAATCTTTAATGCTTCTTTCGGTCGATGTTCTTTTACGCCATACGCCACCAGGGACAATATATTATCTGAACTATACAAAGTTTTTTCGTTCGCCAACTGCAGGGCAGCATCCCATTCATTTTCAACCAGATAGATACGCGCCATCATCTCGCGGTTGTTGATTGTATAACTGATAACTAAAGGTTTTAGTTCTGCCCATGTTCCGAGTGATTGCGATAAATTCCTTATTTGTTTATACGATTCAATATTCAAACCGCGACAGCGTGATTTAATATGCAATATGCGGCATAAATTTGTGTTGTCACCCAATTTTTTGTAATCATTTTCCAGCCGGTCAAGTATTCCGCCAGAGTTTGAGTAATATCTTCCAGAATTCGATTGTTGATCCAATTGTTCACAAATGAATACCACATATTTTTCCATCACTTCACGGGCATTATCAGGTTTGTCATGCTGAAGCCAGTAATCCGCTAAATCGAGATACTGACTTTCTTTTGTCATATTTGCCTGGCGGATCGCTAAATATGAATTCTCATCACCAATTTGCAGGTAATAAGCAGCAATCCAATCTGCAAATCTCTTTTCATCTGTTTTAAGTAATAAATCGATCAATCTACGAGTATCATCTACTGTATCACACAACATATTTATTGATTTGTGTATGGCACTTTCAA
This sequence comes from uncultured bacterium, assembly GCA_964638715.1. GTDB lineage: Bacteria > Armatimonadota > Hebobacteria > CAIYQO01 > CAIYQO01 > JBAXQQ01. Next base: position 2,597 of record CAZWZF010000077.1, on the reverse strand, counting down.
TACAGTCGGTATAGCCAATTTCCCAATTTAAAATATCCAGTAATATCTTCTGAATTGCGGCGCGTTCATTGGGTGCGTGTAATATCATTCGTACAGCTTGTGTGTATGCTATTATGGCATCTGCAGCTTCTGATGTGCATAATGGTTCTTCCGCATCGATACTATTTATGGATGTTATCAGATACCAGAAAACTTCCATCTGATCCAAAGGGTGGAGTGTTTTTGCAGTTTCAAATGTTAAAGTGCATTCCGGATAAGAAGATTCTTCTGGATCGTATTCGTCATAGTATCCATGATCATAGTCATCGTAACCATCGCCATAATCACCATATTCAGCACGCTTTTCAATTGCATTTACAAACTCATTAATTTGCTGTTTTAATGCTTTGACTTGTTCAGAAGATCGAGGTTGATTGATGATAAGTTGTGGTGAAATCTCTATACGCGCCATAAGTTCACGGCGGAATTCTTCTCGGTCATTTGCCATTTCAATAATTAGATTTACCAGTTCCTGCTGCGGCATAGCTGTCAGGGTTTTACGAATAGCATCAGGAAATGAAGAGTCAACAATTGCAGTTTTATCCATATCGACAAAATGCAGCAGCACTGCTATCAAATGCTTGCAGACATCTCCATCATATTGACAGGCACATGACATTTTTAATCTATTTTTTGCATCAACAATCTCTACAGTGTAGTCACCATACTGTCCATAAACTTTCGCTTTAATCCGATGACTGGTTGCAGAAAACTTGTGAATTGCTCCTGACTTTAGATATTGCACACCGCGTTGATAAACTGCCAGTGAATCAGCAAGTTCTTTTATACTATCGCGCGTTAGTGACTGAAACTGCGGACCGAGAGATGTTGTTTCATCAGTTGTTGCCTTTTTTGATACAACAAGTGTCACCTCACTCGCATCTAATATCATTATTTCATTGTTGAGACTATCCTGTTCACAGTATGAAATAAATGATGAATCCATATTCTGTAATGTGTCCTTATCCCAAGCAATTGTGAGTAACTGTTCACCGTCATCGTCTTCAATTTCAATAATTTTACCTTGCCAACCTTCAATGTCATTACCATAATCAGGATCATTCACCCCGGCATTCACAATAACAATATTATTTACTTGATAGCGATGAACTGGTTGGGAATTTCGCGACATATAAATTACCTCTTTGATATTGTGTAAAATTCTTATAACAACTGTCAATAAGATGAAATGATTACCATTGTTATACACCAAAAAGACAAAATCGCCGAAGTAGGCGTATATTTTCTTCCTTCAGGTTAAAGCCGTGCGATTATAGCTGAGACTTCCATCTTGTAACTTTCCCATCCACCCTGGTAGATTTCTTGGAAGTTGTCTATTACTTCCGTTAATTCTTTTGCGACAGGGTTGATCCATCCCAGAGTTTCCATAACTTCGTTATGTTGCTGATACAAATCATGCCAATGCCAAATCGGTTCATAGTGAAATACCCGATTCCGCAGATAGCGTATACGATTCAATCGCTTAGATATATTAGCGCGTGAGCGTAGTGTGCGAGGCATAGACGGAAACGCCGTTTTCAAGAATCTGGGCCATAATATTTGCTCATAACGACTATTAAATAATGCTGTCCAGAACCCGAAATTTAATTCTGCTATAATTCGACCTGGTTCGATGGATTTATTATGACGTATAAGAATCTGTTTAGCGTCGGTAATAGTAGTCAATTCTGACTTTGTAATGAGTTCATGGTCTTCAAACCAGAAGTTGTTATTCAACCCTTCGCTGATCGCATAATGAATACTATTACGAACCGCAACTTCCAGAGATTGTAACGATGGATAAAAAGATTTGCTTAATGCCATATTCCAGAGATATCGAGGAAGGTATGCAGTATCATTCTCCCCTTCAATACGATAAGAAGTAAGGCGTTCAATGGAGAAGCCTCGTTTTAAATATGTTTGCAAATTATCATTTTGCTGTTCTGTCATAAAAATTACTCCAGCACTATGTTGCATTTACCCATTTGTATGGTATAATATATGTGCAGTCCCCGGGCGATCCTCTCCTGGTCTTCGAACCAGTGATGATTCCGGGGGTTTATTTTTTGTAATTTCTAATCCTGCAATACGAATGTAAACATCGTTTTTAAACTCGTTGTTTAATTGCTTTTTTGGGATTACTCTAATAATCGTTCTATTCATACTGTCAGCAGATATTACCAGTATAATCATTATACAATTCCTTACCCCACTTTGCCAATCAATGATTTACTCCATCATACAATTAAAATAGGCTATTTCTGTGGACTTTATCCTCAATTTTAGAAAAAATCAGACACTAGTATCACCCGTTTATTCAGTTGGTATTTCTAACAAATTTTTAGTTGTTTTTGTATATTAAGTGTAAAAAGCTGTAGACGGCTGAGAATTTTTATTTCAATAATTTAGAGAAAAAGAGAGATAAAATGGCATAAAATAAAAAGTTGTGGGATTTCGCATGATGCAGCCATCCACAGCAGCATTTCAACTGTCAATCGTAAGGAGTTTTTGTAACTACTCAGTTTCGTCAGACTAATTTATAAAAAAAGACTTTTGTG
>CAZWZF010000076.1:0-18608 GCA_964638715.1 uncultured bacterium | reverse complement strand
ATATTCTACAAAAGGTCTTTCTATCCTCTTTTTTGGGGGTTTTGCAAGAGCCTCTTAAACTTTTAATTTAATCAGTGCTTTAACATGTTTTCTTTCTCCAACGGCCTTAAATGCATCTGCGATATTTGCAAGAGGGTAGGGGGTGTCCATATTCAGCCAGTTGGCAGCGTCTAATTTCCCTTGTCTTATGAAAGCTACTATTTCTTCGTGGGTTTCTGATTCGTCGTAACCGCGGTTGAGGAAGGTGAAAGAACCGCGAGCTTTGCTGGGTGACAGCAGCGGAGTTCCAAATTCATCAATTCCGTAAATGCTCACTATGCCGTCTGATTTCAGGTAAGGCAGCGCGTCATTCAGGGTGTTGTGTTTGCCAATTACGTCGATGATTACATCGTATCCTTCTGGATTAGTTGCATTTACTATTGTCGACAGGCAGGGATCTTTATAATCGAAATATTCTGTAACACCAATGGCAGTGGCTTCTTTTGTCCTCTCAACATGACCGATTAATCCAACGCGTGACGCGCCAAGATTTGCGCCATGGGCGGCGAATGCCAGACCGTTGCCGCCGGAGCCGACTACCAGCAGGCTCATGCCGGCTTTGAAACCCATGCGGGTGAGGAATGAATATGTTTCGCGCCAGGTGATAATCATGGTGGCGGTTGCAGCGTCGATATCTTCGGGCACTATTTTGTTCCAACGGTAGCTATGCCATTCACCGGCGGGACGACCGTCTTCACTGGCAGCGATATGGTCGACAGCGATGCCGTATTCGGCAAAACCACCCCAGCAGATATCGACGCCGGGTGAGGGTAGGGTGCCAACACGGGTGATTATATCTCCAACCTTGAAGTTGCGTACTTTTGCACCAACTTTAATTGCCCGGCCAATACTTTCATGTCCCAATACTGCGGGATAAACAGGCGGCCATGGGAATCGACAGTTTATCAGATGCGTGTCAGTTCCACTACAGGTGGCGCCATATAACAATTCGCATAATATCTGGTAATCACCCGGTTCAGGAACCGGCACATCAAGAACCTGAAGGTCGTTTGCCTTTACAATAACTGCTGCTTTCATATTATTTTCCTTTTTTTAATGTATTGCGAGTATCCTGCTCGCGTTATGCAAAGCAGGATGTATGTCTAAAATGGTGCATATTTGCACTTTTTAATTCAGAAATATCCGGTAAAGGTAGGGGAGCTGTCCCCAGCTCCCGCGACAGTGTCTTTTTTATAAATACGAACCGGATGTAACGACAAAATAAGGTAAAAAAAACAACACCACGCAAAAAGTTCTGTCGCTATTACGTTTTTGCACATCATTATTCCGGTTCAGCGCGGGAATTGGGGACAATTCCCCTACCACGTAATCCATTTAAATAAATGATAAAATTGTAAACTTGCGATACCTTATTTTACGCTTGTCCCGGTCCTTTGTATTCGCGGCCAAATGGCAAACCGAATGGCTCTTCAAACGGACGGAAGGGAACCATGGCGGCGATTTCGTCTAAACGCGCTATTAAATCTGCTGACAATGGGCCTTTTTCAATTGAAGCCACGTTCAATTCTACTTCTTCCGGATTTCTTGCGCCCATCAAGGTGCAGGAGATATCCGGGTTTGAAATGACAAATCGCAAACAAACTTCGGCTAATGGCAACTTAATTTCATCAAGCAATGCGTACAAAGCCTGGTACTGTTTGCGTCGCGGAGAGCTGAGCCATGGTGCGCCGTTATTAACTTCGTCATCATACCGGCGTGCTAATGCGCCTTGCTGCAATGGTGAGCCGATGATGATGCCCATGTTATGTTTCTTTGCCGCCGGCAATACTTCAATTTCTGCCTCGCGCCATAGCAGGCTGTAGTTGAATGCGGTCAATACAACATCAAATTTGCCTGAGTTAATACAGCGGGTCATTTCGTAAGCGGTGGTACCGCCTAATCCAATGTAGCTGATTGCGCCGTCTTTTTTCAGTTGTTCCAGCACTTCCATAACTGGACCAATCGCATTATCTACATCATCCCACCAGTCATTTTGTCCCGGACGGTCAGGCTCGTGAATCAGCAGCATGTCGATATGGTCGCGGCCCAGCAGTTTCAGACTTTCTTCGAATGACTGCATTAATCCGCTTTTATCTTTCGCGTTAAACGGATGTGGGCGTCCGCCGAATTTAGTTGAAACGATCAGCGGAGCGTCAATTTGCCGCAACGCCTGTCCAAGTACCATTTCGCTATCGCCATAACCGGGGGCGGTATCAATGTAGTTAATCCCCAACTCGACAGCGCGTTTTACAGCGGCTACCGCGGGATCAACGGTGTTAAACCATGAAGCGACGAACAACCCGCCAAAAGCGAGTTCGCTAACATTCAGACCGGTACGGCCAAGGGTGCGCATTTTCATGATAATATCTCTCCGAAAGTAGATTTAAACGGTTTAACGAATTATACTTTTGTGAAGGGGGAGGTGTCTATATTATATCAATCTATTTTAAAATATTTCATACAATAAAAAACAAGCCATCTTATTTATAAAAATGGCTTGTTTACTGCGAGCTAAACTATTTAGGCAATATTATTTAGGTCCATATAGCATAATTTGATTAAGCATGGGTGAAATCCACATTTGTAATTATTGATTATTAAATAGTAATAGTTAAATCATCAACGTATATACTGCCATTTGAACCGAATTGGCTTGATGCGTAGTATCCAAAACGTGGTGTATTTGCAGTTGTAAATATCGTTGTAGTGAAAGTTTTACTTTGCCCATCAAAAACAACATCAGTTAGTGTTCCACTGGTACAGTTAACTGTGAATGAAAGAGTATGCCATTGATTTTCCACCCAGGTTCCTGTGTAGGTTTGTGCCTGGGCAGTACCGCCGATAAGATTTAATGTTCCATTTGGATTAACAGCTAACCCACAAAAATTATCAGTACCATGACCGCCACTGACCCCTGTGAAAAAACCAATTCCGACACCTCTACCGGTGCTATCAGTTCCTGCAATAGCGACAGGATTAAGTTTTACGGAGATATACATAAAATTGGGATGCTTATTTATAGAAATAGAGGCACCAGTGTCAATATTTGCATAGCCGGTATTGCTTGAAATTTTAGTATCACCCCAGGAACCTGCACTTCCTTGGGTTGCCCACGTACCGCTACCCATATTTATATCTGGAACATGGGCTGATAATAGTGTGTTGTCTGCTCCTGTAAAAGTATCTATAAAGAAAGTTGGTGTTAAAGCTGGATATTTTGATTGCAATTCTATTCCAACGTGTCCATCAAGATATGAAGTAATATAACTATTGGAATGTCTTTTGGTGTCAACATCGCTTGATGAAGCTAAAATAGATAATGTGTTGCCGCCATCTGCTGTTAACATACGTGTAGTAGGGTCGTTAATAGCTCCAATACTGATGCCAGATAATGTAGTATTGTATCCATATCCGTTTGGAGTACTTTTTCCTTTTGTCGGGCATACTAATACGCCCGGATCAGCTTTAAGGTCAGTCCACACAGTTGTTGACAATGGCAGCAGCTCTTCATGGTCTTGAGTATACATTTGAACTAAAGCTGCGATCTGACGTTGGTTGGATGTGCAGGTAGTTTGACGCGCTTTTTCACGGGCACGGGCAAATACCGGGAACAGAATTGCGGCGAGGATGGCAATAATGGCAATCACGACCAATAATTCAATGAGGGTAAAACCTTGATGACGAATTGATTGTTTTTTCATATTAACCCCCCTTATATTAGCTTTGCTATGTATTCCGGTTAACATTTATTATACTATTTCAGGTTTATTTTGTAAATATAAATATGAAATTTTAGATTAAGTTTTGATTAATAAAAAAAAGATTTGGCAACTGATAAAGGCTGCCAAATCTTTTTTTATGGTTAATTAAATTAAATAAAATTCTATTTAAAAATCAATTCTCCCCAATTTTTCGGCTCCATCTGCAATTCAAATACTGCATCGTCAACGATTCCGGTATGCTGGTTGCTCCAATAAGAGCGCAAGCGGGTGCGTTGGCCGGCGGGGTCGCCATGGGTCACGCCAAAATCACCGCGCAGGGTCAGGTTTGCACCTTCTACCGGTTTCAGGTCTAATGATTTCAACGGAATAGCCGCTTCAATGATATAGCCTTTGCCCGGATTTATCTGCACTTTGAACTGTGCGTCGGCAAGAGTTTCTACATAATCCATCTTATATTCGCGAACTACGCCGGATGAGAATGTCATAGGCTTTTTAACGTCAGCAACTTTGCGGTATAGCACTGCAGTGGTATTGCCTTTGAAATTGCCGATAGACAGGCGCTGATCGCCTTTGATGCCTTCACCGCGATTCTTGTCGGCTTTCGCGTCAAGTCCAATTTGGAAGTCCACCGTATCGCCGCCGATATACATCTGAGCAGCTTCGATAGCACCATTCACCCACGGGGTGTTGTCTTTCACATCCCATGCCAGGTAAAGATTATTTTCGTCCCAGGCAGACGCGGTGCGGATTTTGGCGTCATCTGTTTTTTGATAGCTTACTATCTCAGTTCCGTCAAAATCTTTTTCGATATTTCCGGTGAAGATAACAGTTTTCAGTTTTACATTTACTCGTTTTGTGCCGGTAACTTCCTGCAGATAACTTTCACGCAGTGCTTGTGCCAATTTCATATCCGCTGCGTTAATGGCTACTTTGTCACCTTTGATTGATTTTACGTTTTCCAAACCGGTAACTTCTATATTCCAGAACCCGGTTTTGCCGGATTGCACATATAATTTGCCATTGTCAGCCAGGGTAATTGAACCGCCGAAGTCTTCGCCGCCCATACCGCACGGTACATTGTCCATGCTGACACCTGGGGTGGCAGCTTCTGGCCATTGGAATTTCATGGGGTCTGGCTCGAATAATCGTGTCAGATAATAACCGCCTTCAGTGAGAATATGCCATTCACCGACGTTAGTTGCTATCACCCATGCGTTTCCAATAGGTTCCGGCATTTTGAATGTGCCGCATGGTCCGTAGGAACCGCGTATCATTCCATTTTCCGGTGGGGTTGCGTTGTGCGAACCATGAACGCCAATGAAGTTGTCAGGATAGGTCCAAAGCAGTTTTCCGCTTGCGATGTCGTAACAAGTGTTCCAGCCTTCGTTGACGCCATAACTGCCCTGAGACATGATAACTTTGCCATCAGAAGAACCTAAACCAGTGATAGGAGTTCTAACCGGGTTAGCAAGGTCATACTTGGGGGCACCACAGGCGGTAAATCCGGTGTTTTTATATTGATTACTACCACTGTAGATAGTCATATCCGGGGTCAATCCCATGTACCATCCACTGAAGGTTATTAAACCATCAAAAGTAGTTACTTCATTGTCCTGTTGTTTTTCATCGCCGTTTTCATCGCCCCAGAATTTCGTTTTTGCTGTTTTATCTTTTCCTTCGTAGATGAACATGGTGCGCAGTTTGTATTCGCCTTCGCCAACACGTTCAAATATTCGGATAGCGTTTGAACCATGTATCCAGCCCGGCGCTACTGCGAGGTAAACTTTACCGTTAGAACCTTTGGCATATCGTGATACTTCCATGCCATCGCGGGTGATAGTGCCGGTAACGGTGCTTAAGCCAGTTTTAGAATCAAGTTTCCACTCTACTCCGCTGCCAGCCATAATATTAGGGTCGGACGGGCAAATTGCTCCGCCCAATGCGCCGTAAGTGGTTGGTCCAAACAGCTCTTTTACTAATAATCCGGTAGTAGTATTCCAAACGCTGATACGTTTTGGATTATAATCAGCCTCGGTTACCCACAATTTACCTTCAGCGTCTATTGTCATCGAACTGATGAATGCCATACCGTCAGATGTCCATTTGCCGGAAAGCGCGCGGCCGCCGGTACGTCCGATAGTGGCAGTTTGTTTGCCGTCAGCACCAAATACAATAACCTGATTTTGCGGCTCTTTCAGGCCGACATAAACTTTTCCATCTTTGCCAATCGCCAATGCGCAGGCATTTTTCAAGCCCTGGGTAAATGGTTTTGTCTCGCCGGTCTCAAGGTTTAGTGAAAGGATATCTGTTGAATTCGAAATTACATACGCATTTTTACCATCAGTGGTTTTTATGTCAGATGGAGCAGTTACGGTAATTTTCTTAAGAACTTTGCCATCTTTTCCATCTAAAATAAGTACTGTATTTGCCTTGGTGAATGTCAGGAATAGTTTGCCGGTACGTGCATCTAAACCGTTTGCTTCATCAGGTGCTTTGCCGTCTGTCCAAATATCTTTAATGAAGATATCTGGTGAACTGTCGGTACCTGCCCAGGCAGTGAATCCGCCTTTTTTGCTTTCCAGGCGGAAGATATTTCCACCCCAATTTTGTGCGTAGACAATACCGTTGTCAACAGCAATAAGATTAGCACCAGACATACCGGCGCGACTGCCTTTCCATGCAACATTCCCTTTCAGGTCGGTTGCTACGATTGCTTTACCGGCTTCGGCACCACCCCAGCCAAGGTAAACCTTAGTGTCATCAGATGTACATGCGCTGGGAACACCATGGTCGCCGCCCCAGTTTGATGTGGAGTTGGAATCCCATGGCGCATTGCCAGAGTTCCCTGCCCATCCGACTAATTTTAAGCCGATACCTTTATGCCAGATAGCATCCCAGGTATATTCACCTTCCGGTACCTGGGTGCCGGGAGTATGCCAGTTAGTGGTGGTTAATCCGTCCCACTTAACAGTATGTTTTCCCTTTGTATAAAAAGCGCTATTTAATAACTGGCGTACTACCACACCATCTTTATTCTTGATATTTAATGAGATATAACCATCTATCGGCATGGTAAAGGTAATGTTTTTAAAACCTTTTAGTTCTTTTACCTTAATGATGCCTGTCCAATCGACTACCGGTACGCCATTTGCCATACTTACAGGAAATTCGCGTGCATCTGCAAGTCGTACAGCATGTGGTGTGATTTTTCCTTTTGCTTCCAGACTGCCTGTTCCCCAGCAGTTATTAGACATGAAAGTGAATACACGGTCGGGGGTAAGCCCTGCCTTGAAGTTATCTTTCATTGTCCATCGGCCGTTAATTCCTATAGTGACGTTTGGTTCAAATGTGATGACAATTTCATCACCGGCTTTAAATGCAGCACCTTCCTTAGCAATCAGATTCCAGGGAATTGATATTTCCTGGGTATAACCTTTTCCATCAGCATCTTTCAGAAATGCCTGCTTAGCACCTTTTGTTTTAGCGTCGCGGAGGCTGCCTTCATTAAATTGGAAACCATAAGCAACATCCATCACATCAAGTTTGTCGCGGTCAATCCAACATGTCCAATGTGATGCGCGTTGATTTTTTTGTTTTGGATTGGTAACAACGCGGAATTGCAGGCAATCGCCGGCAAAACCATAGTCGCCTTTGGTGCTGCCCGGGTTATTCATTGGCGCATCATCTTTCCAACGTGCCAATAAATAAAGGTTGTCGGCGTCGTACATTCCATGCATCCAGACAGCCATTTTATCGCGCTGATTTTCAGCATCGCTGCAAATAAATTGCCCGCCAGAAAGATCCCAGTCGTTGACTTTACCGTCAATAGTTACGGCACCGGGAGTTGGCAGGATAGCAATACCAAGATTTTCCGTCTCAGTTGCCCACACGCCAAGCGACAGCATAAACAGGACGAAAATAACGCCCTTTTGCCAAAACAGTTTCATAAATTTTCTCCAAAATTAGGGTAAAGTGACTAAAAACCGGAAGAACAGTAGTGAAAATAGAGATAAACCGGTTAAATTATGATACATTTTGACACTGCAGTTGTCAATTGGTTGTGGTGATTTTTTCGAGAATTTTAGGTAGAATTTATGGGAATTATGGGAGGAATGGGAAGTATGAGAAGAATGAGATAGTTTAACTTTAAAATCACCTATTAAAAACATTACATTTCCCATACTTCACATAACTCACACTAATTTTCCATTTTCCATTTGACATTTGCCATTTCTAATTATCGCTTCCCCTTATACCCGATAATATTCCATCGTTTTCCATTTGTATTGGCAAATATACAACCGTCGGTATCTGTCCGCCACACAGTAATATTTCTGTCTGCCAGTCTTTTTATTGTGTTTGGGTGCGGGTGGTCTGTGTTGCCGCGGGCAGATATCAGCGCGGTAGTGGGGGATAGCGTATCAAGAAATGCGTCTTTTGTGCCGGTATCAGCACCATGATGCGCCACTTTCAATATATCAGCATGCAGGTAAGGATATCTTTTCATCAGCAGTTTTTCGCCGGTTTCATCTAAATCTCCGGTAAAAAGCATGCTGGTGCTGCCGCAGGTAAGCAGTGCTGCTACGGATGTTGTGTTGCCGGCAATTTTGTCATCCGGTTGCGGATACAATACAGAAATATTCGCGTCATTACCTAATGGTATTATTTGTCCCTGCACAGCGGGTAGAATTGGAATATTCTTTTTTACCGCTGCGTCATATAATCCGCCGGTTTTGCCATCAAACTTATTTCCGGGCAGGTATATGCTGTTAACTTTTAATGCAGACATGACTGCCTGCAAACCGTTAACATGATCGTCATCAGTATGAGTGACAATAATTGCATCAATAGCTTTAATCCTTGCTACACTTAGATTAGGTACAATAACATCATCTCCTACTGTTTCATACCCGCGGCTTCCACCGTCTATCATCACCGTCTTGCCATTGAATCCCTGTATTACAATCGCGTCGCCATCGCCGACCGACAGCATGGTTACCCGCACCTTCGCGCTATTGGCCGCGAATAGCCAATATATTGCCACCCCGGCAATCAGCATCAGCAGCAATATAACCAACCGCTCCGGTGTGATAGTCCTTATTTTAGTTGATAATCCAGAAAAGTAACTCACAGAGCAATAATAACGGCAGGAACTGATAATGACAAGAGAGAAGTTATTAATTAGTACAGAAATTTTATACTATTTTAAAATTTAAAGGCAAAAAATGTTATCAATATACAGCGTGCCGGGGGCACCGTTAGAAGTTAATTGCTACCTGATAGCCGATTGCGAGGCTGGTGAGGCAATTATTGTTGACGCACCGCAGCAAGTAGCCAAATTAATGCAGGCAAAAGCAGAAGAATGGGGAGTGAAGGTTACTGAAATAGTGCTGACCCATGGACATTGGGACCACACTATGGGGATAATTGAAATGAAAGATACTTTTGGCGCACCGATTTCCGCGCATTGCGGTGACCTGGAAATGTTGGAGCATCCATCAACTGCGCCGTTTAATATGCCGTTTACCCTGACTCCCTGCACCCCGGGAATATTTTACACTGAAGGCGATACGATAAAGGTTGGCAACCAGTTACTGACTGTATTGAATACTACCGGTCACACTCCCGGCTGTATTTGTCTATATAATCAGGAGCATGGTGTATTGATAACTGGCGATACGCTGTTTGCCGGAACTTATGGACGCACCGATTTCCCCGGGGGTGATGATCGGCAAATGCTGGCGAGTCTGCGCCGTTTAGCAGCACTCCCAGCAGATACTAAAATTTATCCCGGACATGGACCAGACACTGTACTTAGTCGTGAAAAATGGCTTGACCGTTTGACGGATGGGATGTAGAAAAAGATGAAATGGGCTTCCTGGCATAACCACACTGGCGATGGGCCGCGCTTCTCATATTGCGCCGCCAAAAATTTATCACCGCAGTTTTATATTGACGCGATTGCCAATGGGCCGTGGACCGCGTTTGCGATAACCGACCATATATTCGCAATGATGATACCCGAAGATAGCAATCCATGGCCAAATCAATGGTTTTTGAATCAGCATGAATTGCATCGTCATAAGGCATTTTACGAAGATAGAATCGCGACTTACCTGGCTCGATTGCAGACTTTTTGTGATGGCAAGACAATATTCGGAGGGATGGAGATTGAGGTGGATGGCAACCTGGAACCGATATTCGACCTTAGTTTGCGCGATAAACTGGATGTGCTGATAGGGTCAATTCACCATCTTCCCGGCGACTCTGTTGACGAAAAAATCCGCTGGCATTTCGACCAGGTAGACGCATTGTTGCAGATGCCTATCGATATAGTCGCTCATCCATTCCGCAACCTGGCGCAATTTACTTACATTAATGATGAAATAATGGATGAAACCCTGAACCGTATCGCCGCCGCCGGTATTGCAGTCGAGGTAAATGCCCATGTGCCGTTTAACCGTGAACCGGATATGCTCAGAAAGGCGGTTAGCCGCGGCATGACAGTAGCATTTTCAATAGATATGCACGACCGCAGTGAAATTACCGCCTATAATTATCTGGACGAAGTCGTTAAAAAAAGCGGTGTTAAAGAAGAAGATATTAAATTGTTTCAACCGACAGTACGGATAAATAGTTAAAAGTTTATAGTTGACAGTGGTCAGTTACTTTGTGGCATGATTGAAAATTGACAAATAAGCATAAAAAAAAGTATACTTCCTCGGTTAAAGAATGGTGACGTCCATGTTAATGTCGCGCGTTATTTTGTTATTTGCGCTGGTGCTAGTATTTTCCGGCTGCCGCGGGGTATCTTTTTTTGGCGAAAAGCCATCAAATCCTGCTCCTGTTGTAACCCCGGTTAATCCTGCGCCAACACAAACTGCCACGGTGAAACCGCTAAGTCAAAAGAAATTAGTGGTAGATACTGTGGTTGGTTACCTTACCGCGTTGAAGAAAAAAAAATATGCGGCAGCATACATGATGTTGTCTCAGGATTCCCGAAAACAATTTAAACGGGAAAAGTTTGAGCAACTGGCTCGCGAGGGGATACCCCAGTTTGAGCTTCCAGCTAAAAGTGTTAAAGTCGATGGCGATGATGCCAAAGTGACTGTGATGCTGAACAGCGAAGAAGACCAAACCTCCCATGATTTTATACTAATCCGCGAAGGCGGTGTGTGGAAAATTGTGTACCGGGGTGGGTTACCTCAAATGCCCTACGGAGATTAATCCGGGCGCACGAAGGGGAGAAATTCATGAAAGTCATTTTGACAGAAGAGGTAATAAACCTCGGAAACTGCGGCGACATCGTTGATGTTGCTCCTGGCTACGCACGCAACTTCTTAGTTCCGCGCAAATTAGCCATCTATGCCAACAAAGGCAATGTTCGCGAAATGGAACACCACAAAGGTCTTCTGGAACGCAAACAGAAGAAATTGCAGAATGCAGCCATGTCAGTAGCTGAAAAGATTAATGGACAGGTTATCACCATCAAGGTGAAAGTCGGCGAAAACGGCAAATTGTTCGGTTCAGTTACCACCCAGGACATCGCTGACCTGCTGAAGTCACAGTTCGAAATTGAAGTCGATCGCCGCAAAATCACCCTGGGTGAACATATCAGCACCCTGGGCGACCACAATGCAGAAGTTCGCTTAATGTCCGACGCTCGCGCCAACGTTGTTGTACGCGTAGTTGACGAAGCTGCTGAATAGTTAAAAGCAAAATCACAGCCATCCTGATGAAAATCGGATGGCTGTTTTTTTTGTAAAAAATATTGGAAATAATTTATTTACCTATTTAAATTTTAAAAACAATGTGTTAACATTTTTACATAAGACTTGTTTAGACATGTCTATACCAAAGCTGGAGGCTTCTTGCATGAAGCTTTATTTTTCTCGGACAGAACAAATAATTGTCGCGGTTCTTATTCTGATAATAGTCGGTGGCGGCGTTGCTTTTATGTATAATAACAGCAAACCCGCGGTTGCAACTTATATGCCGCCAAAACCAGTTATTGCCGAAAAAGAAGAACCTGTTGCCTCAAAAGTCGTGCCTGAACGAGCCGATATTCTTATCCATATAACCGGTGAAGTCCGCAAACCTGGCGTATACAAGATGAAAGACGGCGATCGCATACAGGACGCGATAATGATGGCAGGCGGCGCAAAGAAAAATGCCGACCCCGATCAGTTAAACTTGGTATCCAAACTGATAGATGGTGAAAAGATAATCGTACCTGGTAAATTAGGCACCGAACAACCTGTAGTGGCATCTAAACAGCCATTAGTGATTTATGATACCCCGGCCAGCAAAAAGAATATGACTTCCGGTGATCCTGGCAATGTATCGCTGTCAACAGCATCATCAAACGAAAAAGTCATCGACGCATCACGACCGGTGAACATAAACAAAGCCACTGAAGAAGAGTTGGCAAACCGCCTGCCAGGCGTTGGTCCCGGCACCGCTAAAAAAATAGTCGATTACCGCACCCAAAATGGCCCGTTCAAAGACCTGAGCGAACTGGTAAATGTACCCGGATTGGGGCCAAAGACGGTAGAGAAGATTACGCCGTATATAACATTGTAATTGATAATTGAACCAGAGATAGAATGATTAAAATAAAAAGAGATACGTAAAAAATACGTATCTCTTAAATTAAACAGTAAAACGAATAAAATACAACCCAGCGTAAATCATTTCAATCATATAGAATCATTCTAATCTGTGGTTATACGTTAAACCGGATATTCAAAATCTCTCCGTCCTGTACAACATGAGTCTTTCCTTCCAGTCTGAATAGTCCGGCGTCTTTGATGGCTTTTTCGCTGCCTAATTTGCGCAGGTCGTCGTAGGTGAATACTTCGGCGCGGATAAATCCTCTTTCCAGGTCGCTGTGGATTCTGCCGGCGGCTTGCGGTGCGGTGTCGCCGCGTTTTGTAGTCCATGCGCGACATTCGTCCTCACCAATGGTGAAAAATGATATTACGTCTAAAGTGTAATAGCAGGTACGAATAAGGCGGTGGGCTGCCGGTTCGGTAATTCCCATAGCTTCCAGAAAATCCGCTACTTCTTCATCAGCCAACTGCGCGATTTCTTCTTCGATTTTACCCTGGAAAACAATCGCCGGGTTGCCATTGATGATGAGCATGCCGTCTTTCTCTTCAACCTTCATGCCGGGCAGCATATCGGGGGTGAATTCTTCGCCTTCGCCGGTATTCAGCGCGTATATCATCGGCTTTGCTGACAGGAATGTAAATCCTTTCAACATGCGGTCTTCTTCTTCGGTAAATTCCATCAAACGCAATGGTGTCTCAGATTCCAGATGATCCATTAGGCGTTTCATAACTGCCAGTTCTTTTTCAGATTCAGCACGGTTTCTGCCTTTGCTGATATCACCCTGCAAGCGTTCTACGCGTTTTTCAATTACGCCAAGGTCGCCTAAAATCAATTCGGATTCCATGGTGCTGATATCGCGGGCGGGATTGATAGTTTCCATCGGGTGGGGGATACTCGCATCTTTGAATACGCGGACGACAGTTACCAGTCCATCAACGGCGCGCAACGCAGATAAAAACTTCCCGCTGAATGAATCTTTCTTATTTGCACCTTCGGTAAGTCCGGCTACATCAACCACGTTAATCGCGGTATAAATAGTCTTTTTCGGTTTATAAAGGTCGCTCATCCAGGATAATCGCGGGTCCGGGACAGTAGCGACTCCGATATTAGGGGCATCTCCGCCAAATCCACCGGTTTTAACCAGATTTTTGGTGAGGATGTTAAATAGTGTTGTTTTGCCCGACGTAGCCAGGCCAATAATTCCAATTTCCATAACGGGTTAAATATACCGATTATAGGGGGTTAAGGTCAAGTTATTTTAATTGAGAATTGACGATTGACAATTACTGGTAATTATATTGAGATAGAAATAAAAATACTGAAAACTGAACACTAAACACTGAAAACTATAATCCAATTTCCATTGCTCAATATAATGCCGATATGGTAAAATAATCAAAATGCTGGTTGCGAGGTGTGCCATGTCACGTTTATTAATAATAGTCTTAATATTTTCACTGCTTTTCAGCGCGTTTGCTGCTGATAAGGTTGAGGAACCGACTAATTATGAATTAACTGCTGGCACTGGTCGTATAACTGGAAATGGCGAGGGATTATCGCAATTCGTCGTATTGAATGGAACCGCTACTCTCAGCGGCAGCGGAGTGATGTGGGTAACAGCCAATGCCGACATTGCTGTACAGGGTGGCGAGGTTGAATGGAAGATACAGAAAGTTGGCAGTCTGGATGTAAAAGTTTGCGAAAATTTTAATGGCGATATTGTAATCAGTGGTGATAAAATCGCTTTTGCTTTGCGCGGTCATGTGGCAAGTTTTACTTCGCAAGGCGTGGGCAGAGCTATATTGCAGGGAACCGGAACATATTCATTGTTGAATAGCGGTGATAAAAAATCGAAAACCGGTAAATGGTATGCCAAGCCAAAATCGAAAGATACTAAGCCGAAGTATGTATATTTTGGAGAAATGGACAGAAGATAAATAAATATCAACGAGTGTAGGAGTGTGTAAATGCATTTGATTGCGCCGTGGTGGTTATTGTCTTTACTGCCGTTATGCGGATTAATAATTCTGTTATACCTGCTTAAATTGCGCCGTCGCGAACGTATAGTGCCGTCGGTTATGTTATGGGATAAACTGCTGCAAGACCTGCAGGCGAACTCTCCGCTGCAAAAACTTCGTAAAAACCTGCTTTTTATTTTACAACTGTTAATTGTAATTTTCATTGTCATCGCTCTGACACGTCCGGCGATGTTGTGGAAAACAACTTCGTCACGAAACCTGATAATGATGATAGATGCCAGTGCAAGTATGGCAGCACGCGATGTAATGCCGTCGCGGTTTGAGCTTGCACAGCGTCGCGCACATCAGGCGATTGATTCTTTGGGCAAAACCGACAATATGCTGATAATAGCAGTTGGCGGCGGCACCCGTACTCTTACCCCGATGACATCTGATAAGAAAACACTTCACGACGCGATAAATAAACTGGAAATAGCTGATACTCCCGGCGACCTGCGCGAGGCTTTTGATATTGCTGCCGGTATGGCGCGTGATAAAAAGTTCGCCGGTAACGGGAAACCTGATGTGCTGGTGATAAGCGATGGTGGTTCCAATGAAGTTACCTTGCCTACTGATTTTTCGCTGAATGTTAATTATGTGAAAACAGGTGAGAAAGGCGGCAATGTCGGCATTATCGCCATGGATGCCCGCAGAATTGTAAAAAAAGTGAATAGCTACGAGGCGTTTCTGGTGGTGAAAAACTTTTATACCGAGACAAAAACATTTAACGTCGAGATATCGCTGAATGATTCCACCATGGATGTACAGGAGATAAAACTGCCGGCTGGTGAGAAATGGAGCGCGACGATACCGGACTTGCCGGCTACCGGCGGCGTGTTGAAGGCGAGTATTGATATTGATGACGCCTTAAAAACAGATAACAGCGCACAGATAATCCTGCCGGAAAATAGCAGATTGCCGGTATTGCTGGTATCACCCGGCAACATATTTTTACAAACGGCATTATCGCTGACCCCTGGTGTGCAGGTAACGACTAACAACTACATTCCACCGGTAATCAGCCCGGGCACTGTTGTGGTGGCAGACAAGGTTGCGGTCAATCGATTACCAGTAGGTATCAATTCCCTGCTTATTTCATGTACCGGCGACGCGGTGCCGGCAGAATTTAAGACTACTTTGAATGATGTGATGGTGAATGATTGGGACAGGCGCCATCCTGTGCTCCAGCATATTTCGTTGAATGATATGATGATCACCCAGTCTTCGCGGTTAGTGCCGGATGCCGGCGCAAAGCCGCTGATTGAGACTGTCAGTGGTGTGATTGCGGTGACATCAGAAGCGAATAATCGCCGTGTTATCGCTCTCGGGTTTGACCTTCACGGAACAGATTTCCCGCTGCGGGTATCATTCCCTATTTTTATCGCCAATTGCATGGAATGGCTGGGTGGCAAACGCGCCGGTTTAACTGCCATGAATATCCACGCTGGCGAGACAGTGAAAATGGCTGGGAATAATCTCACCTTGATAGCGCCGGATGGCAAGAAACGCAAGATAGTCTCAACATCAGCAATGACGAATATAGATGGCCTGACCAATGCTGGTATATACCAGGTGACCGGTGATAAGAAAATGCGAATATCAGTAAACCTGCTGAATGCTGGCGAATCCGACATCACCCCGCGTGAAAAACTGGTAATGCATGACGCCGCCGGAAAAACCATCAACGCCGCCACCGGCAACCCGCAAACAGAAACAGAATTCTGGCGTCCAATACTCCTGTTGGTATTACTGATACTCTGCATAGAATGGTGGGTCTTTCACAAGAGAATAGGGTGAAGTTAGTTGACAGTTGAAAGTTGACAGTTGATAGTGAAAAACGCTTAACTTGAATATAAGTTAAGCGTTTTTTTTTGTCCATTGTCCATTGTCAATTGTCCACTATCCACTACTATAACGTGCTTGACGTTGACTTCACGTTTGTCTGTGACAGGCGGCGGATCATTTGGCGCATTTCTGTGGCGTTTCCGGCGTATTGGATAGAGGTTTGTTCTGTTACCATGCCGTTCAGGTAATGGCCCATGATGGATTTGTTCATTGACTGCATGCCCCAGTATTCGCCTTCGTTGATGGCGCCTGGTACGTTTCCAGACCGGCCTTCTTCAATTAATTTTGAAATGGTCGGGGTGTTAATCATAACTTCAATGGCGCATACGCGTCGTCGTTTATCTACGGTGGGCAGCAGTTTTTGTGCTAAAACGCCTTGCAATGTGGTGGCAAGACGCAGACATATCTGCGGTTTTTCATGTGGCGGGTACATATTAACAATACGCTCAATGGTTTCAGCGGCGCTATTGGTATGCAGGGTTGAGAATACAAGGTGGCCGGTTTCCGCCGCGGTAAGGCCGATAGACATCGTTTCAATATCGCGCATCTCACCGACCAGAATGACGTCTGGCGCCTGACGAAGAGCGGCGCGGAGAGCGTCGGAGAAACAGTTGGTATCGATACCGATTTCGCGCTGGCTGACTACGGATAGTTTGTCTTTATGCGAGAACTCAATCGGGTCTTCAATAGTGATGATATTGCAGCGGCGGTTGGTATTGATAAGGTCGATAATCGCCGCCAGAGTGGTGGATTTACCAGAACCGGTAGGGCCGGTAACCAGAACAAGACCGCTTTTTAATGACGCTAATTGAATTAGCGATTTTGGCAGGTTAAGTTCTTCCAGGGTAGGAATGTCCAACGGAATAAGTCGCATAACTGATGCCATGCCGCCACGCTGCCGGTAAATATTAACGCGGAAACGTATGACATTAGGGATTTCCAACGCGGTATCAAGGTCAGGACGTTTTTTGAATCTTTCCTGCTGTTCTTCATTCATTACGCTGTAAAAGAAGATATCTTCCAGGTTCTTATATGTTAAAGGCTCAATATCAAGCTGTACAATGCGTGAAGAGATACGAAACGAAGGGGGAGAGCCGACTTTCCAGAAAATGTCAGCCGCTTTTTCTTCAACAGCTTGCAAGCATACAGCGTCGAAAAATGCTCGTGGGTTTTCTGCCAATAAATCCTGTAATTCAGATGTTGTCGTTTTAGGGGCGACATGTTCCATAATCTCAGTAAAAAGCTCATTAAAATTCGGTTGATCTAACATTTGCTGCCTCTCTATTTATTTTGTCGATGTTTAGCGGCTGCCCGCGCTAATATTATGCCAGTAGCAACTCCGGCGGCGAGAATAGCCAGAAATACCACAATTACAATTTCTTTATTCTGCCGTTTCCTTTTTTCTTTTGGACTGCGTGGAATATTTGCTGTCTTTATATTCTTTTTCTTAATAATAACATTGGCACGGTAAAATGCAATAGGGGTAGCGGCATTTTTTGTAGTTTCCGGCGGCGGAACGCTATAAGATATATCCGCGTCCTGATAATTTTCGAAACCGTTATAGGTATAATTGCCGCGAATGACATAGACAATTTTCATAGTCGAGACATAAGGAGCACACGCCTCCGCAAATGGGCCGATAGGCAAATAGCCGTCATTGCTCATCACCGGCAACTGAAAATCAAGACCAAGTCCGGTATCGGTAATGATATTCGGGTCGCCATTGCTGAATCCCAGCAAAACTGGCTGCGCGCCTAATTTATATCCCAGAATAGTTGCTATATTTTGAAGTTTAAGCTGGTCATTGCTGCCGATTATGCGCAGGCTGATGATGTTTGTTTTTCCCGGTGTGGTAAAGTCCGCCATCACGCCAATTTCCGCGGTGCCGCGATCCTCCGGTTGTTGCGCAACAAGAATCGCCGTCACGATAAATGGAATCGCGACTATTAAAATCATGCGCAAAATTGAGGAAATTTTCACGGCATATCTCCTGCCGTTGTATGGCCGATAATAAAAAAACCGCTTACGATCAGCGGTTTTAATCAGATAATATATGGTGGAGCCAGACGGGCTCGAACCGACGACCTCTTGCATGCCATGCAAGCGCTCTCCCAACTGAGCTATGGCCCCACACCGCGGTAGAGTATACCGCCAATAGGAACGGCCTGTCAATAGCTTTTAGAGGGTGCGAGAGAAAAATAGTTTCGGTTACAAGGTAATTTATGGTTTTAGAAATAATTAATATTAAGATTTGAGTCTATCTCTAAATCATCAACCTTTCTAATGAAAATTTTCATTATAGGTTGAGTTAAGTGATTGTAACTATTCAGACTCGTCAGTTTTAACCAATGCAAAAAAATAAAAAATATTT
>CAZWZF010000075.1:0-19344 GCA_964638715.1 uncultured bacterium | reverse complement strand
GCTGTTGCTTACACCGCTTTTGGCTTACTGCTGATTTAAGTTACAGACAAGACACTAAAATGACTCTTGTTTCTTTATTTGAGACGTTGAAATTACGGGGAATCGATCAAATAACCGCAATAAAACAAATGCTCCTTGGTCAACCACTTTTCAACTAATTGCACAAAAGTCTTTTTTTATAAATTAGTCTGACGAAACTGAGTAGTTACAGCGAAAGTATATTATTGGAAACTGACAATGAATTTGTTACAATTCAAAGTTATTCAGTTAATCAAATAGCCAACTTTGAAACAATTGGTGTTCCTTGGTGTGGTTACTTTGCAAAACTTAATTGGCTTATTCAAGTATCAGAAAAACTAACCGACTGCAACCACTTTTTTAATTTTACTCGAGGTGAAAGAAGAGGATGGAATGCTTTATTTTATCCTGCCGCAGGTCATAACATTGAAGCAGAATACATAAAACCAGTTTTGAAAAATCTAAGAGGCACATCGGGTCTAAATTGTTTGGCAGATGCAGAAGCATTTTGTTGTTCAAGAAGTATTGACGAATTAGAGCAACTTAATCATACAGGAGCAATACAATGGATTAGAAGCTTTGAAAACCAAAATAATGAATCAGGTGTTCCTCTTACTCAATCTTTGCGTAAAGCCAATATGTTTTGGTATGAGATGAAAACCGATAATATGGCTGACTTTGTCGCTAACGTGAATTATGATAGAAGTCTATTTATAGCAACATTTAGAAATCGTTCATTCATAGACCAAAGAATGATTGGACTTCCTCTAAGAACAGAATTTCAAGGGGAAAACAGATTATTATTACTCGCCTTGCTAAACAGCATATTAAGTATGTTTTTTATTGAGAGTTTTGGTTTTGGAAGAGGTTTAGGTGCACTTGATTTGCGTGCCACAAAATTTGAACGAGATTTTAAGCTATTGGATTTTCAACTTTTATCAAATGAGCAGAAACAAAATATTATTAATGCTTTTCAACCAATTGCAAATAGAAACAGACTGCCATTAGAGCAAGAACTTGAACAAGCAGACAGAATAAATTTTGAAAATATATTATTTGAAAGCTTTGCTATTAGTGAGTATTATAATTCAGTCAAAGAATCATTATTATATATTTTTACAATTAGGTTTGCTGTAAAAAATGATTAAAACTACAGAATTGTAACTTTACATGATAGTTGTTTATTTGTATTAATATTTGGAAAACATGAGTTATCATTTAATGATATCTATCCCAGTCTTATCGGAATACCATAAGGAGACCAAACATGCCTTGGAAAAAAGTACCACCTGAGAATGCGGCGCGGTTGATTGATCTGATGGCGGATTACCCGGATGCGGTGCCGCGGAAGATGTTTGGGTGCCAGGTTTTCTTTATCGGCGGCAATATGTGTGTTGGCGCGTTTGAGGATGGATATATTTTGCGTCTTTCCGAGGTAGACCAGGATGAACTGCTGGAGAATCCGACGGTGACGCATTTTACCCCCATGGACCGGCCGATGCGCGAGTACCTGCTGGTTACGCCGGAGTTTCATAGCGATGACACGTTATTACGGTCGTGGATTTCCCGGTCGGTTGAATATGTGCGGTCTTTGCCGCCACCGGTGAAGAAGGTGAAAAAGTAACGTGGCGTCACCGTCCCGGTGACGTTAACTGCGTAAAAGGGTGGTAAACGCTGGAATTTATTCCCGGTTCTTTCTTTTTCCGAGCGGGACGCTCTTGCCACCTCTCGGTAAGAAGAGTGAAATTTGGAAGAGTGAAGAGTGAAATTTTACATCGATTAATAGGATTAGAAAGATTTTAATGCAATGATAATGGGTATCATTATTAAAACCTGCTGTATTTTGTGATTGTCATAGCGCAAATATAATATAACCAGGCAGGCGGCCGGGAATACCCGGTATAAAGGAGAAGATATGAAATCTAAGAAGATTGCTGTTTTGGTTGGAAGCCTTCGCAAAGAATCTTACAACCGCAAGATTGCAAAAGCACTTATTGCTGTTGCGCCGGAGTCATTGTCCTTTGAGATTTTGGAATTAGACGGATTGCAGATGTATAACCAGGATTTGGACGATAACCCGCCGACGGCATGGACAGAGTTTCGCGCCAAAGTGAAAGGATTTGATGGTGTTCTTTTTGTTACCCCCGAATATAATCGTTCAATGCCGGCGGTGCTGAAAAATGCGATTGATATTGCTTCGCGTCCATACGGACAGAGTGTGTGGGATGGAAAACCGGGTGCCGTTATCAGTGTGTCGATAGGCGCAATTAGCGGTTTCGGCGCAAACCATCACCTGCGCCAATCGCTGGTATTTCTAAATATTCCAGCAATGCCGCAGCCCGAAGCCTATATTGGCAATGCCATGAGTTTATTTGATGACAATGGGACACTTGTAAATGAATCAACGAAGGCATTTTTACAAAAGTTCGCAGAAGCCTTTGCGGTATGGGTTGATAAAAACAGCTGAGTCAATTACGAATTACGAATTACGAATTTTTTGACAGGATTAACAGGATTAAATATATTATAAAAATCCTGTTAATCGATGTAAAAATTCGTAATTCGTAATTCATAATGGCTCTTGCAAAACCTACTTTTTATAGATTATAGATTGCACCATAAAAGCCTCTCCCCTCAATCCCTTCCCCGGCTGGAGAGGGGAAGAATGACTTTCAGGGACTGACACCGAGTGGCGAAGCAAAGAAGATGTCTGTCACACCATGTTATCACAAGGTTTTGCAATAGCCTATTTAAAAATTTTAAAATAAGAAAAATTCGTATAGCTTTTAATCAATCCTTTATGTTACTTTATAAAAGTATTATTGGGTATCATGAATGTACAGCAGTGTTTATTTAGAAGTTTTGCTACATAAGGTTTATAGAATAAAGGTGAAATGCTATGCCTATAAAGAAAAATAATTTTAATATACAGAAACAAGTAATTCCGAGTGGGCCTATTGAGTCGATTTGTCTTGAAGAAATGCAACAGATGCTTCACAAACTGCATAATCATCAGATTGAATTGGAAAAGCATACCAAGGAATTACTTCAAGTGCAGACGGAAGTCGAGGATTTGCGGAATCGCTCGGAAGAAATCATCATATCCCACTTAACAGAAATAACCTCTTATTATGACAATGCACCCATCGGGCTGGCGATATTAGATACCAATTTGCGCTTCATGAGAATTAATAAGATACTCGCAGAAATGAATGGTGTTCCTGCATCGGAATATATAGGAAAAACTGTGAGTGAAATGTTGCCGTTATATAAGGAACAAGCTGAATCAGCAACAAGTACGATATTGACAACAGGGAAACCTGTTACAGGCATTGAAATCAGCGGGGAAATAACCATGCAGCCCGGTGTCAGACATGTTTGGATGGCAGGCTTGTACCCTCTTAAAACTAATAATGAAATCGTAGGATTTACGGTTATAGTAGAGGATATAACCGAACATAGACGAATCGAAGAAGCGTTGAAGCAAAATGAAATCGAATTGAGTGGGATTCTTGATTCCACTGCCGACGGTATTCTGGCCGTTGACAACTATGGTAAGGTTATCAGAACAAATCAGCGGTTTGCCGAGATGTGGCACATACCCAAGTCTCTTTTAAATAAAGGAAATGACCAGCAACTATTGGATTTTGTCTTGCAACAATTATCCTCTCCGGAAGCGTTTCTACAAAAAGTGAAGATGCTTTATGACTCAGTAGATACAGATTTGGATATGCTGTTTTTTAAAGATGGTCGAATATTTGAACGTTATTCTGCTCCATTAAAAAATAGTTCTCTGATTGGTAGGGTATGGTCTTTCCGTGATGTCACAGCATCAAAACAGGCAGAAGAGACGTTGTTATTCCAAAGCGAGGTTCTCTCGGAGATAGTTGAAGGGGTTAGCTTAGTGCAAGCGAGTGACTTAACGATTATCTACACCAATTCAAGATTTGACGCGATGTTTGGTTACAACCCTGGCGAGTTGATCGGGAAGCACGTATCTATTCTCAATGCTCCGTTCGAGAAAAATTCAAATGAAATTATAAAAATGATTTTGGATGCCACAATCGATGGCAATGTCTGGGAAGGTGATATTCAGAGCATAACGAAAGACGCCCAAACCTTTTGGTCCCACATGAGTGTCCACTGTTTCGAGCATCCGAAATATGGCCAGGTTTTCATTTCAGTACAACGTGATGTCACCGAACGGAAAAAGGCAGTGGAAATTCTGAAGAACTACAATGCAGAATTGGAAAAGCAGGTAGTTGAACGTACCTTTTTAGCGGAAAATCGAGCACAAAAACTTCATCTTTTAAGCAAACAGATGATACGGGCTGAAGAGAAAGAACGAAAGCGAATTGCATATATTCTACACACTGAAGTTCAACAAATTCTGGTTGCTGCGCAATTAGCTTTAAAAACGGGGATCAGGAAAGTAGATGATATTGCAACTCTGAAATCTTTAACGGCTGTGGACAAGATGCTTAAAGAAGCACTATCTGAAACCAGGGAACTTGTACATGAAATTGTTCCGCCGGTTCTTCGCGAGGGTGGATTACGGGAAGCAATTCTCTGGCTATCACATCAGATTCGAATAAGGCATGATTTTTCTGTTCATGTTGAAAGTGATGATAATTATTTAGATCTTGATGACGAGGTCAGTATTTGTGCTTATCAGTCAATACGGGAGCTGTTATTGAATGTATATAAACATGCCAATGTTAAAAAAGCTGAAGTAACATTAAAGTTGGTTGATGAAAACAGGTTTTGTGTTACAGTTCATGATAAAGGCATTGGGTTTATATCAGCAGAAAAATCAAAACCAAAAAATTCTAAAAGTGGTTTTGGTTTATATAGTATTCGTGAACAAGTTGAAGGTTTGGGAGGTAGTATGGATATTAATAGCACTTTGGGTGAAGGAACTTCAATTAGCATTATTCTGCCATTGAAAAAGAAAAAGGAAAGGAAAGTCAAGGAAAAGAATGGAAAGGAAAGGATAAAAAAGGCAAGGAAAGGAAATAAATAGATAATATAAACTTTTGCAAAACCTATTTTCCCCCAATTTATAATTAGTAGGTTTTGCAAAAGCCTCCATAATTCGTAATTAATATCGTACTACGTCGATATTTTCGTCTTCGTAGGTTGCTTCGATATCGGCGGGGATTTTGTATTTTATCTGTTTGCCGTCCACCTTTGTCACTGTTATTATGCCGCTGGGAGTGGGCAGTTCTGCGGTGAAGCTGAATTTTGGCAGATGGGCAGGTTGTAAGATAACCTTTTTATATCCAGGCGCATCCGGGATTATGCCGAGGATAAAGCGGCGGGTGAAACCTACTACCCCGCTTCCCCAGCCGTGGCAAAGGCTTTTTGGAAAGGCGTGAAGGCTGTATTTGTTGATGTCGTCCACATCCGGCTCAAATGATTCCCATACCGTGGCGCTATCATTTTCTATCAGCATCTTGCTAAAATAGCTTTTCGCTTCTTCAAATGCGCCTGCCACATCGCCGCATCCGGCGCGGGCACACAGGGTGTAATATTTATAGTAGCTGGTGATAATTTGGGGTATATTTACGTCATTAAATACTGCTCTGACGAATTTTTCGTTGGCGACATCCACTAATCCGGCAAAATACGCACGGGCATTTGACTGCAGCGATGGGCCGGATGGGCCGAAACTCAATTTTTCAACGTAGCTCTTGCGGTAATGAATATCCGGTGTGGTCGGCATTTTCCATTCTTTGCCGTGTTTATCCACCATGCCCAGAGTGTGGTGAAATCCGATGGCCTTTTTCCAGAATTTCTTCATTAAAATAATTTTCAGGTCAACGGCTCTTTGCTGCAGTTCTGCGAGGCAATCGTCGTTAAACCAGCCGGCAAGGGTAATGGCATCATTTATCATTTCTAAAAATGCGAATTGCAGAGATGCCAGGTCTTCAAACCTGCCGCCCAATGGCTGCGGCGACCAGTCGGTGAACCCGATGCTAAAGAAGTAATCGCCATCATCGCGCCGGGTCAGCAAACCGTCCGCATTGGTATTTTGCTCAAATACCCAGGTGGTAAACTCCTTGATTCGTGCGTAAATGGCGGGCAATTTCGGATCATCCAAACCGAAAGTATAAATATGCTGCACCAGCATGGACAGGCAATCGAAGCTGTAATTTGGGATGGCGTTTGCCCAACTGTCTATGGGCAGCATCAGCATCATATCAATGGAAGAATTCGGCTGAAAATAGATAGAATCGCAGGTATCCTTGGTTATCCGCGCATCGCCGTACCACCCCAGTCTGTCCCGTTTGATGCCGTCCATAAATCCGCCGGGGAAGGCGCATAACCGTGCGGTATATGCGCTGCGCTGCCAGATGGTTTGAAATATTTCGTCGCTGCATTGAAAAGAACCAATGGCGGATGGATACATAATTATGGCGGCTACGTGAATATCTGATAACGAAACAGACTCTTTAAAATCCACCATTCTAACGCGGACATAGCGGAATCCGCCAAGTTCGCCGGTGAATAATGAGGTGCCGCGAGTTGCATGAAAATGTGCTTTGCGCGGCCGCTGTTCATGGCAGATGGTGGACAGGTTCCATTCCCGCGCTTCCCAGATAGATTCGCCGTAACTGATAGCGATATTTCCGCGGCCTTCGGTAGTAATTTCAAATTTAAACTCACCCTGCAACTCGGTGCCAAAGTCGATTACAAAATCAATTTCATTAATCTTCGATGGTTCCAAATATAATGCGGCGGGCGGGGTATGAATATTCAGGTGCTGCGCCCATTGTCTTAATCGTGGAATATATTCATTTTCCCAGGCAATTTGATGCGGGTAAACAGACAAAGCATGCCAACCATCTTCAAGCGGTCGGGTTTCAATGCCAATTGTGGGGTCGGATGACAGGGTACCGGGGTGAACATAAACCATGCGTAAAATATCTCCATTGTTAAATCAGTGTAATTATGGTCTTAATAGGGGATATAGTCAAGGTAAAAATGTGAAGTGTCGTTGCTCAGTGAATTTGTTTTTATATTGATTAACAGGATTAAAATGATAAAAAATTATTAACAAAAGTTGAACTATGATGATTGCTGAAATTTACCAAATATAATGATATAATATGCCAGCAATAATCATTTTCGGGAGATAGCTATGGAAGAGAAGTTACCGGTAATGCGGGAATGTATAGATTTGCGGCCATATTTTGCAATAACATTTTTATTTATTGCGATATTTTGTTTTATGCTTACCGGCAATCGGCTGCTTTTTCATACCCTTATAGAGGGGATAAGTATCGTTGTATTCTTTTCCATCTTCATTTTAACCTGGAACACTCGTCATCTGCATCTAAATAATTTCCTTATCTTATTAGGCATTTCAATGCTATTCGTGGGTGCATTGGATGGATTGCACTTAATTACTTTTAAAAATATGGGAGTTATTCCCGCTGCGAAGATAGAAGAAAATATTCCAACGCAATTATGGATAGCTGCCCGATATGTTCAGGCGTTATCATTATTGGCAGCAGTATTGGTGTTCAATAAAAAAGTAAATTGCTGGTGCGCGATAATGCTTTCATATCTTGCTGTAACTGCAATTGTAATATCTCTTATTTTTAATGGAATTTTTCCGCAATGTTATGATATACAGGGATTAACTAATTTTAAGATATTCAGCGAATATTTCATCAGCATTGTTTTCATTGCCGCTTTAATAATATTTGATATTCGCAAACCAGTAATTGATAAAAGGTCGCATTCGCTGATTGTATATGCAATCGCTTTCGCCGTCATGTCAGAAATTGCCTTTACCTGGTATGTTAATGTTAATGGATTAACTAACGCAATCGGGCATCTGTTGAAGTTCGTTTCGGTAATGCTGATGTATTTGGCGATTGTAGATACCGGGTTAAAAAGGCCGTTTCATCTTATATTTGCAGGAATCAGCCAGTTAATTGAGAAAGAACGGGAATTTTTTGCGGAGATATTGGAGAAGTCCGGACATATAATGCTGGTGATGGATACGAAAGGGAATATTCAATATTCTAATCGCGCGTTTGAATACTTGATAGGCAAGAGCAACGCAGAAATGCATGGTATGCCGTTGTATAATTTAATTTCCGATGAAGACGCAGAATCGATGCGCGCATTTATGGGAAAAATAATTGCCGAGGGTGAGTTGGAATATGAAATAACTTTTACAAATCCCCAGGGCGAGGCAAGGTTGATTCATTTCAAAAGCGCATTGGAGCAATTTGATGCCGGGGATATTCATTCAATCATGTGCGCGGGTACTGATGTGACGGAATTAGTCAGTCGTGTGGAAGCAGAAGTGATAAAGCGTGATGAACTAACCGGCCTGCTATCGCGTTCAAGTTTTGCGGTGTCAGTACGCAATGGATTGGATAAAGCCGATGCCGACGGTGAAGGAACCATGCTGGTATTGTTTGATATAAACAGCATGAAAGCATTTAATGTTCAATATGGCCGCGAAATCGGTGATAAAGCAATCGCCACCCTGGCGGAGACATTACGGGCAGCATTCAGCAAAACAGAAATTATCGGCAGGGTTGGCGACGATAGATTTGCCGTTTTCGCACCGGTAGAGATAAATGTTACCACGACAATCATCAAAGACCGTTTGCATTACCAGTTGAATCGAGCATTAACAGATAAAAACCTGCCCGGCGATATGACCACCAGTGTGGGAATTGTGTTGATAGATTCAGAAAACCAGAACGATATTGACGGGTTATTGAAGGCTGCCGAAGATAAGATGGGGTGAGGAGAAAAGAGAAGAGTGAAGAGAGACAACTTTGAAGTTGGGTGGTTTACAATAGGTGGATTACAACATGAACTTTCGTGATAGATATGCAGAGACTGTTTTATTTGGGAATCCGGATAAGGTGCCTTTTATGCCGGGTTACCCGCGCGAGTCAACGCTGCGGCGCTGGTATGCTGAAGGTTTGCCGGAAGGGGTTAATTGGTTGGAGGCTGTTGCCAGCGAGATAGGGATTTCCGGCATTGATGGTTATTATAGCAACCCCGGCTTTGATTTTCGCATGTATCCGCTGTTTGAAGAGAAGATACTGGAACATGGCGACGGATATTTGATTGTGCAGGATTGGATGGGGGCGACAGTGCAGATTTCCGACCAGTTCGACCCTACTTATCTGCGGGTTCCGCGCGATTTCGTCACTCGGAAATGGATAAAATGCCCGGTAACAAATCGCGGGGATTGGGAGAAAATGCGGGAGAAATATGATGCTGCCGCAGATTTTCGGATACCGGCGGATTCGGTGGTAAAATGCAAAGACATTCGCGATGGCGGCAATGGCGTCGGCGTTAGCCTTAACGGGCCGTTCTGGCAATTGCGCGAATGGTGCGGTTTCGAGGGATTATGCGAATTATTCATGGATGACCCGGATTTTGTGAAAGATATGATTGAATATTGGCTGAATTACACTTCGGCAATTATTGACAGAATATCTGCCGTGACGGTGATAGACAAGTTATTCATATCTGAAGATATGGCATATAAAGCACACAGTATGCTGTCGCCAGCGATGACCCGCGAGTTTTTGCAGCCATCATATATTCATTGGGTAAACAAAGTTAAAAAAGCTGGCTGCCGGGTGATAGATATGGATTCTGACGGTTATATCGGCGAGTTGATACCGATATGGATAGAGTCAGGTATTAACATGTGTGACCCGATAGAGGTGGCTGCCGGGAATGACATCAATGAATTTCGGAAAGAATTTGGTCGCAAAATAGGTTATTCCGGCGGGGTAGACAAGCGTGCCATGGCTGCCGGTGGAAGTGTATTGCAGGCAGAACTGGACAGAATAGCGCCGGTAGTTGAAGACGGTGGATATATACCGAGTTGCGACCACGGGGTGCCTTCCGACATCTCATGGAAAAACTTTATTGAATATAGCAATAAATTGGCGCATATTTGCGGTTGGAAATAAGGCATCGTAGATTTAATTAAAACAAATTTAACATGGATAAGCAGGATGGACAGGATAAAAAATCTTACCCATCCTGCCTATTCATGTTAATCTGAAGGAATTTTTTTGCTATTCACCAAATTTTGCCAGCACGGTGCGGAACCCGTTGGCGGATTCTATATTGCTTAATTCGCATAAAAGGCTGTCAACTGCGTCAGAGTTACCTTGCAAAATAAGTGAAATTACTGAGCGGTCGCCAGCCAGGTGAGGAATGCCCATTCTACCGGCAATAATCGAGCCATATTTCCCCAGAATTTCATTCAACTGCGGGTTGGCGTTTTTACGGTTTTCAACCAGGATGGTTAATCCTGCTATAACATCTGACATTATAATTACCTCCATTGATAATTTTTTGAGATGATAACATTTTTTTGTGATATTAACCATCTTTATTCATCTTGACTAATGTAATCTGTTTAGGTATGATTTTACCATGATACAATATCATTTAAGACGAGGAAGATTTTTTCTGAATCTGTTTTTTACTCTGTTTTTGATGGCGGTATTTTTACTGGGCGGCCTGTACCTGGGTGCCCGAGTGATTTCACCGCAATATTTAAAAGCTGACCCAACAAAATTGCAGGATAATTCAAATAGCAATCATGTTAAAGGCAGTTCTTCTGCTGGTGCTGTAGCGACGGATAAAGAATCCCCGGTTTGGATAGATGGTGTAAAACCATCTGATATTCCCCAATGGCAGCCGGATGGTGAAGTACGAAAACGAAAGAAACCCAAGAATGTTACAAAATTTTCTCCAAAAGGTACTATTGATACAACGAACCCCGCAACTGCAACCCCGGACGTACCGGCTGAACCGGCGGCACCGCCTGCGGATACAACTCCAGCACCTCCTGTCGCGCCGGACTAAAATATGAAGAAAACGATTTTTATTATGACTGGCGAGCCATCCGGCGATTATCACGGTGCCGCTTTAGCGCGCGAACTGCAGCGAATTGACCCCGAATTGAAAATAATTGGTGCTGGCGGTACCCGGATGCGAGAGGCTGGCGTAGAGATAATCGCAGATACTGAACAATGGGGTGCAATCGGTATACCGGAAGCATTGATGAAATTGCCGGGGATATATTTCGCTGAAAAGAAACTTTTAAAATATCTGCATAAAAATTGCCCGGATGTGATAATAACCATCGATTTTGGCGCGTTTAATGTCCAGTTTATTAAAGATTTAGGTGATATTGCCGCAAAAAAGCTATATTTTCTTCCTCCCGGCAGTTGGTCGCGCAATCGGCGGCCGGGCGTACTTCCGAATCTGGTAGATGCCATTGCGACACAATTCCCCTGGTCAGCAGAAAACCTGCGCAGTGCAAACGGCCGCGCAAGAATTGAATGGGTGGGGCATCCGATAATTGATTATTGCAAAACCAGCATAACAGCAGATGAAGCACGCAAGAATTTAAATGTTGGTGACAGAAAAGTATTGTTGCTGGCACCCGGAAGCCGCACCGCAGAGTTTCGCCATCTGACCGGGGCGTTTACTGCGGCGGCTCAATTAGTTCCAAATAACCCGGTAATCCTGTTGGCGTTATCTCCTTCATTGCGTGAAAAATACGCAAAAATGAATAAGCCGGCGAACCTTGACATTCGGGTTTTGGATGGTTTTGATTATAATTACGCGCAAATTGCCGATGGCGCGATAGCCTGCAGCGGAACTGTAACGCTGGAGTTGGCATGTTTAAACGTTCCCATGGTGGTGGCGTATCGCGGCAGTTGGGCGAGTTGGGTGCAGTATAAGATAATAGAAAGCACCATTAAATATATGGCACTGCCTAATATTATAGATGACAGCCAATTGGTACCGGAATTGCTGCAACTCGCGGCATCACCGGAAAATCTGGCAGCAACGATAACTGAATTAATCAATCCGACCGCTGCGCGCCAGGCGCAATTAGATGGTTTTTCCCGTATTCGCGCAGCCATGGGTGATGGTGGCGCGATAGAAAAAACAGCACAAATGGTGTTTGATTTTTTTCGTTGATGATTGCTAAATTGGCAATAATGCGAAATAATGTGCTAAAATGGCACAGCTAAATAAACATATAAATAAGAGGATTTTTTAATGAACCGAATCAACTTAATAAAATTACCAGTTTTACTCTTTATAATAACTCTGGCAATCTCAATCGCTACAGCACAGGTGGGCAAACCTGTTGAAAACGCTGTCACTAATCCAGAAGTTCAAACACCCGTGAAAGATGTTGTAACTAATGATTTTACTCCTGATGTTAAACTGTTCGGGAAAGCATTATTTGAAACGGGTGCCGACACATTCATGCCTAATCCTGATGCGCCAGTACCAGATAATTATGAACTTGGCACCGGTGATAAATTGGAAATAGTATGCTGGTCAGGCAATCAGGAATACGAACGGTCAATACAGCCAATAACTCCGACTGGCGACATCTTCTTGAAAACATTGGGAAACATCACCGTCACCCGTAAAACTATTTCTGATATTCGACGTGATATACGAACCAAATATTCTAAAATATATACCACATTTGACCTTACGGTAAATTTAGTCGGACAGCGTACCATACCAGTGTTTGTGATGGGTGAAGCGAAAAAACCCGGCAAATATTTATTGCCAAGTTTGGCTACTGTATTCACCGCGCTGTTTAGTGCCGGGGGACCGACAGATATAGGGTCGCTGCGCAATATAAAATTAATGCGCGGAACCAAGCAGGTAGCATTGATTGATATATATGAGTATCTGCTTGATGGTAAATATGTTGACCAGTCATTGCAAAGCGGTGATACGATTTATATACCAATGAGCGGAAAAGTAGTTACATTATATGGTTCTGTTAACCGTCCTGCAAAATACGAGTTATCGCAAAAAGAAAGCACATTGGACGATGTGTTGACTTTAGGCGGTGGATTAACATCAAAAGCTTCAAATAAAATTCGTATCATGCGTATGGATAGCATTGCCGGACATACCGTGCGGGAGATAGAGAATAACCCGGCAGGAAAACAGGAAAAAGTTCAAAATGGCGATGAAGTTTACATTCGTCCTATGCTGGATGTTTTGCAGAATGCTGTTACTATAATCGGCTCAGTAAATCGTCCCGGTCCTTTCCCTGCGGACATAGTTCCCACGGTAAGCAAACTTATCGCTATAGCCGGCGGATTAATTGATGATGAAGCTTATATAGAACAAGCAGTTATAACACGCCTGCGCGATGATTCCAGCACCTATCAGATTCCGTTCAATCTGCGCGCGGTTATGGAAGGCAAACCTGGTGCTGATTTGAAATTGCAGCCGAAAGATACTCTTAAAATATTATCGAAAAAGAATATGGTGCAGTCGCTTGATATGGTAACTATTCAAGGTGAAGTTACCAAACCTGGAGCATACCCATTTTTAAAAGGAATGAAGATATCAGACCTGGTTAATTTAGGATTTGGCACTACTACTGAAGCATATTTAAAACAGGCACACCTTTATCGTTTCCCGGTTACAATTACTAATACCGGCGCGCAATCACCTGGTCAGCCGGAAGTGTTGATGGTGGATTTGGCGGATATTTTAGAAGGGAATAAAAAGAGCGACCTGGAACTGAAACCGCGCGATGTGCTGAAAATTTATAATCGAACTGAAGTAACCGAATTGCAGGATATCGTCATCGTACAGGGAGAAGTCGTAAAACCGGGCACATACCCGTTTTATCCCGGCATGCGAATAGCCGACTTGCTGAAGGTCAGTTTTGGCACTACCACCAATGCTTATCTTGACCAGGCATTTATTTATCGAAACCCGGCAGTAGGAACCACGGAAACGAAAAAAGAAACAATTATCGTTAATATCACCAAGGTTATGAATGGCGATAAAGATGCAAATATCGAATTGAAACAACGCGACACTTTGAAAATCTTCAATCGTTCCGAATTAACAGAACTGAATGATACCGTATCAATCGTTGGCGAAGTGGTAAAAGCCGGAACATTCCCATTTAAAGCTGGAATGCGAATATCCGATCTATTGAGATTTAGCTTTGGCACCACTGTTAACGCATATCTTGACCAGGCGCATTTGTACCGGTACCCACTGGCAAATATAGCGACAACTGTTGGCGGTAATCAGCAGGATGTAATGATTATTAATTTAAACAGCATTTTGAATGGTGACAAAGTTGCTGATCTCGAATTAAAACCACGCGATAGCATTAAAGTATACAAACGTGATGAAGTAAATGAATTGATCGGAACGGTGACTATTAACGGCGAGGTAGTTAAACCTGGAGTATACCCGTATACAACAGGAATGAAAGTCAGCGATTTAATATCGAAAGCATTTGGTATCACTATTAAAGCTTATTTAAAAACAGCACAATTATATCGTTACCCGAATTCAAACGAATCAATATTAATGTCATTCAGTCTTGAAGGAGCATTATCAAAGAAAGCCGCGGATGATTACCTGTTGCAGCCTCGGGATAGAATTGAGATTAAAGCGAATGCTGATGTCGTTGAATCATTTGTTACTGTT
Source organism: uncultured bacterium (assembly GCA_964638715.1). Lineage (GTDB taxonomy): Bacteria > Armatimonadota > Hebobacteria > CAIYQO01 > CAIYQO01 > JBAXQQ01. The sequence goes on along the minus strand of CAZWZF010000075.1, from coordinate 4,812 downwards.
TCCGGTGAAGTTAATAAACCGTTGTCGATGCCATATTACAAAGGTATGAAAATATCCGATGCAATATTTATGGCTGGTGGTTTGAAGGTAAATGTTACCTTGGATAAAGCGTTGATTGTCAGATTAGATGACAACACCATGCAGGAAAAAATGATAGAGATTTCCCTGCGCGACGCATTGTCAAAGAAAGAAAGTGATATTGAACTAAATCGCCGCGACAGGCTGTTTATTTATCCTAAAGAAAATCTTGGTGAATCACAATCGGTGACTATTGCTGGTGCTGTTTCTGCACCTGGCATGTTCCCTTATGTAACTGGAATAACTGTTAACCAATTAGTTTTCCTGGCAAAAGGTTTGCTGAATAGCAGTTATCCCGAACGGGCAAACCTATACCGGGTGCGAGCAGATAAGACTACTGAAATTATACCCGTTAACTTGGTAGATGCAGGAAATAATGTGAAGGATGCTAATATTGTATTAAACCCGGGTGATAAATTAATTGTTATGACTCGTGATGAGATGATGGACAATAAATCTGTCGTAGTACGCGGGTATGTTCGCAAGACTGGCGAATTGCCGCTAACTGTGGGCATGAAATTATCTGATGCTCTGGCATTATCAGGCGGATTGCAGGTAGACGCAGAACAGAAAGTTATTTTATTCCGAACAGTGAATGGCGAAACTAAATCGATGGAATATGTTGTTAAAAACAATGAAAATTCATTCAGTCTTGATGTTGACCCGATACTGGAAAATAAAGACTTAATTACTGTCCGCGGAAATGCAGATTTCGTAGCAATGACCGAGACTGTTAATATCAGTGGAAATGTCCTGCATCCGGGTACTTATCCAGCATTTAATGGGAATCGCCTGAAGTCGAAATCATTATACCAGTTGATAAATGATGCTGGTGGAATTATGGCTAATGGTTATCCTGCGGGCCTGGTATTGTATAGACCCAACTCATCAGTACAGACCCAGGATCAGAGACGTGAAATGGGCAGGCTGCTGAAAGATATGGATAACGGTTCTGGTGCGGTATCAGCGAAAATACCAACAGCGCAGCCCGGGCAAACAGCACAACAGACAAATCAGCAAAATGTTAATAATTTAACTTCACAAGTCGCACAGGCCATTTCATCTGATACAACCGGGAAGATAATTATTCTCACCCCTCCCCGCAGTATGCAGGATCAACAGATAGCTCTTACCATTCCAGTAGAGGCTGATAAGATTATTAATTCAAAGGGTAAGAATGGCGATTTTAACCTGCTGCCCGGCGACTCAATATACGTTCCTGATATACCGACAACGGTTACCGTACTTGGCGGCGTATTCAGCAATGGCTCGGTAGTATTTGAAAGTGGTAAAAACTTGAATAGCTATGTTAACTCTGTCGGTGGTTTTTCTAAAGATGCTGACTCAAGTCATTTAGTTGTTCTGCGCATGAATGGTACCGTGATGCCGGCGAAAAAGAGCAGCAAGATATTGCCGGGAGATATTATTATTGTACCGACAACATATATTGTGAAAAATATTCGCACTGACAATCTGTTTGAAGCATCTCTGCGGTCATTGTCAGAATTAGCAATTTCATATATGCCGTTCAAGAAATAAGGATAAATAGATGACAAACCAGAAAATTAAATATAATAACCCGCCAACTTTCATTGAGGTTATAAAGAAGAATTTTAAATTATTCTTTATAATAACAATGACCATTTTAGTGTTAGCTGTGGTGAGCGTGTTTATAAAACAACGAACATATACATCTTCAGTTACATTATTGTTTCCATCTGCCGGTGGTAAGTTATCAATTTTAGCTGGCAGCGGAGGGGATTTGCCAAGTTTGCCTGTTATGGAAGGTGCGGTGTTAATACCTCAGCCAGGGTCAAGCAATGCGACTGCAGTTACCTTGATAAAAAGCATTAAAGCTAAAAAGATGATTTTATCTAAGTTAAAAGCACGCGGGTATGATCTTAAAAATATTTGGGAAATAACAAGGACAGATTATTTGTATAAAAATATGGATGATGTGATGAAAATTTTAGTAGGAAAAAACAATGAGTTATTCATGAATGTTTCTATAAAAACGTTTAAAGATGCAAAAGGAAATGTCGATAATAAATTAGCATTCTATTATATGCAATCTGTGTTGGATACGTTGAATGATATTACATCTGAATTACCATTAGACCCCGCAAAGCAAGGTGAGACATATCTTAAAAATCAAATAATAAAAACAACCGCTGAATTAGACGACGCAGCTAATAAACTTAAAGATTACCAAAAAAAATATCTATTGATTGATCCAACTGGTCAAGCCAGTTCTTTGGCTGCTGAATACGCTTCAGTACAGTCTTCTTCGTTGGAAGCGAAAATTCAGGCTGATTTGGCAATGAAACAATTACATGATGTTTCAGCAAAAACAGAGGAATTCGTTAAAGCAAGCATGGATCCAGTATATAGTTCCTTTGGTACAAATGTAACAGGTATTAATAACGGAACTCTTAGTTCATTGTACCAGCGCATAAAAGATACAGAGTCAGATTTAGCTTTATTAAAGCTGAAATTGCGTGACGCCCATCCAGATGTCGTTAATAAAAAAGCAGAATTGGATCAATTGAAAAACTCGCTAAAGAATGAAATGAAGCGGCAAATTGGCCTTGCACACGAAGGATTGTCGCCATTAATATATGCAACTGCGACGCAGGCATTAGTAGCACGTGCAAAATTAGATGGCTATCGCAGTGCGGAAATTGAACTAAAAAAAGAAATTGAAAAAATGCCGGAAATTGCTTTGAATTATATGAAATTAAAAGCAATTGTATCTGAAAAAACTGATATAATGGTTTTATTAAAGACAGAGTATGAAAAAACGCGAGTCGTTGCTGAAACACGAGGACCAGCTTATGTTGTTCTTGATGAACCAGAGCAGGCTAATGAACCTGATTCACGTGGTGGAACAAAAACATGTGGTCTTGCATTTGTTCTTGCGATGTTGATTTGTTTGACAATGACTTATCTTGAATGGGTAAAATACCAGCCAGAAGAAACTGAAAAATAAAAAGGGAGAGAAATTATGAAGTACGAATGCACTTTATGCGGCTATGTTTACGACCCGGCAAGCGGCGATCCGTCCACCGGCATTGAGCCAGGCACTCCGTTTGAAAGCTTGCCCGAAGATTGGGTTTGCCCGGATTGCGGTGCAGGTAAAGAAGACTTTCAACCTGTAGAATAGCTCATTATTTTTGAAATAAATATTCCTGCCGGTGATGTATTGGCACAACCGGTAGGAATATTGTTGTCTTGGCGTACTGCTGCAGTGCGCCTGTGTTTTGTGAGGAATAATTAATGAAAGCGGTAATCACAGTCGTGGGCAAAGACCGGGTGGGCATCATCGCCGGGGTCAGCAATACCCTGGCGGCGAATGGTGTGAATATCCTCGATATCAGCCAGACAATTTTGCAGGGATATTTCACCATGATTATGCTCACAGAGATTGATTCCGCTGTTATATCAATTCCTGACCTGCAAGAGAAATTAGACGTAATCGGGACAGAATTAGGACTGCAAATTCGTGTGCAGCATGAAGATATCTTTACTGCCATGCACCGCATTTAAATCTTAAAATATAGGTTTGCGACAGATAACAATTTCATTATTAACATGGATAGGCAAGATGAAAATTCATCCTGTTAATCATGTTAATCCTGTCTAAATTCATATTGTGCTGAAAACTGAAAACTTTACCCAGGTTAATAATCCATGTCATTCCTACAATCAGCAATTATAGCCGGCATAGAAATAAAACCGGCGTTGATACTCGCCCCTATGGCAGGCATAACCAATCGCGCGTTTCGCATCTTGTGCCGCCGTCATGGTGCCGGCATGGTGGTGTCAGAGTTCGTCAGCAGCAACGCGCTGGTCTACAACAGCGCCCGGACCCATGCTATGGTGCGAATATTCCCCCAGGAACATCCTGTCACAGTACAAATTTTTGGGCAATACCCCGAGCATCTGGCAAAGGCGGCGGAATTAATCACCCCCTACGGACCAGATATCATTGATATAAATATGGGCTGCGGTGTGCCAAAAGTTACCCGGCAGGGAGCAGGATCGGCAATGATGCGTGATATTGGCCTGGTGCGGGAAGTCTTTCGCGCGGTAAAGTCGGCGACCCATTTGCCGGTATCGGTGAAAATGCGCGCTTATTGGGACCAGAATGGGCCGTCTGCGCTGGATGTCTGCCGGGTGGCAGAAGAAGAAGGTTTGGTGGCAGTGACAATACATCCGCGTCCGGGCCGGGTTCACCATAACTTTGGCCATGCCGACTGGTCAATCATCAAAAACATTAAGGATAATGTCAGTATACCGGTGATAGGCAATGGCGATGTCAAATGCGGTGCCGACGCGCTGAGAATGGCAACAGAAACCGGGTGCGACGCCGTCATGGTGGGCAGAGCCGCCCAGGGCAACCCGTGGATATTTGACGAGATAAACCACTTCCTCACCACTGGCGAGTCATTGCCGATGCCAACCATCGCCGACCGGGTGAATATGGCAATCGAGCATGGCGAACTGCTGATAGCCGATAAAAACGAGAAAATCGGCGTCCAGGAAATGCGCAAACATATATCATGGTACATGAAAGGCTTCTACGGCGCCGCCCACTTTCGTGAGGAAGTAATGACGAAAACGAAATGGACAGATATGGTAGAGCTATTGCGCCGGGTAGAAAAAGACGAATCCCTGGGACACGCCATGAAAACCGTAGAATATTTCTCCGCAGACAGCAGGGCGTAAGGTAGG
>CAZWZF010000074.1:0-21134 GCA_964638715.1 uncultured bacterium | reverse complement strand
CATCAACCCACGGCTATAAAACCATCGCAAATCATAATAATTTCTTCTAAATACAAAACCATTTTTCGTGTCTTTCGTGGTTAAAAAACAAAGAAATACAAATCCAACATTTTCCTCACCCCAATATTGACACCGCAACATCATTAAGGTAAAATTATTAAACGCGTTTAGCATTGTTAGTTTTGTTTAGCATTTTTTTCTGTTTTTACACACAACTATCCCCCCACAGTGTCAAAGTAAACAGCGTATATTCTCATTTAGACTTTATGAGGTGTTGTTATGAAACTTGGTAATTTTCTCCCTTTAATGCTGGTGCTTTGCTGGTTTATCCAGATACCGGCGACTGCTGCTGATGTTAAAACTTCGTTTGCGACGACATTGTCGCTTAGCAGTCTTGACCCGGCAGCTTTTTCACAGTTTGTTGACGGCAAAGAGTCGCCAATGGCTGTGAATGACGGGCCGCGCCACGTGATTTGGACAAAGGATAGCCAGCCGCAGTGGGATGGGGTGAGATTTGGCGAGACCAAGACGCCAGACATCAGGTATATGCGCATAGGTTTCACCGCGCCGGTGCTCACCGGTTCGGTATTGGTGCGCGGCGGCGGCATCCTTAGCGTGCTGAAAGCTGACGCGATATATCCCGGCGACATGTCTGACGACAAGCAATGGATACCGGCACAGCGCATCAGCAATGGCAAGATAGTAACCAGTGAAATCGGCAGCGAGGGATACGCGATCTGGGTGCTGCCAGCAAAGACCGAAACCCGGGCATTGCGATTTTCACACACCGCCGACCTGGCGGATAAAACATACAACGGCTGGCTGGGCGGCGTTTATCTGCTGGCAGACCGGGTGGCAAATATTGCTCCGCAAGCTATTGCCGGCGTCAGCGCAAAGATTGATGCTTCCGCAAAAATTAACAATGAAAGCAACGATGGCACTTGGGGTATATGGGACAATGGCGCGGATGGCGGCGAGATTGTAATATCGCCAGAACACCCGGAATGGGTGATGCTGGTATGGTCAAAGCCGGTAACCATCAGCGGTTTAAACGCGTTATGGGCAGGCTTTGGCTCCTGTGAAGCGCAATTTTACGAAGGGCCAGATAACATACACCCGAAAGAAGCCGGGGAAGATGCCTGGAAAACCATCAAAGTATTCGATAAGCTGGAGAACCAATACCCGCGGGCATTAGGCGTGAACTGGATGGGTTTTGACCAGGCGGTCACCACCCGCGCCATTCGGCTGAAATTAATCAAAGTTACCGCAGAAAGCCACCCGCATTTAAATAACAACACCCGCGGCGGCAAACGCGTCTGGCTGGGCGAATTATTTGCGTTGCAGGCGTTGCAGGATGCCAAGTTGGATACCGCCATTCTGCCGGTTGCTGCTGCCGCCGCCGAAATGCATCCGCCGATTCCAGTGAAGTTCACCCTGAAGGAAGCTGGAATTGTGACATTGGTGATTGAAGATGCCGACGGCAAACGCGTGCGCAACCTGATTAGCGAAACTCCGTTCCCCGCCGGTGAGAACACCGTGTGGTGGGACGCGATGGACGACCTGGGACGCGACACCCTGGCGGCGTCGCATGGTATATATAGCGCGCCGGGAAAATTCGTATTACCGGCAACCTACCGGGTTCGCGGCATTACCAGAAAAAATATCGATTTACGCTACGAATTTTCATTATACAACGGCGGTTCACCGGCATGGATGACCGCGGATAACACCGGCGGATGGCTGACTAACCATACTCCGCCCAGCAGCGCGCTGTTTGTGCCTGGCGATAAAGCACCGGGTGGAAAACCGCTGGTTTATTTAGGCAGTTTTGTATCCGAAGGCGGACACGGCCTGGCGTGGGTAGATATGGACGGCAAAAAAGTCGGCGGCCGCGGTTGGGTTGGCGGCGTTTGGACAGCCGCTCCTTTCCTTGCCCGCGATGCCGGCCCTAATGCTGTAGCCGGTCAGTTTGCTTATGTTGGTTCCGCCTGGGAACAGGAATTGCGTTTAACCGCGCTAACCAATGGCGGCGACAAGCAAGTGGTGAAATACGCATTTGCGTCTAAAGATGTCGCGGCGTTAAACGGGATAGCCGTATATAATGGCTTGATGGTTTGCAGCCTGCCAAAGCTGAAACAATTGCTGTTCGTTGATGTAAAGGGCGGCAAAGTGCTGGGCAATTCGCCGGTTGAAGATCCGCGCGGAGTTGCTTTTGACGCGCAGGGAAATTTACTGGTGCTGGCAGGAAATAAATTGCAGCGCTACAGCGTTCCCGCCATGGCTGATAATATGACACTGGCGGCGCCACAGGTGGTGGTAGATAAAGGGTTAGACGACCCGAAACATTTAACATTAGACTCCAAAGGCAATATATACATCGCCACTGCCGGTGCCAGCCACCAGGTGAAGGTATTCTCCGCGGATGGCGCCGTTCTTCGCAGCATCGGTCACGCCGGCGCGCCGAAAGCCGGCCCGTATGACCCGCAGCACATGAATAACCCCAACGGCATAGCGATTGACGAGAAAGACCAGTTGTGGGTTACCGAGACCGATTACCAGCCAAAACGCGTCAGCGTTTGGACACTGGATGGCAAGTTCATCAAGGCATTTTACGGCCCGTCAGAATATGGCGGCGGCGGTATGCTGGACTCGAAAGACAAGACGAAGTTTTATTATCATGGCATGCAATTCAAGCTGGATTGGGACAAAGGCACCGATATGCTGGAAACGGTATATTACCGACCAGAAGCAGACGATATGAAATTGCCAGACGGCGCGTATGCCAATGGTTACCCCGATGCCTCGATGTATCTGAATGGCAAACGCTATTTCACCAATTGTTACAGCGGCAATCCGGTTAGCGGCACTGGCTTAACCATGATATGGGCTGACCGCAATGGCATCGCGATGCCTGTTGCGGCAATGGGACGCGCCAATGATTGGGGAATATTAAAAGGCGACACCTTCAAGCCGAAATGGCCGGAAGGAATTGATTTAAAAGGCGATTACTGGCGCAACCAGGCATCTTTCGTATGGTCGGATTCGAATGATGATGGCCAGATACAGGTAGATGAAGTAACTTTAACTAAAGTCGGCAGCGGCGGTATGACCGTTATGCCTGACTTATCTATTCTTAATTCAAGATATGGCGGCAACGCAACCAGATTTGCTCCGGTGAAATTTACCGCAAAAGGCACTCCTATTTATGATATCAACGCCGGTGAAATATTGGCGAAGGATGTCAGCAATCCGGCAAGCTCCGGCGGCGACCAGACACTGGTAGATGGCAAAGGCTGGACAGTAATTACCGTGGCGCCAAAACCTTATGCTCCGCAATCGTTGTGCGGTGTGAATAAAGATGGCAAGGCAAGCTGGTCTTACCCGTCATTATGGCCGGGCTTGCACGCTTCACACGAATCACCGGCACCGGATTTCCCAGGTGAATTAATTGGCACCACCCGTTTGCTTGGCGGCATTTTCACCCCACGCGGTGGCGATGCCGGCCCGATGTGGGCGGTCAACAGCAATCAGGGCAACATGTACCTGTTCACCAGCGATGGATTGTTTGTATCCACCATCTTCCGCGATGTCCGCATCGGCCGTTCATGGTCAATGCCAATCGCCAAGCGCGGAATGTTGATGAATGATATTTCATGCAGCGATGAAAACTTCTGGCCCACCATTTCACAAACGGCTGACGGCAATGTTTATGTAATGGACGGAAGCCGCGTCAGCCTGGTGCGGCTGGACGGTTTGGACAGCATCATTCGCCTGCCAAACTCTGAAATTAAAATTACCGATGTCGAACTGAAAAGCGCGCAGGAATATCTGCTGAAACGCGAAGCTACCCGTCAGCAGAACCAGGGATTAGGAATATTAAAAGTTGGCAAAATGGATACCGCACCTGTCGTTGACGGCAAACTTGATGAATGGAAAGGTGCGGAATGGGTATCAATCGACAAGCGCGGCGTAGCGGCATATTTCAACAGCAACAGCAAACCTTATGACGTGACCGGCGCGGTAGCAATATCCGGCGACCGTCTGTATGTAGCGGTACGAAATGCTGATGTGAATATGCTGGCAAACTCTGGCGAGATGGTTATTGCGCCATTTAAGACTGGCGGTGCGTTAGACCTGATGCTGGGAACTAACCCGAAGGCAGATGAAAAGCGCGTTAACCCGGTAGAAGGCGACCTGCGCCTGCTGGTGACGATAGTGAAAAATAAACCGCTGGCATTGTTGTACCGACCGGTTGTTCCTGGCACTAAAGAGCCGGTACCGTTCGCGTCGCCATGGCGCACCATCAATATTGACCGTGTTGATAACGTAAGCGACAAACTGCAATTGGCGGCTGATGGCGGCAATTACGAGTTCTCAATTCCTCTGGATACCTTGGGGTTGAAGGTAGAACCGGGAATGGTGCTGAAAGGCGACATCGGCCTGCTGCGCGGCAACGGTTTCCAGACCTTGCAGCGCGTCTACTGGGCAAATAAAGCCACCGGGATAACCGCCGACGTGCCATCAGAAGCAATGCTGACCCCGCAGTTGTGGGGGAAATGGCAGTTTGGGAAGTAATTAATAATTACTGGAGAAAAGTGATATCAAATTGAAAAGTTACACAGAGTCACACAGAGGAGACACAGAGACACACGGAGTATATAAAATATCTCCGTGTGTCTTGTAACAAAAAAATCATTCATCTTGTTATATTTCCTGCACCTTACTATAATTGTATCACAACCATAAAAGGAAAATGATATGACTGATGATATTGTTGATATAGAATCTCCTGAACCGCCGGAATTGCCGGAATCTCCTGAAGTTGTGCCGGTGAAGGTATATGAAAATAATCAGCGTAATTGGAAAATTGCGCTGGGTGGGGCAATTTTATATATTCTTTATTACTTTTTCGTCACTTTATTCAACCGAAATACTCAGATAGTGAAAGATTTTCCGCTAATTTTCTGGATTTTAATCGCTCCTATTGGCGCAGCGGCTTACTTGATTGTATTGGGATATACTATCCGGGCAATCACCCGGCTTACCTTTACCCCGAAAATGACAACAGCATTATTCTTTGCGACGCTGATAATATATCTATTATCAAATCCGGTGTCGCGAAATGTGGTTATGGGGATTATAAACGGCAAATCTCTTGAGGCGATAATGACCGCATCCAGCAGGCACGCGCCGGAGATGTGGGCGATTAATGAAGCGGCAATTCCATTTTTACTGATACTTGCCGGAATATTTCTTGGCCAGTTAATCGCGAAATTGATAAAAGAACCTGCCATGCTGGTGCCGGTTGGACTGGTGGCATCGCTGGTAGATATCTGGGGTGTATTCTGGGGTCCGATGAAAGCCATGAGCGAATCTCCCACCGGCGCCGCGGTATATGGCGGCTTCGGTTCTGTACCTACCGCGACGCCGGCAATGCCGGAACATATAGCACAGCAGATACCCGAAGGTTTTGCCCGGATATTCACTGAGATATCCAAACCTTCGCAGATAGGGTTGGGCGACTTCGTTTTCCTGGCATTTTTCCTCACTTGCGCGCACTGGCTGGGATTTTCACCCCGCCGCACCATGTGGGGGATAGTCATCGGGTTGATGATTTCATCGGTGCTGTTTGCGGTATCCGGGCAGGATTTTGGCTATTTTTCATTCCCGCGCATAGAATATCTCCCCGGTCTGCCATTCATTTGCGGTGGTGCGCTGTTGGCAAATTTAAAGGTATGGCAGTTGACGAAGTCGGAAAAATTGCAAACTTTCGGCGTTTGTGCAGCATTGGTGCTGATTTTTGGCAGCATAACATATATTCAACGCATAAATGAGCCACCAACGCAAAACCACCCGCAAGTAGTGAAAGTTACCATTAAAGGCGGTGCCAGCGGTAATGATATCTATAATGCAATCACCAAAGAACTGAAGAAAAGAATACATTACCCATCAAAAGTCGTAGCTATACGACTGAAAATAGCAGATAAAAAGATCGAAGAGATGAACATCATCGCGTTAATAATCGCGAAAGGCAGAAAGAGAACTGATTATGTTGATATTGTCATGCACAGCGGCGATATAATTACGACAAAATCTGATTACGCATTAACAATGGACATGGCGCAACCGGTGAATTCACTGGAAATAGCCGGCGCGACTGAAAAGATGCCCCTTGTTGAGAAAGAAAAGCTGCTGCAAAAATTGCAGGCTATTCCGTTGGATTATTATAAATATATCGATTCCGCGGTTACATACACCGAAGGGATAAAAAGTAAAGAAGTATACCTTCGCATCCGTGCCAGCGGGGTAACTCTGGTAGACACCGGCGAAAATCGCGCGTTGATAAAGACAATTAAGTAAACAAAATAAATTTTGACATGATTAACATGATTGACATGATTAAATTTTATCCTGCCCATCCATGTTAATTTTCTGACTGTAGTTATGGAGCATAAATGCAAAAAATATCACTTGCCGGCAAATGGCAATTTTCTATAGACAAATCTTTTAATGACGATATTCTGCTGCCTGGCACAATGGATGAAAATAAAAAGGGTGAAAAAAATGATGAGAGGCTAACTAATCATCTGACCCGGTTGTATAAATATACCGGTCCGGCATGGTACCGCCGTCAGATAGAGATATCGCCGGAATGTGCAGGCAAACGGATATCTTTTACCATGGAGCGAACGAAAAACAGCCGGGTGTGGATTGGTGATACAGCACTCGGTGAACGCAATTCGCTTAGCTGCCGGCATGAATACCTGTTGCCGTCTGATGTAACCACTGGCTGCCACACGCTGACGGTTTGTATTGATAACGGAAAAATGCCGCCATTAGGCAATTCCCACCAGGTTTCCGAGGATACCCAGACGAATTGGAACGGCATTTTAGGTGAGATAAACCTGCAAATTACCGACCCGGTGTGGATATCGCAACTGCGCCTTTTCCCCAATGCCGCGGAAAAGACAGCTAAGGTTGTCGCGGAAATAAAGACCGTCGCATTGGGAATTCCAGTAACTGGAACTCTGAAAATATCCACTGATGATAATAATGTACCATTGAACGTTGATTTTGCCTTGACTGACGTATGCAAAGTTGAGTTCGAATATCCGCTGGGCGATGATGCGGTATTATGGAATGAGTTTAACCCGACAGTTTACGCATTAAATGTTGAAATGTCAGCGTCAAGCGCAAACGGTGAATATTATGATTCCGCAAGCAGCACCTTCGGACTGGTTGATTTTGCTGCCAATGGCACACAATTTGCTGTGAATGGCAAGAAAATATTTTTACGCGGCAAGCACGACGCCTGTGTTTTTCCGCTGACCGGTTATGCGCCGATGGATGTTGACGAATGGGTGCGGGTGATGAGCATCGCAAAGGATTACGGCATTAATCATTACCGGTTCCATTCCTGGTGCCCGCCTGCCGCGGCGTTTGAGGCGGCCGACCGGGTTGGTATTTATCTGCAGCCGGAATTGCCTAACTGGATGCCTTTCCGCCATCCGCGCTCTGCCGGGCCAGACGCCGGACTGCACATGGCGTATTTGCTGGCAGAAGGCGAAAGGATTCTTACCGAGTTTGGCAATCATCCGTCGTTTGTCATGTTCGCGCTGGGGAATGAGTTTTGCGAAGGCCGCGAGTTGATGCAGGAAATAATTGCGCATTTCCGCACTGTTCACCCGCAGTTGCTTTTTGCCCAGGGCAGCAATACTTATTACCCCGTGCCGACTTTCCCCGCTGGCGATGATTACTGGACCACTATGCGGACAGAAAAAGAGAGTACCCGCGGGTCATTTTCACACGCAGACTTGCCATTGGGAAGCGTACAGACCGGTCCGCCAACCACAGATAATGACTTCAGCGCGGCGATAGTCGGCGTCCCGGTTCCGGTTATCGGACATGAAACGGGCCAGTACCAGGTTTACCCAAATTATGGCGAAATTGAAAAATATACCGGCATTTCCCGTGCATATAATTTCGAGATATTTCGCGAACGACTGATAACTGCCGGAATGGGCGACCAGAGCGACGATTTCTTCCGCGCCAGTGGGGCATTGGCGGCGTTGTGTTATCGCGAGGAAATCGAAATGGCGCTGCGTACAGATGGTTTTGCTGGTTTTCAACTGTTGGACTTGCAGGATTTCCCCGGTCAGGGAACCGCACTGGTGGGGATATTGGACGCCTTCATGCAGTCGAAAGGCATTATATCACCCGAAGATTGGCGTCAATTCTGTTGCGAAACAGTTCCGTTGGTGCGAATGGAAAAATATTGCTGGCTGGATGGCGAGATATTCAACGCGAAATTGCAAATCGCGCATTTTGGCGATGCAGATTTAAGCAATGCTGTGGGACGATGGGAAATATTCATTAACGATGAAAAAATCGCTGGCGAGGAAATTCAGCTATCAATTGCCGGCAATGGATTGTATGACGCGGGAGAAATAAATTCACCGGTTAAAATCGATAAACCAGCGAAAATAAAAGTTGTTTTCACGATAGATGGCACACCTTATAGAAATAGCTACAATGTCTGGTTTTACCCGTTTGAAATGCGAAAGAAATCGGCGGATATCATCCAGTGCAGCAAGTTAGGTGCCGCGGAAATAGAGAAACTGGCTGCTGGCGGCAAAGTATTGCTGATGCCGGACAAGGGGAAGGCAAAGGTAATTAGTGGTTCATTTGCCAGCGATTTCTGGTGCTGGCGCATGTTCAAAAATATCACCGATTACAAAGAGTTGCCGGAAGCACCCGGCACTTTAGGAATGCTTTGCGACCCAACCCACCCGATATTCGCCGATTTCCCCACCGATTTTCACAGCGACTGGCAATGGTTCGGCGTTCACACAGCATCCCGTCCGATAATCCTTGATTCCACTCCCGCGGATTACCGGCCAATAGCCCAAATCATCGATAATGTCGACAGAAACCACAAATTAGGCCTGATATTCGAGGCGAAAGTAGGAAAAGGAAAACTGTTGGTCTGTGCCTGCAACCTGTTTTTCTGTTACGACAACGCCGCCAATCAACTCCTGAAATCCATCTTCAAATACATGGATTCAGCAGATTTTAGTCCGCAAGCGGAGTTGACGGTAGAGCATCTGCGTGGGATTTTCAAGGGGTAGCGTATACTTTATGAATTTTGACAGGATTAATATGATTAACAAGATTATTTCATCCTGCCCATCCATATTAATTATTTAAAATACAATTCCTCACTCCACAACAACAGGTATCGCCGGTATGCGGTGGGTGAATGTTTGGCCGGTGGTGTCGGTGTAATTTACGTACAGCGTCAGGGTTGCTTCACCGGGGACGGCGTACAGGGTGTTGGCGGGTACTATCGGGGTTGGCGCGGGTGTCGGCGGCGGGGTGATGTTTTTTACGTTTACCGTTGTCCCATTATATTCAACCTGGTAGGTTAGCTGGCATTTCTCTGCGGTTTCGTTGGTTTTGGCTGGTTTAAATTTCCAGTAGGTGAATCCGCGAAGGGTCGAGGTGTCAAGTATGTCATTACCTGATGATTGCACAACAGACACGCCGTATACTGCGCCGGTTTCGCGAATATCTACCTTCACCGTGACCGTGCCCTTCGTTTCTTCTTCCAATGCCTGTTTGGGATATGAAATTGTTTGGGTTTCGTCTGTTGGTGTTGCGGGTGAATACATCGGCGGCTTTGGCGGCGGTGGTAGCAGGTTTATTTTTGATATTGTGAATTCATATTTTTTTATTGGCAGTTTAACGTGGGACACCGTGGTTTCACCGGTGGTGCCATCTTTCTCCGACTCTATCTTTGCAGTAACGCTGACTTCCCCAACGGCATTTATATTGTTGCAATTCACCAAAGTATGCATGATAACGGGTGAATTTACGGCAAAACTGTCAGGGAAAGAAAGTACAGATACTGACAGGCCGTCCAATTCTGTTACTTTTACCGCGCCGCTCCATTTTTGTTTGATCGGCAGGGATTTGTTATTGATATCGATAATTTTATTCGCTTTTTTCATAACTTCCGCGATACTATCGGTTGCAGTTTTATCGGCGAAAGCGGTAGAAAAATCTGGGTATGCATTGCGCAATGCGAAATATGGCGCCGCGACATTACCATTGGTCTGGTCAAGCATAATGGTAGGGCCGGTGAAAGGAATTGACGATGCCATGGTATAGAAATATCCCCGGCAAATAACGCCTTTCTCGTCTTTGATGGCGAATGGATGCCGACCGCCATAAGTGGTAATGTTTATAATTTTAGTGGATTTCTCCGGTGTTAATTCAAATATCAGTTTCGCGGGGTCATACCCGACGATATCGGTTTCTGTAAAAAGAACCGCGCCTTTAATAGCCTCAACGACAGAAAATATCGGCGCGGTAAATGCTGTTATAGAAAGCGCGGCAAAAAGCAATAGGGTGCTGTATCTCATCTTCATCTCCTGACTTATTACTTTTGACACTGAATGAGAAGGCTGGTTTTATTTGTTTTATCTTATTTATCCTGTTAATCGATGTAAATATCTTTTTACTCCGGCACTTCCGTATACGCTTTGCCGTTGATGTATATTTTTAACCGCTCTTTGCATTCATCTATTTTCATATCATAATCATTGTTTTCATCTTCAGATACAAGTTTTATTACAACTCGCTGCCATTTTATTGCTGCCTGTATATTGCCGGCACGGGCATACGCCGCTGCCAGGGTGTCAACCTGACCAGGATTTTTATAGTTGTTGTATTTGCACGCATCAATGGCATATTTTATTGCTTCTTTGCCACTTTCTTTTGTCGATCCGGGTAGGGTGGAAAGGTACCAGGCGATGTTGTTGTTCAGCTCATTTTTCATTAACGGGTCTTTAGCAACGATTAACCTTGCTTTACTCACCTTCACTGCATCCGCATATTTTTTCATATCAATATAAATGCTGGCTCGCATATTAGTTATTCCCTGGTAGATTTCATCTTTTTCAGCAGCAGTTTTTTGGGATTTCTTGATAATTTTTTCTACGGTGGTTACATCTTCCAGGGCGGCGCTGTATGTTTCTTCCTGCCGGTAACATTCCGCGCGCATCATTAACGCCAAATAATTATCAGGTTCATTGCTGATAAGCTGCGACAACTCTTTGCCGGCTTTCTCGAAATCACCAATGTCCATCGCTTCATGCGCCTTTTTGATAGGCGGGTCAAACGAATCAACAACAGATGAAACAAAACCAATGCAGGTAACCAGCGCGATTGCCACGGTGGTTAAAATAGGGTGCATGTATAAACGCATGGGAATTTACTCCTTTAACTGACCTTGATTTAGTTATTATAATATTGTTATTACAGGTTTGCAATAGTTTTTTTTAGTATTTTTAATGTTCATAATCCAAATAAATTGGACAAGTGTTAAGTTTTCTGTTTTTAGTTTTTAGTTTTCAGATTGAGTTACTTATTGAAATTTTATTTTGAAGGACTTTATATTATAACAGGATTTATGCTAACTACCTTATAAACCCCTCCTCAACCCCTCCTCGGCTGGAGTGGAAAAAAACGACTTTCCGGGACTGACACCGAGTGGCGAAGCCAGGATGGTGTCTGTCCCATCGGGGTGTAGCAAGGTTTTGCAATTGATTGTATATATACCGAAAACCGAAAACCGAAAACCGAAAACCGAAAACCGAAAACCGAAAACCGAAAACTGAAAACTGAAAACCGAAAACCGAAAACTAAAAACTGAAAACTTTTACATTTTTGCATGAAAAACTACTATTTTTATGAATTAGTTATGTTTTTTTTGCAAAATTTGGAATAATATTGGTATTGATATTGACTATTTGCGGGTTAATAGAATATGATAGATAAAGTTATTTCGATATTTCTATTATTGTTTAGCAGGAGAATGCCTTTGATAGGCGAAAAATATACCTGCATTTATCGTTTCGTTACGGCGAACCTGTGTAGTAGCAGTATAATCGTTTCAGCAAGAGAGGGATAGCCCGTGATGAATTTTTTTAGCCGCTTTTCCGGCACCAGCGATACCGTCGGAATAGATATCGGCAGTCATACAATTAAAGTTGCTCAGGTGGCACTGACCCGGCAAGGGTATCAATTAGTGCGCGCTGGTAGCACACCCACGCCGTCCGGGGCCGTCAAAGCTGGCGTTGTCGTGGACAGGATTCAGGTCGCCGAGTCTATATTTACTCTTCTTCAGACTCTTGGCATCCGCACCACATTGGCTATCAGCGCAGTAGCAGGTCCCACGGTTGTGGTCAGGCAAGTTAAATTGCCGGCTATGCCGGAAAATCAACTGCGCAAATCTATCCAATGGGAAGCCCGCAATTACATCCCCACCACTGTCGAAGACAGCATGCTGGAGTTCCAGATACTTGGCACCAGCGCGGTTGACGGCACTCCGCAGATGGATGTGATGATGGTAGCGGCGCCGCGTGATATGGTAGAGAGCAGAATTGCCGCATTGGAACAGGCCGGACTGGAACCGTTGGCGCTGGAGTTGGAACCGTTTGCGTTGATGCGTTCAGCGATTGACATTGTTTCTACCCCCGGGTTGCAGCAGGAAAATATCGCTTTAGTTGAGATCGGCCATACCTATACACACATCTCTATCGTTTCCGCCGGTACTTTCATCCTTACCCGCAGCGTTACCGTTGCCGGGGAAAGTTTCACCCAGGCTATAATGTCTGCGCTATCTGTCAGTGCAGATGAAGCGGAAGAGATAAAGGAAAATCAGACTGCAGCAGTGACAGATGTCGCCATGCGGGCACGGCTATCTCCCACCGGTCAGGACGCCAGTTTGGCGCTTGAATCGCAAATAGAAGAGTTGGTACGGGAAATTCGCCGTTCATTCGCCTTTTTCGATTATCAGAAAGGGCCGGATGGCAACCGCAACGCATCAGGCATAAGCCGTGTTATTTTAACCGGCGGCACCGCTCGATTGCCGGGCATCATCACACTCTTACAAGATAATCTGGGACTGCCCATTGAATTATTCAGCCTTAGCAAACATAGTGCTCTGCGATTGCCGGAAGGCGTAACAGGATTAGACGAACAAGCACCTATGCTGGCTACATCAATTGGGCTTGCCCTGCGCGAACCGATGATATCACGAGAAAGAGGAGGTTTTAGATGATTAATATCAACCTCATCGCTAATCGTCGTTCCCGTAAAATGCGCGAAATGATGTATCTCCGTTGGGCTATCTTCGGAGTGTTTATTGCCATATTAATTGCAATAATTATGAACTTGTTTGCAATTTTTGATTATAATTGGGCAATTGACACTCGCAATGTAAGGCAGGCGCAGGTAGATTCATTACAACAAAAAGAGAAACAGCTTGACGCGCTGACCAATCAGATAAAAGAATTGGAACCGCAGTTGCTGTTGCTGAACCAGGCACAAAAAAGCCAGAATGCATGGTTGACCATCATGGCTGATATGTCGCGCATTATTCCATCAAATGTTTATTTGACTTCGTTTAACTCAACAGTTATTGACAAGCAAATGGCGTTGGCAATAGGTGGAGTTGCGGAGGATGAAAAAACGGTTGGTGTATTTTCTGAAACAATCCGTACGCAAACAAGTTGGGCGGGAAACCCAAAACAAGGTGCAATCAGCGCCAGTGTTAGCGAACTTACCGGGCGGCAGGTTACATTTGATATGGTAATACCGATAGAAGGAATGATAGGAGGTGACTTTTAGATGTTTGGAAGACAATCAAAAATTACTCTCATGATTTTCGGCTTATGCATGTTAAGCATCTTAATTATTGGTGTTGGCGTATTTTTATGGCAGCAGCAGGCAGGTAAAACAGCGGAAATAAAAAATGCAACTATTCAATTAGCAGCAAAGAAGAAAGAAATTGAGGACAAATTAGGGCCTGGCGATAAAAATATTGAAATCGAAGACATCAACCTGAAAAAGAAGAAAGAAAGCTTGAAGATACTGCAGAAAAATTTGATGGATTATCAGTATATTCCAAAGTTTCTTGAATATATTCAACAGGTAGCGCAGGATACCGGGAATGATTTAGTAAGTATTTCCCCGGGTGAAGCAAAGCCTATCGATTTTAATAACCAATTGTTTAAACCGGCACTAAAACCTAATGCAGATGGCACCATGCCTCCGGAGGCTCCACCTGTTGTTGCCAAGAATGACCCGAAAAAACAATTTAAAACGATGGCTATCACTATAACTATGAAAGGCACATATATTAGCAGTGTGAAGTTTATCGATTCATTGAGAAAGTTTAAGCAGATTATATATATAAGAAACTTAACCTTATCCCCCTATGAATTAAATGGCAAGGTAGTGGTAAACACCATCATAACCGCCAGTGCTTTAATTGTGCCGGAGCAGTATATCAATTCTGATAAAATTCGTTCAGATAAAAATAAGAATACCACACCGGCAGATACGGGAACTGATAAAGGCAAACCGGCTGGAACTGCAGTAGAAAAGACAGGAACTGATAAAAAGTCTGTATCACCAGGAACCGCCGTTTCTCCTGCTAAAAAAGGCGAACCAGTTGTCCCTCCGGTAAATAAAGCAGTAAATAAGGCACCACAACCGGCAAAGGCAACAGATAAGACACAAATTCCTCAAAAACCAGCAGTTAAAAAACCAGCAACTGTAACACCAGGAGGTAGCATGCAATGAAAATGAATAAACAAACAATTCAAGTGCTGGTGCTTTCCGGCTTGATGCTGGTATTAATTATTGGCGCGGTAATGACTTATGGTGGCGGAAATAAAGCACCGGCACCAGCGGTCACATCTGCACCTTCTACAACAACGACAGCGAATAAACCAGGCGATACAAGCCAAACACCGGATAAACAAATTGCAGATGATACAAAAGTTATCCGAAAGAAAGGCAATCCTGCAGATTTATTGTGGATTGATACTGCGCGGTTAGAGACTGTTGTTGCAGATGTTAAAGGTGGGGCAGATCCTTTTGAAAATTTAATGACACCTCCACCCATAATAGCGCCAATCACTAATGCTAACAATACATCAGCAACTACTGCAAATGGCGATACTAAACCGCTGCCTGCAATTGATGCTACCATCACCCAGCAGGTGAAATTATTTTGGTTAAACGCCGGCGAGATAAAGAAACTTCTGTTAAATGAAGGTTTTCGGCTAAAAATAAAAGCTATTAATGACAGCAGCCGAAATATTACTATGACCGGTATGCGCATTGATGTTGAAGATGCATTGAAAATTATTCGCGAAGCAGATAAAGAACCGCCAAAACCAAAATTTAGATTGGTAGGTGTATTGAAAACAAGTAATAAGAATTTTGTAATATTAGCCGTCAACGGCCAGCAATATGAGCTGTATGAAGGCGACACTATCAATAAATTAGGCTGGAGCGTAGCAGCAATCAACGATTCCGGCGTTCGCCTTACCAAGGGAAGGCAAACCATTCTATTACCTATTGGAGGTCAACCGTAATGAAAGAAAAAATCGCAACGGCGGTTCGACGACAATTAACAACTATACTGCTGATGTCAGCGTTGATAATTGCTCAGGTGACGGCATTTGCCGCAAATACGCGCATGATTTATCAATTGGATTTTAACCAGGCAGATATATCAACGGTATTAGCCGGAATTATGGCGGCAAGCGATGCAAATATTGTAGTTGCACCGTCAGTCAAAGGTATCATCACTGTGAAGTTGAGAAATGTCACGGTAGAAACTGCCCTTGATACTCTTGCTACTATGGCAAATCTGAAGATTGAAGATAAAGGTGGTACCTTTATTGTAACATCAAAGGAACCAGTAAAAGTTGATGTTCCAGCTGCACCAGCGGGTGCTATTGATTACCGTATCGTTACTCTGGAAAAAGAGGTTGATATCGACAGTATCAACAGCGCTATTAAAGATGTTTTTGATACTGTTAAAGTGCGCGATTTGGGAAATAAAACCATTCAGATTACTGGTCCTGCCAACCAAGTTGATAGAGCAAAAGATTACATAGTCAAGGACTTGTTGAAATATCTAACAATTAATAAGAACGGGGTTTCAACAGAAGTTATATCGTTAAAATCGGCAAATCCCGAAGATGCCGTTACTGTATTGACTGCAAGTTTTGGCGATTTAATGATTAGAAAGCTGGCAAGCGGAAAGATAATGTTGAGTGGTGATACAAAGCGCGTTGAAGAAGCGAAAATCTTTCTGAATAAAGAAGTTGATGTAACTCAGCAAGCCACCGCAACAACAAATCCTGCTGAAGTACCTTATGCTGTTGTCGGATTGAAAACAATTGACTCAGCAAAAGCGTTATCTGTTCTGAAATCCAATTTCCAGGATGTTATTGCAACTGAACTTGATTCAAAACGTTTGATGCTAACCGGCGAAAAATCACGTATAGACAAAGCGCAGAAAATGCTGAGCGATATCGACCTGGCGGCTCCTGAAGTAGCAACCGAAGTGGAAAAGACATATCAGTTGAAATCGTTAGTGCCGTCGCAGACAAAAGTATATTTGGATGAAATGTTCGGCAAACGCGGTTTATCTGTTATGTTTGCCCCGGTTGCAGACAGCAGTCCGATGGGAGTAATCCAGACCGGCAACAAAGACAGTGGGTGGCAGAGCAGCACGCTGATTTTGCGAGGCCCTTCTGTTATTGTTGATGAAGCGATCGCGCATTTAACTAAAATAGACATTGGTGAAATTGTTTCAAAGAACTTTGTTGAAAAACGCTACAGCTTTAAATATGTTGTTCCGACACAGGCTATTTCATATCTATTAGAAAGATATGAATCAAAAGGCCTGGTTGTTTTAGCAGCACCTGCTGTTATGGGAACTTTGGGAAAAATTGATAACACCGGTAAATTTATATCCATTATCAAGCGCGATTCAGAAGGTTCAGTGAAAGTACCTGATGGTGTTAATGATATCGTAATTGCCGGACCAGATAAGCTAATCGAGGCGGCTTATGCGACCCTGGTAAGTATTGATGTCGCCGGTGATGTTACCGAGAAAGTCATTGACCTGCGGTACTTGATGGCGTTTGAAGCTAAGAAAAAATTAGTAGAGCGATTCACTGGACAGCGTTTGCGGGTTACTATTGCTCCGGCACGCTTGTTCTCATCTGATGCTGCTGGCGCAGCAAGCAGCAGCGGCAGTGGTGGTGGCGGCGGCTCAAGCAGCGGTAGCGACGATACCAGTAGTGGTACTGCGGCAGAAGTTACCAAAATAATACTTTACGGTACAACCACGATTGTTGAACAGGCGGCGGCCCTGATAAAAGAATTAGACCAGCCACAGGAACAGGTTCGTATTTCAATGGAAATCATCAGCATGGATTCCGGCGAAATTAAGAATCTCGGTTTGGCTTGGCCGGCATCTATTACCGCCAGTACTACCGAAATGTCCTCTGGCGACCCGATTGGACTTGGCCGGTTAATCCGCAACCCGATTGCTTTTAATAATACATTAAACATGTTAATGTCAAAGAATAAGGCGAAGATTATCAGTCGCCCTTCCATGCAGATTGAAAATGGTAAAGAAGGCAAGATTCACGTTGGCAGAACTATCTTTTATGAAACGCTGGCATCAGTCACTCAGTCCGGTCCGGCTTACGCCACTGCATCAATCAATGCCGGTGTCGATATGAAAGTTACTCCCCGCGTATCATCAGATGGCAATATTACGCTGCAAATAGACAGTAATGTTACCGATGAACCGAAGTTCATTACCGGGCCATCTGGTTCGCAATTGCCGGATTTAGCGCAAAACAGCAGTATTACCACTGTTACCGTTAAAGATGGCGAAACCCAGGTAATTGCCGGATTAATTAAAAATAGCGATATTGAAACGGAATCCGGTATTCCATTCTTAAACAACTTGCCATTAGTAGGCTGGCTGTTCAAGAGCAAATCAAAATCACCGTCAAAACAGGAATTGTTAATATTAGTTACACCAAGAATAGTACGACAGGGTGACAAAGTAGAAGTTCCTACTTTTGATGATAATGTTACTGTCAAAACTCCGCCTGTGACAGGACCTGTTACGCCGTCGGCAACAGCACCGGTTACACCGCCAGTTTTACCGCCTGTAACACCACCGGTAGAGACACCACGAGTACCATCCCCGGTAGATAATGGGGTATAAAACAACAGGACGTCATAAACATGGCGTCCTGAAAACTTTTAATTTACGGGAATTGATGTGATAGAACAACGACCTATCGGGCAAATATTGCGCGAAGTAGCTAATATATCAGAAGAAGATCTGGAAAAAGGTCTGCAAACCCAGCGTACTACTCGTGAGCCATTGGGTGCCGTGTTGGTAAAAATGGGTTTGATTACTGAGCGCGATCGTGCGCGTGCCCTTTGCCGCCAGTGGGGCGTTCCGTTTATCGACCTGAATGAAAAAACATTAGACCCGGAAATCATCAACATTATTCCTCGCAATATGATTCAACGTTCCCGGGTACTTCCTTTAGAAAGAAATGGCAATCGGCTGGTAGTGGCGATGGCAAATCCGCTGGATATTTTTGCTATCGACCAGTTGCGCTTAATTACCGGTATGGAAATAGATCCGGTGATTACCATTGAAGAAGAATTAAACAATGCGATAGCCAATGTAATATCTGCCAGTGTTAGAATGGATGAAACTATCAAGCGCGTTGTTGATGATGTAAAGGATTCCGGCGGCGACCTGGAAATTAATGAAAGCAAGAAAGAAGACGAAATGGATATCTCCGTTGACCGTCTTCGAGAGATGGTTGACGACGCCCCGATTATCCAATTGGTAAATATGATTCTCCGCCAGGGTTTGCTGGATAAGGCGAGTGACATTCACATTCAGCCTGAATCCGACAAAGTGCGGGTGCGCTATCGCGTTGACGGCGTATTAAGCGATGCCAGTGCGGTGCCAAAACAAGCACAGGCGGCATTAGTCAGTCGTATTAAAGTTATGGCGGATATGGATATCGCAGAGAAACGTTCTGCTCAGGACGGTCGTATTTCTCTAACCCTGAATGGCAAAGATTATGACATGCGCGTTTCATCTCTCCCCGGTGTTAAGGGTGAAAAGATTGTTATGCGTATTTTAGACCAGAGCGGAATTAACGTTCCTTTGTCTAAATTAGGCATGCCGGAGAAGATGCTGGAAACCTGGGACAAGCTGATTCACCGAAGTTACGGAATCGTGTTGGTTACCGGTCCTACCGGTTCTGGAAAATCCACCACTCTTTACGCGACTTTAAATGAACTTAACGCGCCGGATGTTAATATCCTCACCGTTGAAGACCCGGTTGAGTATCAGTTGGCGGGATTAACTCAGGTTCCGATTAACAGACGGGCAAAAGCGACCTTCGCCACCACCCTGCGTTCTTTCCTTCGTCAGGATCCGGATATTATCCTGGTGGGTGAAACCCGCGACGCTGAAACCGCTCTTATCTCAATTGAGTCGGCACTTACCGGTCACCTTGTATTTACCACTTTACATACCAACGACGCCCCTGGCGCGATGGCTCGTCTCAGTGAAATGGGCGTAGAACCGTTTCTGAGCGCATCAGCAGTTATTGGCGTGCTGGCGCAAAGACTTGTTCGCGGCATTTGCCCGAAATGCAAAGTCGCTTATACCCCACCGCTGGAAGCTTTGAAGAGATTTAATTTCACCACCACTACCGAAAATGTCACATTCTACCGCGGCACTGGATGTTCATTTTGCCGCAATACCGGGTATAAAGGTCGAATTGGCGTCTTCGAATTAATGGCGATTGATAACGAATTGCGTGATTTAATGCTGCAAAAAGCACCTACACATATTTTACGCCAGGCCGCACTCGATAATGGTATGATATCATTAAAACAAGATGCAATGAATAAAATTTTTGAAGGGATCACCACCATGGAAGAGGCACTTCGGGTGATTTACGCGGAGTAATTCATGCCTTCATTATCTATATTCATTTTAATGCTGCTCATGATTCCATTGGTAGGCGCAGTCGCAACCGCTTTATTTCCACTGTTATTGCCATTATTTCGCAAATGGTCGCAGGAAGAATTTGACCAGGCCTCACGTGCGCCAGGCTGGGCACTGGTGGTTATTTCCGCATTAGGTTTAGTAGTATCAATTTTTGCTTTTCATTTTTCTCTTACTGGTGATGGGATACCAGCATATATAACACATCCGATATCGCCGGAAAATCTTTTATTCCTTACCGATTTATTCACAGTATTCACTACCTTGCTGCTATTTTTAGCTGTCCTCACTGTGGCATGGCCGGTTGCCGCCCGCCGTGCATTTATATTGGTTGGCACCTTGCCGGCGGTGCTGACTGCGTTAATTATCTTTTGCGCGGCTGCGCTGATTAATTCCGCGTCATTCCAGCTTTCACTTACCATATTCATTATCTCCTCGATATTGATGATAATTGTATTTTTAATTACCGATCCGCCCGGCGACAACTGGCGCAAATGGATACCGGTGCTGCTGCTGATAATTGCTGTTTTTGCCGGAATAATCGGGTATGCCGGATTAATTCAATTATCCCGCGGAGTTGATATACGGTCATGGTGGCAGATGCAGATTTTCGCCGCGCCTTCGCGGGTGGCGACCGCGATAATTTTTGTGGCAATGGCATGGGTTTTTCAACTGATAGTATTCATCAGGCTGGCATGGAGCAAAGGCGCAAGCAATATTTTAACCCCGCTCCCTGCCATAGTCGCACTTGCCGGTGGCGGCATTCTTGCCTTCGCCCGCATGTTGACGGCTATTTGCCTGCAGCAAAACATGCAAATTCGCGAGGGGATCACCTCGATAACTGCTCATTCTTTGGGTATGTGGTCATTTTCCCTCACCATTACCGGCATAATCATCGCCACCCTGATGCTGATACGGGTAAAGAAAGGCCAGAACCTGTTTGAGCCAAAAGGTTGGCCTATCGGGTTGATAATCGCCGGTATGTTTCTTTCTTGTTTTCAATCAGTATTAATATCGCAGGCAGCATTATCTGCCGTTATTGGCAGCGTCTCGTTTTTATTAATCGGCAGCACCGTAATTGCCGCCGGTTACGCCATCATCCCCGCGGTAAAATTGTCGGATAGCGTCATCCGCATCAATGTATTTATACTATCCGGCATCGCTCTCATCCTCTCGCAATTATCCGGTACCGGCA
>CAZWZF010000073.1:0-21611 GCA_964638715.1 uncultured bacterium | reverse complement strand
TATCCATGTTTTGATTTGCGTTTCTTGCCACATATAAGGAATTCTACGCCTCACACAGAAAGTCCTTGGTGATTTTTGGTCTTTTTAAAATATTTTTTATTTTTTTTGCATTGGTTAAAACTGACGAGTCTGAATAGTTACTTTGCTATATCAGATATTTTCCAAGGTAGGGGAACTGTCCTCAGTTCCCGCGATGAACCGGAATAATGATATAAAAAAGCGTTGCAGCGACAGAATTTTTGCATGGTGTTGTGATTGCCAACCTTATTTTGTCGTCACAACCTGCCCTTTTTCATTTTAAAGACGCTGTCGTGGGAACTGGGGACAGTTCCCCTACCATCTATCATACATTTCTTTATTAACGAATGCAAAACAGATACCGTTACTTCATATCTATGCCCATCTTTTATTATGTAATTTTATTAAATAGATTTATTTTAATGGAAAATTGTATTGATTTTGGGGGGTATTTGGAATAAAATAAACTTACTGTTGTCTATGACAGCAAAAATATGGCGGAGATTTATATGAATAATTTTGTGCAGGTTAATCCCAAAGGTCAATTTGAATTGGATGGTCAGCGGTGGTTTTGCAATTCCACTATTTATTACGGGCGATATCCCGGGTCATGCGGGCCGGATTGGTGGTGCGATGGCCGGTGGGAGCTGAACGCGGCGGAGTTTGACCGGGATTTTGCCGGGATGGCGGCAGTGGGAATTAACCACGCGGCGATGTTTTTTCATAATGACATGTTTTTTGACAATGGCAATATTATCCCCGGTTCAATGGAGCGGATGGATATTATTGTCGCTGCCGCAAAACGCGTCGGAATTCGCATTAGCATTTTCCTGGGACCGTTCATTGACTCGCCTGCAGCATATAAACAAATAACAGGACGGGTGTGGGAGATGGACAACCGATGGCTGCCGTCATTCAACCCGACTTTGCATGAAGCGTATGTATTGCAAATCAAGCCATTCGCCGAACGGTATTGCAACGAACCAACAGTGATGGCGCTGACCGACCGGATAGACAGGTTTCACAAGGGATTTGATAATGTCGCCATTCCGTTTAACCTGAAGGATGAGTGGCATGGTTGGCTGGAACAGCGGTATGGTTCATTCAACTCATTCATCGAAGCGATGGGCGGGCCGGATGTGCTGGAAAATCGTCCGAAAAATTATGGCGAAGTGCTGCTGCCGCAGGAAAGCAAATGGAGCGGGTCGCTGAAAAATCCGCTGAGTTACGACTATATATTGATGCAGAAAAAAAGCATCGGCGACGCCCACGCGCGGTTTGATGCGGAGATTAAGAAGTTCGCACCGAAACAATTCATCTGGACCCCTTTTGAAGGCAATACTAATACCTGGGCAATGTTGGACGGATTCTCGCCGGAAACGAAAAAACTGCAGGCGATTTGGATGGAATATTATTTCTTTGAAATGACCCGTCCCAGCTATGTACAGCCTTTCGAGGAATGGGTGCATACCCGCGAGATTCACCATGCGCGGCTGTCGCACCAGTTACCGGTTGTCTACCACGCCGCCTACCTGATGGCGCGCTACCTGAAATTGTCAGTACAGCAGCCGGTGGTGATATGCCACGGCGGCTGGCAGGATTCTCCCGCTTATGGTACCGAAACATTGGAGCACCAGGCTGCCATTATTGACCGGGTGAATGCGGCTTGCCTGGCTGCCGATGCTGATGGCTGGCATTACTGGAACTGGCGCGACGATAACGCGTCATGGGCTGGAAAACAGCAGGAGCGGTACGAAAATCCGACGCAATATTTCTTCCAGGGTGAATCGCTGGGAATGAACGATTTCAAAGGGTTCCCCAAGCCGGTAATTTCACTGGTTTCCCGTTATTCCCGCGAGGCAGCCCGCCGCGGTGTCAATGACCTGCCAGTAAAAAAGAGCGACGCGCTGCTGTTGTCGTCTTCACCGCGTATGTATAGCCTTTTCCGCCGTATGGCGCTGCCTACCGCCTGCGCGGTTAACGGCGCATTTGTCCGTAATGGTGTAGAGCCAGATTATCTGTGGAGCGCGCAGAACGACTTGCAAATAACACAGGAAACCTTGAACTCATATAAACTGGTCGCCATCGCCGACAATATGTATGAACGCGATTTCAAGGAAATGCCGGAAAAACTCCTCGCCTATGTTGAACAAGGCGGCACGCTATACCTGCCGATGGATGTGTGGGAATCGTTTAAAGATGAACACGGCGTGGCATATAAGAGCGAAGCGTTGACGAAGCT
This sequence comes from uncultured bacterium, assembly GCA_964638715.1. Taxonomy (GTDB): domain Bacteria; phylum Armatimonadota; class Hebobacteria; order CAIYQO01; family CAIYQO01; genus JBAXQQ01. Next base: position 19,351 of record CAZWZF010000073.1, on the reverse strand, counting down.
GACCGGTGTCGACCCGAACGGAGTGGAAGACTGGCCGAACGCGAATATACCAGCGACTAACTGGCCGTACCCCACACCGGCGTCACAGGAAGCGAATATGGATGTGCAGGCGTTCCCGCGCTTGTCATGGGGCATTTGTCCCGAGTTCCGCCACCTGGCGGCTTATCCTGAAAAGCTAAGCCTGCTGGGATTCCGCAGCACAGATGACGATATATTCACCCCGGTACCGGCACTGGTAAAAGGTGCGGAAGTCATCGCCGTCGGCAAATTCCCCGCCGGTTCGCGTCCGCTGTTCTACCGTCACCAAATCGGCAAGGGTTGGGTATATGTAAATGCCTGGACCAACAACGTATTCCGCGACAGCGAAACGCGCCAGGATTACGGCGGATGGGAGTTTGACTGGATGATAGACATCCCGCTGATGACCAGTGGAGTGCGCGACGTAGACCTGACCAAAGGCGCATCCATCTGGCTCCGCAACACTTGGGGTTATTTTTGGAAGCAAATGTAAATCAATTGAGAATTGAGAATTGACAATTGACAATTCTCATCTTCTCTCTTGTTACTTTTTATTTTTTCAATTAATCCTGCATTTTAACTCCCCTCCTTGCCAAGGAGGGGTGACCGAAGGTCGGGGTGGTTCGATTACCAGCAAATTTCGATATAAAACCACCCCCTGCCCCCTCCTTGTCAAGGAGGGGAGTTGTTTTGGATTTCAATCGAAAATAAAACTCTAAAAACGGGGGAAATCATGTATAAACTGCTTGTAACATTTTTATTAGTAATCAGCCTTTTAAAGTTCGCCGCGGCTGACCAGAAAACCATCGTTATTGATGATATTCCGAAGAGTTACGGCGGGTTTACCGTTTCTCCTGATGGCAGTCGTCTGTTTTTTGCTGCCAGCAAGTTTCTTGTTTTTGATGCGACCGGCAAGCTGGTTGACCAGATTGGTACGCCAAATGCGGCGAATCCGCGGGTTATCGTACCGACTGCGGACGGGTGGTACATATCTATCACCAGTTATGCCGCCGGACATGTCGCATTGGTACGTCCAGACGGCACCGAGGCAAAGACCCTGGTAAGCAAAGGCAGCGGACTGAAAAATCCCCATTATGACTCAACTGGCTGGACAAGCCCTACCGGCGGTGCTATTGATACCACAAACAAGCGGATATTTTTGATTGATACCACTGTTGCTCCCCGCGATGACCGTAAAATTCCCGACCCGGATTGGACGCGGGTTATAATGTATGACTTTGACGGCAATTATATTCGCGACTTTAATCATTACGATGCCTATGCCGCGGATGCCAAGGCTAACGATGCGCAGCGAACATGGTATCGCGATATAGCTTTTGACCCGACGCGAAAATTGCTTTACATGGCGGCAGTCGCCAGCAAAGAATTGCAGTGCTGCGATTATGATGGAAATTTCGTGAACAAAGTAAAAGTTCCCTTTGGCAGCGAATTCGGCGGAGTAGCGGTATTTCCTGATGGACGAGTAGCGGTATCAACTGGCCGCGACATTACTATTTATAATCAGGATTTAACGGTGAATACCACCGTAGCAATACCAAAAGAGATACAACAGTCAAATTTATACGGTTTGGAAACCGATGCAAATGGCAAGTTATACGCGTCAATGAATGATTCCAGCGTGACATTCGTTCGCTGGTTGGCTGATTTGCAGACCGCGGAAGTAATTGGGCCCAGATATCAGAAAATAAATGTTGATTTCCCCGACCCGGCATTAACAGCAGGAAAGGCATTTAATGTAAAAGCGAGTATAGTTGGGCGACCGCTGCCTGATAATATGAACCAGTGGCAAGTTATCGCACGGTCCAGTGATGGCAGTAATTTGAGATGGAAAAAATGGACGGCTAATTTTAAAGATGGCAGTTTGGAAGTGATACCACCAGTAGATATTCAAGGCATTTATGACGTCGCTGTGCGATTTGGCGATGGGCCAATTGACTGGTCGAACCGCGATAGTGATTTATATATCCAGAAAACTGTCGCATTGCTTCCCGCCGGCGCAGTAAAAAGTTTAGCAATAGTTACTACAAATGGCCGTCAGGCATTCAGACAGGGAGAAACTGTTGCATTAAGGTTAATCCAGCGCAGCCCGGATGCGAATGAAGAAGTTGAGGCGATGCTGCAATTACAATCAATCCCAGCGTCTAAAACTGCAATTCGTGAAGAGAAAATCAAGGTAAAAGGCAGTTCATCGCTGGAAATTCCTGCTGATTTCACCCGCCGTCTTGCACCTGGCTCATACATATTAACTCCTATCTTTGCAGGTTACACTTCTTACCCGCTTACAATTGATATCAGTTCCAATCAGGTTGATTCGCCGATGCAGCGAATCATGTACCACGAATTTGGCGGCAACGTTTTTGATGATACCAATAACCTGGCTGATAACGCTGAAAAGATGAATTTAATCCAAAATTGGACCACGGCAGTGAAGCGATTGGGATTTACCCGCGAAACAATACGCGATTCGAGCCAACCGAATGCCTGGCGGCATGATGCCGCACCGGCGAATCTGGCGAATCCGGGATTTGCCCCGGCAGAATATTACCGCACCTCGCAAGGCGGATGGACAATGCAATACTACCTTGACCGCGCGACTGACAAGGGGATAAACGTCGATTTGCAGATTATTGGCCATTGCGGCGCGGTGCGGTGCAGCGACCAGTCACTGAATGAACTTGATGCTGTATTGCAAAAACAGACGCAAAGTTACAGCAGTTACCCGTCATTTTATGGTTTTAACTACAACGATGAAATGTTTGTGAACTCGCCATATGGCGGATTGCAGCAGTCGGATAAAGATTTTTACAATAAAGCAAAAGAAGAAAAGTTCAAAGGTCGCCCAACCGCCGAAGTTGGCGAGTATATCATGGATGTGATGTATGACAGTTTCAATACGGCGGTGAAGCAAGCTAACCTGGCGATGAAAACTACTGCCGCGCCGATGTGGCAGTTCCCGGCGGTAGAGAGCAGTTACGCGCCGTCAATTTACAAAGGCATGTCAGAAAGCTACGCCCACTTTTTGTCGGAAGGCTATTCCGTGCCATGGTACCCGGCACAGTCGGTAGAAATGCTGCGCCGTCCGGGCAAGCCGATTATGGGAGTATTTGACAACCTGTATGACAGTAAAATGGCGGGTGAACGCTACCTTAAAAATGCTATGCAGATTCTTGCGCGTGGGGTACAGGGCGTCGGAGCGCAGCATACTTCACCATTCCTGGATATTAATGGCGCGTCGGCATACAAGACTGCCAACAAATTGGCAATGATGTATGGTCCGGTTTTTGCAGAATTCCCAACCGCAAATGAAGGCGCTATTTTGTATTCAAAAACCCAGGACTACACGGAAACCCGCAACGGCATGGGTACGCCACAATGGGAACGCGCTTTTGAATTAATGGCAACCGGTCTGATGGCTGGTGTGCCGATGAATATTGTATATGAAGAAGATGTGGCGGCGGGATGGCTGCTTGATGGCAAGAAACCGCGCGTGCCTATGTTCTTCCTGGTGGGGATGAACCAGCGATTGCCGGCTAATGTAGAAGACGCGTTGAAAAAATATGTTGCTGCTGGCGGCAAATTATTTGAAGACTCTGCAACAGAATACGGCGTAGGCGACTGGACGAAAGATGTCACCGTGAAAGACCCGGAAGCGTTTTTGCGCAAGATACGCGAGAGACAGACGGAGAAGGTTCGCAATCCATTCATGCGGTTGGGATCAGGCGTAAATGTGGTGGTAAAAAATCTTAAAGATTGGAATTACCCGGCAGAGCCAGCCCCGCAAAAGGTATTGGATAAAGTGCCGGAGTTGCTGGAATGGCTGATTAACTGGAACGATTTGTATGACGCCAACGATTTTAAGGATACTCAATTATCTGATACCACAAAGAAACTGCTGGAAGGCGGATATGCCGGATTGCTGAAGAATGACCGCCGGAATATAAATGCCAACATATTGCTTGATTTATACCCGGGCATTGTTGTGGCAAAAGAAAAAGCAAAAGAAATTAATCTGGGTCAGGTTAAGCTGAACCTGAATACCTACCAGTTGCGAACCGCCTGGGGTGAAGGTTACGCGGCGGATTCGCTGCAGCCATTAATGCAGCCGATTATGGAAAAGGAAGCCGCGGAATTAAAGACACTGGTGGGGGCAAACCGACGATTCCCGGTGGATACCGACGACCCCTGGGTGTCAAAGAATATCTTCGATGGCGGCGATGTGAAATATCTTATGCTGGCGACAGAAACCAGTCCTTATCCATGGGATGCCGGACGAGTATGGTTTGCCGGCGACATGTACAACAAAAACTGCAACGCTTGGCTGCCGAAAACGGTGAAGGTCACTATACCGGCAACAACTGGCGTTATTTACGATGTATTTGATCATAATGTCATAACAGTTACAAAGAGTTCACAATTTACCGCGGATATGACTGCTTTCCCGGGACGGTTATATGCTATTTCGTCAAAAGCAATTGCAACTCCTCAACTTACTGCGCTTCAAAGCGGGAATGAAATAGAATATCAAGTCCGGTTAAGCCTTGCCGCGCGCGTTCCATTGCGAATACGACTTATTAATGGCGAAACCGCGATGGAAGAAATCTATCGCGGGACAGATGTTAAAGGACTATTAAATGGCAAAATGACGGTGCCTATTAATGGTGTTGAATACAAGTTGGAAGTAACCGAGTTGCTGGGTGGAAAATCAACAGCCGCTGCTATAAAAGCTGTAGCAGACAATACATCATCAATCCTGGCAAGTAATTCAATTAATATTCAGCATGAACAGCAAATACATAAAATACTGAAAGATGCCGGTGGTGTTATTTTGGTTGCTGCTGCAAATGATAAAATGGTGTCCAATGAACAGCAGCAGGCATTAGGTAAAGCACTGTTAAAATATGGGATTACATTAAAGGCTGGTCCGACAGCACCTAAAGACCCCACACCCGGTGTATTACTAACGATGGGTTTCACTGGTTCAATGGGTGATGTGATGAATAAGGCGATAGGAAGCGGCTTGTTTGAAAATATAGTGACAGCAAATGTCCCCGGTCCCGGCAACGGTTTCATTACAACCCTGTATTCGCCAAGATTATATGGCGAAAATGCGATTGCCCTGGTTGGCGGAGATGCTGCCGGGCTTAACGCGGCTATAGATTCTTTTATAATATGGCTGGATGGTGAAAAACTTCAAACTATCTCTGTTAAACCTGCACTTACACAGCCAATAATATCCGGCAGACCATCAACTGGTTTCACACTGGAAAAACTCAGCGAAAATATTGGCGTGCGATTAACCGGAGTTAAATCATCAGCGGATGGCAAACATATTCTGGTTACCGCCGAGGGATACTTAAATAATCTGCTGCTGGTCGAGGAAATTAATAATCAGCCTAAAGCAGACCGTGCGGCACGTATTGGTCAGGCATATAGAATTAACAGTGCGAAAGTCAGTCCGGATGGCAAGTGGTTTGGCGCTGCTGGACGATCGATTAACCGTTATGGACAGGCGTTCCAGATGGTTGATGCTGTCGGAGGGACGCAGGATATATTTACCGGCTATGGCGATATCGGTCGCCAGAGCAATCTGTTCGCGGCTTCATCAGATGGCAGCGTTGTGCTAACTCCCGGCACATTTGGCGTGGTATGTTGGCGCAAAAAAGGCAATGAATGGAAAGAAGCCTGGTCAATTGATTACTGGAAAGAGTTTGCCAAGTTGGATTGGCCGGTATCAAACTCAGCAGAGCGTGTTCCGCAGTTCCAAACGGTAATTCCTGATGGTGCTGATTATGCGCTGATTCTCTTTAATGAGTTCTCTCAGAATGGCTGGATAACTCCAGAAAACACCAATAGTTGCTGGCTGGCAGCGGTGAATTTATCTGATGGCAAGGAACGCTGGCATTTTGACGTCCCAATATCAAAAACCCAGTTATTCCCGACTCTATTCACCAGTCCGAATGGCAAACGTGTGTTATTACAGATGCAGATGGGTGGTTGGGGTAAAGAAACCTTCCGGTTGTTCAGCGTTCTCGATGGCAAATCGCTGGCATGGTGGGATTCTAAAACAGCCCCTTCAACCGCGGCAGTGGCTGACAGCAATGGCCGCATAGCCGCCGCGTTTTACAACAGATTATTGGAAATTCGCGATGCAGACGGAAAACTGTTATTCAATACCTTATGGCAAAATCAACCCGCCAGTCTGACATTTTCGGCAGATGGCCAATTGCTTTATGTCGCTGACGATTCCGGCTGTCTCACCTGTATTTCTGTGGATGGCACCGAACAATGGCATAGCGACCTTGGCTGTGTGTCATATATCAGCGTAACAAAAGACCGCATTTACGCCGCCGGTTGGGATGGCAGACTGCGCTCGTTATCACTGGATGGCAAGGCTAACTGGATATTTGATTGCACATCGGCAATGACTGCCGCCAACCCGATGGCGATGGTGGCGGAATCGGCGAAAAATACCGGCGGAAAACTCCACGAAGCAATTCGTCCGCCAACATCATCAGCAGAAATTCCCACCGGTGAAAACTTGCTGGCAACCGCTGCCGCTAAATTAACTGTAGGCGGAACCGGCGGGTGGATGTCTGGCGGTACTGTGCAGGTGAAAGCTGAAGATTTGACTAATGGCAAGCTGGATGATGTTGTCACACCTTGGCTGAACATTGACGAGTTATTCTGGGATGGTCAGGCGGGCAGGCAGGTTTATGCCGATATCGTATTTGCCCAGCCAACTGATGTATCAGCACTGACCGTATATGAAAACAGCAAATTCCCGGGATCCTGGCCAACAGAATCAAGAATCCAGGTATGGAATGAAGCGAATAAAAGCTGGGACACCGCCGCCGCCGGATTATTCCTGAACAGCGGGGTAAACACCTATAACCTGAACCTGAAAGCAGTAACAAAACTGCGATACTTGCCATGGAACAGCTATTACCGGAACTTTTACACCAGTGAAATAGCGGTGTTTGGGGTGAAAAAATAAATTATCGTAACAAGGGGAGATATGATGAACAGTGGACAGTGGATATGGGCTGATGGGGCTGATGATCCCAAGCTGCAATTCGCATATTTCCGCACGACGGTTATGGTAAATGGCGATACTGTCGCGCAATTGCGGATTACGGCGGACTCGCGTTATCGGTTGTGGATTAATGGCGTATCAATCGGGTCCGGGCCGGCGCGAGGGCCATACGAACACCGGTATTATGATACTTACGATATCATGCTGCAAAATGGTATAAATACCCTGGCGGTAAAAGGCGAATTTTATGCTATCTGGGGCGGCGGTTTCTTCAACGCAATACAGGGAGGATTGTTATGCGAAGTTGAAGCTAATGGTGAAATATTGACGGCAACCGGCACCGGGTGGAAGGCACTGGCATCCTCTGCGTATTCACTCATTCGCGGCGCAAATATGCTGTATCTCGAACGGTTTGACGCGTCGCAGGAACCGGAAGGTTGGGAACAGCCGGAATATGACGACAGCACGTGGCAAGCGGCGATATTGCCCGAACCATTGAAACTACCCTTACCAGCAACATCTATTCCGCGTTCGATACCAATGCTGACAGAGAAAAAAATAACACCAACGCGCCTGCTGGATTTTGGCAGGTGTATTGATAAAGATGAACCGGATTTAACGATATTGCATGACGACCTTGCCATGAGCCTATGGCGATGCAAACTGGAACCGTTGCCGGACGGCTGGATAACGACAGTCCCGGAAAGATACAAGCCATGGCAGGCTGAACCGCTGGAGTTTCACCTGCCTTCCGGTGAAGCGGCTTTCATAAATCTTGATTTTGGAGCGGAAACTCTGGCAGCGATAGAGGTGGATGTGACGTCTAATGCCGGAGTACTTTTTGATATCGGCTACAGCGAGGTGCTGGATGAAAACCGGGTGGCGACAAGATGGCAGCGTCACGATTACGGCGAACGCATCATCCTGCGCGAAGGACGCACTTTTCACCGCATTAACCAGCCGCGGGGATTTCGATATCTTATGGTCAGGGTCGCAAACCCTGATGATGTTCCTGTTGTAGTGAAATTACAGAATATTGTTGCCTATGAGATGATTTATCCCGCGTTGCCGAGTGGTGAATTTCATTGCAGCGACTCCCGGTTGGAAGCGATTTATGCGCTGTCGGTACGCACGCTTAACCTGTGCATGGAAGATGTATATACTGATTGTCCCTGGCGCGAACGGCGGTTATGGCTGGGTGATTTGCAGCCGGAAGCGCTCTTTGGTTACTACGCGTTTGGCGAAGTTGCCCTGGCGCGAAAGTGCATCCTGGATTACGCGGAAAGCGTGACTCCAGAAGGAATATTGTCGGGATATTTCCCGGAGATTATCCCGCGCAATTACCCCACCTGGTCGCTGCGTTATCCGGTGATTGCCTGGGAATATTACTTTTATACCGGCGACACATCGATAATAGCGCAGATGTTTAACGCGGCAACGCTGGTTATGAAGTGGTTTAAAAACTATGAAAACGCCGATGGTTTGCTGGAAAACCTGCCGGATGCCATTTTTGTTGATTGGAACTTGCTGGATTACAATGGCAACGCAGACGGCGCAATACAGGGGTGGTATCTTGATGCGCTGCTGAATAGCAGCAAACTGGCAGAAATTACCGGCGATGAAAAAGCGGCGAAAAGCTATGCTGAACGTGCGGAAAGCCTACGAGATTCGCTGGTCCGGTTATATTGGGAACCATCACGCGGTGCATTCCGCAAATATCGCGCCGATAGTTCGCAGCGGCCTGCAAATGCTGACCCGATGATTATCGGGCAACACGAAAATGTGCAATTCCCGCTACTTGGTGTCGGTACCTTGGAGATGCACGCGTCGGCATTGGCGGCAATTCGCGGCGCCACCGGTTACGCGCTGCCAAACCTGGGCGGTTACCAGTGGGAACACCTTGATAGAATGGCTGGGAAATACGCGGGTGAAGACGTATTGCTTATTGGCAGTCCATTCTGGTCGCTATACGCGCTGCAAGCCTTTTTGGAAGCGGGTGATACCGAATTGGCATTAATGTATATGCGCATTTGCTGGGGAATGATGCTGCAAAACGGCGCGACATCCTGTTGGGAGATGTGGGACCGCCACACCACCCACTGCCACGGTTGGAGTGCCGCGCCTATTTATATACTGCCGGCATATATTCTCGGAGTGCGTCCGCTTGCTCCCGGTTTTGTCCGTTTTACCGTGGCGCCGCAACTTGGCGACCTGGCTCACGCATCCGGCATTGTTCCAACACCTTACGGCAGCATATCTGTTGCAGTTGAGAAACAAAATGATGGCATGATGATAAAAGTAATAGTTCCGCCAGGTACCGAGGCATCCGTCCGCGCCGGCAATAGCGAAATAATTCTCGCTGCAGGACAATACACTCTGAAATATCTGTCGGTCAGCGGTGAATTTAAGGTTGTTGATTAAGTGATACAGGTTTTATTTACATCGATTAATAGGATTGAATATCTTTTAAATCCTATTAATCAATGTAAAAAATATTGACACATCACACAATGTAAAGATAATATTCATTCAATGGTTAACCTCTATCTTGCAGGGAGAAAATAATGAGTTTTGATGCTGATACCGGAAAGAAGTTCTGGGGTGTTTTTATCAATATTTTACTGGTCGTCATCTCAGGTGTTTTGGCGTCGCTGGTATTCCCACCGCATGGATGGTGGTGGTGCGGGTGGTTCGCCATGGTTCCGCTTTTCGTCGCGTTGCGGCGGACAAAAGAAGTTCGCGCGTCCAGTTGGCTGATGCTGCTTTTCGGCATTGTTTTCTTCGCTTTTACTTTACCATGGCTTTATAAAATTTTCGCACAGGGCGTTCTCGGCATCTATATCCTCGTCACTCTTCCCTGGCTTCTCTTCGCGGTGGCATATCGCGTAACCGGTATGCGATGCCCCGGCATCTGGACGGTGCTGCTGGCGGCAGTGCTGTGGGTAGGCACGGAATGGGTGCGCTGCGAAGGCTGGTATTTCAACTTCTCCTGGGCACAGTTGGGATTCGGTTTCATTAATTCTGAAAGTTTTACGCCAATATATAAATACATCGGAGTATTTGGCTGTACGTTTTTGGTTATTCTGGTAAATGCGGCACTGGCAGAAATTATCTTATTAATAAAATTAATAATGAAACGTGAAAGAATTTTGGCATTTGCAATTGCTATATTTATTGTTGGATGTTTAATCGTTCCATTTTATATTAATGATAATTTTGATATAAAAACAAGAGTGAGTGCACGACCTGGGAGATATCCACGTTTTTCAATACTATGGCCATTTGTAGAATCAGGTCAACTGCTTTTTTATTATAAATATAGACCGATGAAATTAGGTTTTTTTAAAAATGGACATTATGTTAGTATTAGTAATACTTTTCATTATTCTAATTTACCAACAACCTTAATAGTTCAAGATGAAAGTAGTGATTTACAAAAGATGCAACTATTAACTAACGATATAGCAAATGATTATGGATTTACATGTGACCGTAAGTATATGGAGTCATTGCCTGGTTTGTATCATGAATCTGACATCATAGGTTTTAAATTAAGAAAAGAAATCAAACCAAATATCATTGTCTGGCCGGAATTAGCAGTTAACCAGTACCCATTATCTGACTATAGCCTGTTATCTGATTTGCGCCAGGTTTCGCGAGATACAGACTCGGTGCTGGTACTGGGGTGCAAGGAAAAAGCACCGGCGGATGCAAAAGTGGACTGGCTGCGGCGGCGCGCGATAATGTCTATCGAGGGGAGTTTATTCTATAACACCGCTTTAATTATAGATTCAGATGGGAAGGTTGTCGGCACTTACCACAAAACCCATCCGATTCAATTTTTCTCCGACGGTGTGCCGGGCGGGATGTATCCGACTTTTCAAACAAAAATTGGCCGCATCGGGGTGGCGATTTGCTACGATTTCGATTACGCGTCGACAAATGTGAACCTGGTGAAAAATGGCGCGGAAGTGCTGGTGGTTCCCACCTATGACGCAATAGGATGGACGGCATTGCAGCATACCCAGCACTCGCAAATGGCACAGGCGCGGGCAGCGGAAGTCAGCAGATGGGTGCTGCGTTCCACTTCATCCGGCATATCGCAGATTATCCGACCGGATGGCTCTCTTGAAGATAGCATACCCAATGGTGCGTCATCCAGTATGATAGGATTTTTTGAAAAGCGTAACGAAATTACCCCTTACATGCGCGGGCCATATTTGCTGCCATACATCTGTTTCGGAATCGGCACATTATGGGGAATATGGCTGTTGTGGCTGATGTATTGCGATTGGAAAAGAAGAAAAACAGAAAAAATTGTGTCTGATATAAATATTTGACAGGATTAACAGGATTAACAGGATTTTATATAATCTTGTAAATCCTGTTAATCCTGTCTAAAAAAAGGAAATAATAATGAATCATCGCGAACGTTTTTTAAACACTATGAATTACAAGCCGGTTGACCGGGCTGTTTATGGCGTGTGGACCGGATGGTGGCCGGAGACCGAGGAACGCTGGATAACTGAAGGTTTTGAACCGAAGAAAATGCCATATTACCAGGTTGACCATTGGGAATGGCAGGGTGGATGGTTTTATCCCAACCCACCGTTTGAGCGCACGGTGATTGAGGAAACCGAGGATACGGTTACTTATATTAATTTTGAAGGCATTTTAATGCGCGAACGCCGCGACCAGCCTTTCTCATCAATGCCGCAGTTCCTGCGCCACCCGGTGGATTCCCGCGAATCTTTCCGCAAGTTTTACAAGGAACGGATGCAGCCGGATATGATTGGTCGTGCCGGTGCGGATTACGTAGCAAAGTTGGAAGGCTATCGCCAGCGTGATTTCCCACTGATGGTTGTCGCTGACCGCTGGGGCGGCTTTTTCGGCGGGTTGCGCAACCTGGTCAGTCTGGAAACTGCTTGCGAGTTGTATTATGACGACCCGGATTTTGTTGAGGAAATGTTGGATGGCATCGCCGACCTGATAATCGCGGTGATGAGCCAGGTGCTTGACCATACCGATGTCGACGTTTTTGGGTTCTGGGAAGATATGGCGTACAAAACCGCTCCGCTAATCGGACCAAAACTTGCGCGACAATTCATGCTGCCGCGATACAAACGGGTGATAGAATACCTGAAATCACGCGGGGTGCAGTGGTTCGCGCTGGACAGCGATGGCAAGATAGACGACCTGATGCCCATCTGGATGGAAGCCGGCATAAATATCCTGTATCCATTCGAGGTGCAATGCGGAATGGACGTGAATAAAATCCGCGCCGAATATGGCCGCGACCTGCGCATCTGGTTCGGCATCGACAAGCGCGCGTTGGCTATCGGTCCAGCCGCCATCGACGCTGAACTTGCCCGTGTTCGTCCATTGATGGAAGAAGGCGGTTACATACCAGGATTAGATCACAGCATGCCGCCGGATGTGCCATTTGCCAATTATTGCTATTACATGGAAGCGTTGTGGAAAATAGTGAATGGGAAGTAGAGAATGATATAATAAAGGGAATGTTAAAAATTAGTGTTCCCTTTCATTTAACCATAAAATTGACAACAATAATGATTATAACTAAAATATAAATGGTATCTAATCCTATTTTCGGAGGTGAATTATGAACCTGATTAACAAGAAAGGGTTTACTCTCATTGAGTTGCTGGTGGTAATTGCCATAATTGCTATCCTCGCTGCTATTTTGTTTCCTGTTTTTGCACGCGCACGTGAAAAAGCGCGGCAGACTACCTGTACCAGTAATCAGCGGCAGATTGCCGCGTCAGTTCAGATGTATGCCCAGGATCATGAAGAGTCGCTGCCATCTGACGCTGATATGTGGAGTGCAATAAAGGTTGACCCGGGTGTTTTAGTTTGCCCGTCATTAGGAAAATCAACTCCAAATGGTTATGTTTTTAATTTTTACACCGCCGGCAAATCACTGGGTTCCTTTTCCGATCCGGCATCGACAGTATTAACCGGTGATGGCAAACACAGCGCAATAGCGGCGGCAGTCGGTCCACCATCAGCACCAGGCGTATATGAAAATGTTGCGTATGAGCCGACAGATTTCAATACTCGTCACAGTGCAAAAGCAATATTAAGTTATCTGGATGGACATGTTTTAGTTACTGATGTATTGCCGTCACCGTATGGGATAACTGGCTATTACTACGAAGGCAAAGTTATTACCGGAACACCTATAGTAACCCGTAATGATACAACTCTTAATCAAAGTTGGGGAGCGGGAACGCCTGACCCGAAAATGACAAATGACGCCTTTTGCATTCACTGGGTGGGAAAAATAAAACCTAAATATACAGAAACATATACATTTACCGCAGTAGCAGATGATGATTTGAAATTATGGGTGGGTGGAACTCAGTATATAAATGATTGGGATGGTGGTGCTGGCGCAATAACACCGGTGACAATGCCGTTAACCGGCGGTTTGTTTTATGATATCGTAATTGATTATCGTGAAAGCCAGGGTGCGGCAAACGTAAACCTGCAATGGTCAAGTCCGTCACAAGCAATTCAAACCATCAGCGGAACATCACTTTTGCTGCCGACACAATAAAGAGGCATCTACTATGCAGTGGAATAATTTCCGGGCATTACTTCCCATCCTATTTTTGACTTCGATGGCAATTTTTCCTGTTGCAATCACTGCAGCAGATGATACCGCGAAAAAAGTATTAACATATAAAGACGATTTTTCTGATCAGAAGAAATTTGAGTCGGATTGTCAGGTTAATAACGGATTAAAGTTCTTCCCTGGAATAGGTTTAAGCTCTGCTGATCAAGGCGGGGGCAGTGCCATCTATGACCTGCAGAAAATTCTTCCCGGCATTAACGATGGTGTTACGGTAACGCTAATATATTCCGGTGGTGCGAATGGACCTGCAGATATGCGCGGACCACATTGGTCATCAAGTGCTGATGGTGTGACATGGAAAGAGTTCAGCGTTAATGAATTTGGGAAAGAAATAACATTCACCGGACATTTTTTTAAACTGTTTATTGTATGGAAACAGGCGGCAAACCCCGGTTACGGATATCTTCGCGATTTTTCATTAACTATAAAAGATAACGGGAAATTTGCTGAAACAAAAACGGAACCGGTAAAAGTTGATACAAAACCTGCCATTGAACCTACTCCTGCTAAAAAAGTCACCGTATCAGCGAAAGATTACATTGCTCTCGGTGTTTACTGGCCATGGGAAACGACTTCCTGTCTTGATAAAGCGACCCGGGCAGGTAAATTGGAGCCATTTCTGGTTGAAAGATTGGATGATCTTGCAACCCACGGTGTAAATACTATCTGGACAACAAATGGGCCGGATTCTGTAGAAGAAATCGGCTTGCTTTGCCGGTTGGCAGATGCCCGCGGGATTCGGATAGTAGTGGGCAGCGGATGGTGGTCGATGCAGGGGCATAACAATACCGATGCCGCGGCAGTTGACATGGTAGCAAAACTTAAAAGCGTATGGACTGGATTGGAAGGTAAACCGCGTCCGATAGCCTTTACCATTGCCGATGAACCCCGCGTTTCATATATGGATGTTTTTGGACGCTACGCGAAACAGGTTGCCGATGCCGGCATACCGGCTACCACAGTCGCCATGTGGGGAGATTATCCGTCAGTAATTGAAAAGGCTACAACGCTTCCAATTATCTGTCAGGACAGCTATCCGTTTTTTAATAGCCCGCATGGCCCGCGCGGTGACAGTTCATATAGCTGGTATACCGGAAATATCGGTGGGCTGGTGCGAAAAGCTGATGCTGCTGGAATGGTGCCATGGGCGATGCCACAGGCTTACCAGGAGATATGGGGACCGGGGAAAATTGATGAGAACGGACAGGCTATCGTATTGCCAGGTGGCGGCAATCATTGGCTGATGCCAACACCGGCACAGATCCGCTGGCAAACCTGGGCTTCAGTGGCACTGGGAGCAAAAGGGGTATTGTTCTTCACTTATGCAGTTACAGGAAAACCCGACCCCAATGCAAAACCACTTACCGAAAATTGGGCATACAAAGAAGAAACCAGTACTGGCGGCCCTACTGGACTGACAACCTGGCCGGATTTCTCACCCGGTCCGCAATATCGTGCCATGGGAACGGCATTTGCTGAAATAAAAACAATGCAAAAGCTATTGCCGGAATTGCAGGCAGTAACTGATGACAAGCACATGGCACGCCTTGTTGAAGGAAAATTACTGGCTGGCGATATGGTAACACTGCTGAAACGCCACGATGCAGATGAATATTACATAGCCGTAGTAGCCAGTCCAAAAGAAGGAAACCGTACGTTGCAGTTGCTGCTGCACCCGGATGTAGTAAGATTGCAGCCAATGGCAGGCTCACCATATCCTTTATCTGTTGCTTCTGATATTCAACCTTTTGTTAGTTCAGCAATTACGCTCGAACCCGGGCAAGGTGGTATTTACAAGTTGATTATAAAGAAATCAATAGAAGAAAAAATACTTGCGTCAGAAGATTTTTCATCTGCTGATTATGGAAAACGTGCAGTGGAAGTGAATGGAGTTAACCCCGAAGGAGAGGCAGGCAAACCACGTGTTTTGCGGGCATCCCATGGTGAGACTGAAGTAATGGGTCAGGAATATCCTGCTTGTGGATGTTATATAGTTTATGACATGCATACAATTTTACCTAAAGATGAAAAACCGGATGTTATAAGAATCTTTGAATATGATGGGTATGGTGGACCTGCCAGTAATGGTTTAGGCGTCTATATATGGGGTGGTTCAACATTGGATGCTTTAAAACCTATATCATCATCAATGGCACCGAAAAAAATGTTTCCGCTAACCCCGGAAATGCGTTATATAAAAATTGGCATATCATTCAGACAAGCCTCTGCCGGATACGCTGGCTTGAAATCATGGCGGGTGACGGAATGGCAAACAATTAACAACCAGACTGAAAAGCCTGGTAAAGTTTCAATTCAACGCAGTCCGGAGTTCTTTCCGTTAGGTGTATATTGGCCCGGAGAATATATTTTCAGGACTAAAGATAAACAGATGGATTGGGAAAAAAATGAAGAAATATTTTCTACATTAGCGAAAATGCATTGCAACACCATCTGGCTAACTCACACCGGGGCGGCCGCGGCAGAGACGATAGAGTTTGCAACACGTGCGGCAAAACATGGCCTTTACCTGGTGCATAGCCCAGGTGATATGGACGGTAGTGTGGCGCACTTGCGTACTGAGAAAAATGCCAAATTTATGGCGGAAAATGCCGTGAAGGCATGGGAAAATGCCCCGGAACCAATCGCCTGGGGAATGGGTGATGAACCGCGGGCAGATTACATTGGCGAAATGGAAAAGTATGTAAATGCATTTAAAGAAACATCAAAACAGCCAACTACACTTGTTGCAATGGCTGGCGACCTGCCTTATGTCGCGGAAAATCTTAATCTCAGTTTCCTTTGTTCAGATATATATCCGTTTTTCAGCACGAATAATCCAAACGGTCCGGATAACATATCAGAGTCAACAGAATATCTGCGCACGGCGGGAAACCGTGTGCAATATTTCGCAAAGAAAAAAGGAATTGAGTGGTGGCTGATGGGCGGTATTTTTCAGGAACCATGGGGTAACCGTGACATTGATGAAAAAGGGAATATCGTATATTTGCCCGGTGCCGGCCCGCATTTTCGCCAGCCATCCCCCGCAGAAGTACATTGGCAAAATTGGGTCGGTCTTTCAACCGGCGCACGCGGGTTAATTCATTTCTCTCTATTATTTCCCGGTACAGCCGCAAATGACCCGAACGCTAAACCGCAGCCATTTGGTGTAACAGAAAAATGGAACTCAGAAGCACCAGGCGGTATTTTATATAGTGATGGCAGAATGACAAAGCAAGCGGAAGCAATGGGGGAAAGTTTTGCTGATATGGCAAAAATTTCACCAATTTTAAAGAAAATTGAACCAATTGACAGCATGCTGGCATATCACAGCAAGGGCTGGGTTCCGCCGGGAGATGTCGTACAGGTGATGCGAACAGTTGTCGGCAAAGATGGTAAATTACCGAAAAAATCTGAGTATTACGTTCTGGTGGTGAATGGTGATATGGAAACTAAAGAACGTGATGTGCCAGTAAATATTGGTCCTGAAGTTATTAAAGCTGTTGATATGTTGACTAATAATGTTTTGCCCATGTATAACACCGGCAAATGGGTTTGGGAACCAGTGGGTCCACCGTTTAAACAACTGCGCGTTAATTTGAAACCGGGTCACGGCACCTTTATTAAACTGGAAATATTGAATACAGAAAAGAGTACTGTTCCGATGGTTTCAAATACGCCGCGTCCTGATTTGCCGTTAAAAAACGGTGAAAATGGCAGCAAAATTCTTGAGTTTTCAGAAAATATACAACAAAAAAATGGTGCGGTTGATTCCCTTACTACTGGCAATTTTCTTGATATGGGACCAGCAGCTAAACATGTGAATGGCATCCGAAATGGTGAAACGGTATATCTGTTTGAAATGCCGGGTGAAATAACCCGCATATCTGCAACAGGGCATTACGGTAATCACCAGGATGGAAATGAACATAATTATTATATAAACTACTCGTTTGACGGCAAAAAATTCCAGTCGTTAGTAGCGAAAAAAATTAAACAGGGTGATGGAATTGCAATAACAGGTGATTTGCCAGTGACAGACAATAACCGTCGTGTATGGGTAAGTTTCGGTATGGATAACGGCGCATTCATAACCTTTAAGAATGCAGAAGTAAAAGTTAAGTTTAACCCTGATAAGAAATAGTAGATTTTATTTACTTAACACGTCCACATGACTCGCGAATAATAATAGACTTGTCCGCAAATAATGAGTCCGAAAGATGCCGCTTATTATTTACGGACAAGTCTAATATTTGGCGCAATGAAAATAATCGGTGACATCGGCGTCCTGCGCGACAACGGCATCGAAACCACCGCCAGCGTTTACTAGCACAATAAAACCACCACCTTCGTAAGCGATATCCCCGGCGAGGTGGAATTGAACCCGAAACTGTGGGGATGGATAATGTTTAAGAAAGATGAAGAAAAATAATTGCGTTATTTTGCAAATTCAGAAGGTAAACATAAATTTTTACATATTCTTCCATATTTATGTTTTTTATCACTGTTTCGTTAAAAGTGGATCTTGTGGCATGAGTAGATTTATGAATTGTTGGTTGAAAAGATCTTAATAGGTATTTCGATACCGCCGGCACGATATTGCTGGGGTGTGATTTGCAACTGCTTTCGAAAACATTTGCCAAAGTATGACACCCCATTGATACCGACCTTGTCACTGATGGCACTCACCGTGTAATCGGTGGTCAGGAGTAATTGTGCTGCATACACAATACGAATTGTCATCAAACGAGTCATTATTCCCTGACCCATAACTTTATGATACAAACGATTGAGACTGCGGGTACTAATGCCGAAATGGGCTGCAATATCGGGTGCTTGCAGCGGATGCGCCAGGTGCAGGTTCAAATACATCTCGACGGCGTCTACCAACAGTTGTTCAGCAGTTGGGAGACAGTGCGTAATTTCCGGAAGATCTATTACTCCAAGGAGATATGAGGTGAGGGTGGTTATGCGGGCGATAACGCGTTCCTGCCAACCAGGCAGCCTGGCACGATAATCCTCAAGCAATAAAGCTGTTTCCCAAACTGCCACAGGAACACATGGCCATGCTGGTGGTTCTGGTATCAGTATAGGTGGGTCTATTTGCAGCCAGAATATCATCCAGCCCATAGGTAAATCGCGTGTTTCCCATTCATGCTCCACATCCGGTTCGTGAAGTATTAAGGTACCCGGTCCTAACAGGCGTGGTGTTGAAATTGTATACCAGGCTTCGCCATTTAGTACCAGATGCCCTTCATACACGGGTTGAATGTGACGGGGAAATTGCAGGTGTGGGATAGTGGGACCTGCTTGCATGTGCAGTATGCGAATTTGGTGACCACGCAGTGTCATTGATGGCATAAATTTTGGCAAGGCCAGGCATAGCTCTCTAAGGGTTTCCAATTCCGGGTTCGTGAAAGTTGGAAGGCGATGCTTTGAAAAATTATAACGTATCATGGCGCAATTTTACCATATATTGGCGTAACAATCTCTTGTTTTCATTCAGACTTGATTTATAATTAAATAAATAATTACATATCGTTTCGCGGGATGTGTATTTTCACTAATAACCTAAAATCCCGTAAAATCTTACTATGCTACTTTTCAAGCTTGCTCCGGCAAAT
>CAZWZF010000072.1:0-21726 GCA_964638715.1 uncultured bacterium | reverse complement strand
ACCGGCATTTGTAGCGGGAATATTGTACCAGTCTGGAATGTGGTAGTCAAGTTTTTCTGATTTTAAACAAAATGGGTGATTTCGCCAGAAATCACCCACCTTTAATTGTCCATTGTCAATCGTCAATTGTCAATTCCATTTATTTCCACGATGCTTTGAAATCCTGGATTTCTTTCTTTTCCTCGCCGGGTTTTATATATGTCGAGGTGGCGATCAGTTCTTTCAGTTTCACTTCAAAGGTGTCGGCATCGATGGGGACGTCAATGGTTTTCCCCTGGAATGATGAGAGCATTATTCCATTTGCCAGGGTGACTGATTTGATGCCTTCGGTGCCATGGGCAAACAGGTCGTTTGGCGTTTCATTGCGAATGGCGTTGATGAATCTTTGCGTTACTACGGCGTGGCCGTCTTTCACATTGGGGACGGGAATTTCGGTGTACCAGTTCTCCACGATGTCAAAACTGGTTTTGGTTTCATTACAAAATTTCAGCATTGACTGTCGGTTGCGATAGAATACCAGTTTGCCGTTTTCCACCACTAACTTGCCGTTTTCGCCGATTATTTCCATGCGGTTGGTGCCGGGACATTCCGCGGTGGTGACGATAAAGTGTCCGACCATGCCGTTTTCGTGTTCAAAAATGGCGGATACTTCGTCCTCTACCTCGATATTGTGGTATTTGCCCAGGGAAGCGCGGCCGGTTATTTTTGCCGGTGAGCCGAACAGCCATTGATACAGATCAAGGTTATGCGGGCATTGGTTTGTCAATATTCCACCGCCTTCGCCTGCCCAACTGGCGCGCCATCCGCCGCTGTCATAATAAGCCTGCGAGCGGAACCACGCGGTATTTATCCAGGTCATGCGGGTCAGCCGACCCAACTCGCCGTCGTCGATCAGTTCTTTTACTTTGCGGTAAATCCCCTCGGTACGCAATTGAAACATGATGGCGAATACAATATTCGGATTCTTCGCTTTCGTGGCTTCATAAGCGTCAATAGATTTCTGCGCGTCGTTAACGTGAACCGCCAGCGGTTTCTCGCTCAATACATGCAAACCATGCTTGAATGCGTTAACAGAAACCGTAGTATGGTCGTAATGCGGGGTGGCAATCATCACCGCATCCAGATTCGCCTTCGCAAACATATCCAAATGGTCATAATAAGCGGCACATTTGCAGCGTTCCGCGGCACTATCCGCACGCTCTTTATCAATATCACAAACGGCAACAAGCTCAACACCCGGCATATCCACCAGATAATGTGTATGAGCAGTGCCCATACCGCCAACGCCGACAATACCTAAACGAACATTGTTAGTTGACATATTATTTGGCTCCCTATTGCTGTAAAGATTACCTGAATTTGGGTGAAAATTCCAGAAGAAAAACAATAAATTTTCAAGTTTAAATAACAAAATAACTTGAAATATCAGTCACTGTGTGGAACTGGGCGAGAGCCCGGCTGATTTGGCAGTAACTCTCTCATCATGATAATAACTGCCAATTATTCCTATTTATACAGGGATAGCCGGGCTCCCGCCCAGTTCCAAACTGTGACTGAATTTTTTAGGTGTATTTTCTATTGAAAACCTTTACATTATTACTATCTCACCACCCGGAATGCCATTCAGAGTAAAATCAACATAATTGGATTGTTCTATTTGGGTTACTTTAAAATCTATCTTCTTGCCATCGACTTTGACCTGGTTGGAGGTGAAGTCGGCGGGGAGCAGGCAGTGGATTTGGGCGGTTTTGAAGCTGCCGGTTACATCGAGAATTATCTCGTCGCCGGTGTTGTTGTATTTATAGCTGCAGTAACCGCCGGATGCCGGGTAGTGCAGGGTGATATCTGCCTCGTTGGCGATACTGGCAGACCAGCGTGGGGATATCTTTACCTGGTCAAAGGCTTTGCCGGTGTCTTCGATGCCTGCCAAGCCTTCGGCGATGGCGTAATATACCGCCGCCTGTGCCCAACTGTCGGGCAGGCCGTGGCTGCGAATTTTGGTTTCAAACTCTACCGGTCGGTCGCTGACGCTGATTGCTGCCAGGATTATTGCCTTGCCGGGGACAGTCACCATCTGAATGGCGGTTATCGGTTTTTCCGGGTGCGGGTTGTTCCAACCATTCATGTAAATGCCAACATCTTTCCAGGTCGGGTTCGGGCCGCGCCATGCTATTCGGGTATTGTCTTTTCTATTTTTGCCGGATGGCCCCCACCAATGACCGACTTCATCGCCCATTCGTACATAAATTCTTTCGGT
Organism: uncultured bacterium; assembly: GCA_964638715.1. GTDB lineage: Bacteria > Armatimonadota > Hebobacteria > CAIYQO01 > CAIYQO01 > JBAXQQ01. The sequence goes on along the minus strand of CAZWZF010000072.1, from coordinate 19,469 downwards.
GGTATTGTCGGCATAAACGACATCATATATCGCCATTACGCTATGCGGCGATGACGGCTTGGGCAGTGTCTGCAGGAAATAAAGGCTCTTGCCGGTAAGGTTTGGCACGTCAATTATCACACCGGCGGGCAATTCGGTTGAATTATCCTGCATATACAGGATGCTTTTTCCGTCATTCATTTTCGGATCGGTGACATTAAATTCGATGGCGCCGAATTTCTGCTTGCCTACCGGCAGGTTGCGCAGGTCGTTATCACCTTCATTAGTCCAGGCTATTACGTTTGGATGTGCGCCGTTTTCCAGACCGCGGTTGAGATGTTTGCTGATATCAATGGACTGGAAATTCGCTACCGGGAATACCGGGTTTTCCGGCAACCGCTTGTAAGCCTGGTACAATTCACCGCCGTCGCGTTCAGATAATTCCCACACCCGATCCAAAATATCCGTGCCGTATTCCTCGCAGCCATGTTCAAAGGCTGCCCGGGCAATTTCTCCGGCGATAATGGTGCAAATTGCCCCGTTCATATACTCGCCATAAGTACTGCCGCCAGTGCCTTCTACTGGCCATTGATCATCCTGGTACGGCGGGTCCATAGTCCACCATTCGGCAAAGCTTTCGTTAATCTTCTCCTTGCCGCGTTTCTGGTATTCATTGATAATTGCCACCGCCATATCGTGGGTTGGCAATTTTCGGTTGATGGTATAACCGGTGGAAAGGCTCATGCGTTTGCGTTCATCGCCAACCTTCGCATAAAATTCCTCTTCCGGCAGTTCTTCCGGTATCATGTGGCCGTAATTGGTTTCAAAAAATAGTTTATCATTGGCACGCTGGCGCAACTCTTCGCCTTCGGAGCGCAATTCGTCGGCGCGTTTGGCATTTCCCAGCGCATCATGCATCTCGGCCATGCGCCAATAGGACGAGTATAACCCGGAGTTGTCGGAATGGAAAAGGAATTGCGGGTCGCCGGGATTGATGCAGCGATGATCGCCGTTGCAGAAAAGCGGATTAACGAAATCCCAGGAATCCATGCACATGGAACGGCGCACCAATCCAAACTTTTCGCTCCAGCGGGTCGGGTCGGAATTATTGTATTTCAATGCCCGTTCCAGCACCGGCAACTGTTTCGCCATCCATCCATCATCGCCGGTAGCTTTCCAAGTATACCAGACGCCTTCGGTATATAAAAATTCGCAATCAGCCTCTACCGGGATGCGGCGAACGATATATTTCATACCATCATCATAACGGTAATATCCATCTCCCAGTGCCTCGCCAAACCAGGTGGGAACTTCTTCCTGGTTTCTGTAAATAGTATCCCACAGCATGCCGTTTTCTTCCTGGGTTTCCAGCCAGTATTCCATGCCGGATTTAACATCAGTCTGAAAATATTTCTGCGCTTTCAAGGTATGCACATGGTCGCGTCCCCAACATACCAGCATAAAATATTGCTGGTTATTGATGATAGGATGCCATAAACATTCATCTTGCTGCAACAGCATTTCAATGCGATGCGCTAATTCAGCATATTTGCCATTATCGCAACTCATCCGGGTTTTCGCCTGCAGGACAAATGTCGCTGATTCTACTTCTATACCATCAATATTAAAAGCAGTCACAAAATGATTGCAGGCGGTGCCGCGCGCGGTAAAAGCGACTTTACCATCAACAGGAATCGCGCAATCAACATAAACTCGCCGCAAAGCATCAGATATTTGTACGCGAACTGCTTGTGCATTCTCAACAACTATTGTCCCATGACCCAATGGCGACAGAATAGAACTCTCAAGCGAGCCACTTAAAATCTTCATAACGATAATTCTCCACAAATACGCGTTAATTAAACGTTTTAATTATGGATATTACACGTATAGTTGTCAATAGCAGTTTACAGTTTACAGTTTACAGTTTACAGTTTACAGTTAATAATTATGAATCAACATTCTCATTCCTCACATATCTCTCATTCCTCTCACTGTCAACTGTCAACTATCCACTGTCAACTAAAAAAAGGTTATTTCTTAAATCTACCAAAAATGGTAAGCTATAGGCGCACTATATGGTTATAACCTTGGGAGGTTTTTGACGATGACAGATGATATTTCTCGCGAATTATACGACCAGCGCTTGGAGAAATTGCAGGCTTTGAATGACGCGGGAGTTCCCCCGTTTGAATATACCGAATATCGACGTACCCATTTATCGCAAGAGATAATAGATAATTACGCCGAATTAGAGAATAAAACGGTTAAAATTGCCGGTCGAATAATGTCGCGCCGCGGTCAGGGAAAGGTTTCCTTCATCCATATACAGGATCGTGCCGGTAAGATTCAGGGATTTTTCCGTTTTGACGATCTGGGTGAAGAGTTGTATGGCCGTCTAAAATTCGTTGATGTTGGCGACATCGTTGGTGTCGAAGGTTATGTGTTCACCACCAAGACCGGCGAGATATCCATTCACGTGGCAAAATTTGAAGTGCTGTCAAAATCGCTGCGTCCATTGCCGGAGAAATGGCATGGACTGAAAGATGTTGAAACCCGCTACCGCCGCCGCTATGTAGACCTTATAGTTAACCCGGAAGTGCGCGAAACGTTCATGATTCGCAGCAAGGCAATCAAAGTTATCCGCGACTTGCTGGACACCCGCGGATTCCTGGAAGTAGAAACCCCGATGATGCAGGCTATTCCCGGCGGTGCGGCAGCACGTCCGTTCATCACCCATCACAACGCCCTGGATATGGACCTGTACCTGCGCATCGCCCCCGAGTTATACCTTAAAAGGCTGATAGTCGGCGGCATGGAGAAAGTTTACGAAATCAACCGCAATTTTCGCAATGAAGGGATGAGCACTAAGCACAATCCTGAATTTACCATGATTGAGGTTTACGAAGCCTATGCGAATTACGAAGATATGATGCGGTTGACTGAAGATATCTTTGCCGCCGTCGCCTTGGCAACCCGCGGCAGTCTGCAAATAAGCTACAACGGCGAAGTCATCGACCTTAGCACCCCATGGAAACGCATCACCCTGTTTGATTCGCTGGCGGAGTATGGCGGAATAGATACCAGCAAGCTATTTGAGTTTGAATCAGCCGCCGAAGTTTGCCGCGAAAAAGGCGTTCACGTCGACAGTCGCGCGACTTTAAGCACATTGGTTAACAATCTGTTTGAAGAGTTCGTGGAAAAACGCCTGATGCAGCCGACTTTCATCACCGACTTCCCCACCGCTATTTCACCACTGGCAAAGCGAAAACGGGAAGACCCTGAACTGACAGAAAGATTTGAAATATTCATGTGCGGTCGCGAGATGGGCAACGCATTCAGCGAGTTGAACGACCCTATCGACCAGCGCGGCAGATTTGAAGAACAGCTAAAAGAAAAAGACGCCGGCAATGATGAAGCACATCCTTTTGATGACGACTACATCCGGGCACTGGAACATGGCATGCCCCCCACCGGCGGACTGGGCATCGGCATCGACCGCATGATAATGCTGATAACCGATTCACCGAGTATCCGCGACGTCATTCTGTTCCCGCAGATGAAACCGGTAAAACCAGGCACTGAAGAAGACACCGAGTAAAAAAATAGAAATATAAGTTACCTAATACAGGATATTGCAAAACCTGTTTTTCTAAATTGTAGATTGTTATTTAACGTTTTTTCGAGTGTAAATCAGGGACTGACACCGAGTGGCGAAGCCATGACGGTGTCTGTCCCATCGGGTTTTGCAAAGCCTTTTTAATGTATTTTTTCAAAAATCCCCTTTATTTATTGATTTTCTTTGTTTTTATATGATAAAAATTAAAATCATAAAAAATGCCCGTCCTGAATTTATTCTGGATGGGCATTTTTTATGTAAATATCGTACTTCCTCATGTGGAATAAGATTTTCATTTGTCTAATATTGAAATAAATCAAGTTTTTATTTGTGTAAATTATGGTATAATGTAGTAATGAGTTTGAAAACTTTTAATAATCATAAATATACGCAAACATTGCATCTTTTGATAATATGGATAATATTTCTGTTAATATTGCTCCCTATTTCTGCTTTTGGTGTTGATAATGTCCGCCTGCAGCTTAAATGGCGGCACCAGTTTCAATTTGCCGGATATTACGCGGCACAAGCGCAAGGCTATTATCGCGACGCGGGGTTAAATGTTGAAATAATTCCGGCAACACCGGGAATTGATCCTGTTCAGCAAGTTGTACAGGGTAAAGCCGATTTTGGTATTGGCGCTACTGACTTGCTGTTATTGCGCGAAAAAGGTGTTCCTGTAGTAGTGCTGGCATCAATTTTCCAACATTCGCCACTGGCATTCATGGTACTTAAAAAAGAAGGTTTGCAAACTATTCATGACCTTGCTGGTGCCAAAGTTATGCTCGAACCTGACTCTGCTGAACTCCATGCATATCTCAAATATGAAGGAATACCACTGGCAAATATCAAGCAATTGCCACATTCATTTGATGTTCACGATTTGCTGTCAGGAAAAGTTGATGCTATGTCTGTTTATGTCACTACAGAACCTTTTGTTGCAGATAAAGCAAAGCGCGACTATCTTTTATTCTCACCACGGGCAGATGGAATTGATTTTTACAGCGACAATCTTTTCACCATGGATTCGATGATTAAAAGAAATCCCGAAGTAGTAAGAAAATTCCGGGCAGCCAGCCTTAAAGGCTGGGAATATGCAATGAGTCACCAGGAAGAGTTGATACAACTAATTTCACACCAATACAGCAAGCATCGTGATGTTGATGACCTGAGATTTGAAGCTAAACAAATGGAATCGCTGCTGCAAACAAAAATGGTGGAAATCGGCCACATGAACCCCGGCCGCTGGCGCAATATCATTGAGGTTTATGCTGATATGGGAATGTTAAAGCGAAATTTCAATATAAAAGGTTTTCTTTACGACCCTTATCCCGCACCGCCAGATTTAAGATGGCTTTATGAAATTTTAGGTGCAGTCATTCTGCTGTTACTAATTGTCACACTGGCCGCTGTTCGTTATGCCAGATTGCTGAAGGATTTGACCATCAGCAACAATAATCTCAAGAAAACCGAAGAAGAACTGCGAATCGCCTTTGACGATATCCGCACCTTGCGCGGCATACTACCCATCTGTTCCTGTTGTAAAAAAATACGCGACGACGTAGGCAATTGGAGACAAATGGAAGTTTATATCCGCGACAGAACCCACGCGAAGTTCAGCCACGGCATCTGTCCCGAATGTGTAAAAAAAGAATATCCAGATTATTATGAAGAAGAGAAATGAAGAGTCGAAATTGACAATTAACAATTAACAATTAACAATTAACAATTAATGGAAGACATTAATGATTCGTAATTCGTAATTTCACTCTTCTCTCTTCACTCTTCTCTCTTCTTTTCTCATTTCTCTTTCATCAGTACCTGAAGGTCTTCCGGGTTGGCGGCGTAAAGTTCAGCATCTTGCATGGATATTTTATGTTGCTGTACCAGCATTTTCAGTGCCTGGTCCATTGTTTGCATTCCCTGGTGAGTACCGGACTGAATGGCGTTGTGAAGCAAATGCGTTTTACTTTCACGAATCATATTGCGCATGGCATCTGTCATCAGCAAGATTTCCTGCGCGCAACTGCGTCCCTTGCCATCGATATTAGGCAACAGGCATTGGGTAACCACGCCTTCCAGAACATTTGCCACTAATGAGCGTATCTGCTCCTGTTGATAAGGTGGGAAAACGTCGATAATGCGGTCGATAGTTTTCACCGCGCTATTGGTATGCAGGGTAGAAAAGACCAGATGACCGATTTCTGCCGCTGTTAAAGCGATGGTGATAGTTTCAATGTCGCGCATTTCGCCGATGAATATAACATCCGGGTCCTGCCGTTGAACATGACGCAGGGCCTCTGCAAAACTGCCGGTATCGGTGCCAACTTCCCGCTGGTTAATTTCACTCTGTTTATGGCGATGCAGGTATTCCACCGGGTCCTCAATAGTCATCACATGCACACTGCGCGTCATGTTAATTTCATTAATCAACGCCGCAACGGTAGTGGATTTTCCTGCACCCGAAGGACCGGTTATTAGAACTAAACCGCGTTTGCGTTTAGTTAGCTCGCGCAATATGTTTGGCATGCCAAGCGAGTCCAGGGTAGGAATAGTTGATGAAATGACGCGAAGAACTGCCCCCAGAGAACCGCGTTGGGTGAAGATATTCATACGAAAACGCGCATAACTCGGTAAGCTATAAGATAGATCCAGCTCATGAGTAATATCAAACTCCGCACGTTGTGCTTTAGTTAGTATGACATCAAGGAATCCCTGCATATCTATCTGGGTAATTTTAGGAAATGCCAATCGCTGCAATTCTCCATCAATGCGTATCAGGGGTGAGGAGCCTACGGTAAGATGAATGTCTGATGCATTTTTCTCTATTGCATGCTGCAATAATTCGTTAAAAGTTAATACGTAGCTATTTTGTGCTTCATTTGTACCAGCAGCTTTTATTGCTGCTTCAGACTCCGGTTCTATATCAGTCGGAATACAGGAAAACTCTTCATCATCGGCGCCTTTTCCCAAGGCGTCATACCATTTATTGATAGTATCATGCAATTCTTTAAGCGGGGCGACGGAAACAGTTATCGCCTTAGCGAAATGTTCTGGCAACTCCTGTTGAAATGTCTGGTCAATCGGGTTGGCGGCGGCGTAATGAAATACATTATTATGGTAGCTTATGGGCAATACCATATACTGCAAACAGGTTTCTATATCAAAACAGGATATCGTCTGCATATCGGGATGATACTGCGACAAATCAATACGCGGCAAGTGCAGATCATGCACCAGCGCGCCAACCAGCTCATTTTCTGAAATAAGCCCGTCGCGTATAGCCATTCCCCCCATCCATTGGTCTGCTGCTGTGGCGCGTTGCAATAAAGAGGTGACAGTTTCCGAGGGCAGTAAACGATGGCGACGAAATATCTCCAGCGTCTGCTCATTAACAGAATGTAATGCGGTCATTATTGACACCTCCTCGTTATATGAAATAGCAAATTATTCATATTATTTATTCTATCAGCCATAAATAGTTTTGTCCATAAGTAAAAATAGAAAATATGGATTTTTTTGATAGTAGATGATGATTAATAATTGCAATGAAGAGATTTAATCAAAATATCCTGGAAATAATACCGATAGCATTATAATCACGGAGCGCCAGCTGGAAGCCGGCGCTCCGTATTTTACTACTGTAAAATTGGGGTGATTAAAACGTAGAGACGCAAAATCTTGCGTCTCTACATGCGGATTATTTACTTTTTTACACTTTACTCTTTACACTTTTTCTCCAGGCATTCGTTATTTCTGCCGCGTTTTACGTAGTGGGTGTGCAGCAGTTCGTGGGATTTATGGCCCAGGGGTTTTTCCAGAAAATCGGTGTATAGCTGGGTTATAAACGGGTTTTCATGGGATTTGCGTTTTTCTTTGCCAGAATCTTCCGCGTAAATGGCTTTCATGCGCGCCTGACGGATTTTGTTATTGGTCAGACGAGGCTGACCGCCACCGCTGATACAACCACTGGGGCATCCCATTACTTCAATGAAATGATATGGCGAGGTGCCATCGGCTATCTGGCGCATCAGCTTTTTCGCGCCAACCAGACCGCTGGTGGTGGCAACTCTTACGGTGACGCCATTCAGGAAAGCGAAGGCTGGCAAGGCATCTTCGATGGTTATCGCCGCTTCTTTCACCTGGGCAAGACCACGTACCGGAGTAACGTCAATGTGAGTGAACGGAATCTCGCGGCCGGTAACTACTTCGTATACGGTACGCAAAGCCGCTTCCATTACGCCGCCGGGAGCAGCGAAAATATCAGCAGCGCCGGTGGAATAACCAAGCGGGTTGTCAAAAGTTCCATCTTCCAGCGAACAGAAATCAATGCCGGATTCCTTAATCATGCGCGCCAACTCACGGGTGGTAAGTACGGCATCGACATTTGGCAAACCGTCAACAAACATCTCTTCGCGGGTTATTTCAAACTTTTTCGCGGTACATGGCATAACGGATACCACAAAAATATCTTTCGCTGGTACGCCGATTTTATCCGCGTAAAATGTTTTCGCCAACGCGCCCAGCATCATGTGCGGGGATTTGCAACTGGACAAATGATCAAGCTGCTGCGGAAATTCATGTTCGACATATTTAATCCAACCTGGCGAGCAGGATGTAATCATTGGAAGTACCGCTTTACCACCGGTAAGGGCCGCGGTGACGCGCTGGAGGAACTCGTTGCCTTCCTCAATAATGGTAAGGTCAGCGGCGAAGTTGGTGTCAAATACATCATCAAAGCCCATATCGCGCAATGCCGACGCCATTTTGCCGGTCACCAGTGTTCCGGGTTCGTAACCGAACTCTTCACCCAGTGCCGCGCGGATTGCCGGCGCAGTCTGAACGATTACCCGCTTGGTCGGGTCTTGCAAAGCGTTCCAAACCGCGGCGGTTGCGTCTGCCTCGGTAAGTGCGCCTACCGGACAAACGGCAGTGCATTGACCGCATAATGCGCAATTAACACTGCCCAACGCAAGGTCGGCGGCGGGACCAACGGTGGTTTTAATGCCGCGATGAGAGACATTAAGAACGCCTACACCCTGGATTTGATTGCATATAGTGATGCAGCGGCGGCAAAGGATGCACTTCGTCATATCGCGAACGATAGACGGGGTGGATAAATCCGGCGGACGCTGTATTGGTTCGCAATCTGCAAAACGAGATTCATCTATTTGAATCAGTTCGCCTAACTCCTGGAACTCGCATTTCTGGTTGCGCGAGCAACTAAGGCAGTTGCGCGGATGGTCGGAAAGCATCAATTCATAAAGAACTTTACGGGCTTTGCGAACCTTTTCTGTATTAGTTCGCACTACCATGCCTTCTTTAATTTCTACCAGGCATGATGCCTGCAGAGTGCGTGCGCCTTCGATTTCTACTACGCATACCCGGCAAGCACCAATCTGGTGAATGCCTTCGAGATAACAGAAATTTGGAATTTTAATATTGTTCTGTTTTGCCGCTTCCAATATAGAAAGGCCGCTATCAGCACAACACGCTTTTCCATTTATCGTCAAATTAATTGTTGCCATTTTTTTATTACCTTTATATTCATATCAGGCGGAAAAGTTTAACAACTTTTCCGCCGTTATTATCAGCAGCGGCGATCGCAGCGCAGACAGCGCATTGCTTCCGCAATCGCATTCAAGCGATGGAAACCGACAACGACTTCGTCAAAGTTTTTCACACGCTGTTCAGGATCGACATATCGCATCTCAAATCGTTCGTGTTCCATAACTTCTTCTTCCGCTTCCGGCATCGGTATTTCAATATCTTCGCCGGTATTCAATTCACCGGTGCCACCCAGGTAGCTGCTGATTGCGGATGCCGTCTTTTTGCCATCAGCAATAGCGGTGATGACGATATCCGGGCCGCGGATAACATCGCCGCCAGCGAATACGCCATCAATTGATGTCATCATGGTTTCCGGGTCGGTAACCAGGGTTCCCCATTGACTGACTTCGATATCATCTTTGCTGATGAATGGCAGGTCGGAATGCTGGCTGACCGCAGGAATAACCATATCGGCAGCGATAACCACTTCAAAACCTTCTACTGGATACGGCTTGCGGCGGCCGGCACTGTCAAATCCGCGCAATTCCATGGCTATGCAGCGAATGCCGGTGACATGTTTATCGCCAACAATTGCAACAGGAGCCAACAACTCGCGGACTTCTACACCTTCTTCAATCGCTTCATCAATTTCACGCTGGTCTGCCGGCATATCTTCGATAGTGCGGCGATAAATGACCGTCACGGATTCGGCACCTTTGCGCAGTGCGGTTCGCGCCGCATCAAACGCTGTGCTTCCGCCGCCGATGACGACAACATTTTTGCCCACTGTTACCGGTTTGCCCAATGCTACATCGCGCAGGAAATCAAGGCCATGGTATACGCCAGCAAGTTCTTCACCCGGTACGCCAACTTTATTGGGGAACTGGGTTCCGGTAGCTACATAAATGGCGTTGTGCTTATGACGCATTTCGCTGAACAGGATATCTTTGCCGACTTCAACACCCAGCTTAATTTCTACGCCAACCTGTTCGATCAGGCGTATCTCTTTTTCCAGGATATCATTTGGCAGCCGATATTCAGGAATACCGTAAGCCAGCATGCCGCCGGCGATTGGCTGCATTTCATAAACCGTCACCCCGTAACCCAACCGCGCCAGATAATATGCGCAGGTAAGGCCGGATGGCCCGGCGCCAATGATGCCGATAGACTCATCTTTTTTCGGGAATACCAGGTCCATGTATGGTTCGTCATTGCTGAATACAAAGTCTGACGCATAACGCTTCAAGTCGCAGATTGCCAATGATTCGTCAACCTGGGCGCGCCGGCATTTGCTCTCGCATGGGTGAGTGCAAACGCGGCCGCAAATCGCCGGGAACGGGTTGTCTTTGCGAATCAAGTTATAGGCGTCGCGTGGTCGGCCAGCAGCGATAAGCGCCACATAACCAGGGACATTAACACCAGCAGGACAAGCGTTCTGGCAAGGCGAGATGAACATTTCTGCGCAAATACCGCCGCGGCAATAGTTATGTTTAATATGCTCTTCAAACTCATCAAGGAAATAACGCAGTGTGCTTAATACCGGATTGCCTGCCGTTTGTCCAAGTCCGCAGGTTGCGGTTTCTTTGGTAGTAACAGCCAGTTCTCTCAACAATTCAATATCGCCTGGTCGGCCTTTACCCTGGGTGATTCGTTCAAGAATCTCCAGCATTCGCTTGGTTCCTATACGACATGGTACGCATTTGCCGCAGGATTCGTCCTGTACGAAGTCCATGAAGAACCGGGCAACGTCTACCATACAGGTATCTTCGTCCATGGCGATTAATCCGCCGGAACCCATGATTGTACCCAATTTCACAAGAGAGTCATAATCAACCGGAGTATTGAGATGTTCTTTCGTCAAACACCCGCCACTGGGACCGCCGGTCTGGGCAGCTTTAAACTCTTTGCCGTTTTGCATGCCGCCGCCGATGTCAAAGATAATTTCACCAAGGGTGGTACCCATGGGAACTTCGACGATACCAGTATTTACCACGTCGCCAGCCAGCGCGAATACTTTCGTTCCTTTGCTGTTGGGGGTGCCGTAACCAGCGAACCAGTCGGCGGATTTATTGATTATCAACGGCACATTCGCGAGGGTTTCAACATTATTGATGATAGTCGGTTTGCCAAATACGCCACGTTCAAACGGGAATGGCGGTTTCTGGCGCGGTTCTCCGCGATGGCCTTCGATGGACGCCATCAGCGCGGTTTCTTCACCGCAGACAAATGCGCCGGCACCGATGCGGATTTGAATATCAAACGCGAAACTGGTTCCCATTACGCTTTTACCCAATAAACCATATTCGTGTGCCTGTTTTATCGCTTCCTGCATGCGCTCAATGGCGGTTGGGTATTCAGCGCGGACGTAAATATAGCCCATATTCGCGCCGATGGCGTAACCGCATATCAGCATGCCTTCAATTACCGCATGGGGGTCGCCTTCCATCAGCGAACGATCCATAAATGCGCCCGGGTCGCCTTCGTCGCCATTGCAAACAACTACTTTTTCGTCGCCAACAGCCTTGTAGCCAGCTTCCCATTTAATTCCAGTGGGGAAACCGCCGCCGCCGCGACCACGCAATCCTGATTTTTTCATTTCTGTAATCACATCCATCTGCGACATTTGCAGCAGTGATTTAGCCAGCCCATAATATCCGTCAGATGCGATGTATGCATTAATACTATCATAAGGCATACTGCCGCAGCGTGCGGTTACCAGACGTACCTGACGTTTGAAAAATTCAATATCTGCAAGATGGGTTACTTTTTCATCTGTTTTGCGATTTAAATAACAGAGTGAATCGATAACTTTGCCATTCACCAGATGCTGGTTTACGATTTTCGGCATATCTTCCGGTTTCAGCTTTATGTAAAAAACGTCATCCGGCTGCACTACCAGGGATGGACCCAGGTCGCAGGTGCCGATACACCCGGTTTCGTGAATAACTACCTTGTCTGAAAGACCGGCGGCTTCAAGAGATTTTAACAGGGAATCGCGTACAGCATGACAGCCAGACGAAATACAACCGGCACCAGCACATACTAATAATTGAAACTTTTTAGATTTTTCCTCTGACTGATAGCATGATTTGATAGCATCTAAATCAGCGAGAGAGGTAATATTTTTAGTAACAGTAGTCATAATCAGCTCTTTCTCCAGTCGCATTTTTCCAGGATGCCATTCAACTTCTGCGGATTAACCTGGGCAATGACTTCATCATTAATCATCATCGCCGGTGCCAATCCACACGCGCCCAGACAGCGCATAACTTCCAGGGTGAACTTCTTGTCAGCGGTGGTACCGCCAACTTCAACACCCAGCATCTCGGTAAGACGCTTCAAAATCTTCGCGCTGCCGCGCACATAACATGCAGTTCCCAGGCAAACGCGAATGGTATATTCACCCCGCGGTTGAGTAGAGAAAAACGAATAAAACGTCGTAACGCCATTGACTTCAGATAGAGGAATATCCATCCGGTCAGCGATTAATTGTTGGATATCTAACGGCAGATAGCCGTATACACCCTGCACTAAGTGCAAAACCTGAATAAGGCTGCCTTCACTGTCTTTAAATTCGTCGATAATTTCGCCGATTCGCGCCAGTTTAGCCTCTTCAGTCTCTTCGCAACATTTACATTGCGATACCTGAGTACCCATAAGAAAAACCCCCGGTTATAACCAGTTTAAATGATAGCAATTCGATGCCATTAGTTAATGATAACTTATTGACAGGCAATAAACAATAACTTTGTGAAAAATTTCATAAATATTTGTGATTTTTTTTACAAAGTGGTAAATCTGTTGCAAAATTGACATATAGGTATTCAAACAGTAATAAAACAGCATGTTCTTTTACAACCTATATTATTAATCTCATCCTTTTGCAAATTTTACAAAAATTTCGTTTGATATGCTAAATTTCGAGGTAATGGAATTGCATAGTATCTACATATCTCCCGTTAATTTTATTAGTAACACAATTCCATAGCCCACGGCAACGCCCTTACCCTTATACACATTTTATCAATTTATCTTCGCCTAAACGGATGGGGTCGTATGTTTATAGAATTGAAACTAACAGGAGCTAATCGACCCCAGAGTGGGTCGGATGTAATTACCAGCATTTTTTCATTTGATAAAAATATTGTTACTACCACTTTACATCCGACCCACTCTGGGATCGTAATATCTATTTTGTGACTTTTTTCTTGTATGTTGTTAATATGTGAGTTTTTCTTGAAAATATAAAATACAATTACAAAAATGTGTATAAAGCACAGCCTTGCCAAAGAGGGGCGAGAGATGGTCTTCAACGATGTGAAATTTTCTATTCAAAATCATGGCTTTTTTTGTTCGAATTTGATTGCTAACTGACTAATGCCTTACAACCTAACACCCTTTACGCTCCAAACCCCAAGTACAATTTCGTAAAATTACGCGGCAGTAGGCGGTTGATTACTGTACCTATTGCGTAGCATGATACTGTCGTTAAGATGGTAAGTATTATTGAATACAACATAGGATGAGCGGTTATGAAGGGGACGGTTGTGATAAATTGTGATGTGAATGTCAGTATCAGCATGTGGATGAAATATATTCCGAAGGAATAATGTCCCAGGTGGACGAGTTTTCCTGGTATCGACCACCTGGATTTACTTAATTTCAACACCAGCAAAATGATTGGGATTGTATATAACATTGAACCAAGCCGGACAGATGAAGTGGCAAATACGGTATTTTCGCCACTGATATGCATCAGGTACAGGCTTTCTATAACGGCGATTATTAGCGTAATCACCAGTGTTATCACAATTGCCGGGGTTCGCAAATAGGTATATATCTTGTTTGCATTTATACCAATCATAAAATATATCATCCACATAAAGAAAGGCACGCCATAACAGACTAATGACGGCGAACTGCCGGTTATTAATGTGTATGCATACAAAGCGACAATTCCCAGAATATTCAATATACACACACTGACAAAACCAAACGTTGATTTTCGCAAGAAAAGGAATAACGGCAAAAGTATGTAAAACTGACAAATGAGCAGAATGAAATAGAACGGCCCGCTTGCCTGGCCTAATAATAATGTGGTGAATACCGACAGAATCGAAGGATAAACCCAGGTAGATAACGCGGTATATCCAATATAGACAAACGACCATAAAAGGTACGGCACCAGAATACGGACTAAACGCTTGCGCAAAAATGCGATGTAGTCGGGAAAATCATGTATGACGACATCCCGCAGGAAATAACCCGACATAAAAAGGAAAACCGGTACGGCAAAAGCGACAACCTGACGCAGGCTAACCAGGAAATAGAGATTTTCAGCACCGCTATTGTCATTAACAAAATACCATGCCGACCCAATCGCATGGATAACAATAACGCAAAAAATCGCTATCCCCCGCACCGCATCCCAATAATCAACCCGTCCCGACTTATTGCCATGATGTGCAGGTGTTGCGATGTTAACCATAAATATTATCCCTTAGTTTCATATTAAGATTATCCTTAAGTAATGTAAAAGTTGTCAAGGAATTATTTTACTTTTTTCTCTAAACGCATTATTTCGATACTCGCAAGGGGTAGTTCCGATATGGCGATGAAAGGCTTTGCCGAAATAGTTGACGCTGGAAAAACCTACTTGAGCAGCAACATCAATTAATGGCAACAGGGTGCTGCCAAGCAATGAACAGGCTTTTTCCATGCGCAATTCCAACATGCGAGTATGTACCGTTTTGCCGGATATTCGCTGGTAATGCCGCATCAGGGTACGCTGGCTTATTCCCAGATGTTCTGCTACTTCTGATACCCGGACTGGCATCGCTAAATTGCTCTGCAGATAACTATCGACATCAGAAATCAAAAATTGGGTAAGGTAGGGTGATGGTGTCGCCGGTTTTAAAGTACCCAGCAAGGTGCAAACACGCGAGAGCATGATACTGCATCGTATGGAGGCGCGTTCCGACCAACCTGGTATATTTTGCCGATATTCATCGGCAATAATTGCCAATTCCTGAATAAAATGCGGCCAAACTGCTCGTGGCAACTTTTTCATAACCGGAATAGCCGGGTCAATGGTGAAAAAGAAATAGAATACCAGCATGCCTGATGAATTAATGACCCATTGAAAATCTTTATCTGGCGGGCAAATTATCAGCGAGCCAGGCTGCAATTCCCACTCATCCGGTGATATCATACGACCGGTGCCTTCCACACATAGATACATGCCGTAGGTTGAAGGATACTGAAGAAACTCCATTGGGGAATGCGGGCGATTAGGTGCCAGCGAGGTTGCAAAAATTAACGGCAAAGTCATGCGATATCCCTGCAGAATGGCAGGTGGTATGTAATGGTTAATCCGCATGCAAATACGATTTAATTCGTGAAAATGAATGCGCGGATTATATGATGTATCGATTCTGTTTGTCATATTGGCAATATTTTACCCTAAATTGGCGTAAATTGGAATAGTCTACCTATTGAATAAATGTTGAATCAGTATAAAATAAACAGTTAAGTTTATCTATTTTAAAATAGATAAAACTCTTTGGAGGTAAAAACATGCAGAAAAAGATTAATCGTCGCGGCTTTACGCTAATTGAGTTATTAGTCGTCATTGCCATTATTGCCATTTTGGCTGCGATTCTCTTCCCGGTATTTGCCCGCGCAAGAGAAAAAGCACGCCAAACCACCTGTACATCAAATCAGCGGCAGATTGCTGCTTCTGTGCAAATGTATATCCAGGATCATGAAGAGACCTTTCCGTCCACAACGACGATGTGGCAGGATATTAAAGTCGATCCCGGCGTACTGATTTGCCCAACACTCGGGAAAGCGACTCCCCTTGGCTATTCCTACAGTAACCTGGTCGGCGGCGCAGCCGTCGGAACACTGAACGACCCGGCATTGGTACTGCTCACCGCCGATGCCATTCTCCACGCCGCGACCACAGCATCGGGCGTCGTTTTGGCAACTGCTGCCGGACCAGTGATCTATACGACCGCTGACCTCGACCTTCGGCACACTAACTCTGCCATCGCATCTTTCGTCGACGGTCATGTTGCCATGTTGACCAGCCCGCCACTGCTCAGTGGGTTGCCGATGACCGATACTGTCATGCTCGGTACTTGCCCATATACGCTAGCCGCGCAGGATGGCGGAGCTTATGGGGGATCGTATACAACTGACTGCTTTTGTGTTAACAGCAGCCCGGGATCCTACACAGCTACCTGGTCTTCACAGCCGGTCGGCGCGGTCATGATCGATGAAGTCAACTCTGATTCCGTACAAAGCGGCACGATAGCCGTGGGGGGACGCGTCGTCGCAAATTATGCGACGACCGTTGCAAACAGTACTGGCGTCATTATAAATCTGTTCAGTGGGATACGACCTTCAAATTCAACGGGGGGGACGATTGTGGCCAATGGCACGAATCCGCCCATGCTCCGGAGTTGGTGGCGTTTGAATTCTGCGCAGTGGCTGTGTGATAACCCCGGCACGAATATCGCTCGTACTGCTTCCACGATCTCGAACAGCACCAGCTCCGGTGCTTCGAAAGTTATCGATGGGAGTATTACTGCGGCAGACCGCTGGCGCGCGGATTCCGCTGCCACCGCCAATTACGTCGGCATTACCTTCACGACCCCGACCAAAGTAAAAGGGATGCGGGTGACATCAGGGGAGAGCAATGGTACGTCCTACCGATGGTCGAACTACCATGTGCAATTGCAATACTCCACCGGCGGCACCTGGGACGATGTCGGTACAGCAAATCAGAATGCCAAAGACTATTACTGGTGTTACCTGGCCAACCGCGCCATCACCGGCGTTCGCCTGTACGGTGATAACACGCTGGGCAACAATCCCACCACGAACAGTGGATTGATCATTGATGAAATTCAGCTTTACGCACCATAAAAGTATTCTATATTTAATAAAAAACACAGAGGAAACCAGATATTCCTCTGTGTTTTTATATTTAATCAGCCTATCACATTTAAAATCGCGACTTTTATACTAATTTAAATTTTTTAGGGGTGCATAAATCCCATTAAATAGGGTAAAATAGGTACGGTCGCCACGGCGGCTAATCTCTGAAAAGGAAAATATGATGGAAGATAAAGTTCGCGAAGTATTAGAAGAAGTACGTGTATTTCTGCAGTCACATGGTGGCGATGTCGAGTTTGTAGCCCTTGAAGGCAATGTGGTAAAAGTTACCCTGACCGGCGCCTGCGGCGGCTGCCCAAATGCTGCTGCCACCCTAAAAAACGGTGTGGAGCGATATTTGAAAGAGCGTATCCCTGAAATAGAAGAAGTTGTAGCCGTCCAGGCATCATCAGAATGCGGCGAATTCTGCAGCTAATTAACATTTATCAATCAGGGTTTTGATTTTTTGACAGGATTAACATGAATACATCACGTTAATCCTGTTAATCATGTCAAAAAATGTAATAAAATTATGAACTTTTCGTTTCGCCGGTTACGACGAATTATTATTAAAGAATTCAAGCAAACCCTGCGCGATAAAAAAATGCTGGGTTTTATTTTTGTTGCCCCCATCTTTCAGTTATTCCTCTTCGGTTACGCCATCACCAGCGATGTCACCAATATTGCTACCGCCATTTGCGATTATGACAAATCACCTGCAAGCCGCGCCTTGACGCAGAAATTCGACTCCAGCAAAGAATTTAAAATTGTCGATTTCGTCGCCAATAATCACCAGGTGGAAGAAGCACTGCAAGCCGGTCGCGCTAAATTAGTGCTGATAATACCCAAAGGATTTGCAGATGATGTAGCCACTGGCAGACAGACACAGATTGCGGCATACATTGATGGTTCCGACTCGCAAACGGCGCGGGTTATTGGCGGATACACCACCGGGGTATTGCGCGAGTATAGCACGGCGAACATCGAATTGATGCTGAATAAGGCAAAACAGTACGCCCCCCGACTGCCGCAGTTGAATTACCAGCCTCGGGTATGGTACAACCCGGAGATGAAAAGCGTGCGGTTCATGGTGCCCGGGGTATTGGCAATGATCATCATGATGATATCCATGATTCTCACCTCGATGGGGATAGTGAAAGAACGCGAAATCGGCACCCTGGAGCAATTGATAGTAACGCCGATAACCCCGCTGGAACTGATGTTGGGGAAAACACTCCCTTATCTTATTATCGCAATGATTGACCTTAGCATCATCCTGATAGTAGCGCGTCTCGGTTTTGACCTGCCGGTGCGCGGGTCGGTATTAATAATCGTCTTCAGCGCGATATTATTCCTGATGACTACCCTGGGACTGGGGATATTCATCTCCACCGTCTCCACCACCCAACAGGAAGCAATGCTCACCGCCTTCTTCTTCATCATGCCGTTCATCCTGCTCTCCGGCTTCATCTTCCCCATAGAAAACATGCCGGTTATATTCCAAAACATCACCCTGTTCATACCCATGCGCTATTTCCTGGAGATAGTACGCGGAGTATTTTTAAAAGGCACCGGCTTCCCCGAACTATGGCCGCAAATACTCGCCCTACTAACCTTCGGAGTATCCATAATAACCGCCAGCGCATTACGGTTCAGGAAAAGGTTGGGGTAGGATTTCATTGTCTGAACCACGATTTTGTAGGATTTTACGATTTATGGATTAATACAGGTTTTATCAAAACCTGTTTTGTCATTGTTTCAAATTGAAATATTGAGTATTAATCAGGATTTAGCGCAAAATGTGGCGTCACCGTCCCGGTGACGTTAACTGTTCAAGAAGATACAAAGTGCTGAAATTTATTTCCGGCTCTTTCTTTTTTCGAGCAGGACGCTCTTGCCACCTCTCGAATGAAGAGAAAATAAAATTTTTAGAGTTTATTGCAAAACTCAATATATTGCAAGCATCTTGCTCGAAATACTCCTGGTTACACAGGTTATGCAATTGCCTCGACAATCCTTTAATCAATTAATCTCCCAAAATCATGGTTCAGATAAAAAATAATCACTGTGTCTGCAACAAAGCCTTCCGCAACGCGTCGATGATTGCCGGGTTTGTCCATAATGAGACCGCTATTATTACGGCGGTTGCTGTTGAAATCAGCATGCTCCAGATTCCCCAGCGGGCGCCGGGTTCTTCGATGCCTATTATGGTTTCAAACTTTTTCCAGATGTAGATGGCGCATATTATGGATGAATAAATTGTTAGGAAAGCTATCAGCCAGCCGGGAAGGATTGCGCTGATGCCGTTCCACAGCGATAATATCCACCAGTTGCCGGTACCGGATAATTGCGAGAGGATGAGAGCGATGCCGGATAGTAT